>NZ_OU957226.1:1361666-2042500 GCF_918731615.1 Flavobacterium sp. CECT 9288 | reverse complement strand
CAGTCAATCCCATTTCTATTTGTTCTTCCATTGGAATTTCGCTTGAAGTTGATGTTCCTGGTGCGCTAAATAAAGTTTTATAAAATCCTAGACTCACAGCTAGGTAACCTAAGTTTTTTTCTTGCATTAATTCCATCAAGGCATTTGCTTTTTCTAAAGTACCTACATCAAGCGTCATCATACCTCCAAAACCATACTCATGATTAATCATAGACGAATATAATTCATGACTAGGGTGACTTTTTAAACCAGGATAAACCGTTTTTAACCCTTCATTTTCAAAACGTTCGGCTAGATACATAGCATTGTAACTGTGTTGTTTTATTCTTATGTGAAGCGTTCTCAAGTTTTTCATCACACTAGCTGAACGCAAACTATCCATTGTAGGTCCTAATAACATGCTGGCTCCACTATTTACATTTTTTAAGCTATTGATAAATTCTTGCGATGCACACGTTACACCTCCCACAGTATCACTACTGCCATTAATGTATTTTGTTAAACTATGAATTACAATATCAGCGCCTAATTTTGCAGGAGAAACAGATAATGGCGAAAAAGTATTATCAACAACTAGTGTTAAGTTGTATTTTTTAGCAATCAAAGAAAGTCCTTTTATATCCGCTACTTCAAGTAACGGGTTACTCACGGTTTCACAATATAGAACTTTTGTATCTGGAGTTATAGCAGCTTCTATAACATCTAGTTTTGTAATATCAACAAAGGTGGTTTTGATGCCTAATCTTGGAGTGAAATTCTTCAAGAAAGCATACGTACCACCATAAATTGTTCTGCTCGAAACAATGTGATCACCAGTTCCACAAAGTTGCAATAAGGTAGGTGTAATAGCTCCCATTCCCGATGCCGAAACATTTGCCGACTCTGTTCCTTCCATAGCAGCTAAGGCTTTGTCTAAGTATAAATTACTTGGTGAGGAATGACGGGAATACAAGTAGCAACCTTCCATATTTCCTTCAAACGTATCGAACATGGTTTTTGCCGAAAGAAAGGTATAGGTTGAGGAATCAGAAATCGATGGATTTACACCTCCAAATTCTCCAAAATACTGTAAATCTTGAATTTTATCTGCGGGATTGAAATTTTTCATAAGTTTTTTTTTGAAGCTATTCCTGCTATTCGCTATATCTTTTATTCGCTGAGGCGCATAAAAGGATGTCGCTTCTATCAGGGCTAGGGGATTACGGTTTTAAGATTAATTCTATTTCAAATTAAAGGTGTTCTAGATTAATAATCAATATTACTCGTTAATTTTAGATTTTAAAACTATAAAAAACATTAAATGGTATTAAATTTTCTAATTTAGCATCAAAAATAGGATTGGTATAGATTTTTTTTCATTTATAAATTTCAAGAATATGATTTTAGATGCTATTGATAAGAAACTCTTGTATTTATTACAATCAGACAGTAAAAAAACAACCAAGGAGCTTTCCTTAAAGTTAAATTTATCTGTAACTGCAGTCTATGAGCGCATTAAAAAATTAGAGAGGGAAGGTGTTATCGATAAATATGTTGTCTTAATAAATCGTTCGAAAGTCGAAAAAGGTTTTGTGGTTTTTTGCCATCTTAAATTAATTCAGCACACTAAAGAGTTCATAGCAAAGTTTGAAAGTGAGGTCATTCAGCTTAAAGAAGTTATTGAATGTCATCATGTAAGCGGAGATTATGACTATATTCTAAAAATAGTTGTAAAAGATATGGAAGCTTACAGAGAATTTTTAGTTACCAAACTGACCACTCTACAACATATAGGCAGTACACATAGTACCTTTATGATAAATGAGGTGAAAAACACCACTGTTATTGATGTCTAATACTATTTTTTATTAAATTCATCTTTTTAAATTCGGTAAATTAATCCTAAAAAAGCTGATCAATACGACCTTAAACAAAACTAATTTCTTAATTTTGTAACACTTTTATATAAACATCACAAAAATTAACATATTATGAGTTCATTTGACGTAGTCATTATAGGTTCAGGCCCAGGCGGATATGTATCTGCTATTCGTTGCGCACAATTGGGATTTAAGACAGCAATTATTGAAAAATATTCTACCCTAGGTGGAACTTGCTTAAATGTAGGATGTATTCCTTCAAAAGCATTGCTTGCTTCTTCTCATCATTACAGTGAAATTGCACATTTTGCAGATCACGGTATTGAACTTTCTGGTGATGTAAAAGTTAATCTTGAAAAAATGATTGCACGCAAACAAGCGGTTGTAGATCAAACTTCGGGAGGTGTTAAATTCTTAATGGATAAAAATAAAGTAACTGTTTTTGAAGGTTTAGGTTCTTTTGTTGATGCTACACATGTAGCTGTAGCAAAAGCTGATGGAACTTCAGAAACTATCGAAGCGAAAAATATTATCATAGCAACGGGTTCTAAACCATCTTCTTTGCCTTTTATCAAAATTGATAAAGAAAGAATTATAACTTCTACTGAGGCATTAAAACTTAAAGAAGTGCCAAAACACCTTGTAATCATTGGTGGTGGAGTAATAGGTATAGAATTAGGTCAAGTCTATTTAAGATTAGGAGCACAAGTTTCTGTAGTTGAATATTTAGACCGAATTATTCCAGGAATGGATGCATCTTTGTCTAAAGAATTGACAAAAGTATTAAAGAAACAAGGTATGAAATTCTACGTTTCTCACAAAGTGAAATCAGTAGAAAGAAATGGAGAAGGAGTTGTTGTTCAAGCCGAAAATGCTAAGGGGGAAACAATAACATTAGAAGGAGATTATTCATTAGTTTCGGTAGGGCGTCGTCCGTATACCGATGGATTGAATGCAGATAAAGCAGGTGTTAAAATTTCTGAAAGAGGAATGGTTGAAGTAAATGATCATTTACAAACAAATATTCCTAATATCTATGCAATTGGAGACGTAGTTCGTGGTGCAATGTTAGCACACAAAGCGGAAGAAGAAGGTGTTATGGTTGCTGAGATTATAGCAGGACAAAAACCACACATTAATTATAATTTGATTCCAGGTGTTGTTTACACTTGGCCAGAAGTTGCTGCAGTAGGACAAACTGAAGAGCAATTGAAAGCTGCTGGTGTTGATTTTAAATCAGGTAGTTTTCCATTCAAAGCTTTAGGACGTGCACGTGCTGGTGGTGATTTAGATGGTTTTGTAAAAATCCTAGCTGACGCAAAAACAGATGAAGTACTTGGAGTTCACATGATTGGTGCTCGTTGTGCTGATTTAATTGCAGAAGCAGTTACTGCTATGGAATTTAGAGCGTCTGCTGAAGATATTTCAAGAATGTCTCATGCACATCCAACTTTTGCAGAAGCGATAAAAGAAGCTGCTTTAGCTGCAACTGATAATAGAGCATTACACGTATAAGTAGACTATATTTTAACAAAAACCCGTTCAATCTAATTTTTGAACGGGTTTTTTATTTAATTGACTTTGCGAAAGTATTTTTTGTATGCGAAATAGCCTATAATGCCAATTAAAATGATCGACCATAATTGAACGATTACCGCAACTATTCCTTCAATAAGATACCAGCCATTTTCGAGTCCATCAACTATTTTCGAACCAAAACCTTGACGAAATTCCTTTTCATTAGCAATCATTTCTTTTTTGATGGTTTCACGTTGGTAAATTTGTAGCGTTAAAGTGCTAAAATTTACTTGGTCAGCTAATGAGATATTTTCGAGTTTGCTGTTATCTTTTTGTTCGCTTTTTTGATTTAGGTCATTTTCTGCTTGCACCACTTCATTTAGTTTTTTGCCTTTGCTATCAATCGCTTTTATAAGGCGCTTTTCTTGATTTGCGTCTCTTTTTTCTTTTAATTGATTGGAGAGCAGTTGTAATGAAACATCGTCAGCCTTAATTATACGATACTCCAGAAAATCAATTTGTTTCGAAATGGTTTTGATTACCGTATCCATTTTGGTATTGGGAACCCGAATGGTGATGTTATTCTCAACAGTATATTTCGTGATTTCTAAAGTACTGTCTTGGCTAATTTTAACCTCTTTTTTTTCAGAAATTGTGCTTTGTAAATTGGTGTAAGTTACAAAACCTCCAAATTTGTTGGTGGCGTTTTCAATAATGTAAGTTGAGTTGGGAACATTTTTTACCTTAAATTTAATATCGGCAGTTCGTACAAATTTTCTATCACTATTTTTTGGTTGTACTGCTGCAGCTGAAGAAACAGTATAACTACTATCTATTGAAGAAGTTGTTGTTTTAGAAGCAGTTTCATCTAAAGAATCGGCTTTTTTACAAGAAATAGCTAAAATGATTAGCAGTAAAGGGAATAGGGCATGGTGTTTTTTAAGCATAATTTTTTGTTTTACAGGTTAATAATTTATTTGTTAATAGGTGTTTTCTTGTTTGCTGGCTTTTTAGATTTTAAGTAAAATGCTACAATTCAAATTTCATGCCATCAAAATAAACTTTGTTTAAATGGGCAAGGAATTACGTTTAAAAGCTGTGTATATTCTTGCTTTTAGAATCAGTCATGATTACCGATTTAACATAAAAATGTTGTAATTTTGAGCTATAAAAAACATTTCAATTCCTTGAGAACATCCATCATAAAAAATGTCGAAAATTCATTACAAATCAAGCAACAACTTGTAACATGGGCGCAACAGTTTCGTGAAATTATTTTTTTAGATAGTAATTCGTATCCACAAGAATACTCCTCTTTTGATTGCGTGCTTGCAGTTGACGCTTTTACCTCTTTAAAAACAGATTATTACAATGCATTCGATGATTTGAAACAATATCAAGAAAGTACTAAAGACTGGTTGTTTGGTTACTTGTCTTATGATTTAAAAAACGATGTTGAAAAGGTTTCATCAAAAAACAATGATTTTTTAGATTTTCCAGATTTATTTTTTTTTCAACCCAAAAAAGTATTTATACTCAAAGGAAACACACTTGAAATTCAATATTTGAATTTTTGTGATGATGAAATAGATTATGATTATGCAACTATTTTGTCTACAGAATGTCCTATCAATACCATTGTTGAAACAGTTCATGTAAAACAGCGGATTTCAAGAGAAAATTATTTGAAGAAAGTGATTAAAGTAAAAGATCACATTCACCGAGGGGATATTTATGAAGCTAATTTTTGTATGGAATTTTTTTCTGAAAATACAGCAATTGATCCATTGCAAAAATTTTTAAAATTAAATTCCATCTCAAAACCACCTTTTGCAGTTTATTTTAAGAATCATCAACATTACATACTTTCGGCGTCACCGGAGCGTTATTTAAAAAAAGAAGGAGAATTAATAGTTTCCCAGCCCATAAAAGGTACATCTAAACGTTTTTTGGATACAACTGAAGATGAAGAATCTAAAAATAAATTAGCATCAGACCCAAAGGAACGTGCAGAAAATATAATGATAACTGATTTGGTTCGAAATGATTTGGCACGAACAGCTCAAAAAGGCAGTGTTCAAGTAACAGAGCTATGCAAGATTTACTCATTTTTGCAAGTGCATCAAATGATTACGACTATTACCTCGAAACTTGATTCTCAATATGCTGTAATTGATGTCTTAAAATCAACTTTTCCAATGGGAAGTATGACAGGGGCACCAAAAATTTCTGTCATGAATATTATTGATGAACTTGAAGAAACCAAAAGAGGCGTTTACAGTGGAGCAGTCGGGTATTTTACTCCTAACGGGGATTTTGATTTTAATGTAGTTATCCGAAGTATTCTGTACAACAGTGCTTCAAAATACGTTTCTTTTTCTGTGGGAAGTGCCATTACTTCTTTATCGGTTCCAGAAAAAGAGTATGAAGAATGTTTGCTAAAAGCTCATGCAATGCTTGAGGTTTTGAGTTAGTTAAGTTAAATAAAATGATACAACAAATAGAGAAACATATTCAGCAAAAGCTATCTTTTTTACTAGGTAAAAAGGTGCTTTTGGCAACCAGTGGTGGTATAGACAGCATGGTTATGGTTCATTTGTTTCAGCAAATGGGATTTAACATGGCTATTGCTCATTGTAATTTTCAGCTTCGAGGTTTAGAAAGTTTTGAGGATCAAAAATTTGTTCAAGAGTACGCATCAAATAACAATATTCCTTTCTTTTTTACCCAATTCGACACCAAGGCATTTGCCGAAGATTATAAAATATCCACACAAGTTGCCGCCAGAGAGTTGCGTTACAGCTGGTTTTACGAAATTTTAGAGCAAGAACAGTACGATTACATTCTTACGGCACACCATGCTGATGACGCTCTTGAAACTTTTATAATCAATTTAAGTCGAGGAACTGGCATTGAGGGTTTGACCGGAATTCCTCAGCAAAATGATCGTGTAGTAAGACCACTTTTGGCATTTAGCCAAGATGAAATTACACGTTATGCCCAAGAGAACAATATCAAATGGAGAGAAGACAGCAGCAATGCCACAGATAAATACCTTCGAAACAAAATCCGACATCAGGTTATACCTTTGTTAAAAGATATTAATTCTAATTTTTTGTCATCATTTCTTAATACGCAAACCTATCTTCAGGAAGCTCAAGTTATGATGGAGGATGCCGCTATTATGATTTATCAGCAGGTGGCAAAGCAAGAGAATGAAATTATATATCTTGATATTAGAAAATTAAAACAATTACCTAATTATAAATCCTATTTGTACCAATGGCTCAAAGAATTTGAGTTTAAATCTTGGGATGATATTTATGCACTTGTTGAAAGTCAATCAGGCAAGTTTGTTCTTGCTCCTCAATACCGATTATTAAAAGATCGTGATTATTTAATCCTTAGTCCGATAAATTTCGTAAATACCAATGAGGAATATTTTATTTCTGAAAATCAAAGAGAAGTTAATATTCCCTTAAATCTGACTTTTTGCAAAGTAGCCGACATTAGTATCGCCACAAATACTTCTATCTTTGTTGATGCAGATTTATTGCACTACCCATTGCGATTACAAAAATGGAGTGAGGGAGCTGTTTTTCATCCTTTTGGTATGCAAGGGAAGTCAAAAAAAGTGAGTAAATTTTTTAAAGATGAAAAATTATCTCTAAATGAAAAAGAAAAAACTTGGTTGCTATATTCCGATGAAACAATAGTTTGGCTTGTTGGATTAAGACCAGACGAACGGTTTAAAGTAACCGAAACAACTAAAAATATTTTAAAAATAGAACTACGCTAATGAAAAAAATAATCCTTTTACTTATAGCATTTTTGGCTTTTACCAATGGTAATGCTCAAATTTTAGATCCAGCAAAATGGACTACTAAAATTGAAAAAAAGTCAGATACTAGATACCTCTTGATTTTTAATGCTGTAATTGATAACGAGTGGCATTTGTATTCCCAATTCACGCCAGATGGGGGACCACTTCCTCTTGAAATTATTTTTAAAAACCAAAAAGGAAATTTTAAACTTATTGGCAAAGCCAAAGAAAGCAAAACAAGAACTGCCTTCAATGATATATTTGAGGTAAACGAAACTTTTTTTGAGAAAAAGGCTCAAATTCAACAAGAAATTGAACTTACAAATACTAAGCTTACTGAGGTTAAAGTTGACTTTAATTATCAGGTTTGTAAAGATGTCTGCATCAATGTTGAAAAGAATTTTACTTTAAAAATTCCTCAAAACGAAAGTGCAACCACAGAAGTAGCATCGGTGATAAATGTTGCGACCGGGGATTCAACCCTGTCAAAAGAGGTTGTTGATACTGTGAAAACAGAGGTGAAAGCTGAGAAAACCGCTAAAATAACTGCTCCTATAGCTGAAAAACCAGAGGAAAAAAGAGGTTTATTATCTATCTTTTTTATTGCATTTTTATCTGGGTTTGCAGCATTATTAACACCATGCGTTTTCCCAATGATCCCTATGACGGTTAGTTTTTTTACCAAACAAAGTAAAACTAAGGCAAAAGGAATTCGAAATGCTATTATTTACGGTATTGCTATCATTTTTATTTACGTAGTTTTAGGTTTTTTGGTAACGGCAATATTTGGAGCTGATGCCCTAAATGCTTTATCTACTAATGTATGGTTTAATATCATTTTCTTCATTTTATTAGTTGTTTTTGCCTCGTCCTTCTTGGGTGCATTCGAAATCATGTTGCCAAATTCTTGGGCAAATAAAGTAGACAATCAAGCAGACAGAGGTGGTATTATTGGTATTTTATTCATGGCATTGGCTCTAGCTATAGTTTCTTTTTCATGTACGGGGCCTATTGTAGGAACTCTGTTAGTAGAGGCAGCTTCCAAAGGCGGTATTGCACCTATTGTAGGAATGTTTGGTTTTTCATTAGCACTTGCATTACCATTTATGTTGTTTGCTATGTTCCCAGGTTGGTTGAACTCATTACCTAAATCAGGTGGGTGGTTGAATACGGTTAAAGTAGTATTAGGTTTCTTAGAACTGGCATTGGCCTTTAAGTTTTTATCTAATGCTGACTTGGTATTGCAGCTCCATTTCTTGGAAAGAGAAGTGTTTTTAGCTATTTGGATTGCTATTTTTGGAACATTAGCTTTATATCTTTTTGGAAAAATTACACTCCCACACGATAGTCCATTGAATCATATTTCGGTAGGAAGATTGTCTTTAGGATTAGTAGTTTTAGCTTTTACGCTGTATCTAATTCCAGGGATTTGGGGAGCGCCATTAAAATTAATTTCAGGTTTTCCGCCACCTATGACCTATAGCGAAAGTCCTTATGGAGTAGGAAATTCAAAAGGAGGCTCAGCAACAACAGCTCAAGTTTTACCAGATGGAGCTCATTTAGGACCACATGATTTAATAGCTTTTGAGGATTATGACAAGGGAGTAGCTTACGCAAAATCAGTTAACAAACCTATTCTATTAGATTTTACAGGTTATGCGTGTGTGAATTGTAGAAAAATGGAAGACTATGTTTGGTCCGATCCAATGATTTTAAAAATATTACAAAACGAGGTTGTGCTTATTTCATTATATGTTGATGATAAAAGGGAACTTCCAAAAAAAGAGCAATACGTATCTAAAGAAACTGGAAAAGAGGTGGTAAGCGTAGGAAATAAATGGAGTGATTTTCAAATTACCAAGTTTAAAGCAAATGCACAGCCATACTACATTGTTATGGACACTGATGGGAATATGCTATCAGATAAACCAGAAAGTTACAACTCAGATATCAATGCTTACAAAGATTGGTTGAGAGACGGAATAGATTCATTTAAAAAGGCCGAATAGGCCTTTTTTTTATGCTTATTTTTTTACAATGAATTTATTTTAGTGTCTTTAAACTGTTTTTATTTCCACATATTTTTTATCTTTAAACCCTATTAAATTTAAAAAACACATGAAAAAACTACTAAGTATTGCATTATTGATATTTGGTGTCTTATTATCCTCGGCTCAGGATTCTAAACCAAATTATGTAGCAGAAAATTACACTAAAAAAGAAGTGCATATCAAGATGCGCGATGGGGCCGAGCTGTTTACCTCAATTTATGCTCCAAAGGATACTTCAAAAAAGTATCCAATCATCATGCAAAGAACACCTTATAACTCGGGGCCTTATGGCGCTGATAAAATGAAAAGGTCGATTTCACCAAGTGAAACGATGATGAAAGAAGGGTATATTGTAGTTTACCAAGATGTTCGTGGTAGGTTTATGAGTGATGGTTTGTATGATAACATGCGTGGCTATGTACCTAATAAAAAATCAAAGACTGATATTGATGAAGCATCTGATACGTATGATACAATAGATTGGTTGGTAAAAAATGTACCTAATAATAACGGAAACGTAGGAACATGGGGAATATCTTATCCAGGTTTTTATGCAACGTATTCTTTATTAAGTAATCACCCGGCATTAAAAGCAGTTTCGCCACAAGCATGTATTGCTGATTTCTTCTTTGATGATTTTCATCACAATGGAGCTTATCTTTTAAGTTACTGGAAAGTGACACCTTTATTTGGACCACAAAAAAAGGCACGTACCACAGAGCCATGGTATACTTTTACCAATACGGGAACCAATGATGATTATCAATTTTTTCTTGATGCTGGCCCACTTTCAAATTTAGATAAGTATTACGGAGCCGATAATGAATTTTGGCAACAGCTAAAAGATCATTCTAGTTACGATGATTTTTGGCAAAAGCGAGGTATTCTTCAACACTTGAACAATATTAAACCTGCAGTTATGACTGTTGGTGGTTGGTTTGATGCAGAAGATTTATACGGTCCTTTAAATACATACAGTACGATTGAAAAGAGCAGTAAAAATTACAATACCATCGTAATGGGGCCGTGGAGTCACGGAGATTGGGCTCGTAATTCTGCTAAACAAGTTATTGGGAATATTAATTTTGGCGATAGCATTTCAGGTTTTTATCAAAAAAACATTGAAGCTAATTTTTTCCGTCATTTCCTGAAAAATAATGGAAAAGGTGAAAACACACTTCCTGAGGCTTATGTTTTTGATTCGGGTAAAAAAGAATGGAAAACGTATGATGCGTGGCCTCCAAAGAATACGGAAAAGAAAGCATTTTTCATGCAAGACAACAAGTTGTCACAAATGGCAAAAAAGAATTTTGCCTTTGAAGAATTTATTAGCGACCCAAAGAAACCGGTTCCTTATTCTGAAGATGTTAAACAACAAGGTCTTACACCTAGAAAATACATGACAGATGACCAGCGATTTGCAGCAAGACGTCCTGATGTTCTTGTTTTTGAAACCGAAATTTTAACAGATGATACAACACTTGCTGGCGATATTTTAGCGCAATTACAAGTAGCAACCACAGGTACAGATGCGGACTGGGTTGTAAAAGTTATTGATGTTTTTCCTAATGAGGAGCCAGAGACTAAAGAGATAGCTCCTCATTTAAAAATGAGCAATTATCATATGATGGTGAGAAGCGAAGTAATGAGAGGTCGTTTTAGAAATAGTTTTAGTAAACCAGAACCGTTTGTGGCTAATGAAAAAACAGCAGTAAATGTTAAGTTGCAAGATGTGTTTCATACCTTTAAGAAAGGGCATAAAATTCAAGTACAAGTTCAAAGCACTTGGTTTCCATTGATAGATCTAAATCCTCAAACTTTTGTAGAAAATATTTTTTATGCAAAACCAGAAGATTTTCAAAAACAAACTCATAAAGTGTTTAATGATTCTAAAATAGAATTTACTATTCTTAAATAAAGAGTTGTTAAGATTTATATCTTTTATGAATCAGTCCATTTGAAATTAAAATACCTCAAAAAGTTATTACTTTTTGAGGTATTTTTTTTAACATAAATTACAAGATAATTATCTATTGCTTATTGTAATAAATAATGTTTGATTATAAAAATTCACCATGTTGAGAAATGTCAAGTCCTAATTCTTCTTTTTCCTCGCTTACACGTAAAGGTGTTATTTTGTTAACAATAAAAAATAAAACATACGATGCGGTAAAAGCAAAAATAGAAACCACAACTAAAGCTTTAAATTGATTTAGAAATAAGGTAGTGTCTCCAAAAATTAAACCTTGATTATCTCCTACAACAGAATTAATTGATTTTGACGCAAAAACACCAGTAAGTAGCATTCCTACCATACCGCCCACACCATGACAAGCAAAAACATCTAATGCATCATCAATTTTGCCTTTATGAAATGCTCTCACTACAAGATTACTTATTATACTAGCAATTGCTCCTATAAACATAGCGTGTGGAATACTTACAAAACCTGCAGCTGGTGTTATAGCCACTAAGCCTACAACTACGCCAATACAAGCACCCATTGCTGATAATTTGTGTCCTAGAATCTTATCTAGAAATACCCAAGCCATACCAGCAGCAGCAGCAGCAACGGTAGTAGTTCCTAATGCTTGTACTGCAAGGCCATTTGATCCTAGTGCTGATCCTGCGTTAAAACCAAACCAGCCAAACCACAGTAAACCAGTTCCTAATAATACATAGGTTATTCTTGCTGGATTAACCTTTTGAACTTTTCTTTTTCCAAGGAAAATAGCTCCTGCAAGTGCTGCCCATCCTGCACTCATGTGTACTACTGTGCCTCCAGCAAAGTCAAGTACTCCCATTTTGAAAAATAAACCATCAGGATGCCAAGTCATGTGCGCAAGCGGAGTATAGATAAATAATATGAACAAAACCATAAAAAGTAAATAAGCCCAAAAACGGATACGCTCTGCAAATGCTCCAGTTATCAAGGCAGGTGTAATGATGGCAAACTTAGCTTGGAATAAGGCAAATAGCATAAACGGAATGGTAGGAGCAAGACTCCATGCGGTGTTAGTCCCTACGCCTTGAAAAAATAAGTTAGGAATTGGATTTCCAATAATACCACCAATTGTAGGGCCAAATGAAAGTCCGAAAGCAATGATAACCCATAAAACGGTAACAATTATCATGGCCATAAAACTTTGTAACATTGTACTAATGACATTTTTTTTTCCAACCATACCGCCATAGAAAAAGCCTAGCCCAGGAGTCATTATAAGCACTAGAGCTGTAGCAACAATAATCCATGCGGTATCGCCAGTATCAAATTTTACAGCCTCGGTTGGAGCAGGTGCGTCGATTAAGAAATAATTTGAAAAAAGGGTAAATAACAAGATCGCAATTAACAGCACACTCAAAACAATTTTTCTCATAGTTTTTTGATTTAAATTTCAATAAAAGTATAAAAATGTTGTTTATGCCCCATTAAAAATAACAGTATGAGTCAAACTTTTAAATATATATTAAAATGACCCCTATTTTTTTAAGGGTTAGTTATAATTTAATCTTAAAATTTACAATTTAACAAGGCCAATTTGAACTTTTTAAAAATTTTGTTATCAATCTTGATTATTTACATGAATTTATGGCATAAAAAAAGACACTAAATTGAAAATATCAATCAGTGCCTATTAAATGTATTGTGCAAACTATTATTTCAACGTGTGTCTACTTAAAATTTGATACACCTCGTTAATGTTGTTACCGCCTTTTCCAAATTGTTTGCTAATGGGGGCATCATCATTATTAAGCCAAATTTTTAATTCAGCATCCATATCCAATAATCCTGCACTTTCTTTTGAGAATTTTTTGATACTAGAGTAGGGAATGGTTAAGTAATCTACTTTAGTTCCTACTAATTGTTTTTCAATCAAGATCAATCTTTTATTGGTGAAAATAAACATATCTCGAATGAGTTTGTATGCTTTTTCAATTACCTCACCCTCAATCAAGATTGGTTCAAATTCTGTAGCAATATTTTGAATATTTACCTCAGACGCATTTCCTAGAATAGCATTAAATAATCCCATAATAATTTATTTTTGATTGTATTTTGTTTTGTAACGATCGTTTAATTTAGTTTGATGTGTTTCTAAGCTGATCATTCTACCTTGTATGAAAGCATTTGTAAGCTTGTTTGTTCTCATATCAAGTGCATCACCATCAGATAAAAATAAGGTTGCATCTTTTCCTTCTTCAAGAGTACCGCATTGTGCATCAATACCTAATATTTTAGCAGTATTTGATGTTATAAGTTGTAAAGCTTGTTCTTTATCTAAACCGTAAGCAGCACAAGTTCCAGCTAAAAACGGTAAATTTCTGGTGTTCATTCTTTCATGTGACCCACTGTTTTCAAGTCCTACAAGTACTCCTTTGTCAGTTAGTAGTTTTGCATTTTTATAAGGTAAATCAATATCATGATCATCATTTTCTGGCATTTCATGAACTCTTTTTAATAGAACACCAATGTTGTTTTCTCGTAATAAATCGGCAGTTTTATAAGCTTCATATCCACCAACAATAACCATTTTTTTGATTCCGCTTTGTTTAGCAAACTGTACGGCATCAATAATTTGTTTTTCTTCATTGGCATGGATATACAAAGTTTGAGTACCATCAAAAAGACCTTTTGTAGATTCTAAAACGATGTTTCTTTCTTTTGAGGATTCGCCTAAATAGGCTTTGGCGTTAGCAAGATAAGACCGTAGTTCTTGAACTTCTTTTGCATATTCTTTGTTAGCTTCAATATTTCCTGGTTCTGCCCACCAGCCGCTTCTTCTAAAAGTGGATGGAAAGTTAACGTGAATTCCATCATTTTCTTTAACCAATGCATCTTTCCAGTGCCAAGCATCCAGCTGAACAATTGAGGATGTACCAGATATTACTCCGCCTCTTGGGGTAATTTGTGCCATTAAAATTCCGTTTGGTCTTACTGTTTCAATAACTTTTGAATCAGCTGTATAGGCAATGATACTTCTTACGTGAGGTTTCATAGCACCTATTTCATCTTCGTCATCAGATGACTTAACGGCATCTATTTCAACAAGACCTAAAGTAGAATTTGGAGCAATAAATCCAGGATAAACATGTTTTCCAGCAGCATTGATCGTAACATCATAAGCACCAGCCGCAAGACGTATCACGGTAGCATCTGCAATGAGTGTGATTTTTCCGTTTTCAAAACCTAAAGCACTGTTTTCAATCACTTTGCCATTTCCTAGATGCGCAGTTGCATTCATGATCAAAACAGATTTGGTTTGTTTATTTGCGGGTGTTTGTTGCGCTTGAGCTAGTATTGGCAAACCGAGTGCCAAAACTAAGAGATATATTTTTTTATAATTCATTTTATATTTTTTTAAAGTTGCTTGACTAAGCTTAAAGTATGAAATTGAGAAAGTGTTACTCCTCAAGAGTATCGCACTCATATTCTTTTCTTTCTTTCTTTTTAGGTTCTTGTGTGATCATTCCTTTGTTTTTTTCTTGTAACAATTGACCAATCAGTTCACTTCTTTCTTTTGTGATTTCCGTTCTTTTTTCAATATCTTTCTTAGCATCAAAGTAAACAACTCCTTCAATTAAAGTTTGCTCTGCTTTTGCATAAATAGATAATGGATTATCGCTCCACAAAACGATATCAGCATCTTTACCTGTTTTTATACTACCTACTTTATCATCAATACGTAATAATTTTGCTGGGTTTAATGTTACAAATTTCCACGCATCCTCCTCAGATATATTTCCGTATTTTACAGCTTTTGCAGCTTCTTGATTTAATCTTCTTGACATTTCAGCATCATCAGAGTTGTAGGCAACTACAAGTCCAGCGTTGTGCATAATAGGACCATTAAAAGGAATGGCATCATTTACTTCAAATTTGTAAGCCCACCAATCAGAGAAAGTAGAAGCTCCCACACCGTGCTCTTTCATTTTATCAGCAACTTTGTAGCCTTCTAATATGTGAGTGTATGTATTTACCCTAAAGTTGAATTTTTCGGCAACATTCATTAACATTAATATTTCTGATTGTACATAAGAGTGACAAGAAATAAAACGTTCTTTATTTAAAATTTCAGCAAGAGTTTGTAGTTCTATGTCAACTCTTGGCGCTTTTCCTTTTTTATTGCTTGCATTAAATGTTTTCCAGCTCAAATCATATTCTTTGGCTCTTTGAAAATAATCAATAAAAACTTGTTCAACACCCATTCTTGTTTGCGGGAAACGAGTAGGATTTGTATTTCCCCAGTTTGATTGTTTTACGTTTTCTCCAAGTGCAAATTTTATAAATCCAGGCTGATTTTTGTAAAGCATCTCTTCAGGAGCTGCTCCCCATTTCCATTTTACAATAGCAGATCTACCACCAATAGGGTTTGCTGAACCGTGTAACAATTGTGATGTTGTTACACCACCAGCTAGTTCTCTGTAAATATTTACGTCTTCAGAGTTTACTACGTCTTGAATGGTTACTTCGGCACTAGAGTTGTGTCCGCCTTCATTCACACCATTAGAAATAGCAATGTGAGAGTGCTCATCTATAATTCCGCTTGTAAGGTGTTTTCCTTTGGCATCAATTACTGTAGCAGAGGCATCCGAAATGTTTTTACCTACTGCTGCAATTTTTCCGTTTTTAACCAAAACATCTGTTTCGGTTAGGATTCCTTCTTTTTCGTTTGTCCAAACTGTTGCATTTTTATACAAGATAGTTTGCGCAGCAGGTTTACTAAGATTTCCAAATGCTGTATTTGGGAATGTTCTAGGGATTACAAAATTGTTTTTTTCAACTTTAGTAGAATCGATGGTTTTTACAAATGGAGCTGTTTTTACTGCAGACCATTTTACTTCTTTTCCGTCAAATAAAACTGCTTTTCCAGAAAGGGTTTGAGTGTCATCAATAAACCCAATTAATCTTGTAAAACTAGTTTTGGTTGAATCCAAAGGTTTAATCACGGTAGATAACCAATTGTTACTCATTGAAAGTTTTGAGTTTACTTTTTTGGCATCAACAGTAGTGATTTCTGATTTTGGTGCGCTAACTTCACCATTAATTTTCCATTTGAATTTTTCATTGTTGATGGTAAGGTCGTAATTTCCTCTAATATCTTTGATGGTTAAATCATTTATTACGAACTTATTACCTTGTACCCAGTTTTCATATAAAATTGTTTTTTCATCAAATATCGCTCCAGATGCAATTACGAAATTAGCTAAGCTTCCGTTTTTTAACGATCCAACTTCATTGCTTTTTCCTAAAATAGCTGCAGGAATTGTAGTCAATGCTTCTAGAGCTTTGGTACTGTCAAAACCAAATTTTATAGCTTTTAAAAGATTTGTTCTAAAATCCTCAATTTTCTTTAATTTATCAGTTGTAAGTGCAAATACCACTCCGTTGTCTGATAAAACTTTTAAGTTAGTAGGAGCTTGATTCCAAAAACGCAAGTCTTTTAACTCCATTTGATTGGCTTGGTTTGGATCCGAAACATCATACGCTTCTGGGAAATTTACGGGAATTATAAATTTAGAATTGGTGTTTTTAATTTCTTCAATTCTTTCAAATTCGTTTCCGTTTCCTTTTAAAACATAGTTCAAGCCAAATTCTTTAGCAATTTTGGCCGCACGTAAACTGTTTAATTTGTCCTCCGATGCAAATATTTGAACTAATTTTTCATTATTTGCAAGCGCCTCAAGCGAAAGATCTTTTGTAGCAGAGTTTCCTTTTTTATACCAATCTAAATCATGATACATTTGTCTCAATAACGCCATCATTCCCATTAAAGACCCAGGATAGGATTGATTTGTGGTAACGCTCCTTGTAAAAGCAAAGTGATTGGTTAACTTGTCTGCCAGCAATTGGTTTTGCTTTTCAAAATTATTCAATGCTATTAAAGTTCCTGTTCCTCTTGCAATACCGTTAGGAACGTGTGTTCCTACTACTCCAAAACCAGCTTTTAGCAATTCTTCTGCTTTGGTTTGGTCATACTTGAAGTTTTCGAAAGCATTTGCTTCGGCTAGGATGCTTTCATTCCAGTAATAGCCTATTCTTTTAGTGTCATATGTAGGCATACGCGGACCTGCAACACTTTTTGGTTTTTCTATACCAAAATTAGTGTAGATGTCTATAAAGGAAGGATAAACTGTTTTTCCCTCAAGGTCTATCGTAGTACAGTTTTTAGGAATGTTAACCGAGGTTCCCGCACTTACTACTTTCCCGTTTTGGATCAGTAAGGTACCTTTTTCAATAATTTGAGTTGGAGTTACATAAATTTTAGCATTTGTAAATGCAGTAAAATTGGTACTCTTGTTTTGTATACTTTCGTTATTAGGAAAGTACTCCTGCGCATACGTTTTAGATAGCACCACGCTAAATAAAAGTAGAAATAGAATTTTTTTCATAGTTTAGTTTCTAATTAGTTCTTAAAAGTAAAAAATTGTTCAAAGAGTGTGGACTGTTTACATGAATTTAACATTTGTTTTTTATTATGTTGATTTACTAAGTATTATAAATTAGAATATGTTTCTATTTTATGAAATTATATAAAAGATACTATTTTTTTATATTGTTTTTGTAGATGTTAAAATATAAGAAATGTTTTTACTAATTTTAATTTAAAATAATAATATATGTTAGTAAAGGTTTTTGGGAGTGCTGTTTTTGGAGTTGAGGCTACAACAATTACAGTTGAAGTTAATATGGATAAGGGTATAGGCTACCATCTTGTAGGTTTGGCAGATAACGCTATAAAAGAAAGTAGTTACCGTATTGCTGCTGCGCTTAAAAACAATACCTATGCTATGCCTGGAAAAAAAATCACCATTAACATGGCGCCTGCAGATTTACGTAAGGAAGGTTCAGCCTATGATTTGACATTGGCAATTGGCATTTTAGTGGCTTCTGGCCAAATCAAAGCAGATGCTCTTGAACAATATATTATAATGGGTGAATTGTCTCTTGATGGAAGTTTGCAACCTATAAGAGGAGCCTTGCCAATAGCAATTAAAGCTAAAGAAGAGGGCTTTAAAGGTTTTTTTCTGCCTAAACAAAACGTAAAAGAGGCAGCCATTGTAGCGGGACTTGAAGTCTATGGTGTTGAAAATGTTCAAGAAGTGATTGATTTCCTTGAAGGTAAAGGAACTCTAGAACCTACCACAATTGATACACGAGCCGAATTTTATAAATCCTTAGACTTTCCTGAATTCGATTTTAGTGATGTTAAAGGACAAGAAAGTATAAAGCGTTGTATGGAAATTGCTGCTGCTGGTGGACATAATATTATATTGATAGGTCCGCCTGGTGCAGGAAAAACAATGCTTGCCAAAAGATTACCAAGTATTTTGCCGCCCATGACGTTGCGCGAAGCACTTGAAACTACAAAAATTCATAGTGTTGCAGGTAAACTTAAAGAAGTGGGTTTAATGAATCAAAGACCATTTAGGAGTCCTCATCACACTATTTCTAATGTTGCCTTAGTAGGTGGCGGAAGCTATCCTCAACCTGGAGAAATTTCTATGGCGCACAACGGAGTTCTATTTCTAGATGAGCTACCAGAATTTAAAAGAGATGTACTTGAAGTCATGCGTCAACCTCTTGAAGATAGAGAAGTTACTATTTCTAGAGCTAAGTTTACGGTCACATACCCATCATCGTTCATGCTTGTTGCTAGTATGAACCCTAGTCCGAGTGGTTTTTTTAATGATCCAGATGCTCCACAAACTTCCTCACCACATGAAATGCATCGGTATTTGAGTAAAATATCTGGTCCATTGCTAGACAGAATAGACATTCATATTGAAGTAACTCCTGTTCCTTTTGATAAACTTTCAGATGATCAAAAAGCTGAGAGTAGTGTCGCTATTAGAGAACGAGTGACTGCAGCTCGAGAAATACAATCTAAACGTTTTGATCACATGGACCACATTCATTACAATGCCCAAATGAATACCAAACAAATCAGGGAGTATTGCGCTCTAGATGAGGTGTCAAAACAATTATTAAAAACAGCTATGGAACGATTGAATTTATCTGCAAGAGCTTACGACCGAATTTTAAAGGTAGCGCGAACTATAGCTGATCTTGAAGCATCCCCAGCAGTGCAGTCAAATCATATTGCCGAAGCCATTCAATATCGAAGTCTAGACCGCGATGGTTGGTTGGGATAATTTTTTTGATGAATTTTAGGTGTATTTTACGACTTTTATCCAATGAAATACAACCTTAATCAAATAGGCAAAGTAAATTCAACGGATTACTTTATATTTTGAATTCTATTTTTACTGAATTTATTTCTATGTATGTGCAACTAGGACAAAAAAAGTGCTGTACATATAACGGATTATTATAATTGTTAAAAAGTAAAAAGTAGTAAAAAATAGGTTAAATTAGCTAATGAATCATTGAACTTCCCCCTTGTAAACAACCTTATGAATTTTTTGAGTGTTTTTGATGTCTAATAATGGATTTTCATTAAGAATTAATAAATCTGCTTGTTTATTTTTTTCAACGGTTCCCTTGTTATAGTTTTTCCCAAACCATTCTGCGGGGTTAACAGTAGCGGTTTTAAGAGCTTCATAATTAGTTAATCCAGCATCTACCATACGTTCTAGTTCTTGATGTAAAGATAATCCGGGTACAAGCCATGGATTAGGGAAATCGGTTCCAGCTAGAATTTTTGCATTGTTTTTATGTAGTAATGCGACTGTTTTTTTTTGGAAATCAATGTACGTTATCACATTTTCTTTTTTACCGTAACCTACGCTAGACCACCAACCAAGTAAACCGTCTAAACCATCACCAATTTTATTTTTAAGTATGCTCTTACAAAATACTTCGTCTGTTTGATTATAAAATAGTACAAGGGTAGGGCAGTTCCATATGTTATAGGCTACCGTCTTACGTACAGCATCATTAAGTTTATTGAAGTCAATATCTTTTGCGGAGATTTCATCAAAAGGGACATCATAATTTTTGAGAAGAATTTTTTTAGGCAAAGAATCGAGTTTTGACGCATATCTAGAGTAGCCGCTAAGGTGTTCTATTTCGCCTCCATTTATATCAAAAAAATGCTGTTTCTGTAATGTCACGGGAATATGATAAGCGACTTTGAAACCTTGTTTTTTGGCGTAAGAAAGTCCTTTTCTAAAAGAGTTTTCATCTAATCGGCTGTATAATTTTATAAAATCATACCCTTTTTTTATTTGCTCGTAAATGATTTTTTCAATATCGGATTCAGATGTTACAATTGGGCCACTGTGGTCTTTGCCAAAAGATGGTGGATTACCATCAATCAATTCAGATGCAGAATATATATCAGGTGAATTACGCAATAATTTCTTGTTAATGCTGTCTCTCTTTTGTAAAACTTGATCATTTCCTGCCATAACCCTTACGGTTGTAATTCCATATTTTAAAAACAAGGGTAAAGAATACTTATCCATGAAAGGATTAAGATGTACGTGCATATCAGTTAAAGCAGGAATAACATATTTTCCAGTTGCATCAAGTACAGTTGTATTGGATGAATTTTTCCAACTTGAACTATTTACAACAGCAATAATTGAACTGCCAGAAATGAGAATGGTTTTATTTTTTAAAATAGCATTCTCTTTTAACGTGATTACATTACAGTTTGTAATTGCTAAATCAATTTTTTGACTATAACTTGCATACAAGCAGAAGTGCAGTACAATTAAAATAACTTTTCTCATATTATTTATATATTTCATTAACTAAAGCAATGGTGTGACAATATTTTTGATAAAAACTAAATTAACAAAAAATAGTTAAATGTCTAAAATTTTATATGGCAATATCAACAATAGCAACAAAAAACGGAATTAAGACTATAAAAAAAGCAATAAAATAGTCTTTTTTATTTTGCCCTTTGCTACAAATTGCAAATAAAAATGAAGTTAATAGGCAGGCTAAAAAAGGTCCCACAACCATCATTAATAATCCAGCTCCTGCTGCGCCACACATTGATTTTGATAGTAACGAATCCATGTTGTGAAAGAAATAAAAAATGAAACTCCACCAAATTAAATATAAAAATAAGATTAGGGTTGTTTTTTTATGTCTTTTGGTATAATCAAAAATAGTTGTAGTCATTTTAATAAACATATTTGAATTTACAGCTCAAGGTTATTTGCCGAATTTATAAACAAGTCAATTTTATCATCAGTAAGATTTTGAATGTTTTTAGTAATTTTTTCAATATCCCAATTCCACCATTGTATTGTTAACAATTTTTCAATTTGTTCTTTTGTAAATCTTTTTTTTATCTCATTAGCGGGATTCCCTCCAACAATGGAGTAGGGTTCTACATTTCTAGTTACCGTCGAATTCGAAGCAATTATCGCCCCGTCACCTATTTTTATTCCGGGCATTATAGTAGAGTTATACCCAATCCAGACATCGTTTCCTATCTCTGTATTTCCTTTATTAGGATACTGTTTTCCTTCCATGGCATTTTTCCAGTCCTCTCCAAATATTGCAAAGGGATAAGAACTGATTGATTTTGTGAGATGATTTGCCCCATTCATTATAAATTTTACACCAGAAGCAATCATGCAAAATTTGCCTATGATTAGTTGATCACCTATAAAATCAAAATGATATTTTACATTTTTTTCAAAATTAGAAACGTTTTCAAAATCATCATAATAGGTATAATCTCCAATAATTATGTTAGGATTTGTGATTGTGTTTTTTAAAAAACAAAGTTTATTGTAATTTTCTAATGGAAATTGGGTGTCTTTATTTGGTATTTTCATTTTTGAATTTTTCTAGATGATTTTTAATTTATTTATTAAAAGAGATTATTTTTTCTTTTAAAAGGCCCACATTATCTGTAAATCATTGGTCATGTTGTAAGTTGAGGATGATAGTAGACTCAAAAGTAATGGTCCTATTGTTTTTAATTTTAAGTGTAGGTAATTTAATTAAATTGGAAATACACTTATATAATTTTTCTTAATTTTTTTACTCCATCAAATCAATTTTGTAACCAATACCAATATCAAAAATGGGGTACTCCTTATTTTTAGAATAGATAATTGGTTTTTCGATTTGTCTCCACTTTGAATCTTTTTCATAATCAAATCGATAAAATGTTTTAGTATCATTTTGCTTTTCAATAATAGGGATGTTTGGTAAAATCCATTTTATAAATTTTTTATCAGCAAATTTTTTATTTACGTCATAAGGCATTTCAATAATTAGGGAATTATTTTCATCAACTTTACCGATAAATGTTATTGCAACAAACAAACCCTCTTCGGGGATTTTAATGTTTTTTTCAAAGTTTGTGGTAAAAGAATCATTTATACGTTCGGAATAGATTACCTCATACTTACAGTAATTATTTAAATTTTCACCAGGCATTCCATCAACACATTCTAATATTTCTAGTTTTATTAAAGTTTTATATGGATATTGTTTCTCGGGATACATATTTCTTGTAACATCATTAGCTTTTTTAAACACCGGAATTTCAATACTTTTTAAATAATTTATTTTTGTTTCATGTGAATTAATTTTAAAAGCAAACTTCAAGCCTATTGCGCTATGATACATCTTGTTATAATCACTATGGATTATTGGTTTTGAATTTATTTTTTTTGCAACATTTAATTTTTGAGTGTTTTTAATTATGATTTCATCTAATTTTATATTTTTTGGTTTTAAAAAAACTATTGAATCGTTTAATTTTTTTAAATCATTTTTTTTTAATTCGTAAGATATGTGTGATATTTCAATTGACTTGATATTAATGTCACTAATATTAATGTCACCATTTTCACTTGAAAACAGTCCATATCCATTTAGAAAATTGATGTTTGCATACTTTACGGGCATTTTTGAAATACTGTCTAAAATGTTTAATTTTCTATTCTGAGAATTTGAAAAATAAATATTAAATGCCGAAAGTGAAATACATAAAAAAAGTTTTTTCATTCAATTAATGTTAATTATAAAAAGTTTTTAGTTCAAACTATAAGACTAAAAGTAAATCAGTAAAGAAACTTCTTTTTTTTAAATTTTAGTATAAATATAGTAGATTTAAACTACAAAAAATATTTTTTTGTAAAAATAATCTGTTGAATGTACGAAATAAAGAGGATACTGAATCCTCTTTATATTCTCTCTTTGTAATTTACGATAACTTTATTGTTTTTGCCAGTACTAGTTCTTGGTTGTCCGTGGTGGATGATTCAACCGGTTTTTAATACTTCATCCGTTTGCTATCGATCGGGCGTTCGTTTGCTTTGGTAATACAACCCAAGTTTACAATTGACTGCAACTATTTTTTAACAGCAATTAATTGAACTTTGCTATTCAGATTATCCCTTGTTATGATTACAGCATTTGGCTTCCCTTGGTCAAATTCAAAATGTAATAAGTTAGGATAATCGATAATTCTAAATAATCCATTTTTTAGATACACTAACTCATTATCATTTTTTCCTTTGAAATGTTCTAAAATAGGTGATTCCACATAGAGGCGATTATTTTTTTTCAACTATCTTAGTTTCCATTCCTTGACCATAAAGAAAATCATCATAAGTTCCAATTAGTTTTTCTTCAAACTTGCAGGTATTTCTTGAATGTCATCAGTAGATGCTTTGTTCCAATCCATTACTTTCAGAATTTTATTTCGAGTATAATTCATCACAGGAAAACGATTGGGTTTTTCACCATTGGCAAGATATATTAATCCGTTGCCATCAGTCATTGTTGCTAAAATATTACCACCAACTCCTGTATTAGAACCATTACACGAAAACCAATCATAGTTATTGTAACCGAAAGACTTTTGCCATCCATAGCCCCAGCCGCCAACAGCATTTTTTAACGCGGTGACTGCTGTTACTTCTTTTGCCACAGTATTAGAAATTACTTTATTGTTTTTATTGCGTAACGCATTTTGAATTTCAATGGCAAGTTTAGCTAAATCAGTTGGTGTAGACCACATGCCTGATGCCGCTACTTGTGGCGTAATTGGCAATCCTGTTTTAATCACTTTCCCGTCTTTATCATGAACAAGAGCCACATTAGTTAAAAATCCATTTTCATTTGGCTGAATCATTGTTGTGTTTTTCAAACCAAGAGGTCCAAAAATATGTTCTTCTGCAAGCTCAGCAATAGATTTTTTCAAAGTGTCTTCTAATGCCATTTGAATAATGGTATAACCACCACCGCTATATTCAAAACTAGTACCAGGCGTAAACAAGAATTCAATTTTTTTATCGTATCTCGGAATCTGTCCTAAAAGACTTTGCTTTATTGTTGGAATTGTGTCTCCTTCATAATAGTCGGCAAACCCACCTTGACTTGTACCAGCTGTATGATTGAAAAATTGTTTCCAAGTTGGACTATTATTTTGTGTGAACTTACTTTTTGGCAAATGCCAACGTTTTAGGTAGTTATCTATGGGTTCATCTAAATTAATCAAGCCTTTTTCTTCTAAAATAAAACAAAGAAGAGCCGTTATTGGTTTTGAAATTGATGCTGTTGAAAAAGCAGTGTTTTCATCTATCTTTTCTTTGGAATTTACCGATTTTACACCAAATTGCTTCGAATAAACGATTTCATAGTTTTCAAAAACAACCACACTAAATCCCGCCAATTTGTGTTTTTCTAATTGTTTATCAATGTTTAAAGTATCCGTAAGAAAGCTGTAATCTCTCTTTTTTGTCAATGATTTATTATTTGTTTGACCACTCGAGATCGTTACTAAAAAAAGTAGTAAATAAAAAGGGTTTTTCATGGTATCTGATTTTTTTATTTTAAAATTGTATTATGAATTTTGTCCAAAAGGTCTTGTCTCATTTTAGAATTTCTTTGATTAAGCAATATTATAATGCCCCAGTTTTGAGCTCTATTGTAACATAGAATAGAACATTGACCCATAGAATCTCCAGACTTCATGTAAATAGTATTTTTGTCATCACTTACGATGTTTAAACCCAATCCCATTTCTCTCTTTTCATCTTTATAAATTATTTTTTCTGTAACTATGGATGCTATACCTACTTTAGTTTCTTTATTTAAAACTGCTTTTAAATAGGTAATCATATCCCTAGCGTTTGATTTTACTAATCCAGCAGGTGCTGTTACATTCCATTCAAATAATTCTTGAGTGCCACCATCAGCATTGTAACCCATTGCTCTATTTTTCACGTTAAAGTCCTTAGTCATGGTTTGGGTCATTTTTAATGGCACTAACATTTTCTCTCTAATAATTACATCATAACTTTTACCATAGACTTTCTCTAAAATTTGTCCCAATAAAGTATAGCCAATAGTAGAATAGCGATATTTACCATAATCTTTCAGTTCAGTACAAGTATTGATGATGTCGGTTAGTGTTTTTTGAGTGACACTACTTACAGGCTGTTGCGGATTTATCTCTATCAACTTTCTAAAATCAATATCAGTCAAACCAGATTGATGAGAAGCTAAATCTGATATTTTTATCTTGTTTTTAAGATTTTTATCTAAAACATATTGTTTAGGAAGGTAATTGTCTATATAGTCGTCCAATTTTATTTTGTTTTCAACAGTCGCTTGTGCAATCAAATTAGAAGTTAATATTTTAGTGATAGAGGCAAGTTCGAATAAGGAATTTTTGTCTACATCAATTGGACTTTCTTTACTTAGTTTGCCATATGAGGTGAAGAATTCTTCGTTGTTTTTAATTACACCAACGCTAATACTTATGTTAGGATTTTTTTGATAATTATCTTTTATTATAGAATCTACTCTTTTAGAAATGTCCTGTGCAAAAGAGAAAGTGCTTGTTAGTAATAGCACTGCTAAAAATTTTAAAGAAGTTTTCATTGTATCGTTTTTTTTTTTTAGTTAAAAAATTATTTCGATACAAATTTGAGACAGAAATCAAGACTAGGCGACCGAGTGGAAGTATTCGAACGCTTTTGTTTTAAAAAATAAGTACGAGTAAATTAAATAACAAGTACGAATAATTACAAAAATCTGGTTTATAATGTTTTACGATAATCAGTAGGTGTGTAACCAGTATGCTTTTTAAAAGCCGTATTAAAAGAAGATTTTGAATTAAAACCTACTTGGTACAAAATTTCTAAAATAGTTACCTTGCTTTTTGTAGTATCTTTTAAAATTTCCATCGCTTGTTCTATACGGTAGGAATTAACGAAATCATAAAAATGCTGGTTTAAGTGATGATTGATTAAAATGGATAACTCTCGAGTTGGGATTTGAATTGTATTGGAAATATCTTGAATAGTTAATGAAGGATTTAGATAAGGTTTTTCAGCCATCATAAACTGTTGTAATTTCGATAACGTTTCATCTTGCTTTTTTTCATTTTCTGCCAAAGGCTCCTCCACTTTATCTTCCAGAATAATATCAGCAACTAATTTTAATTTTGAATCGATATTTCGAAATAAACTAGGATTGTTTAATGCTTTCAATAAATACCAACAAGTAATAAACAACTGAAAAATTAGGAGTCCGCTATTTACCCATTCAGAAATGTATTCATATTGTGAAAATTTAAAAATGTTTTTTACAAGCGCAATCAAATATAAAATGGTTAGTGCTATTGTAAACTGGAACAACCACTTGTATGATTTAATATTAGCTCCTGCATAATTTTCAAGGTATATTTTTTTTGTTTTTCGCAATAGCATAAAAACAGCAATAAGATAAACAACGATTTGAGTATGAAAAAGAATATGGTTGAATTGCAATTCAAGTACACTTTGACGATTTTGCAGCAGATTAATTTTAGAAGCTACATTTACGAAGTAAAAACGAGGCAATAAAATAACATTTGCCAACAAAAATGGTAGCAGATGCAATAGGTATTTAGGCTTAAGCTTAAAATCGGAATAGCAAACTGATAAAACATACAGATAAAAAATAGGAATTTGTAAGAACGCCAATGTATTTCTAAGCATTCCTAGATTTGATAGATTTTGAACGATTAAACTTAGCAAAGGTCCACTTAAATCTATTGCAGTTATAATTAAAAACGTTGCAAAAAGGGCATTGCTTGTTTTTTGTTTTGTTTTAACGGATAATAGAAAAATGGCAAGAAACAATGAAATGAACAAAGAAATAGAAGTTGTAATAACCAATAAATTAATGTCATTCATTATTTGTTTTCTTTTGTTGAATTCGTTTTTTAATACTTCAATTGAGGTTTTATAGAAACAAATATAACAAAAACTTGTTATTAAAACAGGATTTTTCGTATTTTAGGGATGTAATATCATAAGGATTTTTGAATTTCAAAAAAGTTTTCAAGAATAGACGAGGCTATAATTTTAGATAATCAATAACGTTGTGTTGACCCATTTGTATTGTTTATCGATTTTTAAAATAGATTTTAATACAAGGTTTTATAAAAAACCTCTTGAACGCATCACTATTTGAATCAAAACTCATGGATTCGATATTTTTTATCATGATGCGCCAAACAAACGTTGATATGCTAGGTATACTCCGTTCCTTGATTAGTGGGAACTGTTTATTTGATTTTGTTATTTCGGAAGTAAATCCATTTGAAATAAACTAACCGTTGCGTTGTCATAATGTGCAGGAAGTCCTTCAGTATTTTTAAGTTTTAATAAACCTAAAAACTCAAAGCCACATTTTGTGTAGTAATTAATCAATCCTGAATTATCGCCAACTGTATCCATTCTAATGAATTTTTTTTGATTTTCAATAGCATAAATTTTTGCCCACTCAACGATTTTACCCACTAAATTTTGTCCGCGAAAATCAGGACTGGTTGCTATTCGGTGAATGTAAATAGCTGGTTCTTCGTTACGTTCCTCCCAAATTTGTGGATCGTCAAAAGTTGTCGCCCAGACACAAGCAATTTTACCATCAACCACTACTTTCCATTGTCTGTTTTCTAAAATTTCAGTTTCAATAAGTTGTCTGTCAAATTCTGGCCAGTGATGGGTAAATCTCGTCTTCTGAAAATCGGTTGCGATTTTGTATAAACGGAAAATTTCGTCGGTATCGGTACTGTTGCTATTCTGTATTTGAAAGTTCATTTTTGATTTTCTTTTTATTTTATAATAAACAGCATATAGTCAATTTCTTTTTTGAAAAGACTATATGCTGTAATTTTTGTTAATTATGCATCAACAAGTATCACTTGACCAGTAATAAATCCATCAACCGATCGCTCAAACGCTTTACCAACCAATGCACTTGGTACAGGTTGAAATCCTGGCATCATATCGCCGTAAACATCCCAAGCCTCCGCTAAAACTGTTGGATTTACTGAATTTACACGAATACCTCTTGGCATTTCGAAGGATACACATTTTACAAAGGTATCAATGGCACCACTTGTAGTTGCATCTGCAATAGCAAAAGGAATTGGCTTTAAATTTAGTATACCTGTAATAAGCGTAAAGGAACCTTTATCAGCAATGTATTCCTGACCTATTCTAACAATATTGATTTGCCCCATCATTTTACTCATTACTGTAGTCATCCATTGCGCTTCAGTCATTTCCTCGAAGGTTGCATATTCACATACGCCAACTGTATTCACAACTGCATCAAAGTGACCAACCTCCTTGAATAATTTTCTCAAAGATTCTTCACTGGTAATGTCAACTTGGAAGTCACAACCGTCTTGAGAGCGACCTGCTGTAATCACTTTGTGTTTTCCTAAACCTGTAAGTGCTGCTTTTCCCATTTTCCCATTAGCACCTATTAAAATTACTGTTTTCATATATTTAATTATTTTTAATTTGAAGTGCAAAATTACACTCCTGCCCTACTAAGCACGTAGGACATTTGTCTAATAATTAAATCGATGCTCTTATTCTACTTAAATGTCTTTGAGTAATTCCAAGATAGGACGCTATATAGTGAAGTGGAATTTGTTGTACAAATTGTGGATGGTTGTGTATCAAATCTACATATCGTTTTTGGGCGTTGGATTTTTGATGATTAAATATCCATTTTTCGAGTTCAACATATTCTTTTTCAGCAATTATTTTTAAAAAATTCAACCATTTATTGTTTGATTCCGCAAGGTTTTCTAATTCTTTTTTTGAAATTGAAATTATTTCAGAATCGGTTAAAGCTTGTAAATTTTCTTCTGATTTCTTCTGTGTAATAAATGAAGAATAAGCCACTAATAATGTATTAGGAAAGGTAAAACAATAGGTTATTTCTTCGTCATTATTAGAATAATAAAATGATCGAAAAATACCAAAATTCACGAAGGAAAGCGTGGTACAGATTTCATCTTGTTTAATGAAAAAATCTCCTTTTTTTATCGTAGAAATAGTCGCTAAACTCATAAATTCATTTATTTCACTATCTGTA
The DNA here is from genome assembly GCF_918731615.1 of Flavobacterium sp. CECT 9288. NCBI lineage: Bacteria > Pseudomonadati > Bacteroidota > Flavobacteriia > Flavobacteriales > Flavobacteriaceae > Flavobacterium > Flavobacterium sp. CECT 9288. The sequence goes on along the minus strand of NZ_OU957226.1, from coordinate 2,012,914 downwards.
AATAAATTGTATTGTTTTAAGTATTCCAACAGTTGATTTTTCTTAAACATAGTACTTGTTTTAAGCTTTAATTCTATAATTCGTATTTATATTTTGCTGCTTTGCAAAGTTAGCAATTACAAGTGTAGAATTTTAAATCCCTTTCAAATCATTGATGATATAAAAAATATGACATTGATTTACTGGCTGTTTTTCTATAAAATCATTTGTACTTAGTTTATTAAAATAGCCTACTTTCTCCATCATTTGGAATAAAAACCTTGTCAGAAAGTCCAATTTTTGAAACTTCTATTTCTAATTGTTGTCGTGTCGTCGGGCAATGATTTACTGCTTCTAAATGATTGGCGATTACTTGGTTTGGTGCATTTTTTACAAACTTCAAAATGTCATCCATTCGCATTAACAAAGGTTGAAAAATATCTAATTGAGCCGTTCCACAAGCTACAACTGCAATTTCTGGTTTTAATTGCGTTAGTACTTTATGCACATCGTCTGTATAAATGGTATCTGCACTTAAATAGATTGATTTTTCATTCGGTAATTTTAGGTAAAAACCCATAACATTTCCCATTGGTTTAGCTACAAATCCATAACCATGAACGGCTGGAATCCCTTGAATTGTCCCTCCTAAAAAAGGGTTTGTTATCCAATATTCTATAGTCTGAGAAACTTTTAAACCTTTTTTTATTAATGCATCTTCGTCTTTTATGCTACAAATAACAGGAACTTGTTTGGAGCGAAGAAAATTTTCAGCCTCCTTGTCTAAATGATCTGGGTGCAGATGTGTAAGTAAGCAATGGGTTGTTTTTTCAACAATATCCATTGCATTGCTTGGTAAATCCACAATAGGATTTCGTTGAGGTTTGAAACGGAAAAGTGTAAACGTGGGTCCAGCAGTTCCTTTTTTTCCAAGCATAGGGTCAACTAAAATTACTTTGTCTCCCGTTTCTATGATCATAGTGGCATTTCGCAAATGGTGTATTTTCATTTTTTGATGTTTTAAATTGAAAGAACAAAGTTGCTTATTGGCACAATAGATTCCATTGATTGAAATCAATAAATGAAAAAAATAAAGTTTACTCGATATTGATTTGAATCAATGCATCTAAATTTATTCAATATTATTTTTGCAATAATAAAAATTACAAAAATGAATTATAAAGTTGAAGTACTATCGAATACTATTTTTGCAACAAATTCTTACTTAATAATTGATAATCATAACAATGCATTAATTGTTGACCCCAGTTTTGATCCTCAAGCAATCGAACAAAAAATTGTTTTTTTAGGTTTGAAAGTTGTAGGTATATTGGTAACACATGCGCATCAGGATCATATTTTTTGTGTACAACATTTTATGGATTTATACAGAGTCGATGTTTGGGCTTCTGAAAATTCAAAAGAATTGTTTGGAGATCGTGTGCGCAATCTTAGTTTTATTGGTTCTCAACATTTTGGACTAGAGGAAACTATTTTGGATGTTCCAGTAAAAATTTTGGAAGATCAAACCACCTATCAAATAGAAAACTTTATTTTTACAACCGGTATTTATCCTGGTCATAGCATTGGTTGTACTGTTTTTGATTTTGGAGAATTTATGCTGACTGGTGATTTTATTTTCAAAGGAACTATTGGGAGAATAGACTGGCCTGGCTCCAATCCTGAGGATATGAAGAACAGTTTGATGTTATTTAGAGATAGATATAAAACAATCGATATGCCAATATATGCTGGACATAATGATGCTTCAACTATACAAAAGGAATTGGCTACGAATATTTTTTTATTAGATCCAGCAAATGTAAAATGGTTGTAGGCTATATTCGTTTTCTAATTCTGCTTAATGTTTCAGGAGTGATTCCTAAATACGAAGCAATATGATATTGTGGTATTTGTAGTAACCAGTCCGGTTTTGTCTTCATAATATCGAGATATAATTCTTCGGCGGTATTTACAAAATGGTTGAATTCTTCGGTTTCTTTATTGACAACAATTCGTTGAAAAATGGTTTCAACAAATAACTTACCACAATTGTATTGGTTAGTAAATGTCGAAAATATTTCTTTTGATAAAACTCTCAAATCAACATCAGTTAAACATTCTTGGTATTTTTTTGTAGCGGTAGCGTGTGCAAAGGATGAAAAATCGGTTATAAAACCGGCATCTGTAAAAAAATTGATATTTTTTTCTTTGTCGGTGGTTGCATAATATTCTCGGATTATTCCTTGATCTAAAAAACGAAGTTCATTTTCTACTTTTCCATTTTCTAAAATGATTTCCCCTTTTTTGAATGATTTTACAGTAAAAGTATTTACAAATTCATCTAAACCTTCTTTGTTAAAAGGAAATTCATTACTAAAAAAAAGTGATAATTTGTCTGATTTTGTCATATTTATTCTTAAGATAATTTTGCAGTTCGTTCAATAAATTGCTACCAATTTGTCTAAACATAAAATAACCCTTTTTTTAAAATTAAATTATATGTTTATGCGGGGATATGTTCTATCTTTTAATGTCAAATGTATTTAATTTTTCTAATAAAAGGATCTAATGAATCTTTATTTAGTAAATACTTTTCGTTCTAAATTTTGTGTAAAGTAAGTTTGTTTTTCTGAAGTTCTAAATGAAATAATGCAATGAATTCTTAACTTAATTTTTAATTTAAAAAGACTTAATATGCATAATTATTTTATAAAATAATTGAACTGTAATTGTTCATTATCAACGTTCTTCTGTTGTCTATTTAAATAGCTAATAGAACTGGAATTATTGTAATCTTTTAATTGGTTTACAAAAAAAACGGCGCTTCAAGTTACACTGAAACGCCGTTAGCTATTTTTAAACTGATTATCGAATACTTTTTACAAATGTTGCTATATTTTGGGTTCCGTTTTTAGTTAAATCCTGAATAAACGCACTGCCTATAATGGCTCCTTTTGCAAATTGTGTGGCCTGATTAAAAGTTTCGGCATTGTTGATTCCAAAGCCTATAACTTGTGGGTTTTTCAAATTCATGTCGGCAATTCGTTTGAAATATGCTTCTTGTGTGGCTCCAAAACCAGTTTGAGAACCGGTAACACTGGCTGAACTAACCATGTAGATAAATGCATCAGAGACGCTGTCTATGAAATGAATGCGTTCTACAGAAGTTTGTGGTGTTATTAAGAAAATATTTTTAAGACCGTATTTTTCAAATATATCTTTGTAAGAATCAGCGTATACATCTACGGGTAAATCTGGAATGATTAATCCGTCTATTCCTATTGCAGCACATTTTTGACAAAAATTTTCAATTCCGTATTGCAACATAGGGTTAAAGTAGCCCATGATGATAAGCGGTATGGAAACTGTCTCTCTTATTTTTTCTAATTGGTCAAATAACACTTGCGTAGTCATCCCGTTATGCAAGGCTTGGGTAGAGCTTTCTTGAATAGTAGGGCCATCTGCTAGCGGATCACTAAAAGGCAGTCCAATTTCAATCATGTCAACTCCATTTTTTTCTAAGTCTTGGATTATTTGTACGGTATCATTCAAGCTAGGATACCCCGCAGAAAAGTAAATGGAAAGGATTTTATTGTTTTCTTGTAATTTTTTATTAATTCTGTTCATGATATATTAATTTCCCTTTTTGATTAGGGTTTAGTGAAAGGCTTATTTATATTTAAATTACGGCACTGTAGGCCCAAGCTTTCTGGTTTGACTGTAATTGCACTTCAACTCTTTTATAATGCAGCCCTTCATATAAATCAGATTGATGTAACTCCTTAGTACTGATGTCGTACACAATACCGTTTATAGTGTCTTCTTGATTTTCTGTTTGGGTAATGATGGGGTAGTTGACAATGCCAAATTCTTCTTCAATTTGAATTTGTTTTACCACATAACCTATTAATGTTTCTGGAGTGCCCTCTAGAATGCGCCCAAACAGGTCTTTTTGTACGTCCTCGTTTTGTAAACTACCGTAAGCAAATAATTTTTCCATAATGTGGGTTTGACAAATTTAATTTAAAACGTGATATGCTATTCTTGATTGCGTTAAGGATTGCAGCGGTATCTCCCGGTTTAGAAAAACAAGGCTTTTGCCGTAGTTTTTGTTAATCGGGAATTTAGCGTACAGCCTGACCTCGCTTTTTTCGGCGAGGGAACGCCCTAAAATTAAGTCAAAAAAAACATCTCACAGGATAATAGTGTACTAAATTATAATTTAAAATAATCTATGTAAGTATTTAAATCCTTGTCACCACGGCCAGAGAGATTAATTACTACAATATCGTCTTTCTTGAATTTCATTTCGTCTAATACTGCAAAGGCGTGTGCACTTTCTATGGCAGGAATTAAGCCCTCCATTTTAGATAATTTGATACCCCAGTCCATGGCTTGTGCATCTGTAATTGAGATAAATTGAGCTCTTCCAGTAGTGTATAAATTAGCGTGCATGGGGCCAACACCAGGATAATCAAGTCCAGCTGATATGGAGTAAGGCTCTGTTATTTGTCCATCGTTGGTTTGCATTAATAGTGTTTTACTACCATGAATAACGCCTATTTTTCCTAGTGCTGATGTGGCTGCGCTTTCCCCTGAATCTACGCCTAGTCCAGCTGCTTCTACAGCAATAATGTTGACTTCTTTTTCGTCCAGGAAATGATAATACGTTCCTGCAGCATTACTACCACCGCCTACGCAGGCAATGACGTAATCTGGGTTTTCTTTGCCTTCTTTTTCAAGTAATTGCTCTTTTATTTCTTTGGAAATGACACTTTGAAAACGCGCCACCATATCAGGATAAGGGTGTGGTCCCACTACCGATCCTATGATGTAATACGTATCTAAAGGATTGTTAATCCAGTCTCTAATAGCTTCATTAGTAGCATCTTTCAAGGTTTTGGATCCAGACTTTGCAGGTCTTACTTCGGCGCCAAGCATTTTCATTCGGGCTACGTTTGGCGCTTGTCTTTTTATATCTACTTCACCCATGTACACAATACATTCAAGTCCCATTAAGGCACATACAGTTGCCGTAGCTACACCGTGTTGTCCAGCGCCAGTCTCGGCAATAATTCTTTTTTTGCCCAATCGTTTGGCTAGGAGTATTTGACCTATGGTGTTGTTTACTTTGTGCGCACCCGTGTGACACAAATCTTCTCTTTTGAGGTAAATTTTAGTATTGTATTCTTCGGATAAGCGTTTCGCAAAATACAAAGGAGTAGGGCGGCCTACATACTCTTTTAGCAAGGCATCAAACTCTTCTTGAAATTCAGGTTCTGCGGTGATTTTCAAGTAATTTTGACGAAGTTCTTCTACATTTGGGTATAACATTTCAGGAATGAATGCACCACCAAATTCTCCATAATATCCTTTTTCATTAACGTTGTAACTCATTTTGTGTATGTTTAAAAGTTAAAGTTGTAAATTATGTTGCAACTTTTGTAATAATGTAATGTCTTTTAATCCAGGCTCTGTTTCAAATTTACTGTTTAAGTCTAGAGCGTGAATTGGTAAATTGGTATTCAAGATTTGTTTTATAGATTCAACCTCATCAAGGCTTATCCCACCACTTAAAAAAAACGGTTTAAGCGAAGGATATTTTTCTAAAACCCGCCAGTCAAATGTATTTCCGTTCCCACCCGGAAGTTTGCCTTTGGTATCAAATAAAAAGTAATCGCATACCGTTTCAAAAGGTTCTAGGTTTTGAAAATCAAAGGTGTCATTAACCGAGAAAACCTTGATGATTTCTATTTTTTTTTCTTTTAATTTTTCTTTCAAATCACTACAAAAAGCAACCGACTCATTTCCATGCAATTGTATAGCTTGTAAATTATATTTTTCGGCTTTCGCCAAAATTACTTCGATTTCCTCTTGTACAAATACCCCCACTTTTTTTATGGATGCTGATATTGCAGGCATCTCTCCATCAAAATAACGACTTGATCTATCCCAAAAAATAAATCCCAAATAATCAGGTTGTAGGGCAGCAAGTTCCAAAATGTTTTCCGGATATTTCATGCCACAAACTTTTACTTTTACACCCATTTTTCCTGACATAACGGGAGACGAAAGGGGAGTTGTATTTGGGTTATTTATTGAAGGTTGCATAATGACTACCTGTTTTAATTGTTGTGTTTTATTTTTGTAAATTAAGAAAGTAGTTTCTGGATAAATTCAGTAGCTGCTTTTCCTGCATTGTCTGTTTTCATAAAATTTTCTCCTATCAAAAATCCTTTAAAACCATACGGTTTGAGTTCGTTAATAGCTTCCACGCTAGCAATTCCACTCTCGGATACTTTTACAAAATCATCTGGAATTTGTGAAGCGAGTTGCTTGCTGAAATCCAAACTCACTTCAAAAGTTTTTAAATTTCTATTGTTAACTCCTATCATGTCAAGTGACGGCATAATAGATTTTTCAAGCTCCTCTAGATCATGAACTTCAAGTAACACTTCTAGTCCTAAACTATGTGCAAACTCAGATAAATGTTTGATTTCCTCTCGTGTTAAAACCGCAGCGATTAGTAAAATTAAATCGGCGCCGTGAGCTTTTGCTTCTAGAATTTGGTATTCATCAACTATAAATTCTTTGCGCAAAAGCGGAATGTTGACTGTTGCTCTAGCCAAAAGTAAATCATCAAGAGAACCACCAAAATACTTCCCATCAGTAAGTACCGATATCCCACAAGCACCTGCAGTTTCATATCCTTTTACCACTTCTTCAACCGTAAAATTATAATTAATTTCAGCTTTTGATGGTGACCTGCGTTTGTGTTCAGCAATTATTCCAGAGTTACTGGCTCTAAGTGACCGACTTAATGAAATTGTTTTTTTTGTGAAAAATACTGAGGATTCTAGCTGCGATACCGGAATTATTGTTTTTTTGAGAATCACTTCTCTTTTTTTGTCAATTATAATTTTATCTAGGATATTCATTCAATTTTTTGTTTAAAATTTACTTTGTTTAATTTTAAAGGTGTTTGAAATTCCAACAGCCTTAATTTTAAACTATTTTATTTGCTTAATTCTTGTAATTTCTTCAAAGATAAAAGTCCTTTACCAGATAATAAACTTTCTTTTGCTATTTGAAATCCTTCTAAAGGCGAGCAATTTGTAACCGTTGCAATAGCCATTGCAGCATTGGCACAGACGACATTATTTTGAGCTTCGGTTCCTTTTCCAGCAATAATTGTGGTAAACATTTGAGCTGATTCTTCAATGGTTGTTCCGCCTTCAATTTCTTTTTGGGTCAGTAGGTTTACACCAAAATCTTCGGGATTCAACATCCCTTCTTTGGTTTTTGATATTGTTTTTGAAGCGCCAGTCAGGGATATTTCATCATATCCATCTAAAGAATGAAGTATGGTGAAGTTTACATCTGTATTTTGATACAAATACGCATACATTCGGGCTAGTTCTAAGTTAAAAACACCTACCAATTGATTTTTTGGAAAAGATGGATTCACCATAGGTCCTAGCATATTAAAAAATGTTTTTACAGCCAGTTCTTTTCTAATAGGACCCACGTTTTTCATTGCAGGATGAAATAAGGGTGCGTGTAAAATACAAATCCCAGCTTGGTCCATACAACTTTCTAGAAAAGCATTGTCATTACTAAAACGGATACCTAGTTTTTCCATTACGTTACTAGATCCTGAAATAGATGAAACACCGTAATTGCCATGTTTAGCTACTTTTATTCCGGCACCTGCCGCTACAAACGATGCTAATGTCGAAATATTAAACGTATCCTTACCATCACCGCCAGTACCACAAAGATCTATAGTGTTGTAAGCAAATAGATCAACTCGAATACACAATTCTAAAAGCGCTTCTCTAAAGCCAGCAAGCTCCTCAATAGTGATGCTACGCATCATGTAAACGGTAAGGAAAGAAGCTATTTGGCTGTTGTTGTAACCTCCGTTTGAAATAGTAATCAATACGTTTTTCGCTTCCTCTCTAGAAAGGGTTTCGTGATTGATCAATCGGTTTAATATGTTTTTCATTTTTGATAGTTGTTCTTAATGGTAAACTTTTTGTGTGATGTTTTACTAGGAAATTTTTTGAAACTAATTTTTAATCCAGTTTTCCAAAATTCGTTTTCCGTTAGGTGTCAATACACTTTCAGGGTGAAACTGCACCCCACGTACATCATATGTTTTGTGACGCAGAGACATTATTTGTCCATTTTCGTCAAGAGAGGTAATCTCCAAAACATCAGGTAAATTTGTATCTACAACCCAAGAATGGTAACGCCCTACCTCAAAGGAGTTTCCTAAACCTTCAAAAAGAAGTTCATCAGTCACGGTAGTTTCTACCATAGAGGCAACACCATGATATACTTTGTCAAGATTAGAAAGGGTTCCACCGTAAACCTCACCTATGGCTTGCTGCCCTAGACAGACTCCAAAAATACTCTTGGTAGGTCCATATTTGCGAATCACTTCTTTTAACAAACCCGCTTCTTCAGGAATTCCAGGCCCTGGTGAAAGCAGAATTTTATCGAAAACTGAAATTTCATCAATATCAAATTGATCGTTTCTATAAACGGTAACTTCACAGTCTAAATCTTCAAGATAATGTACCAAATTATAGGTGAAACTATCGTAATTATCAATGACTAAAACTTGCTTTCTTACAGCAGTTGTTGAAGTAGATAGAGTGGTTATATTGTTGCTCATTTTGTTTTTTATTTTAATATTTTCTTGAAAATTAAATCCTTTTACAAGGAATTTATTAGAATTGGATTTAAATCGTTTCGGCTAAATCTAATGCGGCATTTAAGGCTCTTAATTTATTGTATACTTCTTGCATTTCACTTTCTTCATCAGAGCTTGCCACAATTCCGGCACCCGCTTGACAATGCAATTGATGATTTTTGCTTAAAAAACTTCGGATCATAATGGCATGATTGAAATTACCATCAAAATCCATAACACCTATTGCACCTCCATAAAAATTTCGACTTGTTTTTTCGTATTCTTCAATGAGTTGCATGGCACGGTGTTTTGGTGCACCACTAAGCGTACCTGCTGGAAACGTATCAGCAACGACTTGCATAGTTGAGGCTGTGTCATGTAAATGTCCTGTAACTTTAGATACCAAGTGAATAACGTGCGAAAAGAATTGTATTTCTCTATATTTTTCTACTTGAACATCATGACCATTTCGGCTTAAATCATTTCTGGCTAAGTCAACTAGCATAACATGTTCACTGTTTTCTTTTTTATCTTCAGATAATTGTTTGGCAAGGTTTGCATCTTTCTCATCATCTCCTGTACGTTTAAAAGTTCCAGCAATGGGATGAATTTCGGCTTTTCTATCTTTTACTACAATTTGAGCTTCGGGAGAGCTTCCAAAAATTTTGAAATCACCATAATCAAAGAAAAATAGGTAAGGAGAAGGGTTGATGCTTCTCAAGGCTCGGTATACATTAAACTCATCACCTTTAAAGCCTTGCGTAAATCTTCTTGACAAAACGAGTTGAAACACATCACCTCTAAAACAATGTTTTTTAGCCAAAGCTACATTTTCCTTAAATTCTGCATCAGTCAAATTAGAGAAACCGTCACCTTCTTTTGAAAATTTATAAGAAGCAATATTTCTAGATTGAAGCAGTTGTTCTATCTCTGCAATATTATTACGACCGTCTAAGCTGTGGCAAAAAAGAAAGGCTTCATTCTTAAAATGGTTAATAGCAATAATATTTTGGTAAACCGCATAATACACATCAGGAATGGAATTGCTGTTTTCTTTTTTTGCGATTGTAACTTTTTCAAAATATCGAACCGCATCATACGAAATGTATCCAAATAACCCGTTGTTTATGAATTTGAAATTGTTTTTATCAGATTTAAATTGTCCAGAAAATTCTTGAATTACAGCTGGAATATCAGTGCTTGCATCAATATTTATTTTTTCAGAACTACCGTCAGGGAATGATTTATAAATCACTTCATTTTCTATTTTTAAGGATGCAATAGGATTGCAACAAATATAGGAGAAGCTATTGTCATTACCGTGATAATCACTACTCTCTAGTAAAAGACTATTGGGGAATTTATCTCTAATCTTAAAATATACACTCACTGGGGTAATGGTGTCAGCTAAGATTTGCTTGTATTTAGTTTGTAATGTAAATGATTTCAATTTTTTATATTTTAAGTGTTGTGTCAATTTTTATCAAAAAAAAAAGGCTTGTCGTGATGACAAGCCTTTTATATTTATAGTTTTAAAAAAATACCATAGGAGCTTAGTTCACGACGTTTGACGTAAATTGTTCCACCACCAAGTATTGTTTAAAATTGTGTTCATTGTTGTTTTATTTAATGCAAATATATAAATGTAAATTCAATTATGATACGTTTTAATATAAAATTAAATATTTTTTTTTCTATTTTTTGTTACAAATGTAAAACGTAGCTTCACTTAGCATTGGTTTTAATATGAATTACTTACTAGCTAAATTTGTGTAGGATCTTAAGCGGAAATCTGGAGTTTTTTTCAATGATGGTTGAATGAAAAAATCTAAAGTTGGTATAGTTGTATAGTCAAATGCGAAGGAGGCGTTGCTGTACCAATTTTCTATTTCAACGTTATTCCCAACTACTTCACTAATTATTTTTGCAGAGCAATTATTAGCAATTACTCCTCTAAAGCTAACTCGATTTAGATTTTCACTGATATATCCTATCTTTGAATCTAAAACAGCAATTGCAGAAAAGCCATGTATTACGCTATTATCTAATGTTAAAAAACACTTATCTTTAATATAAATTGCTTCTTTTACAAGCCCTTGATTGTTTTCTTGTGTGTTCAATAAAGTAATATTATTTGCAGTTACCTGTGTGGCTTTCTTAGTAAAATCACAGTTTTCTATTTTATCATAATTGTCTATTTCAAAGCATCTAGAGCCTGCAACATCACTTGAAAAAGGATCTCTTATGGCAACACTATTGGTAATCTTAGCTTGGGCTCCTTGAGTAAAATCAAAATCATCATCAGTTGCTCTATATGATATTATGTTGTTTAATGTTGCTTTCCCACCATAACATTCAAAAGAATCATCATTAGAAAAACTAATTTGAATATTTTCTAGTTTGGTCTTATTCCCAACTCCTGCAAGTGATAATCCATTAAGTTCTTTTTGTTCTTTGAGTTTTCTACCAGAATATTCAATACGTACATATTTTAAAATTCCAGAACTGTCCTCTTCATTAGTTCCACCGTAATAGCTTACTTCTTGATTTAAATTAAAATCTAAGAAACCGATTCCGCCAATCCTATTGATAGGAGCATCACCAAGAATTACAATTCCACCCCAATCACCTGGTTTTCTTGATAAAACATTATTGTTAGAAGTAAAAACAATAGGAGCAGTTTCATTCCCTTCGGCCATTATTTTAGAACCTTTTGTAATTACAAGCGTTCCACAGCTTTCTTTATCACCACGAATAACGGTACCTGCCTCAATAGTTAGTGTTGCTTTGTTCGTAACGTACACAACGCCTATTAATCGATAGGTGTTTTTACGTTGTAAGGTCATGTTACTACTTATAACCCCAGTTAGTATCGTTGTTGCTTCATTATATTCAGTACTAGCGGGTTTGAAATTAGTCCAATTGTTAAACCAGTTGTCTTCTCCTAATATTCCTTTAAGTTGTTGCGCGTTAATATACAAACAAGAAAGTAATAAAAGTAGTGTCATTTTTAGTTTCATAATATTTGTTTTTGTAGGTTCGGTTATCATAAGATATGGAGGTTTTTAACAATCCAAATTTACTTATGATCTGTTAAGACAGACTCTACTTAATATTATGAGTTTATTATGAATAATCAGCGTATGTTATTTTTATGCAACTTAACTTAATTTGTTGCGCTATTTTAAATTTATTTTGTATTAAAAGTGAAATTCTACTTCTAATCAATTAATAATTATAATTTTAAGATATTTTGAGTCAAGGTTAAACTATTGAGACGGTTAATAAATAATAGAAACTTGTTTAAATACAAAACCCTATCAATTGCTTGATAGGGTTTAGAGTGGTATTTAATTTGAAATTAGAATTTCAAATTTACAGCTAAAGTGAAATCATCATTGATTGCTTTGTCACCAATAGTACTAAAGATGCTAGCTGAGTTGTACTCTATTTTATATTTAGTTCTGTCAACAACAACATTAGCAGTCGCTGTATTAGGAGTAGTAGCCAAATCAAAAGTTACAGGCTTAGTAATTCCTTTTATAGTTAAATCAGCAGTTACAGTGTAAAGATTAGCTGATTTGCTTGCTATTTTTTTGAAAACCAAAGTTGAAGTTGCAAATTTATCAGTTCCAAAAAAGTCATCTGCTTTTAAGTGTCCTTCTAATTTTTCTTTTCCTTGACCTGCTTTCAAGTCAGTTACAGTCATTGATGTCATATCAACAACAAAAGAACCTCCAGCTACTTTTTTTCCTTTGAATACAAGGTTTCCGCTTTTAAGATTGATAGTACCTTCATGTGCTCCTGTTACTTTTTTTCCAACCCAGTTGATAGTACTTTTAGATACATCTACTGCTTTTGTTTGAGCGTTTACTGTTACTGTTGTTAGCGCTATTACTGCTGCTAATACAATTGATTTTAAGTTTTTCATTTTTAGTGTGTTTAAAGTTGATTAAAAAAATTATAGTGTAATAAATAAATCCTCATTATATTTTCTCACTTTTTTATAATGCTGTGTTGCATCTTCTTCATGGCGGTATCCTATTGTTGCAAGTAATGTTGCATTTAGACCTAGTTTATCAAGTCCTAATATTTCATTAACCTGAGCAGGGATGAACCCTTCCATAGGAGTAGCATCAATTTTCAATTCAGCTGCACTGTTTAATAAGTTTCCTAAGGCAATATAGGTTTGTTTTGCTGACCATAAGTTTCTACTTTCTTCTGGCAATCCTACAATATTTCCTTTCATATAATCTACGTACCCTTGAATACTCTCTAACGGAATTTCGCGAGTTTCGCTCATGGTTCTTGCAAAATTATCAATCCCTTCAGCACCAAAGTTTAATTCATTTGCAAAAACAATTAAATGTGAGGCATCTACAACTTGAGCTTGTCCGTAGGCAGCAGGCTGTAATTGAGCACGTAATTCAGGATTTTCTACTATAATAATTTTGTAGGGTTGTAATCCATAAGATGATGCTGTTAAACGAATAGCTTCTTTAAGCGTAGCCAAATCTTCGGCTGTAATTTTTTTTGATGCATCAAATTTTTTAGTTGCATATCTCCAATTCTGGTTTTCTATAAAAGTACTCATAATTATTTTTATTTATTGTTTTCTGTATTTTTCTAATAAAGCGTTTAACTGTTCAATTTCATCGGATGTTAGATTTTGAGCAAAAAAACGTTCATGTGCTATTACTTTTGGATCTAATTCTGATAAAACCTCTAATCCTTTTGATGTAATTAAAACTTCTATTTTTCTACGATTATCAGGACAAACCTTTCTAGTTACATATTCTTTTAGTAGCAATTTGTCTACAAGACGAGTAGTGTTGCTCGTTTTGGCAAGCATTCTCTCTTGAATTACAGACATGTTTGCTGGATTTCCTTTTTGACCTCTTAGAATTCTTAACACATTGTATTGCTCACTAGATATTTCAAATGGCTTTAATATTTCATTAAAATTTTCTGTAATCACATTTTGTGTGTACAAAATATTAAGGATAATTTTTTTTGAATTATCCATTGCAACAGTTGATTTTAATATTTCTTCAATTTTCATATTTGTATATATGTAATTTGTCGGTACAAATATACCATTAATTATTGTTGTATATACAAATGTGTTTTAAATTTTTGTTAAATTTTAGTTTTTAAATGGTAAAAGCCGCATTACTAGGAATCAAAAAACTTTCGTTTTGTTTTTTTATATCGTTTGTTTAACTAGCTAGATGAGTATTTGGACGGCTAAGATGTAAGTTTCATCATTTAATTTTTTAATAGATTATTTTTTTTGTTATATTTAGCATTTACTTTAATACTAATGTTTTATGAATGAGGCTAATTACAGCTATGATGAATTGCTTATTTTAGTAAAGCAAAAAGAATTACAACTTCAAACCTTAATAGAAAAAGAATCTTGTAAAAAAAACTTTGAACAATTGATTCATAGCTCACAGGATTTTGTGTGTGTTGCTAATGCCGATTGTTATTTTAAAGAAATAAATCCAGCTTTTGTTGCGGTTTTAGGGTACACAGAACAAGAACTTTTATCACAGCCTTTTCTAAATTTTATTCATCCTGAAGATCTTGAAAAAAGTTTAAAAGAAGTAAAAAGGCTTGGTACAGAAAAAGAATCAATAAACTTTGAAAATCGTTATGTAAAAAAAAATGGTGAGATTATTTCGATTCAATGGATTATTACCGTTTCTCATCAACATGGTCTAGCTTATGGTATAGGAAGAGACGTCACTTGTATAAAAAGAATTCAAGAGCAATTATTAGAAAGTGAAAAATTACTCAATGATGCCCAACATATTGCAAAATTGGGTAGCTGGAGATATGAGTTAGACACCAAAGAAATGTTTTGGTCCAAGGAATTATATACCATTTATGAATTAACAAAAGTCCCTTATCAAGATTTATATCAGGAATTTTTAAAAATCTTTTCATCCCAAGACGTTACTTTTTTTCTTGATAAAGTTAATCTAGCACTCATTGATAAGAAGGAATTTGATTTTGAACGAAAGGTAGTACTATCTAAAAATAATGAAAAATGGCTGTATGCTATAGTTACACCTCAAGTAGACCAATCAGGTAACGTAATTGCTTTTCACGGAACTGTTCAAGATATAACTGAAAAAAAGCGCATCGAATATGAAATTAAAAAACGTGAAAAAGTTGAGGTTGCTCAGCAGATACAATTAATTCAGCGAGAAAGTGATTTAAAATTTAAAAATTACATAGAAAATGCTCCAGATGGTGTATTTGTTTTAGATGAGTACGGTAATTATCTAGAAGTGAACCACGCTGCAACTGTGCTTTCTGGCTATTCCAGAGAAGAGTTGCTCACTAAAAAGTTTGGGGATTTATCAGGAATGGAAAATCATAAGGAGTATTATAGGGAATTTAAAAATTTAGTTGAAAAAGGAGTTGCCAAAAAAGAAATTCAAGCAATTTTAAAAGACGGCTCTAAACGATATTGGCAAGTTGAAGCAGTAAAAATTGCCGAAAATAGGTTTCTAGGTTTTGTAAAAGATGTTACAGAAAAAAAAGCTATTGAAGATAAAATTGCTCAAAACGAACGTCGTTTTAGAGCATTAATAGAAAATAATGTAGACATCATTTCCTTAGTAGATGAGAAATTAAACATCATTTTTAGGAGCGAGTCAGCACAAAGAGTTACTGGATGGTCACATGAAGATTTCGACAATATTTCAGTTTTTAATTTTATTCATCCTGATGATCAAAAAGAAATTCCATATCTATTAAAAAAAGCACTCAGTGAACCAAGTGCGCCCTTTTTTATTTCCTTACAATTAAAACACAAAAAAGGGCATTACATCTGGCTCGAAGGCTATGTAAACAATTTACTGCATGATCCTGATATAGGTGGAATTGTTATTAATTTAAGAGATGTAACATCTACTAAAAAAGCACAAGAATTATTAAATGAGGAACGCAATAAATTTCAAAAAATTGCCGCAACTTCACCGGGTTTAATATATTCCATGAGACAAAATAAAGACCAATCTTTGTCTTATACGTATGCTAGTAATGCCATTCAAGAAATTTATGGATTTCATTTTGAAGATATTGAGTTTGATACTTCAAAACTATTTGAGCGCATTCATCCAGATGATATTAATGATGTTATTGATAAGATAAAAATAACCAAAACCAAATTAGTACCACTCAAGACACAGTATCGTTATTTTCACCCGCAAAAAGGTTTGGTTTGGCATGAAGTTAACTCATTACCAGTATTGGAACCGGAAGGGACTGTAATTTGTCATGGTATTATTACAGATATCACTGATCGAATTCTAGCTGAACAAAAAATCATTAAAACCAATAGATTGTATTCATTTATAAGTCAAATGAATCAAATGATTGTGCGTACTACAGATGAGCAAACTTTATTTAGAGAAGCGTGTACAATTGCTGTAGAAATAGGTAAGTTTAAGCTGGCATGGATTGGTATGATTGATCCAGTTAGTGAAAAAGTACTTCCTGCCATGGTTGCCGGGGAGTATGAAAATTATGTTTCTGTAATCAAGACAATTTCTACAAATAAAAATATTCCTGCCGGTCAGGGGCCTATAGGAAGATCGGTTAATGATAAAAAGCATGTTGTTTGCAACAATATTGAGACTGATTCTTCAATGAACCTTTGGAAACAAGAGGCATTGAGTAGAAATTACAAATCTCTATTGGCTATCCCTATTAAGAAGTTTGGAAATGTAGTAGGAGTCATTACATTTTACGCTGGTGAGATTAATTTTTTTGATGATGAAGAGATTACTTTACTTATCGAGGCCACAGAAGATATATCTTTTGCACTTGAAATTTTTGAAAAAGAAACATTAAGAAAAAAAGCTGAGGAAATAATTTTTGAAAGTGAACAACGCTACCATACCTTAACAGAGGTTTCTCCTGTAGGTATTTTTAGAACTGACCCTATAGGGTATACCACGTATGTAAACCCATACTGGAGTCAATTATCAGGTTTGTCTTTTCAAGAAGCATTAGGAAATGGATGGTTTAGGGCGGTGCATCCGGATGATATAGTTAATCTTGCAGGTCGCTGGAATAACGATACAAAAAAATTAAGTTCTTCATTTTCTGAGTATAGATTTGTACGTCCAGATGGATCAATATCTTGGGTAATGGGCAAGGCTATACCAGAGCGAAATGTAAAAAATGAAATACTAGGTTACATAGGTACAATTACTGATATTACCGAGCGTAAACTTGCTGAGTCTGAAATTTTGAAAGAAAAACAGCTTTCTGAGGTTGTTATAAATAGCCTTCCTGGAATTTTTTACCTCTATGATGAAAAAGGTAAATTTGTAAAATGGAACCAAAATTTTGAAGAAATCACGGGATATAATGAAGAAGAAATTTTGAATATGAGTCCGCTTGATTTCTTTGATGACGATCAAAAAAAGAGACTCGCTCCCCGGATACAATCTATATTTGATACCAAACAAGGCAATTCGGATTTAAATAGTGAAGGTTTTGAGCTTGAATTCTTTACTAAATCTAAAAATAAAATTCCGTACTATGTAAACTCAAGATGTATTTCATACGAAGGTAAAAAATGCATTGTAGGGATGGGAGTAGATCTTACCGAAATTAAAAAAGCTGAAGAGAAAATTAGAGCTGCCAATGAGCGTTTTGAAATGATCTCAGCAGCTACAAATGATGCTGTTTTTGAAGTCAACTTAATTACAGGAGAGAGTTGGAATAATCAAGCATTTATTGATCTATTAGGTTTTGGTAGCACAATATCAAATGGTATCAATAATATGACTGTCTGGCGTTCAAAACTGCATCCAGATGATAGAGATAGAGTTATTGAAAAACTGGAAGAAACATATGCTGGAACTACTAATAATTGGTCTGATGAGTTTCGATTCATGAAAGCTGATGGAACCTATGGGATATTTTTTGACAGAGGTATAATTTCTAGAGATGAAGAAGGTAAAGCAATACTACTTAATGGTGCATTAACCGAAATTACTGAATTAAAGAATATCAAAGAGCAACTTATTAACAGTGAAGAGCGATATAAAAGTTTGATAGAGCAAGCCTCCGATGCTATAATGATCAGCAATAGTAAGGGTAAATTACTTGAAGTTAATGATAGCGCTTGTAAAATGCTAGGTTTTACAAAAGAGGAATTATGTACTAAGAATTTTGAAAACTTATACATTATAGATGATCTTGTCAAAAGACCAATAATCTTTAATGAATTGATAAATACAGAGCAAACATTGATGGAGTGCAATATGTTGCACAAAAATGGTGCTTCTATTGCTGTAGAGATTACAGCTAAAAAAATTGTAGACGGTAGAATTGTAGCTATTGTAAGGGATGTAAGTGAGCGTAAACAAATTGATGATGAGTTTATGCGCATGCACAAAAAAATGGAGGCTATACTTGGCGCAATTCCAGATATGCTTTTTGAAATTAATCTTGATGGTAAAATTTTTAATTATCATTCCCGAAGAGACGATTTACTTGCTGTACCACCAGAATATTTTTTAGATAAAAAGTTTTCGGATGTGCTGCCTGAATCTGCCTCAAACATAATTCTTGAAGCTATCAATGAAGCTTCGGTTGATGGATTTTCAGCGGGTAAGCAATACATTCTTGAGTTAGCTCAAGAAACACATTGGTTTGAACTTTCGGTTGCACCAATGAAAGAAAATTTAGATAACGAAATTCACTTTATTTGCCTGTGTAGGGATATTACTAAAGCGAAACAATCTGATATTGCATTCTTTAAAAGTGAAGAACGATACCGCGGATTATTGAATAACCTTGATGCAGGAATCATGGTATACAAACCTGATGCCTCCATTATTGTAAACAATCAAAAAGCAAATGAATTATTAGGACTAACCGATGAAGAGTTGAAAGGTATTTCTACTCATGATAGAAATCTTACTCTTTATGATGAATTTGGAAATGAATTGTTAGTTGAGAAATATCCAGTGAACCAAATTATTTCAACTAAAGCGTCCTTAAAAAACTTTAAGATGGGTGTAGTTCACACCTCTAGAAAAGAACCAATATGGGTTTTGGTAAACGGGTATCCTGACTTTGATCACTGTGGAGATATCAATGAAATTGTAATTAGTTTTATGGATATAACAGATCAAAAAGTGCTTGAAATGGAACTCCTTAAAGCTAAAGAATTAGCTGAAGCTGCAAACAAAGCCAAGACAGATTTCTTAGCTAATATGAGTCATGAAATTAGAACACCCTTAAATGGTATCATAGGATTTACACATTTATTAATGAAGTCTAATCTTAAGAAAAATCAAGCGGAGTATATGACCACTGTCAATGAATCTGCTACTTCATTAATGGATATTGTAAATGATGTTTTGGATTTCTCCAAAATAGAATCGGGTAAACTAGAATTGAATCTTGAAAAAGTAAATCTGTTTAAACTAACAAATCAAGTAATCAACTTGTTTAAGATTCAGGCCATCAAAAAAAATATTAACTTAATCCTTGATATTGATAAATCAGTGCCACAATACATCATTGCGGACTCTGTTAGACTCAAGCAAATTTTAGTAAACTTGTTAAGCAATGCAATAAAGTTTACTCATTTTGGAGAAATTAGATTGGACATTAGTCAAATTGATAAAAATAAAAAACAATCAGCAACAATTAAGTTTTCGGTTAAGGATACTGGTGTTGGGATTAAAACTTATAACAACGAAAAAATATTCAAATCCTTTGTACAAGAGGACAATTCTACAAATAGAAAGTTTGGTGGTACAGGATTAGGATTGGCTATCTCAAATCAGTTGCTAGCATTAATGGATAGTAAGTTAGAATTAATCAGTAAATACGGTGATGGTAGTGATTTTTACTTTGTAGTCAAATTTACAAGAGCGAGTTTCAAAAATGATTTAGACACACCAATTATTCCTAAAAATAATATCGTAACTAGCTTGCCGGAATGTATTTTAGATGATAAGAGAGTTTTGATTGTTGAGGATAATAAAATCAATATGTTGCTAGCTAAAACATTAGTGAAAAGAATCATTTCTAATTGTCAAATTTTTGAAGCCAAAGATGGTAACGAAGCTGTGGAACTTTATGAAAAAGAAAGACCTGATGTAATTCTTATGGACATACAAATGCCTAATAAAAACGGTTATGAAGCCACTGATGAGATTAGAAAATTTGAAAACTCTCAAGACATCCCTATCATTGCCATTACAGCAGGAATCATGGTAGGGGATAAAGAAAAATGTTTTGAAGCAGGAATGAATGATTATCTTCCTAAACCAATAATTCAAACAGATTTAGAGCGTGTTTTACAAGCTTGGTTAAAAAAATAACTTTCATCAATGAGGTTCTCAATAAAAAAGGTATTTGAACAGTCAAATACCTTTTTATAATTTACCTATTATGTTACAATATTAACTAGTAAAGCATATTTTCTAGGTAGTACTATGCGGTGCAATTGAATAACTAGCGTCATATATAAGCGCATCTTGAAGTTTTTCAATGGCCACTACTGAGTGACTTACAATGACAATTTCCTGGAAGTTTGTATTTATTGAAACTTGAACTACACCTTCAATTATAGTTAATTTTGATTCTATTGTTTTGGCACAGGTGGAGCATGTAACTCCGTTTAATTCATACAAGTTCACAATAACATTCGTCTTTTTTTCAAACATAAAAAACAACTCAGAGTTTGCTCTTGGCGCAACAGAATTTCTTGCTATTTCCATTTTTTGAATTTGGAAAGCATTTTCAAAAAGGCTTTCATATTCTTTTTGGCTTCCACCAAAGGGAGGTCCAGCTTCAAAATTTCTATTGAAAAGAAGTCCTGCTAAAACTCCATTTTTTGCCAGCAGCTGATGCATTTTCCAAAGGTATTTTTGCCTCATAAACGGTGGAATAGCACAAAAGAAGGTTTGCTCAATAATACAGTCATATTGACCAGAATGTGTAAAAAAATCACCTTGAATAATCTTTATGTTTGGATTGTTAGCATGTTTTTTTGTCAAGGCTGCCACGGGTGATGGTGCAATATCTATAACGGTAATGTTACTAAAACCATTTGCTAAAAGATATTCAGCCTCATAACTATTACCGCAACCCGGAATCAAAATACTACAGTCTTTATTGGTTATAGTATTTATAAATTCTTGAAGTGGTGGTGCTATGGTTCCCAAATCCCACTTTGTAGTTTGTGCAACATATTGCGATTCCCAATAATTTGCATCTTTGGGTTGCTCGCAGCTAACAATGCAACATTTTAAATCAGACATAGTTTTATTATATCAAATCAAATGACTTATCATTTTGACATAAATAAGATAGAATCAATTGATTATAGTTTATTGTTATTTTAATATTTTACTTTGGCAAACAAAATCTGTTTTGGGAATATTTGTTTTTGCAATGGCGTTAAATCCCCCTTCAATTTCGGTAAAGTTTCTAAAACCGCGAGCCTCAAGGATAGAAGCTGCAATCATACTGCGGTATCCTCCAGCACAGTGAATGTAAAAATGTTCTTTTGGGTCAATATCTTTAATCCAATCATTTATAGCAGCAAGTGGTTTATTATAAGCATCGTCTACGTGCTCTGCGCTATATTCAGTCTCTTTTCTTATATCAACTATTTTGCTTTCACCTATTTTTACTTCTTGTTCAAATTGTGCAGCCGAAATTCTATTGATTGTATCTATTTCATTTCCAGCATTAACCCATGCATCAAATCCTCCTTCAAGATGACCTAATAAGTTATCAAACCCTACACGGCTCAATCGAGTTACTGTTTCTTCTTCTTGTCCTACTTCACAAATTATCAATATAGGTTGTTGTACATCAGCCACTAGCGCACCTACCCAAGGAGCGAAATCACCGTCAATACCAATATTTATAGACTGCGGAATAAAACCTTTTGCAAAGACACCATTATTACGAGTGTCAAGAAGTAACGCCCCATTTTGCTCAGCACTGTTTTCAAAATCTTTTGGTGTAAGCGCTTGCATTCCTAAATTTAATACATTTTCAAAACTATCGTACCCTTTTTTATTCATGGCTACATTCATACCAAAATATGCTGGTGGAGGCAATAAACCATCTGTAACTTCTGCAATAAATTCTGCTTCAGTCATGTTTGCTCTTAAGGCGTAATTAGTTTCTTTTTGGTTCCCAATGGTAGAAACGGTTTCTTTACTCATGTTTTTACCGCAAGCACTTCCCGCGCCATGTGCGGGATACACAATAACATCATCTGCCAAAGTCATAATTTTATCACGTAGCGAATGGTACAAAGTAGCTGCAAGTTGTTCTTGTGTCATGTGAGCCGCTTTTTGAGCTAAATCAGGTCTTCCAACATCACCTATAAATAAGGTGTCACCAGAAAAAATGGCATGGTTTTTTCCGTTTTCATCAATGATTAAAAACGTAGTGCTTTCCATGGTGTGTCCTGGAGTATGCAACACCTTAATTTTCACATTTCCTAGAGTAAAAATTTGGCCATCCACAGCAGAGATACAGTCAAATTCGCAAGTTGCATTAGGACCATAAACAATAGGTGCATTTGTAGCACGACTTAAATCTAAATGTCCTGAAACAAAATCAGCGTGAAAATGCGTTTCAAAAATGTATTTTAATGTTACACCATCTCTTTGTAATCTGTCAAGATATGGCTGCGTTTCTCTTAATGGGTCTATAATGGCAGCTTCACCATTAGAAGTAATATAGTAAGCACCTTGTGCTAAACATCCTGTATATATTTGTTCTATTTTCATTTTTATAATTTATTTAGAGTACAAATGTACTTCTGTTTTTTAGTATTAACAGTGATATTTGTTACATAAAGTTTTTATTTAAAGAAAAATTCTTTGGTAATAATATAGATTCCCATAACAAGTACAAACCATCCAAATATAGGTTTTAGTTGTGCTCCATCTATTTTTTTTGAAAGCTGCAAACCAATGATCATTCCTATGAAGGCCATTCCCGATATCAAAAAAAGAATTGTATAATTTATGGGTGTACCAATGTATAAATCTCCACCAAAACCAATACTGGAATTGATGAAAATTATTAATAACGAGGTTCCTACTGCTTGTTTCATAGGTAAATTTGCAAAAAATAAAAGAGCAGGTATAATTAAAAATCCTCCACCAGCTCCCAGAAATCCCGTTACAATCCCGATTAGAAATCCAATGCCACTCAGCTGTAAATAATTAGTTTTAGTTGATGCGACTGCTATTAATTTAGACTTTCTAATCATGGCTAGAGCCGATGCAATCATTAAAACCGAAAAAACAGACATAATAAGAACATTTTTTGAAACTTGGTAAGAAGCAATCGTAAATAGGGTTGAGGCTATGTTAGGGAATATTACTTCGCGAATTATTAATATTGACATTACTGATGGTATGGCAAAATACAATGCCGATTTGATTTTTAAATTTCCCATCTTGTAATGACTAATACAGCCAAATAATGCCGTAACGCCCACAATAAAAAGGGAGTAACTTGTTGCAATTTCAGGGTCTATTTTAAAAAGGTACACTAAGATAGGTATAGTAAGTATGGAGCCACCACCACCAATTAATCCCAGTGAAATTCCAATTATGATAGACGCTATATAACCAATAATTTCCATAAATAGAGGTATTGAAAATAAACTATTCTCCTTTAAAATTATTTAGAAAGTAGTTCAATATTATTACGATGAAGCAACACAATTCCTCTTTGTTCCATTTTTTTTAACAATCTAGAAATTACTTCTCTTGAGGTATTTAAATCAGATGCTATTTCTTGATGCGATAGTTTAAGCTCTTTACAGCCGCAAGAAGTAGCGTGGCGTTGCAAATAAAATTCTAATCGTTCATCCATAGCTCTAAAGGCAATGCTGTCAATCACTTCAAGAACTTCTTCAAATCGGCTTCTGTAAGTATCAATAACAAATTCGTACCAGCTTCGGTGTTGCATCATCCATTTATCCATTAGTGGCAACGGAATCATCAGCAGTTCAACATCTTCAACAACAAGGGCCATAATTTGACTTTTTTCATTTTTAGTAGCACAAATCATAGAAATAGCACAAGCTTGTCCTGGTTGTAAATAATACATGAAAAATTCTCCTCCATTTTCATCCTCTCTATAAATTTTTATTTTTCCTTGAATAACCAGTACGGTACTTTTTATATACTGCCCCGTTCTCATAATTACAGATCCCACTGGATACGTTTGTATGACTGCATTTTTTTCTATTTCTTGAACTAAATCAGTTGAGAAGGATTGGAAAATTTTTTTTAGGGAGTCAATCATTTTTTAGGATTATATATTTTTTATAAAGGTAATCTAAACGCAAAAAACATCCATAGTTTTCAAGAGAATATTAAGATTAAAATACTCATTAACAGATTGTTAAAATTAATATTCCTATAGATTTTATAGGCTTTAAAAAGTTTGGTTTATTGATTTGATTATGAATATTTTACGCAATCGTTTTCTTAGGATTAATATCTAATTAACAATTAATTCAATAATTGTTTGATAAAAACATCGTATTTTTACAAAAAAGAACACTATGAATTTAACACAAGAAGAGTGGGTTTCTCAATATGAGGCCGACGAAAATACAGTAATTTTAGACGTAAGAACTGAAGATGAATTCAATGATGGTTTTATAGCTAATGCCATAAATATTGATATTCACAGAGGACAAGATTTTGTAACTGCCATTGAAGCTTTAGACAGAGATAAAAAATATTATGTTTATTGCAGGTCTGGTATGCGTAGTGCTAAAGCTTGCGAAATAATGAATCAGTTGGGTTTTGAGAATACCTATAATTTATTAGGAGGTATTTTAGATTGGGAAGGAGCGGTAGTAACGCCTTAATTTTTTTCATGGCATGCGCTTGATAGTTTCTAATTTTAAAACCTTAAAAAATGAATGTGATTCCCGAAGAATATCAGATTAAAAGTTTATTAAATCAAGACACCTATCTTGTTGATGGTGAATTAAAAAAGTGGGAGGGACAAACTACAGCCGTTTTCTCAACCATTTCTTCTACTAATGAATATGGACCTACTATTCTGGGGTCAATTCCATTTATGGGTGAAGAGGAGGCAAATGAAGCGGTACAAGCAGCAAGTAATGCCTATAACAATGGCCAAGGACTATGGCCAACCATGAAAGTATCGGATCGTATCAAGTGCATGACAAATTTTGTCAAGCAAATGAAAACTACTCGTGCCGAAGTAGTGAAATATTTAATGTGGGAAATAGGCAAGTCACTACCAGATTCTGAAAAAGAGTTTGATAGAACCGTGGAATACATTTATGATACTATTGAAGATTATAAATTATTAGATAGAAATTCATCCCGATTTACTAAAAGTCAAGGTGTAAATGCCATGGTGCGTCGTGGGCCGTTAGGGGTAGTATTGTGTTTAGGACCTTATAATTATCCTTTAAACGAAACTTTTTCATTGCTAATTCCTGCATTGATTATGGGTAATACTGTAATTTTTAAGCCAGCAAAACATGGTGTACTTTTAATTTCACCTTTGTTAGAAGCTTTTAGAAATAGTTTTCCAAAAGGAGCCATCAATATTATTTACGGTAGAGGTCGCGAAGTAGCTTCGCCAATTATGAAATCTGGGAAAGTGGATATTTTGGCGTTAATAGGGAATAGTAAATCAGCTATTGCACTTCAGGATCAGCATCCAAACAAAAACAGATTGCGATTAATATTAGGACTTGAAGCAAAAAACCCAGCCATTATTTTACCAGATGCTGATCTTGATTTGACGATTCAAGAATGTATAGCGGGTACATTATCCTTTAATGGACAGCGTTGTACAGCATTAAAAATAATATATGTTCATGAAAGTATTGCTGATGAATTTAACACTAGGTTTGCTGCCAAAGTTGATGCTCTCGCTTTTGGGAATCCTTGGGACAACGGGGTAATGTTAACTCCTTTGCCAGAAAAGGAAAAGCCAGCTTACATACAGGAGTTAATTGATGATGCAATTAAAAATGGTGCTACAATCCTCAATGAAAAAGGGGGTGAGCATATGCCAAATTATATTTTCCCAGCAGTATTGTTTCCGGTGAATAAAGAAATGCGAGTGTACCATGAAGAGCAATTTGGTCCTGTTGTTCCTGTAATGACTTTCAAGGATATTCAAGAGCCATTGAACGATATGGCTGAGTCTAACTATGGACAACAAGTTAGTTTATTTGGTAGGGATATTAAAACCATTGCACCATTAATTGATAGTTTGGTAAATTTAGTATGTAGAGTAAATTTGAATAGTTCTTGCCAAAGAGGTCCTGATGTGTATCCGTTTACAGGTCGTAAGGATTCTGCGGTGGGTACTTTGAGTATTCATGATGCGTTGCGCTCGTTCTCCATTAGAACCTTTGTTGCCTCAAAGGATAATGAGTATAATAATGAAATATTACAAGCATTATTAAATAGTAAAGAATCAAATTTTGTGAACACTGATTATACTTTGTAATCCGATTTCATATTTATATTTAGCCATCTCCAAAAGATGGCTTTTTTTATGAATTTTATATTTTGGAATACTTCGTAATTTTTGTTTAAAAAAGGAACCAAGATTATGACGATTTTAATGTAAAATACTTTAATAAAAAAAGGTGATCTATTGCTAGACCACCTTTTAAACAAATTAAAATTCAATATTTACACTAAGTCAAAACGATCAAGGTTCATCACCTTAGTCCATGCAGCTACGAAGTCAGTTACAAATTTTTCATGTGCATCATGGTATCCGTAAACTTCTGCAAGTGCTCTTAATTCAGAGTTAGAACCAAAGATTAAATCAACTCTTGTTCCAATCCATTTTAATCCACCAGCCATTCTATCACTACCTACAAAAGCATCGTCAGATTCTGAAACGGCTTTCCAAGTAGTTCTTAAATCTAATAAGTTTACAAAGAAATCATTAGTAAGTGTTTCAGGTCTGCTTGTAAAAACTCCATTTTGAGATTTATCAAAATTAGTGTTCAATACGCGCATACCGCCTACAAGAACTGTCATTTCTGGAGCTGTTAATGTCAATAACTGCGCTTTGTCAATTAACATTTCCTCGGCAGAAACGGTATATTTAGTTTTTACATAATTTCTAAATCCATCAGCTTGTGGCTCTAAAACTGCAAACGACTCAACATCTGTTTGCTCTTGTGAAGCATCCGTACGTCCAGCGGCAAAAGGAACTTTAACTTGAATTCCTGCATTTGCTGCAGCTTTTTCAACTGCTGCATTTCCTGCTAGTACAATTAAATCGGCAATAGATACTTTTTTATCAGTATTATGAGAATTGAATTCATTTTTGATATTCTCTAACGTAGCTAAAACACGATCAAGTTGAGAAGGATTGTTTACTTTCCAACTTTTTTGTGGTTCTAGTCTAATACGAGCACCGTTTGCCCCACCACGCTTATCAGATCCTCTAAAAGTAGAAGCCGATGCCCATGCTGTACTTACAAGCTCTGAGATACTTAATCCAGATGATAAAACAGAAGCCTTAAGTGCTTCAACGTCTTGCTCGTTAATTAATTCAAATGTAACCTCAGGAACTGGATCTTGCCAAATTAGCTCTTCAGCTGGTACTTCGTTTCCTAAATAGCGTACTTTTGGCCCCATATCTCTATGAGTCAGCTTAAACCATGCTCTTGCAAATGCATCATTAAAAGCATCAGGATTTTCGAAAAAGTGACGAGAGATTTTCTCATAAGCAGGATCAACGCGTAAAGATAAATCGGTTGTAAGCATCATTGGTTGGTGCGTTTTTGATTCATCATGAGCATCAGGAATTGTTCCCGCACCGCCATTTCCTACTGGCTTCCATTGATGAGCTCCTGCAGGACTTTTTGTTAATTCCCATTCAAAGCCAAATAGGTTTTCAAAATAATTATTACTCCAGTTTATTGGTGTAGTAGTCCAAGCTCCTTCTAGTCCACTAGTAATAGTATCTGCACCATTTCCTGTACCATACGTATTTCTCCAGCCTAAACTTTGTTCTTCAATAGATGCGCCTGCTGGTTCAGCGCCTACATATACATTAGGATCAGCAGCACCGTGAGTTTTTCCTAGTGTGTGTCCTCCTGCAATCAAGGCAACTGTTTCCTCATCATTCATAGCCATGCGTGCAAATGTCTCTCTAATGTCACGTGCTGCTAATAGTGGATCTGGATTTCCATCTGGTCCTTCTGGGTTTACATAAATAAGCCCCATTTGTACAGCAGCCAAAGGATTTTCTAACTCACGATCTCCTGAGTAACGGCTGTGTGGTTCTGTACTTAAAGACAACCATTCTTTGTCTGGTCCCCAATAAATATCTTCTTGTGGTTCCCAAACGTCTACACGACCTCCAGCAAAACCAAACGTTTTAAATCCTGCTGATTCTAAGGCACAGTTCCCCACTAATACCATTAAATCTGCCCATGAAACTTTGTTGCCATATTTTTGTTTTATGGGCCATAACAACAAACGAGCTTTGTCTAAGTTGGCATTATCTGGCCAGCTGTTTAATGGTGCAAATCTTTGTGTTCCAAAACCAGCTCCACCACGACCATCTGCAATACGGTATGTTCCTGCACTGTGCCAAGCTAAACGTATAAAAAAGGGACCGTAGCTTCCGTAATCTGCAGGCCACCAGTCTTGAGAAGTTGTGATAACTTCTTTAATATCATTTTTTAAAGTCTCTAAATCTACTTTTTTGAATTCTTCGGCATAATTAAAGTTGGCTCCCATGGGATTGTTCTCTAATGAATTTTGACGCAGAATTTTTAAATTAAGTTGGTTAGGCCACCAATCACGATTTGTTTTACCGTGAGTAGTGCTTTGTTTTGGAGCAGATGTTGAAGCTCCAGAGAAAGGACATTTACTCTCTCCGTTAACATTGTAAGAGGTTGGTTTTGCATTATTTTCCATAGTATGTTTGTTTTTATTTTTCTGATTACAAAGTTATTTAAAACATTCGTAGTGAATTAAAAATTCAATAGATAAAAATTATAGTTTAAATTAATATTTATATGCTAATATATAAAATGTTCCTCTTTTAACCTCAATTTTAGGCTGTTAAGTTTGTGTTAGTCTCTTGTTATTATGAATTTTTTTATGACATCAAAATATACACACACTCAAGATTGTTTTTATAAATGGTTAATTGTAAATTTAGCAAAAAATATTTTGGAAAACGACATTAATACTATGGGAGAAAATCCAATTCAATCTGAAGCTGAGGCTTGGTTAGGAATTTTATATACTTGTATAAAAGCGGATCATCATATATCTGAAGCCGAAAGAAAATCGCTATCAAGAATACTGTATTCTAAGGAAAAATTTAAGAATGTAGATTTTGGACCTTATTATGAAACTGCCATTGCATTTTATAAAGAGTTGGGACAGCTTAAATATATCAAAGCATGTTGTTCTTGGATAGAAACCGAAGATAAAGAAACCTTGTTTGCTCTAGCCTTAGATGTCTTGTTAGCTGACGGAACATTAGAAAAAGAAGAAAAAAGTCTTATTGAAATTTTATCCAATCATTTAGGTGTGAGCACCTCTATGTCTAGTAAAATTATAGAAGTTATGTTTTTAAAAAACAGAGGGAATATTAAAGTGTAGTTGTGGTTTAGCGCTAAATAAATGTTCTTTTTTTTAGTAATGAGACTACAGTCTTTATTATAAAACAAGGGCTTAAAAATTGAAGTTGACTATTAAATTGATATTACCCATGTTGGTCTTATTGAAAATAAAATTTTTATTGCCGTAATTTTCAACTAAATTGAATTTGTGTACATACAATATTTGCGCGTCAAAACCTTTTAACATTCCTTGAAATTGATAGCGAAAATCTACATTTGTTTGAACATAAGAAGGCAATCCGTATTTATTCAGGGCAACGTATTTTACATCTGGTAAATCAAAATATCCAACTGCTAGTTGCGATTTGAATCTCTTTTTAGGATTTGAATATTGTATTTTGGTCATTAAAGCGTGCACATCCCCAAAACCTTCATTTCGTTCTCTGGCCATAAAGGTGTAAAACGGGTCTCGACCCCATTCTCTGGGCATGAGATACCGACCTTTAGCCGTTATTCGGTTGTAGTTTAAAGTAAATTCTATTTTTTTATTTTGCCAACCTAATCTTCCTCCAAAGGTTTGAGAAGTACCATTTTTTTTGAAATAAGTTTTGCTTTGATCCTCATTTCCGCCAAAATTCAATGCATTTTGATAAATTGATTGAAAGCCAAAAAGCAGTTTAGAATTGGGATTCAAATCGTATTTATAATCCATTTGGAACAATGCAGAATTGAATATATCCTCAGCATATTGGTTCCATAAAAGTATCTTTAAATTTTTTATAGATTCATTTTGTAAACCAACAATATAAATTCCACTTTTGTCTAAATTTCCAGCATAATTTGATTTTGTTCCATCGGGATTGATGCCGGAGGGGTAAATGCCTATAGATTCCCAGGTCAAAATATTTCATGGTGCTTCGTGGTGAAATTCCATATAGGTAGCCCAGATTTATTTTAGTTTTCTTGATTTCGTTAAAATCAATCCAAATTCCATCCACTACGGTTGGGCGCATTCTTCCGTCTTGCAGATTTATAAAGGATGTATTGAGTAATTGTTTTCCAAGATTTATATTCGAATTTTTGAAATTGTATTTCACATGTAATTCCTCTAGTCGATTCAAATTGTTTTTGTTTGATGGATTTTGAATGTCAAAAAGCCCAATCTCGTATCTGTTTGATAAATTGGTCACAGGATCTTTTTTAGAAAAATCAGAAGAACCAATATTGAATATGTAATAACCGCTGACACCAAATTGAAAATTATGAAATTTTGCAGTTTCAAATTTCACGCCTCCACCAAGGGCATTGGCATAATAATCAGATAAGCCACTTTCATTATTAGTACTCATAAAAAAATAGCGGAAGTGACCATTGAAATTACCGTTTTTGAAAGCATTTAGAATTGAGGTAGAATCAACTTTTTCGTTATTTTTTTCTTTCCAAACCGTTGGCTTTTCTGAAATTTCCTGATGTTGTGCCACAGCATTATAGCTACTAAAAATAATACCGATTATAAGTAAACTATTGAAAAAATATTTCATTTGTAAGTCATTAAGTTTAGGCAAAACAATCTCAATAGATAGCGGCAATAGGTCTCCTAAATTGTACTGTTTCGTTTTCTAACATCCCTTTTTGTGGGTAGTAACATTTAGTGAAAAGAATTTTACCTCATTATCATGGAGCCAAGCAGTTTTATTGAGGAATTAAAAAACAAAACGACTGATAAAAGTCCTCACAAGAAAACAACAACTGCAAACAGATGTATCAATTTTTTTTTAAGAATGTAATAGATCGTTCTGCAGTTTCTTTCTTTGAAATCATAAAATATATTAATGAGGCAGTTTATCTCTAAAATATCCATAAACCCATGTTCCAACGATTGCAAAGAATAGGGTTACAATCATCACGGTGGCTCCCGTTCCAATTTGTGCAAACAACGGTCCTGGACAAGCTCCGGTTACTGCCCAACCCAACCCAAAGATAAGTCCACCATAAACCTGTCCTTTGTTGAATGTTTTGTCGTGGAACTCAATTTTTTCTCCATAAATGGTTTTGATATTGAATTTTTTTAGCAGGAAAACGGATATTATTCCCACAACAACTGCACTTCCAATTACGCCGTACATGTGAAAAGATTGGAAACGAAACATTTCCTGAATTCGGTACCAACTGATAATTTCTGCTTTGATGAAAACAATTCCAAACAAGATACCAATGACAAGATATTTTAAATTATGGTACCATTTGTTTTGCAATTGGCTTTCGTTAATACAAACGGTGTCTAGTGAACGTGTTTCGAAATCTGTATTTTGATCTTTTATATTCATAATTAGTAATTTAAAGTGAAAGAATAAATGGTAAAATAAGGTTTGCCATAATCAATCCGCCAATGAAGAAACAACATGTTGCAATTAATGATGGTATTTGTAAATTAGACAAACCAGAAATAGCGTGACCACTTGTGCAACCTCCTGCATAACGAGAACCAAAACCAATGAAAAAACCACCAACGACCATCATGAAAAATCCTTTGAGTGTAAACAAACTTTCCCACGAGAATAATTGTTCTGGCAACATTCCGTAAATTTCAGTTATGCCATAGCCTGCTAATTCGGTTTGTAGATTTCCATCAATGATAATCGGATTAGGATTTGACAAAAAGCTGTAAGCAAGTATGCCACCCAATAAAATACCGAAAACAAAAAACATATTCCAGATTTCTTTTTTCCAATCGTATTTGAAAAATTTGATGTTTGCTGGTAAGCACATGGCACAGGTATGACGTAATGAGGCGCTGATACCAAATGATTTGTTGCCAATGATTAACAAAGCTGGAACTGTAAGTCCAACTAATGGGCCTGCAATATACCACGGCCAAGGTTCTTTGATCAATTCTAAAATTTCCATAATTATATTTTTATGGTAACAAAGGTTGTAATTACAAATGAGTAGTTATGTTACTTTTGTCACACAAGGAAAAATTTATGCTAATAAATTCCATTTTTATTTTAGAACGCTGAAACACATGGATATATAAACCCTATAAATTTGATTTTTAGAGGGATAAGCTGAAAAGTAACATGTTTTTTTTAAATGATTTTTGAAATAATTTTTTTTCACTAAAAAAATGGTACTTAAACAGTAAAATAATTGGTAATGGCTTTTGTAATTCCAAATGCAATAATAAAAGATAGAATAGCCGTTTTTGAAGCAATACCAAATTCAATTTCAGCGAATTTTGGAATAATAGTTCGTTCCATTCCTATCATTCCACCAACAAACGCATTGACAATAACCAAAATGGTAAACTGTTTCCAATTTTCTTTCAGTCCAAGTTTGGTTTTGTTTGTTTTCAATTGAGGTGGATTTTTTTAGAAAAGAAATTTGGTGCTTTAAGAGTCACGATTATAATTTGTAATATTCTAATTGATAGTCACCAATGTGTTTTTTATTTTCTGTAATGGATTTTTTGTGCTTAAAATAGTTCACTGTTCCAAAAACAAAAATGATAAAGGAAGTAATAAAAAGTGCTATCTCAATTAGTAAACTATTTTCAATCATCAATAAATTTCTCAAGCTCAAACCTGCGATCAAAAAATACATTGACGTTCTCAAAAAGGAAAGAAAAGTAGATTGATTAGCCAAAGTAGTTCGTTGTAATGCTAATTTTTCTCTTAAAATTAAGTCTTTGTTTGCTGGTTTTATGTCTTCCATATTATTTTTTTCTTATTGATTTTAAAGGTAATTACAACTGTCTTTGATGGATATAAAAAGAAAAATTTAATACCATTTTTTCCAATGACTTTCAAATTTACCTATTTTAAAGCAATTTAAATGTTTAATTTTTTCTAGGTGATTTTGCAAACATATTAAAAATCAAACCTTCTATTAACCACCATATAAAGTGATATTTAAAGGTTTGGATGTTATGGCAAAAGTACGGAATCGCAACCTATGTTCGGATAATACAAATAGCTGACAATTGCTCAGAGAATCACACTAACAACTTTTTTGATGATTGCTTTTTTTAATACTATTAATTTTCCTTGCTGATTTTACTTTCTGATTTCGGAACAGCGCAACCATTTGAACCGCAAAAACTAGTATTTAATAGTGCCATTCCGGTAAATAAAATTCCGGGAAGCAGGAACAAATAATTTTTAGTATAAACAGCTTGAATCATCACAATAAGCCCTAAAATCATACGGATAACTCTGATGTAATTCCAATTGGTGTACATATTTTTAATCATATCTTGATATTTAAACAATTGTGTAGTTTAAAACAAAAAAACGGTTTTGTTTTAAACTACACAGATGTAAATTTTCTGAAGTCTATTTATGAATCATTTCGTTTACATCCTGCCAAGTTCCGCCATTGGTAACGTTTTTGAAACCATTTTGTTCCAAAATCATTTTGGCTTGACCACTGCGATTACCGCTTCGGCAGAAAACAATTATATGTTCTTTTCCTTTGAATTTTTCTAGTTGGCTTGCCACTTTATCCAAAGGAATATTGGCAGAGCCTTTTACGTTACCTTCAGCAAATTCTGCTGCTGTGCGAACATCTACAAGAAACGCACCTTCTTTTATTATTTTTTCCATTTGTGTGGTGTCTTTTTTTGAAAACATATTTTTAAAAATTGTGAACATAATTCTTTTTTTAGTATTCAATTGGATTGTTTTGGTTCACCCATTCATTCATTCCAGGACTATAATTAAGTACATTTTTATAACCATTTTTTGCCAATAAAGAATAGGCAATTGCCGCTCTATCTCCTCCTTGACAATGAATTAATACTTTTTTATCTTTACTTATTTTGTCTAGATTATTTACTAAAGTACCTACAAATACATTATCAGCTCCTTTTATATGACCAGCATTATATTCTGCAACACCTCGAAGATCAACCACCTGAACGTCTTTTTCTTGTTGTAAGGCTTTAAATTCTTCGATAGTAATCTGATTCACATTCTCCAAAGAACCGCCGTTTTCTTCCCATATTTTTGTAGAAGGAACATAACCTTGAATATTGTCTAGTCCTATTCTCATTAGTTTTCTGGTCAAATCATCCAATTGTGACTCATCGGCAAGCAAGATAAAAGGTTCTTCATACGTAAGGAACCATCCTGCCCAAGTAGCAAAGGAATTGTTCCCCTGAATGTTGATGCTTCCTGGAATAAATCCTTTAGAAAACTCTGCTTTATCTCTGGCATCAATTAATTTAGTTCCATTGGCTAAAGCCGCTGTTAATTCATTGTAATCCAATTGTTTTAATTTTGGAACAGCCGTAAGAAGCGGACGATTTACTTTATTAAGTTTTTTCATCATTGCAAAATACTTAGGTGGTTCTGGTTGGTCTTCCAATAAATATTTTACAAATCCAGCTTCATCATTTTTATGCTGAAAAGCCCAGTTTCTTACTTTTTCATAACCTACCGTTGTACTTGGTACAGCTCCTAATGCTTTTCCGCATGCAGAACCCGCTCCGTGGCCTGGCCAAACTTGAATGTATTCAGGTAATGCGTCAAATTTATTAATTGACTGATACATTTGCTTTGCGCCTGCATCTTGAGTTCCTTTTATTCCTGCTGCTTTTTCAAGTAAATCAGGTCTTCCTACATCTCCCACAAACACAAAATCACCGGTGAACAACATAACTGGTTCTTCGCTAGCAGGTATATCTGTCAACAAAAAGCTGATGCTCTCTGGAGTATGTCCAGGTGTGTGAACTACTTCTATTTTTAAATTTCCTACTTTTAGAACATCACCATCTTTTATATCAACATGCGGGAATTCATATTTCCAGTCAGGACCACCTTCTGCTGAAAGGTACATTTCTGCTCCTGTTAAAGCTGCTAATTCTCTAGAACCTGCAAGGAAATCAGCATGAATGTGTGTTTCTAAAATATGAGTAATTTTCATATTGTTTTGTTTGGCAATTTCAAGATAGGTGTCAACATCCCTTTTTGGATCTATAACTGCTGCTACTCCTGCTTTTTGACAGCCAATAAAATAACTTGCTTGAGCAAGACTCTTGTCGTAAATGTGTTGAAAATACATATTTTTATTTTTTTAAGATTCTAATTTATAGGACAAAATTAATGTATGAATTATTGAAATTTAGTGACTTATGTTACATAGCCCTTATAACCTAATTATTTGGCCTGTATGTACGTCATAACGCATAGAAATAATTTTAGTTTTGTGCTCTTTTACAATTGGATTTTCTTGAATCAGCCTATTTGAGTGTTCAATATTTGCATTGATGCAACCCAATATATTATCTTGTTTTGGAGTTTGTTTTTCAGCTTCTAATTCTTCTTTTTCCTCTGCAATAGTTTCAATTATGTCATCAATATGAGTTAGATGTTTTTTGTAACTTTTATTTTCATCATTGATATAAGCTTTAATAGCTCCGCATTCTGTGTGTCCTAAAATGACGATTAATTTTACATCCAGATGCTGAACTGCATATTCAATACTACCCATATCAATATCAGAAATCAAATTTCCCGCATTCCTGATTACAAATAAATCGCCAATTCCCTGATCGAACAGAATTTCAGGTGAAACTCTGCTGTCTGAGCAAGTGACTACAACAGCAAAAGGATGTTGTGCGTTTTGATTGTCTAAAATTGATTTTTTATTTTGATGCGGATGAATTGTTTTTTCTTCTAAAAAGCGCTTATTCCCCGAAACTAATTTTTCTAATGGAGACTGGTTTTTATTTTCATCCAAATTTCTTGTTTCAGTTTTATCAGATACACTTACAGTGAAAAGTATTAAGAAGGCAACTAAAATTATTTTTTTCATCCTACTATATTTTTTCTTTACATGAGCTGCACTAATTTCAATAGTTTAATTAAGACTTAAAACTTCGTAATTGTTAGTAAGAGAATTCCAAACGCTAACTTTGTTACTTCATAAAAAGCTCCTTTGTAATGATATAAATTCCCATGACTAAAACAAACCAACCAAAGGCAGGTTTCAGTTTATTCCCATCAATTTTTTTTGATAATGCTGTACCAATGAAAATTCCAACAATTGCAAATACAGAAATGGTAACTAGAAATTGCCAATTGATACTGTTTTCTTCACCTTCTCCAAAGAAACCAATCAATGATTTGGCAGCAATTATTACTAACGAAGTTCCAACGGCTTCTTTCATAGGAAGTTTACTTAAAATAACCAAAGCTGGAATAATCAGGAATCCACCTCCAGCTCCTACAAGCCCAGTGATAACGCCTACTAATGCTCCTTCAATAAGAATAATTGGGTAATTGAATTTTTGTTCCTCAGGTTGGTCACAAGGCATTTTTTTTTCTTTTTTTATCATGCTGTATGATGCAATAATCATGATTACAGCAAAAAGCAACATCAAAAAGAGATCCTTAGTGAGGATAAAATCGCCTACCGAAAAAATTTCTTTAGGAATTTTAGGAACTATCAAAGCTCGTGTAGTAAAAACTGCAACAATAGATGGAATTCCAAAAACCACTGCTGTTTTTATGTTTACCAAACCTTTTTTGAAATACCCAACACTACCCACGGCACTTGTCAAACCCACGATGAATAGGGAATAAGCTGTTGCAATAACAGGCTCAACAGCAAATAAATATACTAAAACGGGAACAGTAAGAATACTACCGCCGCCGCCAATGAGTCCTAATGCAACACCTATTAATATTGATGCAAAATATCCGAAATATTCCATAACTATAAATTTTATGATGCAAATATTATCCGTTTAAATTGCTGTTACAGTAACATTTATCACACAGCGAAATTTTTTTAAATCAAAGCAAAGATGTTAAAGCCTTTGAAAGAGCTTTTTAGTCTTGATAATCAATTGTTTAATGAGTTATATTTATTGATTTCTATTTTAAATTTTCACTTTTTCATATTTTAATTTTTTCTTTTTTTACTGATAAAAAAGGAACGGGTAACTTTAATTAGGAATAGATTTTTAAATTAAAATCTGCGAAAGTTGAATTTAATTTCATGTGATCATATAAAAAGACTTTGAAACTAAAATAAGATTTTATGGTAAGGTCATTCTTTTTATTATTTTTACCGCTTTTTTAAGGATAGCATTATGAGTATGCGCCTAATAATTTATTGTAGTAGAATATGGTTTCAAGGATAGTATTTTTATTTCTAATTTTTTCATTTTGGGTAGGTTACGCACAAGATATTGATTCAAATGGTAAGAAGGATCATCGTTTTATAGGACTTGGTTTTTCTATGGGTAAAACATTGCCATCAATAAGTATTTTTCCCGAGACTGAAAATCAAAAAGGTATTGATTTAACTTTTGGAAAAACCACCTATCAAAA
Source organism: Flavobacterium sp. CECT 9288 (assembly GCF_918731615.1). Taxonomy (NCBI): domain Bacteria; kingdom Pseudomonadati; phylum Bacteroidota; class Flavobacteriia; order Flavobacteriales; family Flavobacteriaceae; genus Flavobacterium; species Flavobacterium sp. CECT 9288. Next base: position 1,975,254 of record NZ_OU957226.1, on the reverse strand, counting down.
TAAAACATGGGCTAAATTCCTGAATTATCCCAAAACTGGAATTGCAGTCACGTACGCCGATTTTGGTAATCTTAAGCAAGTAGGATACAGTGTTGCCGTTTTACCTTTTTTAGATTTTGGAGTATTTCAAAGTTTTACAAATAGAGTTCGTTTTCAACTAGGACTTGGTGCTTCCTATCACAGTGTGATTTATGATAAGGTTACAAATCCAGGGAATTTTGGGGTTTCAACGCCTATTACTTGGGCATTTAGATCGTTTGTGTATTATGATGTAGCACAAACAAACCAAGTTGCTGTAAAATTAGGAGTGGGGGCAACACATTTTTCTAACGGACATACAAGATTGCCCAATCATGGTTTGAATTCGGTTTTGGCCACGCTTAAAACCGAATTTAAGTATTCTAAAAAAGAGCATATTGACTCGAACAAAATTATAGATGCTAGCCCGTCAATGACACATAATTATGTTTCAACACGTTTTGGTCTAGGGCAAAAAGTTTTGGCAAGAGGTTATAACTCGGTTAAAAACGTGTACACAGCATCATTTGCCATTGGAAAAATAAAAAATAAGACCTACAAATATGGTTTAGGTATGTATTACCGTTTTTATGATGATTATTATGATTTTATAAAAAGTAATGATGAGTTGTCAAAGAATCAATTTGCATACTTAAAAGAAAATCCATTTCACAACGCAACCACATTAGGAGCGTATGCTAATTTTGAAATTTTAATGAATCATTTTAGTGTCGAAACGGAATTGGGTGTGAATTTTTACAAACCTGCCTATAAATTAGATTGGTACTTAAACAACGGAAGTTCAAGCTCAGGACAATATATTGCACAAGATTTTGCGTCTAAAGCCAAGATAAAACAAGTAATTTCATCACGATTAGGTTTTAGATATTATGCCTTTTCTTCTCAAAAATCCCCGCAACACAACGTTTTTCTTGCAGCCAATATAAATGCTAATCTTGGGCAGGCAGATTTTACGGAGCTAAGTCTAGGTTATGTTCATACTTTTAAGCCTAAAAAGTAATTAGCATCAATAATAGTCTTGACATTTACATTTTTATTAAAGTCTTTAATGGCAGTATAGCGGGTACAATTGTTAATTATTAATTATTACGCAATTGTATAGTAGTTGTGTTAAGAGCTAATTCCAAATTATAAAATTATTTCAATTTCAATACGAGTAGTTGTTTTTGTTGCAATAAGACTAAAAAGGACAGCAACATAGTGCACAAACAATTTTTAAGGTTTGGATTTTATTGCTGTTGGAATAAATTTTAGAATTGTTGGGAAGTAAAAAAATAATCCGTAAATACCTTTTTATAAGGTTTTTACGGATTATTAAAGTGGAGTGAATTGGACTACAATCGAACACATAATACCGATATTGACGTTTTTTGAGAGCTTAAAAATATGAGTTAATTGCTTTATTTTTTATCACTTGAATTTTTGGAAGCTTTGACTTTGGCATAGTCAAGTGTCCAGACTTTTATTGTACCAATTTAAAACTGTATTTCATTATTAAAACCCATACTCTTTCTGGCTTTTTTGCTTTTGTGCCAGTTCTTATGTAAGTCTTTCTTCAATCAAATCTTTCCGGTACTCTTTTTTATAAAAAGTTAGTGTTAGATGTAGAGCAATTTTTATTCGTTTGAAAAGAATTTTTTGTCAATTTATTTTTTAAAAATTATTAAACCTTTTTCTACCCCGTCAGATTCCACAAAAGAACTATTTTCTTGATCAAATTGTATTGTAAAATCCGTTTGATAATCAAGAATTTCAAATTGTGATCCGTCACCGGTAAGAGTTATGCCTAAACATTCTTTTAAGGCATCTATTTCTTGGTCACAAATCAATTCGTTGCCGGACAAAAATAAGGTATAACTTTTTATTTCTCTACGACTTTCGGTCCTGAATGTTACTTTATAAATTTCTGCATCAAATAATGCCGAGGATGCTTCTCCATTCACAACAGTGAAAGAATTACTTAAATCTATTGTATTTTTTATTCTTTTTATCTTAAATATTCGCTCTAATAAATAGGGAGTGTTTTTAGTTGTTGATTTCAATTTCATGGGTTATGTTATTCGCTATAATTCGGTAAAAAAATGGCAATAGTTTAATCTCGAGTTATTTATTGTGAAAAATATTTATGAAGTTAATTTGTCTTTCTTGGGTAGAAAGCGGAATTAGGATAGAAGGCATAGGAATCGATAAGGTTATCTTTTCTCCACTATTTTTTTTATTTGATGATCTTAAAAAGTAAATTCAGTATGTGTTTTTATCTTTTTTATAAATGAATAAAACAACTGTTTTTTTTACAGTTGTTTTATTTATTTTGAAATTTGTATAAATTAGAACAGGTCCTATTCTATTGTGAGGTGTTGGTCTATTTGTCTACGTGGTATTTAGGGTCAAATGTAACCAAAAGTCTTTTAAATAGTTGTATTAGACCAGTTCTTATTGCTTTGAGTGTAAGAGTCATTGCGTCAAAATTCTCTACCTCTTTTTTTGTTTTTATAGCAATAATATTACTGATTATTGAAATGCCATCACTAACAATAAGTAAATCCATCACTATGGTTACAAACCATTTAAAGTTGTAATTGAGTCCTTTACTCATTAATGCCAAGGCTGTAGGTATTAGCAATACGGCTAACTTGGATACAAATCCTAAGACTAATTTTTTAAAACTAAATTGGTCATTTAATACTATGGTTTTGATTACTCCTAAAAAAGTATCCATTACCATTAAGTAAAACAATACTTTAACTATTCCCGTATCCATATCCAAGTACATAAAAATCCCGTAAAGCAATAATTTTATCTCATTTAAATATTCTGAAATTTTTTGCACCATTGATTTTTTTTAATTTTTATTGATTTTCTATTGTAACTTTTTTGATTAAGAGTCTATTTAAATTTTATTGTAAGCTTTCTTATTCTACTTTATAGCTACAACATCATTAATTTTTATGCAATAGCGCTGCTATTCTATATAAACTCACTTCGTTTAGCTCAAAAACATTAAAAGTCCACAAAAATTATAAATAATCTTTTGGGGTTTTACACCCCAAAAGATTACAAACTAAACAATCTTATTTTGCAATTACTTCGTCACGGATTGGTGCATTATGCGCCACAATTCCAGCAATTACGTAATTATCTACTGACTCAACATCCAATACAGCCACTTCTAATGGCTCTTCTTTAAAGATGATTGATTCAATGGTTTTGATCTTTCCTGTTTTGTCTATTAATGACATACTATTTACTACATTCTTTGTTCTTAACCATTGCACATTTACTCCATCTTGAGTTGTTAGTAATGAGTGTTCACCCGTTACTTTTACAACAGTCCCATCTTGAGCTGTAATTTCATAATAATTATTAACCAGAGCTGTTTTTTTGTTAATTACTGTTACCGCTGCTTTGCTGGCTTCATTTAGTTTTCCTGTCCAGGCCAAATAGTCTCCTTCAGACTCATCGACTTCGTTAGGAAAAGAGAAGCCTTGAAGCTGATCTCCAACCACCACATTCTTTAATTTTTTTGATTGCCCTGATGCCATGGTTACCAGAGATTCAACATCGAAGCAATTACCAAAATCTAGATCTGTAGTTACCAAAACCTCAGAAGTGAATTCAGAAACATTACCTATACTATTTTTAGCCCTTACTTTATAATAATAATTAGTATTGTAATAATTTCCGGTATCATAAAAATAGTTTTCAGAAACATCAGCCGTATATATTAAACTAGATATACCTCCAGCTGTTCTTCTCCATACCTCAAAACTAACAACATTTTCATTTGCTAATGCAGCACTCCATTGAATGTATATCTCATTTATATTTTGTACATACCCGTATATATCATTTGGAGCTGAGGGCTGAGTAAGATCAATAGTATTTGTTGTTACACTTACGATATTACTATCTGCTGATACATTTCCTGCCTCATCTTTTGCTTTAACATAAAAAGTATAAGATGTGCCAGGTGTCAAGCCATAAATAGTTCGGTTGAAAACATTACCTACTGAGATTGGCGAAATAGCGTTTCCGTATACAATATAATCTGTAACACCAAATTCATCAGTTGCTCCTGACCAATTTAAAGATACACTTGTAGTATCAATGCTTGCTACCATTAAGGTTGGCGCTGTTGGTGCTGTTTTATCACTTGGACGTCCTGTATATTCTATGAAATGTACCACTCGATAAGGAGACATATTTGTATGTGATAGATTACCTCCTTTAAAATCTGTATAAGGATTATTCCCTTCAGAACCATCCGATCCAACTGCAACTCTACCAGATCCAGTCTGGCTATTTGATTGATTTGAAATAGTATGATTGTGTGAAGGCATTTCTTCAATTGATAAAGCATGTTCACGTTTACCTCCTGCATGACCAAGAGTTTTCAAATTATAATTGATCCTATCAGCACCTTGTGTATATACTGGGTCCAAACCAATAGGCATTTTGCCTCTTAAATCTACGTACTCCTCCCAACCTTCTGGAAATGGTGCTGTTTTACCCCAAATAGCAATCATTCCGATAGGCACGGCGATTGCTGGTTTGTTTTCTAAAGCTGTGATACGACTAAGTAATGAGTCGATTAGTGTGTCGCTTTTTGTGACCTGATTTAATCCATCTATTACTAGCAAAGAACCTGTTGAATTCGATGAATTGATATTGTTTAAATATACTTTTCCTCCTACATAAGTATTGGTCCAATCTGGCCCATAATTTAAAGTAAGACTTGTGTTTGATTGGTCACTACTATCTACCAAAGCTCTTCCGGTAGAATCCGTTGGGTTAAGCAATCCTTTTCTTTGAGCCGATCCTAATCTAAAATCTGCTACTCTAACTTTTGCAAAACCACCTTCTTTTATATCTAATTTTGACAATTGATGGGTCCCAAGATCTAAATCTCCTTGCATGGCTTTTGACCCGTTAATCGGGAGATACGATTCGTTAATTAGATTTATATCTTCTTCAATCGTATTGATATTAGCTTGAATTGCATCAATGCTCAAATTTATCGCTTTTAGGATTTCATCGATTGTTTTGATATCTGTAACAGGCACCAAATTGCTTACATCATAATATTTGATCGTTTGCACGTCGCCACTTTTAGTAACGACAACCTCATCATTATATTTCTGCGAGCTATATTCTGCTTCATAATCATAATAGGCCGTTTGAGACGCGCTAGTTCCGTAGATTAAATTTACAGCTGTTCTGGTGGTTTTTAAATAAGGTTTTTGAGTTCCAATAGTAATAGGATACAAAATTCCTACGTTATTTCCTGGGTTTACGGGATCTTCCTGACGGATAACTGCCCAGCCTTTTTGCTGACTTGTTGCATGAGCCAGAATATAATCGTTGGCGAGATCTATACTAAAATGTCTTTTTAAAGCCTCGTACAACTCAGATCTGTAAGCTGTTTGAAGCCTCTCTAATGTTTCTTGCTCTAGGGGAAATCCTCCCGAATTACTAAAATTTACTTGTTTCATTTTTATTGATTTAAATGTCTGTAGTTTTTTCTATTTTTTTATCTGAGGGTTTTTTGGGTAAATACGAATAACTTTCATAACTCTTGCCCGCTAGTTTATAAAAATTAAGAAGACTGTGATACTTAATAGTGGCTACGTTTATAGCTTCTGTATCTATAGCTTCGTCACTTTGGGGCTGAACAACAATACCATCTCCCGTTCCGATTAAAGTTTCTGGTATATATACTCTAAAATTAGCGTAAGCAACGGACGTATAATCTTTGCGATGGGCTAGATAAATGGGTTGGTTATTTCTGTTGTTATAATCATCATGCTTAAATATTTTTAGTTGCGGAATTATTAACGTTCCATTTGGTTCATAATACTCTTTGTGGAGATATAGATATTGTAAAGTAGGCTTGACAGACTCGTCAATATAAATTAACCCTTGTACTCGCTTCTCCTCAATACTTAAATTGGGATTATATTTTGCAAATTGATTAAAGGCTTCGTTGAGTACTTTCTCAAGATAAATAACTTGACCTGTATGTTGCATTTTATACAACGTTTCCTCGTAAATGTTTCGAAGAGGAGTGAGTACAGCCTCAAGCCAATCAAAATGTGTTTTCTTTCTAAGAATTGGAGGAATGAGCCATAGCAATAGCTTTCCCCATTTTAAAACGGTGTAATTATTCATTGGTATATAAAATTTAGACTATTGTTTATCTCGGTAGAAGGTATAAGGAATGTAGTTTACATTAATTTTAAGTTGATCTAAATCGAAATATCCCGCTTGAGGAATGAAATATTCCATTTTAGTAACTTCGGTTAGTGATGGATAATTTTGATTGTTAGGATTTTTTGCCAAAGAAGTATGAATTTTATTAAGTACAGGAATTTTCACCCCTTGAGCTTTCTGAATAGCATCGACTAAAAAAGTTTTCACAAAAGCACCGTTAAACTCGATATTCTTTAAATGATTTTTAATAGCTTCTTCTACAGGTTTTGTTGAAGTGTCTAAAATTAAAGAACCATTGTCCTTATTAAAATTATGGATTACTTTTGGTTCAGGATTTTTAACTATATATTTATAAGCTTCAATGTCTTTAGGATCAATGAAAATTGTCATTGGATCTACATAAACAGTAAGATTCAGTTCTAATATATCTCCTGGGCTTGAGATAATATGCACTTGGTTTCCAGCATCCTTAATTCGAGCAATATATTCTTTAAAACCAGCCAGTTGATCAGGAACATCTATTCTCGAAATTTTACCATTATTTTCAGTAGCTACTTTTATAAAAACAACCCCTACTTTATTACGAAAATAGTCCGAAAAAATTTCATCTACATCTTTATTAGGTTTAAGAACCGTTTCTAAATCTACTTCACTAACTGCACAATACTTGATGATTTTAGCCTTTTCAATTTCTTTATCATCAATAAATCCAGTAGTATCAAATTGATAAGAACCGTCTTTCCATTCAAGTTCTGCCCCATGAATGTAATTTAACGCCTGTTCTCTATACCAGTTTAAAGTGTGTGGTCTAGAAACCAAAGCATTTTTTTCGACTATTTTTTCGTGTACCCAAATTGCAGTTGCCACAATGTTTACCCAAAGTCTCCAAATACTTGTTTTTGAAGAGCTTGTCAAGCCTTTTAAAGCCGATTGATTATCTTTCTCGTTCAGAATTTCATTCTGTATTTCAGCAATTGTACGTGCCATATTTTATTTTTTAGATATAGTTTAGCCTGTAAGACATATGTAATATGCTTATAGATAATTTTTTATGTTTTTTTCTTGTAAATACTACAGAGTTGTAGTTTTCTTTTAGAGACTTCTAAAAGTTGAGATTAATTTTTGATAAATGACTAATGAATGATAAAATCATCTTCTATAATCATATAATCAATTCCTGAGAAGTAATACCCCTCTTCTTCAGTAAGAGCAGTTGCAGGTTTTAATTTTCTGGAATTGTAATATTCTACAATATCTTTTTTAAAGGCCTCTCTACCAATTTTTAAATCTTCGTAAACACAAAGATCATCTGTAATGTCAAACTTTTCATTGTCTTCTAGCAGGTCGAATACTTTTTCTATGCTTCCATATTCTTGCAAAGAAATGTCAAAAATGTTCTGATTTTGTTGTGGTTTAATAGTTTCCATCGATTTTAATGTTTTGCAAATCGTTAACATCTAGTATTTTAATATAAAAGTTGTCATACGATAATTGTTTATCTATTTCGTTTTCTAGTCTTAGCCTAGAGGTTGCATCTGGGCTGTTAATGTATTTTTTAATTCCTACGCCAAGTATAGGAAACTCCTTGTAGCTTCCTTTTTGGCTTAGCAAAAGGTGTTCGATATTTTGCTGATCTGAATCTTTGATGGCAAAATCTCCATTAATAATTAATAAATCGTCTTCAATAATGAAATCTTTCATATTTTGTTGCTTTGTGGGTTAATATCACCTTTGAATTTGCGCGCCATATCCAAAAGATGCTGTTTTATTTGATACTGTAAAAATACGCCATGCTTTACCCTTAACCAAGATTTTGAAGACTTGTAATCAGTAGTTTCAGCAGGTTGTGCATTACAACAAAAAACTATTAATCAATAAATTATGGTGCTTTATTTTTATTCAGAATTAAATTATTTCGTTCTAGGAATAATCACGTCCATAATTACTTTTAAAATAATTTTCACTATATTTTTTTTAATAGTGTTCAGTCTTATTTTTGACAACCCATTGGCCTGAAGTGTTTTTAAAACAACTATATCCAACTGACTTTTTAACAACCATTCTAATTCTTCTTTGGTTATATCTCCAGTAGAAAAAAGAATCATGCAGCGTTCTAATTTACTCTTAGAAATCTCAAAAAAAGTATCAAAATCTTTTTCTAGCTGTGACTTAATATCTTCATAACTATGGAAGAAAACTACTTTTAATTCCTCCTTAATGTTTTCAATTACTTTGTCGTTATTCATGGCTTATGTATTGAGGTTGATTAGATCTAGCAAGGCCTCTTTAGATTCTTTGTCTTTTTTTACTTCATATTGAATGAGTAAATCGAAAGCTTCTAAAATTTGTTTTTTAAATTCCTCTAAAAATGATTTTGACACAATACCATTTATTTCCCATCGTTTAAAAAATCCAGCCAAAAGATTTTTTTCTTTATCGGTCAACATTTTCCACATAGCAAAAGTGATGTCATTGTTGGGTTTATTCTTCTCATATTCTATCAATTTTTCTATGTCTAAGAATAAGTTTTCGACCTCTTCTTTATGAACAACATAAGGAGTAGCTGCTTTATTTATTAGTCTATTGGTGGCCACTTTTAACTCTATGGTTTTTTCGTAAGAGTACTGATCAAAAAGAGCCGTTCTAGTAAGGCTGCAAGAGGAAAAGATCAAAGAAAAAACGATTAAAAAGGCAAAGTGTTTTAGTTTTAAATGTTTCATTTGTTTATTTATATAAGATTACATAGTTTTTTTTGTCCCGTTTTAGCTTGCTTAGTACTTTCCAATCGCTGTATCCTTTTTTATCAAAATGCGAAAGATCTTTAAAGGTTTTCCAGTCACCGCCCCAGTTCCAATTATATTTGGCGAAAATTTTCACACATTCCTGCCAGTCCGAAATCTGGTCATTGTCCCAGTCTTTTGCCGTATCCCATGAGGCTACTTTCCCGTCTATAATTAAACAAATGTCAACGGCAAAACCATAGTTGTGAATCGATTGTCCCCCTTTGGCATTGGTGACTTTTTTTCCCGGTTTTGTTCTACCAAAAGCATAAAGATCCTCTTGTTCCTGAAAAGTTCTAAGACCTTGCGTAATGCGCACTTTTGCTCTTCCTGTTAAAGCAAGATTGCATTCCTCGATAATTTTAGTAACTTCTTCCCTAACCGAAGGATGAAGTAAATCAATGTGTTTTTTTGTTGTTTGATCCATATTTGTATGTAATAATGATTTTAGATTTTGAGAATAAAAGGCCTATCCCGATGGTTCGAAAACAATCACGGTATAAATGAAAGGCGGTAAGGTGATGTTGCTTTGAGAGGTATTTATGACTGCAATAACTCCTGAAAAATGTTCTTTTTTGGATTGCAATAGCCGTTTTTAAGAACACTGTAAAAATACATCGAAATAGCGTGTGCAAAAAATAATATGGCTTTGCAAAACAGTAGTTTCAGTAGAAGATTTTTTCTTTTTATGATTTTTATATTGTAGCTTGAAATTTAGATGAAAAACAAAAAAACACCCGTTTTTCTAGAGGAGAAAAACGGGTGTTTAATATAGATGATTTTTTTAATAAGAACCATCAACTTCTATGTATCCAGCTTTTTTAAGTATATAGAGTAATTCTAAGGTTTCAGCATCAAAATAGGCAAAACAATACATTCCTTCAAATAACGAAATGATTTCGCCGTTTTTATCATATTCTATTTTGTCTTCTGTCTTAAAAGACACTACATAAACCTCTTTATTAGTTTTATCTCTTAGAATAACTAATTCTTTATTGTCACAATCCAAGCCAATATCCTTATCGTATGAGATAACATTTGTTTTTTTTATCCATTTTTTTAAGTTTTCAATTACTTGTTCTTTTGCTTCCATAATCTATTTCTAATTGTGCCTCACTAAATCTAGTTTTATTCTTCATAATTTCATCGAACACATATTCTTCTCGTTTGTAAGTTCTTACAAGATCTAACTCAAGATCTCCACTTACGGCTCTCATCCCTCCAATGTATTCATCTTTCCCAAGTATTCTATATTCTTCTAAGTGTTTAAACTTATGAAAAACTTCGTAATCTGTCATGCCTTTTTGAACATATAAATTACCATTAAATGGATTAAAACCAGCCTTATTTCCGTTCAATAATTTATGCCCTTCAGGAAGTATAATTAGCTTCGATTCTCCCTCCGAAATTACATTTATTTTTTTGATACATTCTTTAATTTCTTTTCTATTTAGTTTTTTAGCTCCTAAATAAACTATTTTGCTAACCTTTCTTCCTTCCCATTTTGATAAATAATCAAAAAAATCATCATATTCTTTGTTGCTCATTTTAGCAACATCTTTGCGTGCTTCTGTTTCAACAAGTCGATTTACTTCCTCGGCAACTCGTCTTATTTCTTTGGCATCTTCTACTGTTTCAGCCAATTCGGCGGCGGCTTTTCCTTCTCGGGCTATTTTGGATAAATTGGGTAGACCAAAAGAAGCTAGATCTACCGTAACACTAAAGGCTATCCAGCCATAACCTTTTTACCACAACGAAATAAGGTACTTGAAAAACAAAAAAACACCCGTTTTTCTGGAGGAGAAAACGGGTGTTAGTGCATAAGTAGTCAATATCTCATTATTCCACTTTTATAAAAGAATCAATAAGATCCATCGACTTCTATATACCCTATTTTTTTCTTGATGTATAATAAATTTAATGTTTCTGCATCAAAAACTGCAAAACAATACATTCCTTCAATAAACATATCAATTTCACCTTTTTTATCATAGGTTATGTAGTCTTCTGTTTTAAAAGATACTACATAAACTTCTTTCTCAGTTTTGCCATCTCTCAATGTTTCTAATTCTTTATCCCAACATCTAAAGCCAATATCTTTATCATAGGAAATAACGTTTGTTTTTCTTAGCCAAATTTTTAAGTTTTCAATTATTTCTTCTTTTGTATTCATAGTCTATTTTATTTTTGTTAAATCAATATCACTGTCAATACAATTTTTAATGACTTTATTCATGTAATCTTGGGCATCTTTTAATTGTACTTCACTAAATCTAGTTTTATTTTTCATAATTTCATCGAACACATATTTTTCTCGTTTGTAAGTTCTTATAAGATCTAACTCAAGATCTCCACTTACGGCTCTCATCGCTCTAATGTATTCATCTTTCCCAAGTATTCTATATTCTTCTAAGTGCTTAAACTCATGTAAAACTTCGTAATCTGTCATGCCTTTTGAACATATAAATTACAGCTAAATGGATTAAAACCAGCCTTATTTCCGTTCAATAATTTATGACCTTCTGGATGTATAATTAGCTTCGATTCTCCCTCCGAAATTACATTTATTTTTTTGATACATTCTTTAATTTCTTTTCTATTTAGTTTTTTAGCTCCTAAATAACCTATTTTGCTAACCTTTCTTCCTTCCCATTTTGATAAATAATCAAAAAAATCGTCATATTCTTTGTCGCTCATCTTAGCAACATCTTTGCCTGTTTCTGTTTCAATAAGTCGATTTGCTTCCTCAGCAACACGTCTTATTTCTTTGGCATCTTCTGCTGTTTCGACTAGTTCGGCGGCGGCTTTTCCTTCTCGGGCTATTTTGGATAAATTGGGTAGACCAAAAGAAGCTAGATCTACCGTAACACTAAAGGCTATCCAGCCATAACCTTTTTACCACAACGAAATAAGGTACTTGAAAAACAAAAAAACACCCGTTTTTCTGGAGGAGAAAACGGGTGTGTTTTATAAAGTATGTTTTTGAAATCTAATTTAATCAATACTAAGATACATGGATTTGTTTTCATCCAAGCACTCTTTTGCAATTAAATAAATATCATTAAAAGCTCTTAAATCCATATCATTAATTTCATTTCTGGTATCTACTTCAATTTTTTCTCCAAAGACTGTTATAGTATATCCATCTTTTATGGGCTTCCTAATAGAAAGTAAATGATTTATTTAACGTTCAAAAACGGCTTTTATTCCCAACGTTTCTTCCGCTGACAATTCAACATCCATTATCTCTGTTTTATTCGCTTTCTCTGGAATGATCTCTTTGAGTAAATCTAAAACAATTAGGTATTTAAGGTCTAAGTCTTTATTACTGACCCATTTTTTGTTTTTGGATTATAAATCAAAAGGATTAAACTCCCTATTAGTTTTTCCCTCTATAATTGAATTACTAATAAATATCCACTCTCCATTTTCGTACAAATGATTCCCCATTTCTTATTTCTTATAAAAATATTTTAACGGCTGATTAGCTTTTATGTGTTCCTCTAAAAGCTTTTTAAATCCGGTTAAATTATATATAAACTTATCAATTTCATACTCTCTTCCTTTATGATATAAATAGTATGTCACTCCTTTGTATTTGAAAGGTTGATTTTCGAATTGTTCAGGAAATTGTTCTCTTAATTCTTTTTTAAAAGGATTGAAATCAGGATGCTTCAATAGTTCATCAATTCTATACTCAGAAGCAAGAACAATTTCCGACATTTCATTTGTACTAATTTCAAAATTATTTTCAGAAAAAATGCGAAGTTTTAAGCTTTTCTTTAACTCTGGACTTATATTCAAATTGGAATAATGATTAAATGCTGTTTCAAGATCTGAACCGCCATATCTTTTCCCATCTACATCTAAAATGTGTAAATATTTCATGATTAATTATTTTATTAAAATTACTATAATAGATTCTCCTTCGCTCACACTTTTAATTTTGGAAAAGCCTTTATGTTTCATTGTATTAAAAAAAGTCGTACTTTCAACAGCTTTATTAACATCCCAAAAAACATCCATAGATTTTGTAAACTCTTTATAGCCTAACGACTCACCATCTGGATATTCTGGTAATTGTTTCCATTCAGCTTTTATAGATTTAATATTGTTTCCAAAAATTTCAAATGCTTCATCTACCCATTTTTTTCCTAAACCACTAACACCGTATGTGTTAAAATCAAACTCTAACTCTCCTCCCCAAAGTCTTGCCTTATTATTCCACATGAATTTAGGGTCATCTACTTTCCAAACAATTTCATCTGAATATTCAAATATATCATATTTTTTATTATTAAATTCTTTGTTTGTTTGAGAAATCAATCCTTGTCTTTCAAAAGTATTTAAGGCAATCTTTTCTTGATTTTTAGAATCTTCTAGTTTTGTTGTTTTTTCAACAAACTTCTCAAACTGCTTTTCGCTCATCTTAGCAACATCTTTGCCTGTTTCTGTTTCAATAAGTCGATTTGCTTCCTCAGCAACTCGTCTTATTTCTTTGGCATCTTCTGCTGTTTCAGCCAATTCGGCGGCGGCTTTTCCTTCTCGGGCTATTTTGGATAAATTAGGTAAACCAAAAGAAGCTAGATCTACAGTAACACTAAAGGCAATCCACAAATTGGCAAGCCAGCCGTAGCCGTTTGCATGCCATTTTTCTAAAGTGCCATTACTTAGCATGGCGTAATGAGTGGCATCTTTTGCCAAAATTGCACCCGCCAATGCTCTTGTGGCTACAGGTACTCCTTTGGCCAAAACAATTCGCAACGCCCCATAAGCAGATAGCAAACTTAATAAATCTGTCGCAATATTGAACAAATCCCAATTTGATTGTTTAGTAGCCATGTCGTGCAGTTTCAAGGCAATAACGAATGTATTGTCATCGCCTATTTGTTCGCCAAAATTGCCCAATTTTGTACCAAAATTTAATTTTGCTAATGGATTAAATGGTTTGTTATGAATGTAATATTCTGGAGCATAGACCTCTTGTACTCCCGGAGGGTACATTCTGTCTAGTTCTTTTGGGTTATAAGATACTCTTGGTTTTCCTACAAGCTTGGTTTTGTCTTGATAATTATTTAGATTAATTGTAGTCCCTGACCAATCGGTTTTTACATGAACGTCTCTAAATAAGTAGTAGGTGTTGTCAAAATATACAATATCTATTGGTTTTGTGTTATCAAAATCGGAGACTAAGTGAGTTAAAAAGCGTAATAAGTCTTGCACTTCTTCACCATGAAGTTTAGTATAGATTTTATATAACAAATCAGTATCCCGAAGTTTTACATATAAAGATTCTTTGTCCTTTATTGCATAAAGAATTTGCAAAATGGCTTTATCCTCATTTGTCCCTACAAAACCGGACATTGCCGACATATCATTTAAAATGAGATCAAGATGCTCATACAAATCATTATCATTTATTTGTCCAAATACAATTTTTGGAAGCGATTCATAAATAACATCTAATTTGTTAGGATCCTTTTTGGCTTCTTCTATTTTTTTGAGATATTGATCAATTACGATTCTGCTCCCAGTATCGGTATATTTAATCCCTAACGACTCAAAAAGAGCCAGAAAAAGATCAAAGTCATGAACTGTAAATTCAAATGCCGTATCAACTAAATCATGGTTAAAAATTGTTAAGGTAAAATTGGTATTCTCTGTCCCAAATTCAATTGCTGTTTTAAAATTTTTAGTTATTAAATTTATTCCCGTAAAAGGAACCCATTTTAAAAGTATTACTCCCTCTTTTACATTTTCCTGACTATTATGATATGTCACATTTTCTGCATTTACAGGAACGTTCATTTCATAAATTGGCATTCCAACTAAATCATTAAAAAGCATTTTATCATGAATACTTCCAATATGTCTTTTAATACTCTCTACAACTTTTTTTATTGATATAAAATTAGTCGTATTATTTATCTTCGAAGATTGAGCATACTGTAGCATTTCAGCAGTATTTTTCTCATCTTCCATCTGCTGACGCCAAATGCTAAGCATAGTTTGCCTAAAGCGAGCCATTTCAGAAGCACTGGTATCTTTAAGTTCTATAGTATGGTTTTTAATAATCATTAGGGAAGTTTTTACAGAAGGATAAAATGGATTTTGTTATTACAAAATCTCTATTGTAACTGGTTTGGGTTGGATATGGTCTGAAAATGCTGTGGTGATATTAAGGCGTAAATCGTCTTCTTGCTCTATTTTGCCATCGCCTCCCAAATAACAGTTTTTGAAAAGCACTTCGAGTGCTTTGAATTCATCCATTTTGGAGGCTTGCAGCACCGCAGAACGAATGCTCATATCTGGTTTTCTGAAATAAGCAAATAGTCGTGTTTCATCATCATCTGCAATGGTAAGTTTAACTACTTTTTTATGCTTGTATTTCCATTGATTGAATTGCGCTTGAGTAATGTTTCCGTCAAGAATATTGGTTTTTTTTGAGGGTACTGTTTCCATGTTGAAACTTAATTATTGGTTGTATGATTGAGTTCTTATTGTCTGAGTTGAAAAGGGCCTTTTGCTTTTTATTTTGATGGTTTAATCAAAATAGCCATACCAGCTGTTGTTTATTGACACAGGTATCGATGTCATTGTTATAGTAACTAATTGACTTTTGGATCGTTTATGTCAATTACATCATTAAAAAAGAGGCTGCTTGAGTTATTCGTTTTGAGTTAAACAATCTCAACACAGCCTCTTGAGGAAGATTCCTAATCTAAAACGGACGAATAAAGAGTCTGTAAAATGGTTTGCATGCAAAAGTTATATTCCTGTTGAATTCGTTTTGCGTAATGCGATTGAATGTTTGGTTTCTCTTTTAAGTCGGTTTTTAGCAATAGAAAAGGGCATTGTACTTTTAGGAATTAATCAGGATGATTAGTTCCACTCAATATGTGAGCAAATCAAATCAAAAGAAACCGCAATTTTGGTATCGCCTTGGCTAATTCCTCTGCTGTTTGAGTTGAACTCACAGTTTCTTACAGTATGTGTAATTACTTCGTTACTATCATCAAGGTAACTTACGATGATACTGAAAGGGTTTACATCTTGCAATCTTTGTCCTTTTGGTAAAGCCGCCAAAATAGATTCTACTTCGTAGTTGTATAAAGTAATTGAAGCTTTTGCTTCATACTTCCCTCTACCTCTGTGTACTGGCATGTCTCCAGCTCCATAATGGTTTTCTTTAGATACTGAGTCACTATAGTTTACAGCAGTGATACCAGTAACGATATTGCCTGCAATACTTACTTCAATTGATGACCAGCTGTGTTGTTGTCCGTTAATTAATGGTAATTTATTCATATCTAGCGTTTATTTGTTTTTTTTATCCCGATAACGATCAGGAGCTATACTCTTTTATTTATTTGTTTTTTATCACAATCCAATTAGAAGGGTAGTGGTTGTGATTTTTTTATTGTTGGTGAATTATAACGAATTCAATACATTATGCTTTGTCGATTCCGAAAGGATTTTTGAATCCTAAATCAACCATAATTTTACGAGCTGTACCAATTGGGGTGATTTCTGCTTTCACTTTTAATTCTGATGTTGCCAAAATGTTTTGTTTTGGATCTACATATACATCAAAATCTGAAACTTCCTGGTTCGCCACCATTCCTTCTAAAGCAGATCTACATAAGCCTTCAAAGCTTTTTGAAACGGATTGAGGTAATTTTCCATCAATATCTACCAAAACTGGAGAAGCTAATTTTGGTAATAAAGCAGTACGCAATAAACGAGTTGCTTTATTTATTGTACGGTTGTTCTCTACATAAGCAAAGTCTGATGTACCCATAGTACAAGTGTGGCTGTCGTTAAAATAAACACCTGATAATCCTGTGTGGGTTCTAGCAAAAATGAATCTCTTTTCGTTTAGCCCGTTTAAAGTTCCTAACGTTTTAATTTCTTTACCGCCTACAAAACCAGCTTTGGAAAAACCCTCGCCAGTAAGATTGAATTTTTCGATCCAAGCGATGTTCTCAGATACTTTTGCTTTAGAGATAGCCCCTAATGCTAATCCTACTGCTGCTGTATTTATGTAAACCTCTTTGAAAGTGAATTCAAGCCCCTCTTTATCGTCATTATTACTGTTATCGATTTTCTGCACCTTGTAAATATTATAAGAATTTTCTACTGGCACTAATTTCTCGTTATAAGCTAAAGTATAGAGTTTGTCATTCTCTGCTGTACTACCTTTCATAAACAATTTTTGCTCAAAAGCTTTCTCAACATCAATGGCAATTACAACAGATACATTTTCTGCGTTCAATTCAGATAGATTCATAGCAGTATCAGGATCAAACCCTTTTCCCTCTAAAATTACCTCAAAAGGCATGTAATCTTTGTAACCAAGGGCTGCTTGTGTTTGTGCTTTTAAAACAGCAGCTTGTGTGTCGGCAAATGTAGCTTCTCCAGAAAAAATAATTGCCAATTGGCGAATATTCCCGTTGGCCTGTTCCTGCATAGCCATTGCTTTATCAACAATGTCCTCATAAGAAGTTGCCGATGTTCTCATAATATACAAGTCTCCAGAAGGATTCATCCTGAAAAATTGTTGAATTTGATAGTAAGCCGATTGCCCGTTTACATCGTAATCAGCAGTAATTCCTAAGGCTTCTGCATCTTCTAATGAAGCCAAACGCTCTACTTTTTCAAAAAGTAATTTTGAAGTTGGAACTCCGTCAAAAAGTAATCCTGAAACCATGTCTTGATCTGGTGTTCTTCTCCCTAATCCGCCTGATAGTTTGTTAATCACAACATCATTTAATGTACTCATAATATAAATTGTTTTAATTGTTTAAATTTTACTTTTGCGTTAAAAAGAGGCAAAAGATGGACTGTAAAAAGTTTAAAAACTTTTTATTTTTAATGATTTTAATTTTAAAAAGGTATTTGTAATCTGGAATCCAAAAAGTAGTTTACTATTTTTGGAAAGCTTTCAAAAAACAGTTTTTTAAATTGAATTTTACTCTTGGCCAAGAGATAAACTTGCTTTTGATATCAAGTACAAATTTAAAGTTCAAACTTGCTTTTTCCAATTTTATTGACTGTCAAAACCAGTAGTTTCAGTGTTTTAGGCTCTGGCTTCAGTAGCGAGCCCTTCGTTTATAATGGTATAAATTGTACGCTCTGTGAGAAACAAGTTATCCGAAAGCTCAGATACGACAACTTTCATTTGTTTTGCTTGATTCATATTCAAATAATTGATTACATATTCTCTTCTTTTGTTTAATAGTGTTCTACTTCTTTTCATGTTTGGGGTTTAAAAAAGGGTATTAGGTTAAATAAATTTTAGATTCGGTCGTTGTCGTTTGTATATGTGTTGTCTGCTCTTAATTTAATAGCGCTAAGATTTTAAGTAGTAGTTGCTGAAGCTGTGTCTAAATCTACAGTTCCTTCAACTTGATTTGGGTTGATTCCAATTATCCCTGAGTTTAAGTCGTAGCCAAGTGCCTCTAGCTCTTCATTACTCAATCCATTATTGAAAAGGATGTATTTCTTTTTCAAGATATTTTCGACCAATGTTGTTTTATAGGTCATTTCCCAAATAAAATAGTCGTTTTTAGCCCAATACACTTCCTCATTGTTCCATTGCTTTTCTTTTACCTTAAACGTTGAATTAGTGTCTAAATTGGCATTACTACTACTAGTGGTCAATATCGCTTTATCTATGCGATGAGCGATTTCGAATACATCCTCGTAGCTTGTTGAAGAAAGGGTACCAACTGGCAGCACTACATAAATACAAAAAGACACATCTGCTTTATAGTTTTTTTCAGAAGATGTTTCCCAAGCAACAGTATCATATTTGAACATTACGATTGGACTTGTAACTGCTGTTTTAAAAACTGCATCACTGTAAAGATGTACTATTGGCGCATTAGAAGAAAACTCCGTTTCGATAGCGCTCTTTTTTTCGTTATAAAATTCGTTTAAAATCATATGATGGATTATTTTTTTACAAATATACAACATATGTTTTATTGATTACAACATATTACGTTAAATAATGCAGTGATTTCAGTAATATGATTTAATAATTTTATATTGAAGTTACAGTAACACAATGAGAAAGAAGCTACAAACATACTGAAAACCAGTGAATTTAGAATAAAATAAACAAATAAAAACTATTTTTTGCTTTATATTATCTAACTTTGCAACATATAGCTGAATCCCTTAAAGAAAAACAAAACATATTACACAAAAAGTATTCATACTATGGAAATACATACTAAGATAAAACATATTATAGACGAGCTTAAATTAAACAATAACTCATTTGCCAAAGTAATAGGGGTAACTAGCACCACAATAGATAGTATTACCATTGGCCGATTGCAAGCCGATGGTGAAAGAAAAAGAACCAAACCAGGATTTGACTTGCTTCAAAGTATAATTACTCATTGTAATGTAAATCCTGATTACCTTTTTAAAAATAGTGATGAAATTTTCGTCAATAAAACAAACAATCAAGTTAGTTTGAACATTCCAAAGATTATCACGGTAGATGCTCACGGTGAAGAAAACATCAATTTTGTTGGAGTAAAGGCTCGTGCTGGTTATTTAGACGGTTATGCTGACCCAGAATACATGGAAACACTTCCTTCATTTAGCATGCCTATGTTAAAAAACGGTACCTATAGATGCTTTGAAATAAAAGGAAACTCAATGTCGACTACAATTCATGATGGGGATTACCTTTTTGGAAAATATGTCGACAACTTTGATGATATCCTTGACGGCAGAATTTATGTAGTAATAAGTAAAAATGACGGTGTCGTAGTAAAAAGAGTTTTAAACAGAATCAGAGAAAGTGGCAAATTAATTCTAAAATCCGACAATAGAGACGGAAACTACCCCATGTATTCTATTTATGCAGAGGATATTCTAGAGATTTGGTACGCCAGCATGTATGCCTCTAAGCAGATGCCAGATCCTATTAACATCTATGAAAAACTTCATGCCCTAGAAAGTAAAGTTTATGAAATGGAAGAGGCTTTAAAGAAAAAACTGAATTAAATCCAACAAAAAACCGCAATACATTGGTTGCGGTTTTTTTGTTAGATCTAAATGTTACAACATAAACGGAGTCATAAGTAGAAAAAGGAAAGTGAGATTATTGCTTTTCTTACCATAGTTTGCAAGGTTCTTTGACCTGTTTAAAGTTATTTAGTCGGTGAAGGAAGAGTTTCATACTTTGTTCTGATACCTAAATTATTAAAATATTTTTCTAAATCATTGTACATATAATCGCTTAGGTCTAAATTTTCTATTTTTTTAAATGATTCTTTTGTTTTGCATTCAAAACAAATTTCTAAATAATCAAATACTTTACCATTCTCGTCAAAAAATAAAATAGCATTTCTAGGCAGGTAACAACCTCTGATGATCTGTGAGCAATTAGCATTTAATCTGGAACAAGTGTTGTACAATATATCAGATAATTTTTCTACTTGAGAAAGATTTAAGGTTTTAATTTGAGTTACATTTTGCAGTGAAAGTGAATCTAAGTTTTTTCTTGGAAGCTCAATTCCAATATTATAATCCAGAGTTGTTACAGTTTTTCCTGTTTCTTTGTCATAAGTTTCTTTTGAAACTCTGGTCATACCATCAAAATTTAAATTGTACGATATGATTTTTATTTGAGAAGCTTTTTTAAAAGGATAAGAATTAATTCGTTTTGAAAGATTAAAGTTCGTTTTGGTTACTTTTTGACTCTTGTGGCTTTCAGATCCGCTAGTCTGTGAAACTTTACGTTGCGCATTTACAATAGTTGTAGTAAATAAGCTAAGACACAAAATGATTCTTATAATCTTCATAAATTTATTCTTTAAAATCTGAACACCTTATTTATACACTTTATGAAACAGAACTATATATTGAAATTTCCTCTTTGTGTTTTACCTTGTGAAGAAGTCAATAATGTTTTATTTATGCTCATCACGCAATACGCCTGGTTTGTCTTCTAATACTTGCCCGCCAATTGGTCCTTCTAAGTTTACACCAAACATTTTCATTATCATTTCCTCTTTTTTACTGCACATATCGAAACCTACTAATTCTTTATTACTAAAACTTGTCCGACGAAATACCTGACTTGGAAAAGCAATATAGTCTTTGTCTTTTCCGTTTTTTACAAATACTAAAATAATCTTAGGATACCTATCTTCAATCCCGTCACAACCTGTTATTTTGTATCGAAATTCTATAGTGTTATCATATTTTATCTCATAATAATTAAATAGGATATCCGAAATTTTATTTAACTGCTCTTCTGTAACTAAAATCTTTGAGTCGTGAAATTTAGATTTTAAATAATTTCGGGGTTCCTTATCTACGTAGTATTTTGGTGTTACAACATAAACGGAGTCATAAGTAGAAAAAGGAAATAGCATTTTTCTCTCCTCCAAGGGAATATTGAAAAGCGAAACAAGTGTATCTTGTTGTACTTTGGGTTCTGGGGGTGATACTGGAAGATTTAATAAAGCTTTACGAAAATTTAAATTTTCATGAAAGAATTCACAATTATCGCCACAATACTTACTGCGTAATTCTGTCAATTTTTTTTCTTGGGCATTGCTTACAATTGTTAGGAATAAAACCATCCCACTTACTATTATTTTTGATCTCATGGTGTTACTTTTATTTAAAATCCGGATATTTTTGTTCTATTTGTTTTTTCCAATTTTCATAGCTTATTGTGGTAACATTTTTTCTGTGGAATGTCTCATATTTCTTCGAAAAATATAATTGGGCATAATGTTCTTTATCAATTTGTACTTGTGTCAATTTACTTTTTCTATCCAACAAAGTGTATATTTCCTTTCCTTTACTATGTAACCAAAGCTCTTTTTTTGTAACAATTAACTCTTTTAGTTTAGTATCATAATATAACCATCCTCTTGTGTCTTGCCATGCAGATGACAAGTAAGTATTTAAAATGGAATGATAGTTATAAATGGTTAATTTACCATATTTGTAATCACTTCCATCATCAATGATAGAAAAATTAGTATTGCCAAATATTTTGATGTTTTTAATCGTGAAATCCGCGAGCTCTTTTAAAAAAGCTGATTCATCTGCTTCATTACAAGCTACCGAAATGAAGGCTCCTTCATCTAGCAAACCACTTATTAAAATTTTTAAACCTAAAAAGGTTTTGATTTTTAATTCATCGGGACCATTTTTAGCAAACACAAGTTTTGACTTTTCTAATATTTTTAAAGCATATGCATCATCTATAGCGTCTGGAATTTCCCCCAACCTGGAAATAACTAATTTTATTTCACGTATTTTATTAGCAAATAAAATTGCCCAACTCGCTTTACCTATAGAAGTGTCAGAAAATATATTCCCATGATGAACAATGCAAATGTTTTTAAATTCAAATGTAGTACAAAGTTTTCTAATTTTACTTAAGTCAGCGAGACTTTCCAGCTTAATAACTTCCCAAATATCATTATAAGTTCTTTTAAATTGTGCTACACCTCCTAATTCCAGAACAATCAAAAGATTAATCTTCTTTTTTTCTACAATTAACGTTTTTTCTTGAAAACTAGTATCTCCATTTACTTCTTTTATTCTAAATGTTCTTTCCATTTTTTAGCTACTCGTTTATGTTTTCAATTGAGAGTTCTTCTTTCAAAATAGCCTGTCCATCTGCATTTACTTCCCCACTAAATTTTAGTAGTTTTGTACCTGTTTTGATGTCTTTTCCATTTACCTCATCAATTACAATGACAATCGTTTCTCCCTCTTTATAGTTTTTTGTTTCTACTATTAAGCTTACTTTATCACCAATATTGGCAGTAGTTATATCGCTGTCTAAATTTGCATTTTTCCAAGTGACACTTATAATTTGTTTTTCTAACTGTATTATTTCGACAGGTGAATAGTCATTAAATATAACTATTTTAGGATCAGTTTGAAGTGCATTTGTAATACTTATCTTTCCTCCAACAGTACATTTTACTGTTGAGGTCTCTAAAAGGGCTTTTTTATTATTTTCGAAAACATTACTTGCTGGCTTTTCCCATTTTGAAGGTATAATGGGGGCGCACGGATTATTCTGATTTGCTGCACAAGTTCCGAAAAAAGGACTCTTAAAAATTACATCTTCATCAGAAGCCATCAATTTGTTTTGGATGAAAACGGTATTTTGGGATTTTACATCCAAAATACCAGGTGCAGACCCTTTATCGCACATACATATAGCGCCGTTGCATACATATTTGGTTGCCATAATTAATTAATTTTTACGTTACTGCCACTAATTGTAGTATCTCCAGAAGCATTGATGTTTATCTTTTCGCTAGATTTTAGAGTAATGTTTTTTGCTTCGATGTTAATGTCGCCTTCAGATTTTAGAGTAATGGCTGTTTTTCCTTTTAATTCAATTAAATTATTATCGTCTTTTTTTAATCGAATACTGTCACTTTCTCCATTAAGTTCAAACGCTAATTTTTTTAGTTCATCATCTTCAAATAAATATCCTGCAATTTTGTTGCCTTCTATTGAAAATGAAGATTGTTTTTTATCTTGATCATTTTTTAATAAAACAACCTGTTTCTCTGGAGTAGTAAAAATTGAATTCAACTCTCTACCTTCGTTATTCTTGAATTTTAAAGTAACATTATCTTTAGATGCAGCTAAGGTCAAACGTTCTTTTATTTCTTTGTTTTCAATCAAATTAAAAGACGTTGTTAGGCTATCAGGTGTAAAAAGTGTAGTCGCTAATGTTTTTTCATCTTCATCAAAATAGCTTATCTTAAAATTTTGATCTTTGTCAAATTCGATTTTAGCAACATCAGTAATTTTCGTTTCATTCTCCTCCGTTTCGGTATCGGTTTTTATATACCGAATGTGCAGCTTATCACCATCAACACTATAGTCAAAAAATAATTTTGGATTATTTTTAGCTTCTATTCTCCCCATTAACCTATCAACTTCCGAAAACTGAGAAATAAACGCCCTTGTTTCTACTCCATCAATAATAGAAGCCAACACCCAACTATCCTTTTTGGGAATGGTAATGATTCCTTGTTCTAAGTCCAGAATAGAAGCTTTCAAACGTACGTTTTTAATGATGGCTCCATCGGCTCTCATAATATTTACAGTATAAGCGTCTTCTGGATTATGGAGCGATTCAGTTTCTGTATTTATTTCAATGACTTTTGCCGCAAACGTTTCAACAAGTTGATTCTTGCTAGCGACATCTTTTATTAGATCTTTTATATTTCCCATTTTGTATTTTTAAACTGTTTCTACTCTTCGTCCTATGTAAATCTTTTGCCTGTAACCGTTTTCACCATAACTTCGCTCAACTTTTTCGACCTGAAAGGTGCCGTTTTTTTCTTTATCCTTAGCGTTTTCCAGAATTACTTTGTCTGTAGGCCTTACAAAGGGTTCTCCAAAAGTTAAAAAATAACCTTCAAATCCATTTGGTTTAGACTGCATGGCTCTCAAGGCACCATATTGATACAATACTGAAGTCGCTTCCGTTGTTGCTTTTTCGAAAGCTTCAATGTCTTTTGGTAAGTCTTCATTATCATTATGTAGGACATGAGTTTTTATTAATTGCCCATTCGGATCACCTAATTCGATATAAACTGGAGTGTTTGAATTCTTAAAGTATTTTTCTACTCGTACACGGGTATTCTTTGTAGATTCATTCACTACTGTTAATTTATCCTCTATAATATTGTAACGAAATTTAAAACGCACTTCACCCGAGAAGACATCAGAATCGGATCGAGTCATTTTACTCAATTGAGATTTTAAAAGACTTAGTCCTTGGTTAATTAACTTTTTTACAACAGCACCTGCTAGAGGGCTTTTTATAAAATTCCGATCTATAAAACCCGCTAGTTCTGTAGCTGTATGTTGTTGCGGATTATTGGTAATTGTAAGTACTGGCCCTGAAGCTTCGGTTTTAAAATAAGTATATATTCCTTTATCTTTCAACATTTCGAAAACCTGAGCCAAGCTTTGATCTCTGTTAATCATAACATTCCCCAATTCTTCGTCAAGAGCATTTACTTTAAAAGGTAATTTTAGTTCTTTTATCCTTTTTTCAAAGAACATTTTGGGATTAAAACTTTCAACATTTGTTGTTGGATTTGTTGACACTACATTGTACATATCATTCTTATCCTGAACATCATTATCTTTTACAGCTTTTACTTTCTTAAAAGCATACATCACGTCTTCACAAGATATTCTAACATTTACATCCGTTTGTACTCCTTTGACATACCCTCTGAAAGCTGGTTTGTAATCGTCATCATATCCTAAAAATATTTCGATGAAACTTTCGAGTTTAAAAAAATCATGGATTGTTTTTTGCGCACCACTTGCATTTGCAAATAAACTCTGGTCAAATCCTTTGGTGTCAGTATATACTTTTTGAGGCATTACAATAGTAGCAGTATCTGTAAGCGTTTTATAAGAACTGCTTATCTCGACATTTTTTACATATGTAAATTCATAAAATTTAGGGGTTGGAATGAGTCTGATGGTTTCGTAAACTCTAATTTTAGCATTTAATTTAAGCATTGTCTCTCATTATTAGTTCTACAGTTTCATCTGATGTGGCACTGGCAGTAAATTTTTGAATATTTTTTGTTCCAGCAATAGATGGGATAGAGTAGGAGTCTATTACTAGTTCATAAATGCCAAATCGGTTTAAGATGGCATGTGTTACTCTTAATGAATAGGGAGCATTAAGGAATTGTTTCAGTAAGAAAAGTTTTTCTTTTGGATACTCATCGCCCGTTTCATTGGCAATTAATCCCTCTATCGAAATACTAAAATCGCCATTTGATATATGCTCTTTGATTGTTGAATCTCGCCCTTCTATACTCTCTTTTTTTATGTTTTTTGAGCGATTTAAATTAACCGTAACAGCATCTACTCGCAAACTTGGTAGATTAAGATCGCTTTTTACCAAAGGCTCAAATACTAAAGGAGCAAAAACCCTCAGGTTAAATTCCCCTCCTGTTTTATCTATAATAAAATCTTTCGATTCTGATTCGTTATAATTGATCCCAGCGTATTCGATGTCCTTGGTATCTAAAATTTCGTTTACATTAAAATTGAATTTCATATTTTTTTATTTTTAATTTGAAAATGTTTTAGCAAAGGCCGTTATGAAGGTGTTTTCTAGTCTTGTCTCCTTGTGTTTTTGTAACCACAGCGCCTCTTCTAGTAATTTGTAAAACTCATCCATAGCTAATTGATAGGGATCTATCTTAAAAGCATATCTGATAAGCGCTGCAGATTTCTTAAATTCATCCTTCTGAGGTGTAAAATCAATGGCAAATTCACTATCTTTTTTTATCATGGCTACAATAGAATTCCCTGCCGAAAGCATGAATTCATCATCATAGATCTCTTTATCCAATACACATTCTTGAAACAAAAACAATATCGCTTCATGTGGATTGTCTTTGTATTTATCTTGATAGTTTAAAAATGTAGTGAACGATGGTTTTCTGCAATAAACGTTTGTTAATTGGTCCTCAGAAGTAAGTTTTAATACGCTACCGTATTTTTCTTTTAGTTTTTCTATTGTTTCGTTTGGCATTTTTTTAGGCTTTACTTATTTTGTGTTTTTACAATGATTAAAAATTAGGCTTTTGAAATTATCCTTAGTTGTGCCATTTCATAGCATAAATTGACTGTCTCTTTTTCACAGACTTTAGCATTTCTGCACTCTGAGACTTTGCGAGTCCAGCTTCACGCAAAGCCACAAAGACGCAAAGTATATTTTCAATACCTTGAATATTGGTATGAGTTACGGATAGTTCGATTAAATTATGACTGTCCACTAAGCAGACGAACAATTCAACACAGAGGGGAGAGATTTTTACTCGTTTTTATATAAAAAATTGTTTTTTTTAACCATTTAAAATCTATGTTGTTCGGGTTCTATTCTCAAAACCGGAAGAAATAGCCGATGGTCAAATTTTAAATCGCACTATCTCTACTTTCTCTTTTTATGACTTCGGCCAAATCTTCATTTTTTTCGGATGTAGTTAAAGGCGTAATCATAAAACTCTCTATAAAAATGTTTCCTTCTAAAGGCTGTCGCAAAGGATTTTTAAAGTTGCTCATGTCTGCTGTTTTAGGTGTTTCGCCTAAGTCTCTTGGTGTAATATCCATGATTATTTACTATTTAGTTATTGATTAAGATTAGTATGGGAGACCTCTAAAATTGAGGTGATAATTCTCGAAAATCTTCTGAGAACGAATAGCACTATTATGTCTGTTTTTAAGTAGTAATAGTGGCTATTGGAGGGTGTAAAAATAATGCAGAAAACCATAAAAAAAGAAAAACAAGACGCCTGTTTTCAGTAGTTTCAGTAAAACAAAAACCTTTACAAAATCTTGTAGAACAACAAAATACACTAACAAAAAGCAATCATAAAAACTATTAACCATAAGGGTTGTGATCACTACTATTTTTCTAATTAAACAACATCTGTTTTTAAATAAAAATGCGCCAAAACCTACAAGAGCACTAAATGCTCTGATAGCCTTTGACGCAATAGTATAAGTGATAAATCAGCATCTGTGTTGGCTTTGAAAAACTCTTAACGCGAACCTCAACTTATTTTATTTACATAAGTTGTCAATGTAATATTGAGGCTATTATTAGGTTTAACCAACATTGAAAGCTGGCTTAACCGATTCGCTGTTTAACAGCTGCTTTGTGCCTTCTATATTGTTCTTTTATTTTTTTGAACTTTACCTTTATCAAGGATTTTCTTTAAGATTTGATGATACTTGTTCATTTCGATTTTTGATTGATTATATTTGCACCTCTCACATCATAAATTAAAATAGCAAAGCCAGCATTAGAAGACTTATGTCCTCCAACGCTGTGGCTTTATGCTTAATTAAATTACCGTGAGAAAGTTTTTAATTGTTGGAGGACTTTTTTTATTTCACGTCCTCCCGATGAAGTTAACCGCATATTAATCTCCTACGACAGGCGGCGGATCTAGCAATGAAATATTAGTCAAAATTCCGTTAATAAAAATGATCTCGTTTTGATGGTTTATTGAAACAGCTCCGCTATAGCCACTAGGCTGATTAGGCGCGTTGATAGCAATTAATTTAAATAAGTGATCAACATTATCTCCAGCTGATGAAAGAGCTAAAACAACAAAGGAATTTAAAGAAGGGTCGAAACGAATAGTCAGCTCGTGTGTATGACCCGAATCAGAACTAGTCGTTTTTGTAATGTTATTTCGAAAGCTTGAAATTAGATATTCAAATTCCGAAGCCATTATTTTTAGAAAGTGAAAATGACCATCTACCATAAGATCACCCACCATAAAATTATAAAGCAAAAAATCCCTAGATTCTTGATCAATAGTTTTTTTTCTCACTTTCCCCTCTGGAGTGATTACTAATTGCTGTGCCGTTCCTTGCTCTATCTCTGTAGCTACAGGAACGTTCATTAGTCTTAATTTCTTTCCAATTACCTGTTTTGACATATTTATAAAAATTTAGTTAATATTAATTTTCTAATTCGGAATAACATAAAGATTAGATATACTTTCTTCATTAAGATCTTCTATACTAATTTGACCCTCTCCAGGTGCGTTATAGAAATAAGTGTACTCTTCAATTTCTTGCAAATCGTTAAACGATAGTTGATCTAAACTGAAAACCGTGACGCTAATGAATTCCCCTAATTGCGAGTAATGAGCTATGTAATATTGAATTGTTTTATCGGTTCCAGCGACAACACTAAATGTTACACTTGTTCCTGCAATAACATTTGAGATATTAAAAAGGGCACCTTCGGTACTATCAGGATCAACATAACTACTAAGCAGTTCAAAATTACCACCGTAAAAAGTGCCAGCATTGAGATATTCACTCTCAACCATTCCCGTTACCGTGTCGCCAGTTAGGGGTTCGTCCGCAAAAAACATAAGGTTGTTTCTGTTGATTAAGAAACGCCCGGTTGTTTTGATTTGGCCAAACAAGTCAGCATGTGCATCTGGATTGGTTAAGTGATTTTGCAAAGCCTCCTGGTCTGCTTTCTCAGCTAAAATATTTTCAATGTCATCAATTGCGGTGATTGGAATCTTTTCATCTTTATGCCTAAAAGAATCCCAAGTGTCCCAAAACTGAGTTTGACTGGGTTTTAGACCGGTTTTAAACCAGTCCTTTATAGTATTTAATGTTTGTAATGCCATATTTATTTGTTTTTAAATTGTTAATTTCTACGAATTCAATATTTTATTGTTTTGGACAAAAGTGAATTAGATGATGATTGCTGTGTGTCGTTAGAAGAATAAAAAAGCGAAATCCTATAAGTCGCGTGAGTGAGAATAAATTCTGATTAAACCCCTAAACAAGCTTGCACGAAACCATCAACCAATAATTAAGCTGATTTTTATTCTAAAGGACAATGAGTCTTTCTTTTTTATCGAAAAATTGGGAGTTTTATTGATCAAGTAGAATTTCAAGAATACCTTCTGACAATAAAATCGAGTTTCAGAAAAACGCTTAACACTAACCTCAGCCCCATTTATTCACATAAGTTGTCCATGTAATGTTTAGGCTATTATTGGGTTTAAAATAATTCTATACCTTCCAGTCTATCGCATCCAAACAATGCTTTTTGGTTAGTATAAAAACGAGGGCTTTTCCTGTTGTGGTTAGGGTTTCGTTTTGAATATTTTTACCCACAACATTTGAAATAGTTTCATTACTGTTTCCAAAATCATAACCATCCCATTTGATTAGTGTTTTGTTCCAAAGTGTTCTAAATTCTCTGTTGGCTAATTTGTCTAACGTAACAGCAGAATCTCTGAAATAGCCTTTGTTGCGTACCAAAAGGAAATTGATTAGCGTAAGTGGTAGATACAAGAGGTAAGCGATTATGAATAAAAGGAATTCTAGCATAACTCCCAATCATTAGGTAGTTGACCATAAATGGTGCGTTCAGAATCAACTAGATCATTTTGCACGAATAGTAATAACCCTTTTTTAGCTTTTTCCCAATCAGATTCTGTTTTTGACATTCCATCAAAATCTCCATCAAGCTCAACAATCTGAGCAAGTTGATTTATCTCTGAGTTTTTTACTCTTTTTTGTCTTGAGTTTATTAATCTCTTTGCTCCATTTTCATCTACAATGAAATCTTCTATTTCATATATTGTAGCGTCCTGTATTACGTTCCATGAGGCTATTTCTATTTGTAGGGTTCCTGTAATTGGAATGGCTCTTTCGATGTGTGTGTATAGGGTGTTTTTAATTGTATCATGATGTATTGTTTTTTTATATTACCAAGTTTTACGTCCAATGGCTGCTTCGAAATTATCTATTATTGTATGCAAGGCTACTACTTCTGCATCCGGAAGCCCTTCGTGTATGGCGGTGAATTGGATGCGTTGATTGGAGTAACCAAAAGGACTACTACTTTGATTTGATGCCCCAATATATATCCCACCTGTTGATGCAGTGCCACCGCCTGTTCCACTTGCTTTTAATGTTTTATTTATGAATAATTTATTTTCACTTATGGAATTACGAAGACCAGTAAAAACACCTCTACAATCAACATTATTTGTAAAAAATGCTCCATTTGCCTGATTGTAGGAAGAAAAATAAGATAGCTTGCTAGTGTTGCTTTGTCTGACGGCAAGCCTAAACATATTTGTTGCAGAAGCTGGATTTGTAGATCCCATCTCTGTTACATCTGAACCGGAATTCGCGTTGTTTGTACCGCAAACAATCGTAGCACCAAAAGAATTAATATTAGCATTAAGGTTGACCGCAAAAAAACTATTAGCATAAGCATTCGTACCATTACATTGATAGCCTAAATTACTATGTGTTGCTCCACCAAAGAATTGTAATCTAAAGGCCGCATTGGTGTCTAGTGGGTTTTTAGCGTTCCATTTGTGCTGCGCTTGGGTTGTGCCCAGAAATGGGTAAAAGGCTTGGATTTTTGTATATAAATTTTGATTTTTCAATCCTATAAACATATCATCAATAATGTCTTGATAAAAAGAATTGGATGAAGCATTTATATAAGCAATAGCATCAGTATCGGTAGCTGTTTTATTCGTAGTTGTAAAATTTACAGCATTACTAAAAGCAGATTTATTATAAAAAACATCCACCGCTAATACGGTAATATTGTAATTCGTAGCAGGAGTTAATCCCGTGATAAATTCACCACTGTTTTTGATTTCTTTGCTTAATTCACCATTAACATAAACTTCATAAAAATCAATACCATTTACTGCTGTTGGAGTAGTAAAATTTAGTTGTACCGATGTATTGTAAATTTTGACTGTTGATAAGTCTGTAATTGGATCTGGTAGATTTTCGTTATACGTAAAACTTACTATTCCCCCGTTGCTCAGAAAAAAAGATACATCACCTTCCAATCCTCCTGAGTTAGATGTTTGCACAAAAGGGTCAATTACCAATCTAGACCCACTAATCAAAGTGCTTCCAGAAAATACTTGAGACTCCCTTAATGAAGAAGCCCCTAAACTCTTTTGTTTAGGAATAATAATTGTTTTTAAACTTGGCAAAGATTGAAATATTTCTTGTGATGAAGTAAAATTAAAAGTGGTTAGTAATGGGGCTTTAAATACTTTTAATGAGTTCATAATCCTACAACCACAATACCCTCCAGTCCATGCGGTAAGTTTAGGTAATATCAATTCTCTTAACTTATGAGAACCTAGAAAACACTCGTCACTTAAAGAAGTTACATTTGGAAAATTTACCCATAACATATTTGGGGCAGAACGAATGAACCTATAACCAAAAGCAGTGATCAATCCTTCTCTGTCATCAAAATACATTATAGTTGAATCATTATTAAACCCCAGAGAAGCTCCAGTATAACTTCCTCCGATGACTATACATTCTACATCCGAACCTGTAACACTAAAGTTTTCTATTCTGTTTGTACTAATGCCTAGTTTTGTAGCCAGTAAAGCTGGAGTATTAATCGTACTACCTATTCCTCCGATATATGTATTAGCAATGCCATCAATAGATCCTCCGTCTCCTATCGTCCAATTATTTGGTGTCATTATCAAAATATCTTTACCCGCTGAACTTGCAGTTGAATGTTTTGCTGTACCAAATGAAATAGTAATTGGTGTTTTTACTGGTCTTGAACTCCATCCATTATAAATTGCATCTAAGTTTGCTGCAGAGAATGTTACTGGAGTTTTACTAAGCATAAAGTTTGTAAAATCTGTAACACTTGATACATTCCAACTACCAATATTTTGGTCAAAAGCTGCTGCTCCATTAAATGTCTGATTCATTGAAGTTACTTTACTCACATTCCAATTATTTAGAGGTTGATTAAATAAAGTGCAGTTCTTAAATGCTCCTGCAAGTGATAAAGTGCCAGTTGTATTTAAAACCCAGTTATTAATATCAGCAGAACCTCCATTGTTAAACTTGTTCGCTCCATTAAACATATCTGAGAATGATACATTTTTAGACATATTTAGTATCCCTAAATTTTGATTAAAAGAAGTTGCATTAAAAAACATAGTATTACAATTTGTAACATTTGACAAATTCCACAACATATCTCCAGCAACACCTGAAGCTAATCCATTATTAAAGACTAATAAATTTGCAAACATTCCAGAAGAGTTTGTAACTGCTGACATATTCCAAGAGCTAATATTCTGGTTAAACGAACCAACTGTTAATGTTCTTCTAAACATATCTTGCGTAGTCGTAACTTTAGAGACATTCCAATTTCCAACTGGCTTATTAAAGGCACAATTTGAAAACATACTGGTCATAGATGTAACGTTAGCCGTATTCCAGTTGTTTATACTATCACTTCCACCATTATCAAAAGCTAAAGCGCTTGCAAACATTGCTGTCATACTAGTTACTTTAGAAGTATTCCAAGACCCCATATTTTGATTAAATAAAATTGCTCCAAAAAACATGTTATTCATTAAAATAGAACCAGTCGTATTTAATGTCCAATTGTTTATATCAGTAGAACCTCCATTATTGAATTTACTAGCGTTTTGAAACATAC
This sequence comes from Flavobacterium sp. CECT 9288, assembly GCF_918731615.1. NCBI lineage: Bacteria > Pseudomonadati > Bacteroidota > Flavobacteriia > Flavobacteriales > Flavobacteriaceae > Flavobacterium > Flavobacterium sp. CECT 9288. The sequence goes on along the minus strand of NZ_OU957226.1, from coordinate 1,942,155 downwards.
TAGTAAAGTTTGTACATAATGGTAGATTTAGAGCACCAAGATTTTGATTTAATGAAGTAGCATTTAAAAACATATTATTAACGGTTGTCGCTTCTTGTAAATTCCACAACATATTTCCAGCTACTCCAGAAGTAAGTCCGTTATTAAAAGCACTTGCTCCAGAAAACATAGATGCTGTAGTTGTAACCTTTATTGTATTCCAATTTCCTATTGATTGGTTAAATACCGTTGCGTTTAAAAACATCGAATTCATTGTTACTGGACTCGTTGTATTCAAAGTCCAATTGTTGATGTCTATAGAGCCTCCATTATTAAATTTTGTTGCTCCATTAAACATATCCGTAAGAACTGTGTTTTTAGACATATTAACTGCTCCTAAATTTTGTTCAAAAGAGGTACTATTGAAAAACATTGCACTAGTGCTCGTAACATTTCTAAAGTTCCAAAACATATTCCCTGCTACTCCTGAAGCTAATCCATTATTAAAGTTTGTAGCCCCTTGAAACATAGAAGCCGTACTTGTAACATTTATTATATTCCAATTACCTATTGGTTGGTTAAATACTGTTGCGTTTAAAAACATCGAATTCATTGTTACTGGACTCGTTGTATTCAAAGTCCAATTGTTGATTTCTATAGAGCCTCCATTATTAAATTTTGTTGCTCCATTAAACATACTAGTAAAATTAGTACATAACGACAAGTTTAGAACTCCTAAGTTTTGGTTAAAATCACTAGCATTTTGAAACATTTGTGATACGTTTGTTACTTTTGACATATCCCAAAACATATCACCAGCAACACCCGAAGCTAGCCCATTGTTAAACCCTCCAGCTGTAGATGACTTATAAAACATTCCTGCCATACTTGTAACTTTTGATGTGTTCCAGTTGCTTATATTTTGATTAAAAGCGCAATTTTGAAACATATTAGCCATAGTAATAACATTTGAAGTATTCCAGTTTCCAATACTTGGACTACCTCCATTGTTAAAGTTCCAAGCACTGGAGAATATAGAAGACATATCTATTACTGCAGAAGTATTCCATCCTCCAATATTTTGGTTAAAAGATGTAGCTCCAGAAAACACATTATTCATCCCCTGAACATTTCCTACTGGCCAGCTATTTACATTATTAATTGTTGTAATTGAAGAACAACCACCAAAAAAACTGGACATAGAAGTAACATAATGTAAATCTAAAAACCCCTGAACATTTTGAAGACTTAAATTGGAACAACCATGAAAAACATTACCATTAGATAGTTGTAATCTACCCCAATCTACTATTGAAAGTAATTTTAATCTATCGCCAGAATTCCCAAAATACCATCCATTACACACTCCATTTATTCTAACAGTGTAAGTTCCAATTGCTGAATAAGTATGAACAGTATCTACTTGATTCCAAGCTGTTATAATGTTTTGTGTTCCATCTCCCCAATCTACAGTAAAATTGTAACTCCCACTACTAACAAGTGGTAATTTAATCTGTGTAGTAGATGAAGAGCCAGTAGAAATGTTGTCTGTTTTCCAAGTTGATATGAAATCATTTGACGCTAAAGTTGTAACTGTTATTTCATTAGAAAAATCACCTTTGTTGTAGAACATATCTACTGCTCTTATTTTTATTCTATAAGAAGTGCTTGGTAATAAACCTGTAGCTAAAAAATCTCTTGTATCGTTATTATATTTCCCATCAACATACACCTCATAAAAATCAATTCCGTTTACACTACTTGGTGGAGTAAAATTGAGTTGTACTGCTGTATTATATATTACTCCTAACGATAGGTTGGAGATATTGTTTGGTGGAGTGAAGTTGGTGACATATCGAATGATAGAACCTACACTTCTTGCATATGCAACCTGCGCATCTTCACCTCCAGTATTAGAAGTTGCTAAAAAGGGGTTTAAATATATAGTAGGTCTTGATCCTGTTGCAAATATATTATTTTGCTCAGGTATAGTCGTTAACAAAGGCATATAAATAACTTTTATCACACCAGCACCTTGGAAAGTTTGCCTAAGAACTTGAGTGCATTTTGGGAAGAATGCTCTTAATATTGTATTATTGTTTGACCTAAACGGGTGGGGCTGAAGAGATGTACACTTTCCTTCAATATCATCAAAATATGTGATACCTGTTGTATTTCCTGACCAAGCATCCATTGGCATTGTATAACTACCACCAACAACCGCACATTCTATATCTACCCCTTTAATCTTAAACGACTTAATCCTATTTACATTAATACCCAATCTAGCAGCCAACAAAGCTGGTGTATTTATTATACTACCAATACCACCTATAAAGGTGTTTGGTTTTAATTTCTGCCTTCCAAAATAAAATTTCTTAAAAGTTTGCATAGTCTAAAAGTCTAATAAAATTGTATTTGTGTTACCTCTTCTCATAAGACTACCTGTTGTTTTCTCAGGTGTTGTAGACGGCGTTGTTTCCCAAGTAAATGGTGCTGTAATAGCCCAAGTCACTGTAACTCCTGCTAATGTTCTAAATACAAATCCATATTGTGATAAAAGAGTTGCAGGAACCGTAATGGTACAATTAGCTGTAAATAGAATGGTTTTGCCATTCCAAGAATAATTTACTATTGCATTCGCTCCTATTTCAATTTGAGAATCATTTAGAGCATTGCCTTCTACCGTCCAAGTATCTATGGCTATTTTCCTCAACCTTCTTGTTTCACCTTTGACAGAAGACAAAGATAAGTTTGTAACAAAAGTTATTCCTGCACCCCCAACTGTAACTGTACCATCACCTTGTTGTACAAAGTCTAACTCACTACCTATGGGCAATGGCTCCAAAGCATTCGTAGGGACTGTTAGAACTATAGGATTAGCATTAGTAAAAAGAACGCATTTATTTCTAGAGAAATAATTAGCATTAAGAGTAACAGCAATTGACGCATGAGTATCTACAACTGTTTCTTTATTTGCTTTTGCAGCAAAGCTTTCTAATACAGGTACTCCTATTTGTCTTAAAACAGGATCGGAAATATTGCTTGAGTCATATACAAAACTTATTGTTACTCCTTTTTTAACTTCATGAGTTCCGCTTTCAATACCTTGAACACGAACATAACCTGATGAAGGCATAGCGGGTCCTTCCAAAGCCAAAGGTTCATTTAGCTTATTTATTAAGGTAAATATTTTTCCATTATAAGGTTGAAATCCATTAGCAAATGATATACTAGTTAAGAAAGCACCATTTGGAGCAGCACTTATGACAAAAGTTGATTTTGTACTTGCTATACCGGTAACAAATCCATTCTCATCTGGAACAATACTTAGATAGTCACTCTCGCTTTTATCAACTTTTACTGCATCCAGTTTTTTCCCCATCTCAGCCGTTAAAGCCTTGGTCATTCCACCAGTAGTAAGGTCGTTTACTAAGATTGTACTTAGTGATGCTTGAACCGTTTCGACAGCGTCTACCAACTCCTGTAGCGTGTCTAAATTCACGTTATCAGAAGTAAGCAAGTTGTTGATGGCGTTAACTTGCATTTGCAAAACCTTTCCTTGTTCCGCGCTCAAAAGCGATTCAGCACCACCCGTAACCAAGTCGTTTACAATGTTCAAATATTGCGCTGCCAATTTGGTAAATTCATCCAATGGAGCGTAACCATCGGGTGCGCCTTTTTGGGTTTTATCTTCTTTATCATTAAACAAATCAGCGTGAGCAGCATCGTCTGTTAAATGATTATCCAAAATCATCTTATCCGCTTTCGAATCGATGATCTCATCCAATCCTTCGACCTCTGTCACAGGCACTTTGTCGTTTTTGTGCCTGAACGAATCCCAAGTGTCCCAAAATTGAGTTTGACTGGGTTTTAGACCGGTTTTAAACCATTCTTTTATAGTATTTAATGTTTGTAATGCCATATTTGTTTGTTTTTTAAATTGTTTTTCATTTTTGTAAGTACTCTTTTCTGTGGGCGTACCCATTAGAATCTCCATAGCGTTCTGTTTGGCGACCTTAATTAATGGCATCACTAACAGCGTCTAAATCATCTAGGTCAGCATATTTGTTTAAGTCGTTTTCGTTCCAAAATAAAATGGCGCAAATCATTGCGTTTGCCTCAACAAGAATTAAATCAGGATTAGAAACGAAATCAATCCCTGTTTTGACTTTTAAAAACTCGTAACCGTTACGGAATATGTTTTGCAAAAAGCCACCACCACGAAATTTAAAACCGTCTCCAGATGCTTGGTCGCCATTGCCTCCACGATTAGCATATACATAGTTTGCGCAATGCTGGGGGTTGTGTAAAAAAGAACGAACAAACGAGTCTGTTATATTCTTAAATGGTGTTTTGAAAGTACTTCTAAGCCTGTCCACAGATGTAAAAAATAAATTTTCTCGCCTTGCAACTAAACCGCTCTCGTGTTCTAATTGCGCCATAAAATGTGCAGTTCTTAGAGGCGTGTTAATTTTATTCTTATCTAAAAGCGATTTATATTTTAAATGAAGATTCATGGCTTTTTGTTTTTAACCATCAATATCCATCGATGAATAGTGAAGCCGACGGTAATCAAGAACGCCGTAACTTTCATCCATTTTTCGGCTTCTGAAAACTGAACAGTTAAGCAAAAAATGCCCATAGACGACACTTGTGAATCGATAAGACATTGAAGGTTCTTTTTGTTGTTTTACAATTGTTTTGAAAGTTTTTTGGCGTTGTATTTACTGGTAAAGAAATACCCGTAAATAAGGGCTCCAAGTCCTTCGACAAATTTTATTTGCAGCGCCGAAAGCCCGAAACCGTTTAGGATGTCAAATGTGTGCTCCAATGTAAAAGCCACAATCATCCCTATTAAAATCCAGTATTTTTTGATGAAGTTTTTCATTGATTATAATTTTAAAATTATTTGTAAACTCTTATTTCAATGCAGGTGTTAAACATCAGATTATCAGAAAATGAAGTAGTTTGAGCACCTGAGACAGTGGCTGTTCCTAAAAAAATTGATGAATCACCAAAAATATCTAATCTAGTAAGTGTATTTATATTTTGTCTTCCAACAACGGCAAAAAACTTTGATAACTGAAAAGAAGCATTACTGAAGCTGCCCCTATATTGCCCGCTGGACAGCCTTGTCCATGTTACTGTGTCTCCAAAGGTATTTTCCAAGACTGTAGCTACTGGCGCGTTAGTACCATTTTGCGACAATATAGCTGTATAAACCCAATAGGGACTTGAATTTATGGTAATATTTCCGTTTGCATCTGCGTAATTTCCATTAACAGAAACCGCAAAAGTTTTGTCAATTGCAGCGTTGTTTGGGTATTTGGTATAACTTCTATTTCCAAATGAATCTGTAAAAGCTATTCCCTCTGAAAATAATTCCGCTTTAGTTGGGGTACTAGTCAAATTAGTCCTTTCAATTATTATCCCGTCGCGATATGCAAGTACTGAAGCGTATGGATTTTCAAATTTCAATCCACCACTAAAAGTATGTATAAAATTGTCCCATGGTTGATTTAAAATTTCCTGAAAGCTTTTATCGGTTCCTGAGCCACCTCCAAAAGCACTCCTAGGCACAAATTTCATAATTTTATCGGCGCCAAGAACCAACACGCTATCGGCAGCGGTTCCTTTACCAACCGAGGTTAATTTTAAGGGTTTCGCAATAAGTTGAGGAGCCTGCGCATTCGCCATCATCCCAATGGCTAAAATGCATACTATAAGTAGTTTTTTCATTTTTTTATAAAATATTTTCAGGAAATAACACCGCAGTAAATAAGGGCAAATTGTATATTTCTCTAGTAGTATTGTCCGTAATTTGAACATACAAAACAAGGCAGTAATCAGATTTTCTAAAGTCGGTATAAAAAGAAAAAGTGGTCTGTTTTCCATTATAATTCATAAACACATCCTTGTCAATATCAATATTCAAGAACACATCATTTTCTTGTTTTATCAAGTCTATCGTGAAGTCATTCAAATCTGGAAAATTCTCAAATAAAGAGGGATCATAAGTTAGTGCTACTAGTTCCTCTTCTGTATTAGGATCCAACAAAATCACTCTTTGTGCATCTTCAACGGTACCCAAATGGCTTTCGTATATTATTTTTTGCGCTACATCTCGATAAACGTATGAACTCACTAGCACCTCATTGTTAGCCATAATCAAACTTCGCTGGGTATTTTTGTAATAAAAAGCAAAAGCGGTGGGCAAAACCTCTGGTTGTATGTAACTAGTCAATAGCATTGGATCACCACCATAATAGGTTCTTGCATTCAAAAACGCTCCCCCTACATACCCAATTACGGTATCATTAGGTTCAAGTATAGTAGTATCTAATCCGTTATCAGGGTGTTTTAACAGAAACAACTGTCCCGATTTATAAATTGCCTTCGGAGACAATTGACACGATACTTCATACATCCCCTCAACCATAGCGACGGCTACTTTTTCGTCTTTGTCCCTGAACGAATCCCAAGTGCCCCAAAACTGATTTTGAGTAGATTTAAAACTGATCTCAAACCAGTTCTTTACAGTACTTAATTTTTGTAATGCCATATTTTGTTTGCTTTAAGTTACAGACCCCATATCCACTCAATTCTTTGATTCTTGAAACAATGATGAATTTGAATAAATGTTATAATGACACTATTAGAACAAAACTGGTACCAAATAGTAACATAAAAACCTACAAAACTTCCTTACTGTTTAAAAAAATAATATTTTTTTAACCCTATTTAACTTTTAAAAAATAAATGTAGAATGTTAAAAATAAAACAGAGAAACATAATGAATACAAAACAAACACTTGTGTATACAGTAGTTTCAACAGAAATTAGTTTACTAAAAATCAAACCATTATTGCAATAATTCAAAGCCCATAGATATAATCGCTGCTTTTACTATTTAAACACTGTTTAACAAATATTTAAACCTTAGTAATTCTCATTTTGGCAAATTAAATTACAAAACGACCATGACCCAAACCCAGAACCTACATTAGACTTGCCTATCTTTACGAATAACCTACATCGCATGACAAAATGCACTTAATGAATTAAAAATAAGACCGCAGAGATACCTTTCCCATACTCAACCCACAAAATCCATCGATGAATAGTGCTACAAAAAAAGCCATACAAGACACTTGTGAATCGATAAGACATTGAAGGTTCTTTTTGCTGTTTTAAAATTGTTTTGAAAGTTTTTTAGCGTTGTATTTACTCGTAAAAAAATATCCGTAAATAAGTGCTCCAAGTCCTTCTACAAATTTTATTTGCAGGGTTGAAAACCCTAAACCGTTGAGAATGTCAAATGTGTGCTCCAAAGTAAAAGCCGCAATCATCCCAATTAAAATCCAGTATTTTTTGATGAAGTTTTTCATATTGATTATTTCTTTTTAATGTTTTATCTTGTTTTCGCTAATTCTGGCACTATATATTCTTCTGAATCGTCCAAACCGCCAATAGTATCTGTTAATTTAATAATAGTACCTGGAGTTAATTCAAGCCATGTAACCCATGCTTGAGGGTAGGTACCACTAGGCCATGCACTCAAAAAATCGAGATCGCCTGGTCTTTTATACATAATATAAACTCCATTATAGGCGCCACAGCTGTATGCCCTTTGCAATACTTCATCATTAAGTTCATAAGTAATTACGTCACCATTGTATTGATCGTAAGAATTGAAGGCTATAATTCGCCCTACTTGATTATTGGATTGAGTGTAACTACTCAACAACATCGGATCGCCGCCATAATAAGTTCCTGAATTCAAAAACTCTCCTTCTACATGTCCTATTACGGTATCGTTGGGTTCAAGTATAGTCGAATCTAATACGTTATCGGGGTTTTTAAAAATAAGCAACTGACCCGTTTTATAAATTGTCTTGGGAGGCAGTTGATCCAATAATTGATCGATCCCATCTACTTCTTCCACAGGCACTTTTTCGTTTTTGTGTCTGAACGAATCCCAAGTATCCCAAAACTGAGTTTGAGTGGGTTTTAGACCGGTTGTAAACCAGTTCTTAATGGTAGTTAATGTTTGTAATGCCATATTTTGTTTGTTTTTAAATTATAGTAATAAGGTTTAGATTGTGATTTCATTCCATCCTTTGTTTTTTCAAACAAAGGAGAATTTGCATTAGATCCATAATGACTGTTATAGAGCGGAACTTGATTTTCTATGAGCCTGTTCAAATAATGGCTTCATAAAAACGAAAGCTACTCTTGTCAGGTTTTTTTAGGCTTTTCTCTTATGCCTATCGATAATAAAAAATTCATAGGGACTATTGTTTTTAAGGTGATTACTATATAATGTAGTATGTGATTTTAGAAAAAATGCAGGAGAAACAACAAATTAAGAGTGCCCGCCAATTCCTTTTTTGAGGGTGTAAAAGTAGCACAGAAGCATACAAAAAGAACAAAAAAAGGCCCTGTGAATTCAGTAGTTTCAGCAAAAACAAAACCTACTGAAACTACTGAATACAAGCAGTTTGAAATACAAAAAAAGACAAACTTTGACATTACTTTTACACTCAGAAAAACACCTAGCGATGAGTAAAAATGTAATTCATAATTTCAATCTTTCAATACAAAATAGTGCTGATATAAAAAGCGCTGAACATTTAACCAATGTCTTCATAAAAGAGTTGGCCAAAGTCTCTAAAGAAATGAGCCAACAAAAAGATATAGTACAAATATGGCAGGAACAACAACTGCACAATACTATTACAAACGATCCTAATTCCTCAACCGAAGGAGGCGCCATCGATAACACTGCTGCAACCATCGAAAAAACAGCACTATCCACTGGCACTACTCCTTCGGCTAATGGGGATTCTATCAAAAATAATACTACTAGCTCAACAGTAGCTGTTGGCCAAGTAAAAAATGCAACTTCAAGTCTTCCAGACGGAGGAGGCGTTACTGATACCACTGATAAAACGGCAATGCGTTCTCTCACATCAGTCAACACTACTCCTCCGATTTCGGAAGTCGAAAACGACACGACGAACAAAGGGATCACTAGTATCGCTCCGCAACCTTATGCTAATGTAGGCACTCAAGAAAGTGTTCGTTTGCCACAACACTTAAAAGAAAACAATCTAGCACCTACTATCAATGAGGTGAAAAAAGGGGTGCAAAACCAATTAAATAACGCCATAAAAAATAACGATACAGAAGCCATAAAGTATTGGTCCGATGTATTAGATAAATTAGAAAAAGGCGCTTCTATTGCTGATTACAAAAATGATCCCCGCTTTAATTTAATGTACAACGAATTGAAACCCCTTGGAGGTGAAACAGCAACCTTTCATTGGGACAACATTCGATTAAAAATGATTGCTGCCATAGAATCCAAAATTTTGAATGACCAAATTAGTCTTGGGTCTAAGAATTACTGGAACACTATTTTAAAAGAATTAAAAAATGAACAAGTCAATATTGCCAACCTTTTTGAGCAATACGACGAATTATTTTTATTACTAAGAGAAGTAGAAGGCTTAACCGAATTGCCCAACAGCATAACATTTTTCACCAAAACTAAAGTATATCCAAATTTGAGTCCAGATAAAATGTATGCCAATTTAGGTGCACAAAATGTTTATGCTTTCTTAAAGGAATTAAGTGCGAAAGATGATATAGGAGCTGGTGTCAACAAAGGTGCGGTATTTATTAAAAACACATCGGCTAAAACCTTTATACTAGGCGAAAGTTTAGAATTTGGCTTAAACGAAAAATTAGTAAATCAAAGAAAGTTTGCCAAAGAGAACATCAATTGGGTGGTTTACTTGAACAACAAAAAAGAAAAAACTTTTGTAAACGAAGGCCCTAATTTTAGTTATAATTTTGAAAAACTAGGGAACTATATCATTGAAGCTTATGGAGAAAAAACAGACGCTATTAAAGATAAAAAACATTCTGCTTATGTTGATATCAACATCATAAAACCAGAAATTGAAATTATTGCCCCAACAAATTTTAGTGCTAGCTATGCCCGACCATTTACAGAGGCAAAACAATTTGCAGTAAAATTAAAAGCAAATAAAGCTGCTAAACCAAAAAATCCTTTACAATTATTTTATCAAATTGAACATAAAGCAAAAGATAAATTTGTTTCTATTTCTGAAATTAAACCATTGTCTGAAAATGGTTTATTTAATGTATCGTTACCAAAATTAGGCACTTATACTGTTATTGTTACAAGTAACGGTCAGTATCCGATTAATGGAAAAGTTGATTTTAAAGTAAAAGAAAATTATGTCAAAAAAATAAGTATAACTAAAAACTTTAGGAAAGATAACATTTATTTAAAGTTAGAAAAATTACAACAAGTAGAATATAAGGCCACTGAATTTTTATTTAATCCAGCCACTACAGAAGAAATGAATAACGTAAAATGGGTGTTGTATAATGAAAAAGAACTTCAAGAATTTAACAAAGAGAACCCCACAACAAAACAACCTTTTGCAAAAGGAACAAAAGCCACATTTAATTTGCCTTTAACAGAAGGCAAATATTGGGTTGAAGCCTACAGCAACACCCGCGAAGGCAAAAAATCGACTTCATCGCAACAAATACAAGTGGTACATCCAACAGTCACTGAAGCCAATTGGACAGATGCCAGCGGCACGCCTAAAACCACATCTGGTTTTATAGGCGAAATCAACTATGTTAAAGCTACTGTTCCTAATTTTTGCAACGAAGAGGTTAGAATATATTTTCATGTAAAAGCACACAAAGACAGTACTTACTACAAAAACAGATATTTTATAACTACTAAAACCGATAGTGAAGGAAAAATAAATACAGCAGTTAGTTTTTCAAAAGAAATGAAAGCTAAGTTAGGAATTTCAAATTGGAATGTTAACCTGAAATTTGCACTTGTAGGCGTAGTCGATAATCAATTATATGCTTTTAAAGGAATTAGCTATCCCGTATCAAATGCTGAGTTAAAAGTAACCACCAAAAAAGAAATTTTAGATGTATATTTTAAATATCAAGGAAAACGCTTATTGACCGCAGACCGTGTTCCCTATGGCGAAAAAACAACAAACTTAATTGTATTGGCTAAAACGCGAAATATGGTAGGCGATAGTATAAAATTTATAGCTCATCAATTAAACGAAGATTCTATTTTAGAAGATAAACCAGCCGTAAAAATAGGGTCAAATGGATATGCAGCACTAAATTTTGTCGTTTTTAATAAAGAAAAACTAAAAAAAGGATCAACTTTAACTTATTATGCAGGTGTTGAAGGATTTTCTACAAAACATTTTAAGGATAAAACTTTAGTGCTTGAAGTTGGTGCGAAGTGGGATACTTATCTTATGGATGCAAATGATCCGCAGTTGGTTTGGGGAGATAAAGTGAGTAAGGAATTTAGGTTGAAACTATTAAAAATTTGTGCCGAATTATGGGGAGAATCTAGAAAATATGAAATGGCAGACGCTATGATGATAAGTATGTCTGTAGAAACTGGTGAAACATTCAGTAGTTCAGTAATAATCAATAACAATCAACCTTATTCCAAAGAAGCACATAAAAAAAATCCAAATTTAGTAAAAGGCAAACCTGTTGGATTGGTTCAGTTTACAACAGCTCCTATTAAATCATTAATTTTACAAGAAAGGGGATTAACAGAAAACAAAGATAGATTAGATGCAATTACTACAGATGAAATAAATAAATATAAACAAAAATTAGCATTATTATCTCCTATAGAACAGTTAGATTATGTAAAAAAATACTTTATGTTATATAATAATTATAAAAAAGTACAACGCCCAGAAGATATTTATATGGTAATTTTTGCACCAAGTGCTACTGGTAAAGGCGACAAAGTTGATATTTACAAAAAATATTTAGATGGAAAAATAAATCCAAGTTATCGTGATAACTCAGGGATGGACACAAAAAATGACGGTTTCAATAAAGGAAATAATGATGGGATAATTCAATCGGGCGAATTATTAGCAAGATATAGAGAAATGAAAAGTAAAGGTATTCGTTACGCATTAAGCTATAATGAAACTCGAAAATTAAATCAAGTATTAGCTGAAAAAATTATTAAAGAAAAAAGAATTGCATTTTCAAATTCTCATGTTTCAGGAGTTATTGATAAAGCCATGGCAATAGATAATATAAAAGATGCAAGTGCTGGTAAAAACGCGAAACGAAGTGACTATGGTAATGCTCCTGGCGGAGAAATTGAACTTTTATCCAATATGTTGTATATCATGTATATGTTAAGTAAGGATTATACTTTTAATGTTTCTGAAATTGCTGGTGCTGAACACTCAAATAAAAGTCGTCATTACAAAGGAATGGCCTTTGATATCAACATTATAAATAAAGTACATATGGGGGAAAAAGGACATCCAAATTTTAATGAATCATTTCATGTAGATATACGAAACAAAGCAAAAAATCTTGGAGCGAATAAAGTATTGGATCCTTATAATGAAAAAAAACAACATTATAACCATATACATATTGAGATATAATTTACATTTGTAACAAAGTTTAAAAAAATGAAAAAAAACATATTGATATTACATATTATTCTAATGATATTAATTTCATGTACAAAAAAAGATGAAATAATTCAAAAATATACAGTAGAAAATCAAGATTTAGTTACAGAAACTATAGTTGTAAATAAAAAGATTAATAATAAAGACACTATTAAAGCTTTTTATCTAAAAGGAAAATTAATATCTATAGCAGTTAAGGATTATATTATTTCAGAGTATGACACTAAAGAAGAGCCTCCGTTTTTTTATGAAAATTTCTACTTAATTAACGCTAAAAATATTTTTTATGCATCAAAAGACGAATTAAACAACATCGTGCGAATAGCTAATTATTGTAAGAATAAAGAATATGATATAAAAAATAAAAAAATAATAGAAACATCATCAATTTCTTCTTTTTTTTATGATTATGAAATTTTAAATTTGGATTTAGCTTTAACTAAAATAGGTATCTATATTTATCCCAAGCCCGCGTTTACTGTTCCTGAAAAAGATTTAAATTCTTATTACACAGATCAAAAAAACAGGATAAAATTATACGACATTACAAATATGCGTCTAGTTAAAGAGATCGAGACTAAAGATTTCTCATTTAGATATTTAAGGAATATAAAAGTAATTAATAATAAAGAAAAAATAATATTTGCTAAAATCATTAATGATGAGGATGATAAATTATATTATATTAATCTTAAAGATATAAAAGGAGATATTAAATTTGTAGACTAATTATCACCTATCCAAAAAAATCAGTCAGTAAAAAAGTTAATTTAAGATAGGTTTTATCAAAGTAACCTAAAGCTACTCTCACCAGTAGCTTTTTTTATATCTCTACTATTTTTCAGCTATCAAAATTACTTGCTAAAAAAACAACTTAGAAGCAAGCTTAAAAGAATTTCCAAAACAAAGCAAGCTACTAAACGTTATAAAAAACCTGCCCAAATAATAGACAATATACGAGAATAAAAAAAATCGACTTCATCGCAACAAACACAAGTGGTACATCCAACAGTCACTGAAGCCAATTGGACAGATGCCACCGGCACGCCTAAAACCACATCTGGTTTTATAGGCGAAATCAACTATGTTAAAGCTACTGTTCCTAATTTTTGCAACGAAGAGGTTAGAATATATTTTCATGTAAAAGCACACAAAGACAATGCTTACTACAAAAACAGATATTTTATAACTACTAAAACCGATAGTGAAGGAAAAATAAATACAGCAGTTAGTTTTTCAAAAGAAATGAAAGCTAAGTTAGGAATTTCAAATTGGAATGTTAACCTGAAATTTGCACTTGTAGGCATAGTCGATAATCAATTATATGCTTTTAAAGGAATTAGCTATCCCGTATCAAATTCAGAGTTAAAAGTAACCACCAAAAAAGAAATTTTAGACTTGTATTTTGAATATAAGGGCAAGCGATTGGTGCCAACAGATAGAGTACCTTACAATAGCAAAACACCTACTAAAATAAAAATGGTAGCTCATACCAGAAATATGATAGGCGAAAAAATTAAATTCACTGCTCATGCCTTAAAAGACGATTCTATACTTGAAAATTTGAACGAATCCACAATTAAAGCAAATGGTATTACTGAACTAAGCTTTCAAAAAAAGGCACCAGCCCACTTGAAAAAAGACGACACCGAAACCTATTATGCAGGTGTTGAAGGATTTTCTACAAAACATTTTAAGGATAAAACACTGGTGTTTAAGGTTGGAGCGAAGTTGGATAGTGGAGATGTTTTTGATAAAAATGATCCACAGTTGGTTTGGGGTGCTAAAGTGAGTAAGGAGTTTAGGTTGAAAGTTGTAAAAATATGTAAGAATATTGAAAAAGAAAAAGAAATCTCTTTTTCTCCGAATACTTTAATGAACATTATGGCTTTCGAAACAGCAAATACTTTTTCTCCATCTGCTGGAACTTTTAAAGCAGATCCTAGAGATTCTAGAAAAGGGGGGTTTGTAGGCTTAATTCAGTTTGGAAAAGAAGCTGCTGAAGGTCTTAATATTAAAAGGACTGAGCTTATGAAAATGACCGCAGAAAAGCAATTAGATTATGTAGAAAAATGGTTTTTACTCAAATCTAAAAGTCAATTAAAATCTGCTACAGATATATATTTATCAGTAAATTACCCTAAAGCAGCTGGTAAAGGTCATATTGATAAAGAACCTGTTTATGGCGATCCAAATGCGGCTTATCGTGCCAATAAGCCATTTTTAAGAGAAGCTGATGAGATAAACGAAAAAGGCAAAAAAATAGGTAAAGTTGGTGGTAAAACATATGTTTGGGAAGTCCGCGAAGCATTAGAAGAAAATTATCATGAAGGAGAATATACAAGGAATATTTGGTATAATCCGTTAAAAAAAATGGAATTAAGGGGGTGGTATCGTTCAGGTTGGCTTCCAAATGAAAGTGAATATTTATTAAAAACCAATGTTAGAGATAGTGGAATGCATCAAGGTTTAGATTTATATGCTCCAGTTGGAACAACAGTTTATGCATGTGTAGATGGCGTCAGAGTTAGAGTAGGTCCTGACGTATCTGAAACATATGGCAAAACGATTACAATCAAAGGTTTTTATGAAGGAAAAGAATATTATTTCTTTTATGCACATTTAAGTGAAAGACGTATTAAAATTGGAGACAAAGTAAAAGCGGGAGATATAATAGGTGAAACGGGAAAAACAGGAAATGCTAATAATTTATCTTCAAAAATGGAGCATTTGCATTTTGAAGTTAGAAACAAAAAATCAGCACAAGGCGCTGCTGTAGAACCATTTAAAACTATTAAAGAGCTTAAAAAAAATGTTAAAATAAATCCAGATAAAAATACTCAAATATAATTTGTTTAATTTAAAATGATAATGAAGAAATATTTTTATTTTAGTCAATGAAAAAAATGATAGACAAATGAAAAAAATAACGATTATAACCATTTTAGGAATTTTAATTATTTCCTGTGGAAAAAGTAATAAAAAGAATAATAAACTGATTACTCAAAAAGACAGTTTGACAAGGATTATTGCTAATTCTAAAATTAAAGTGGGAGTAAGTCTTGAGAAAGATTATCAAATAGGAAAGATATATAATGATGTTGATTTTCAATCTGAGTCAAATAAATCTCTAATGACATATGGTATAAATATAAATTATAATGTAGGGAAATTTACTCCTTATGAGAACGAGAATTTATTAGTAGATTCTACTTTAAGTGCCTCAAAACGTGAAGAGAGAGTTTTAAACTTCATAGGGCCTAATAAGGAGTTCGACGAAGAAGCCTTATTAAATATTGATGAATTCTCAGTTGCATTAGCGAAATATAAAAACATTATCCACTTTTTATTATTAAAAAAAGTTTCGGAAAATAGTATAAAAATTCTTGATAAAAAAGTATTAGGAGCTCATAGAGACAATGAAGAGCATTTAAGTTTTTTAAGTGAAAATAGATTTTTTTCACATATATGCCATAGTAGTGAAAAAAGAGAATATTTTGGGATAGTTATAGACAAACTAGATAAGAATAGAAAATATGAAAAAGTGATAAAAGTCTGGAAATTAGATTTAATTAATGAAAAATTTGAGGAAATCGATCTTAAAAAAGAAAAAATTGAATGTTTACCAGAGGATTAAAATTTTGCATGAACATGCTTACTGAGTTTAATTTGAGTGAAACAAATGGCAAAACACAAGTTTTAAAAACAATGTTTTCCTGATTAAAAAAAATTAAAGCTACTTTCGAGTAGCTTTTTTTAAATAAAAAATAAATGCGAAAAATTATAGTTTTAACCATTTTAGGAGTTTTAATTATTTCCTGTGGAAAAAGTAATAAAAAGAATAATAAACTGATTACTCAAAAAGACAGTTTGACAAGGATTATTGCTAATTCGAAAATTAAAGAGGGATTGCTCATGATGGATTTATTGGTTATTTTAGACAAAAATTTTAAAAATTATGTATCAAGCCCTAAAAAAAGTATTATTTATATCTCTTCTAATTGTAGCGTATTCTTGCAAAAATAAACAAGAGAAAAATATTGATGATAAGTTAATAATTGAATATAATTTTGATAAATTCATAAAATTTAAAAACCATGATTATATATATAAAACTAACGAAAATGGCGGTTTTTTTACAACATCTTATGATTATGGAATTACATATGACCCAAAAGGCGGTAATGATTTTGGAAATTTAGTAACTTATTTAATCCCTAAAGACTTTTTGTTTTTTAAAAATAATTTAGATTTTAAAGAATTCAATGATACATATCATCATAATTGGGAAAAAATTATTAACAAAATGAGTGTCAAAGAAATAAAAGAATATTTTGATATCTATGTTTTTTTTATTGATAAGAAGTATTTAATTCCTACTCCTAATGCTGATAGTCCTAATAAAGAAAAAGATAAACACGACATTGATTTGTATCAATACAAAGACAACAAATGGCTAAAATTAGACACATACTCTGGGTTAAAAGAAGAAAATTCAAATCAATATGAATGGAAAGATAATTATATCCAAAAAGTATGTAAAAAAAAGCAAGAACAATTTTTCAATTCTATTTCAAAATTAAAAATTGATGATTTTTGGTACAGAAGCTATTATAAACTGTTCGATTACTTAGAATACAATTGTGATTATGAAATAATTATTGATAAAAATGAATGTTCACTGATTGATCGAAGTTTAAATGATATACTAGTTCCTTATCAATCAAAAGACACTTTGTTTTTATTTCACAAAAAAAGTTTAGGAATGGGTGCTTATAATGGTGAAGTAAATTTGCCTGATATCGTAATCACAAAAGTTAATAATCTATATTATATCCAAAAGCAATCTTTTTTAAAAAATAGAGAGAACATAAAAGAAAAAGTATATGACTATGGTTATTTAGAAGATAAATAGAAAACAAAAAAAGCTACTCACACCAGTAGCTTTTTTTTATATCTCTACTATTTTTTCAGCTATCAAAATTACTTGCTAAAAAACAACTTAGAAGCAAGTTTAAAAGAATTTTAAAAACAAAGCAAGCTACTAAACGTTATAAAGAACCCGCCCAAATAATACACAATATTCGAGAATAAAAAAATCGACTTCATCACAACAAATACAAGTGGTACATCCAACAGTCACTGAAGCCAATTGGACAGATGCCAGCGGCACGCCTAAAACTACATCTGGTTTTATAGGTGAAATCAACTATGTTAAAGCTACTGTTCCTAATTTTTGCAACGAAGAGGTTAGAATATATTTTCATGTAAAAGCACACAAAGACAGTGCTTACTACAAAAACAGATATTTTATAACTACTAAAACCGATAGTGAAGGAAAAATAAATACAGCAGTTAGTTTTTCAAAAGAAATGAAAGCTAAGTTAGGAATTTCAAATTGGAATGTTAACCTGAAATTTGCACTTGTAGGCATAGTGGATAATCAATTATATGCTTTTAAAGGAATTAGCTATCCCGTATCAAATTCAGAGTTAAAAGTAACCACCAAAAAAGAAATTTTAGATGTATATTTTAAATATCAAGGAAAACGCTTATTAACCACAGACCGTGTTCCCTATGGTGAAAAAGCAACAAATTTAATTGTACTGGCTAAAACGCGAAATATGGTAGGCGATAGTATAAAATTTAAAGCTCATCAATTAAACGAAGATTCTATTTTAGAAGATAAACCAGCAGTAAAAGTAGGGTCAAATGGATATGCAGCACTAAATTTTGGAGTTTTTAATAAAGAAAAACTAAAAAAAGG
Organism: Flavobacterium sp. CECT 9288; assembly: GCF_918731615.1. Classification (NCBI taxonomy): domain Bacteria; kingdom Pseudomonadati; phylum Bacteroidota; class Flavobacteriia; order Flavobacteriales; family Flavobacteriaceae; genus Flavobacterium; species Flavobacterium sp. CECT 9288. Next base: position 1,923,861 of record NZ_OU957226.1, on the reverse strand, counting down.
ATCAACTTTAACTTATTATGCAGGTGTTGAAGGATTTTCTACTAAACAGTTTAAGGATAAAACGCTGGTGTTTCAGGTTGGAGCGAAGTGGGATACTTATCTTATGGATGCAAATGATCCGCAGTTGGTTTGGGGTGACAAGGTGAGTAAGGAATTTAGGTTAAAGGTAGTTGAAATTTCTAAAAGAATAAAAGTTAACCCAAATTGGATAATGACTATAATCGCAAAAGAAACTATTGGAACATTTGATCCAAAAATTGATAATGGTGTTGGCTATATAGGTTTAATTCAATTTAGTGAAGATTCAGCCAAAGGAGTTGGAACAACACAAGCTAAATTAATAAAGATGAATGCTGTCGAACAATTAAATTATGTTGAAAAGAGATTTGTCAATTTAATGAAGAGTGATGGTTATAAATCATTAACTGATTTATATATGGCAGTATTACAACCTAAAAGTGTAGGAGAAGGAGCTACCGACTCAAATGTTCTTTGGACAAGTGAGAGAATGGCATATTATAATAATCCATCGTATCACAAAGAAAAAGGCGAATATGATAATAAGATAAAAAAAGGCAAAAAAAATAAAAGAGGTTTTGAAGAAGGAACTACCTATATGTGGGAAGTTAGACAAGAATTGGAAAAAATAGAACTAAAAGGGGAAGAATTTAAAAATGTAAATTTGGTAAAAGGTACATTTGATTCTGTTTTAGAAGAAATGAAAACTTTGGTTGATAAAAATATTCCTTATAGTCAAGAGGGTGTAAGAGATTCTTTAACTGAAAAAGGTTTGAAAGCATTAGATTGTTCAGAATTAGTTTCTATATATTTGTACAAGTTAGGGATAACTAAAAGTGTTAAAAATATACATACAGGTATAATGACTAATGAGACAGATTTTAGAAAAGCTATTGACTGCAATGATATTAATTTTATATCTGGAAGTGATAAATCTGATTTTAAACCTCAAAAAGGAGATATTTTTGTTTGGAGAAATGGTAATGGACATACAGGCATAGTTTACAAGTATGAAGAAAAAACAGATTTGGTAACTATATTGGAAGCAATTGGAAATATTGGCGCAAGAGAGGAAAGCCAACAAGTAGCTAATGGAGGATCTTCAAAAAAAGGTTGTACTCGAACAGCGATTTACAAAAGAAAAAGTCAAGCACTATTCAAACATCCTGGCTGGAAAGGTTATTTTAGACCAAAAAAATAAAATTAAACAAAAATAAAATATGAAAATTAATGTATTTCTTTATGGGCTTTTTTTTGCCTTTTGTTCAATTAGTTGTAATAAAAAAAGTAATGATACTGCAAAAGAATTTGGATTAAAATCTGATTCATACAATTTTGAAAATATTTTAAAATGTGGCTATTATGATTTTAGGGAAACTTATTTTGTCACAACAGATAATGGATGTGTTTATAATGAAAAATCTAATAGTATTGGTAATGCAGTCATAATTTTAGTCCCAAAAAAAGAACTAAATAAAAAAATAACTGAAAATGTAAACGATTATATTTCCAAATTAAACACTAAAGAAATTAAAGAAATTTTTAAAATATTTATAAGTATAATACCCAAAAAATTTTTAGTAAATACTCCAGAGGGTTACTATCAAAAAGATAAATATATAAGAAATTTATACAACTATAAGGAAAAGAATGGTGAATGGGTTCTAATAGACACTAAAGAAATTAACTCAAAAGAAGAGGAACAAAAAGATTTTACATTTATTGAGTCGTTCATTCAGAAAAATCTTAATCAAAATGATGGTTTGAAAATTGATGAAAAATGGATTGGAGATTTTCAATTTGATTTTGAGGGATCAAAAATGGAAGAAGATTTTGAAGGAAATATAGTTTTTCATCTAAGTGAAAAAGACGTGTATTTAACTCAAAATTCTACTTCATTTAATTCAGAGACAGGTAAAATCGCACAAAAATCGATTAAAGATAATATTTTTGCAAAAATTATTAAAAATACTGTTGATACTCTAGTTGTTAAAACAATTGAAGAAAATAGAGAATATATTTTATTTAAAGAAAAGGGAAGTTCAAATTATGGTGTTACAGGAAAAGATGTAAAAATTATTAATCCTGAATATGATACATATACATTGACAAAAATAAAATGATTATTATATTCTTAAAATCTTCAATCGTGAGATAAACTCTTTTCGCTAAAAATAAAAAATCACAAATACTGAAACTAAAATTAAGTTTTTTATTGTTACAACAATACAATTTTAAATTTATTGGGCTAAAATTATTACAATCCTTTATTATAAAATGGGAAGTAATACAACAATAGGAGCGATGTGAGTTTTTTGGGGTAATCAACCATACGTGGTTCTTTTTTTAGTTACCCACAAACTACAAAAGGCGTGAAGATTACCAATAGGTTTAATCTTCACGCCTTTTATTTTTCGAGTTTGTGACCACGGCAGGGTTCGAACCTGCAACCCTCAGAGTCGAAATCTGATATTCTATCTAGTTGAACTACGCAGTCAATAGTTATAAAATTAAATTTTAAAATTCCAAACTCCAAAAAAAATGGAATTTGGAATTAAAAAAAATTAAAATTAAGACAATAATTTTTTCACAATTGTTGAAATTGTTTTGCCGTCTGCTTTTCCAGCTAATTCAGCAGATGCCAATCCCATTACTTTACACATAGCTGCCATTCCTGATGCATCGCTATCAGCAATGATTTTAGCTACCACAGCTTCTAATTCAGCTTCGCTTAATTGTGCAGGCAAAAATTGTTCGATAACAGCCGCTTGTAACAACTCTGGTTTTATAGGCGAAATCAACTATGTTAAAGCTACTGTTCCTAATTTTTGCAACGAAGAGGTTAGAATATACTTTCATGTAAAAGCACACAAAGACAGTGGTTACTACAAAAACAGATATTTTATAACTACTAAAACCGATAGTGAGGGAAAAATAAATACAGCAGTTAGTTTTTCAAAAGAAATGAAAGCTAAGTTAGGAATTTCGAATTGGAATGTTAACCTGAAATTTGCACTTGTAGGCGTAGTCGATAATCAATTATATGCTTTTAAAGGAATTAGCTATCCCGTATCAAATTCAGAGTTAAAAGTAACCACCAAAAAAGAAATTTTAGACTTGTATTTTGAATATGAGGGCAAACGATTGGTGCCAACAGATAGAGTACCTTACAATAGTAAAACACCTACTAAAATAAAAATGGTAGCTCATACTAGAAATATGATGGGTGAAAAAATTAAATTCAATGCCCATGCCTTAGAAGATGATTCTATACTTGAAAATTTGAGCGAATCCACAATTAAAGCAAATGGTATTGCTGAATTAAGCTTTCAAAAAAAGGCACCAGCCCACTTGAAAAAAGACGACACCGAAACCTATTATGCAGGCGTAGAGGGCTTTTCTACTAAACATTTTAAGGATAAAACACTGGTGTTTAAGGTTGGAGCGAAGTGGGATAGTGGAGATGTTTTTGATAAAAATGATTCACAGCTGATTTGGGGTGCTAAAGTGAGTAAGGAGTTTAGGTTGAAAGTTGTAAAAATATGTAAGGAACTATGGGGCAATGAATCTAAATTTGAAATGGCTAATCAATTGATGATATGCATGAATGTTGAAACAAAAGGTAAGTTTTCAGCTAGTATAGGATATCCCCATGCAACAGGTTTAGTCCAATTCACAGAATCAGCCATCAAAGATATGAATAGAGAACATAAGGGAGTAAAATATACCGGTCCGGATTACAAAGACAAACTTTTAACAAAAAGAGATCTTAAAAATATGTCTGAAATTCGTCAATTAGATTTCGTGAAACTTTATTTCCAAATGCATATTGAAAGATATAAAAGAGTTATAAATAATGCTGAGGATATGTATATGGCAATATTTGCTCCAATCGGAGTAGGCAAAAAAGGAGATGATACCCTATATACTAAAGTGAATTCACCAGATGCTTATAAATTAAATAAAAGTGCTGATGGAGAATATTGGGATTACAATGAATTCAAAATTCAAAAAGGAGATAAAAATGAAGAAATAACAAAAAATGAAATGACACCAAGAATTAAGCAATCAATACATCTTGGCAAAATGTATTCTATTGATATTTATGAAGATAGAACATTAGATGTGATATTAGCAAAAAAAATACTAGAAGAGAAAAAAATCACATTTAGCAATGTACATCCTTATAAATCAACAAATGATAAAGCTAATGCAGATGATAATATTAAGGACGCCTCAGAAGGTGAGCAAGTTTATACAAGTGAATATGGACATGCAAAAGGGAAGCAGGTTTCACTTTCTATAGGAGTTCTTTATGTACTACACGAATTAAGTAAGTTATATAAATTTAATGTACAAGAACTAGCAGGAGCCTCTCACAGTGAAAATAGTCAACATTATAGAGGTACAGCTATAGATATCAATAAAATTAATTACAAACATGTAGATTCGATAAATTTTGATGAAAGCTTTTTCATAAAATTCACTAAAGAAGTAAAAAAAATGGGAGCAGTTAACGTTTATCATCCATATTGGTCAGCTACAAAAAGCGACAGAGTAAAAACAGAACGAATAAGGAATAATTTGAAACATGGTGAAAAATTAGTGCCTATTTCGGATCACAAAGATCATATCCATATTCAATTTTAGTATATTTGAAAAAAATATTGAAGAATAATTTATGAGAAAACTAATTTTATTAATAGGTATATTGTTTATTTCGTGTCATAAAAAAGAAGGTAATCAACTAGAAAAAACAAAAGAAAGTAAAATTGAAAAAGGAGAGTATTGGTCAGATTATGATAAAAAAGAAAGTTTAATTTATAAGTACAAAACTGATTCAATTAATTTGTTCTTTTTTAAAAACCAACTTAATAGAGTTGAACTAAAAACTTTTTCTGAAAGTTATGGTGGGGATAGCCCTTCAAGTTATATTAGAAATGGTTACCATATTAATAGGAATAATTTTTTTGATGCTTTAGTTTATATAAAAGATACTTTAACAGCTGGTAATAAGGGATTGGATTATCCCATAGAATATGAAGAATATTATGATTTTTATAGAGAAAAATATACTTTCAGCTATACTTCAAGGGACGGAGAGAATATAGAAAATTATTTTAAAAGTGACGAAAAACCATCAAAAGGTTATTTTGCTGATCTCTTATCTTTAGATATTACATTAGCTAAAGCTAATTTTTCAAGTCAAAAAATACCTAAGTCAATTTATGAAATAAAAAATAATAAAGACGAACTATATGCAAATCAAGATTCATTAAAAATATATGAATTAGGTGATGATCAAAAATCCAAATATATTTCTTCTAGTTCTTCATTTAAATACTTAAGAGATATAAAAGTCAAAAAAGTGGGCAGCATTAACAAATATTTCGCAAAAATATTGATTAAAAAAGAAGGATTAAAATATATTGACCTTAAAGAAATTGAAAGTGTTTTAGTAACCAATCCTTCACTAGAAAGCGAGAGGTTTGTTACAAATAAAAATGGATTGGAAATTTATGATGATCTAGATGGGGACAAAAATTTTGGTAACAAAAAGTATGTCCTCACTAAAGTTCCAAAAGGAGAGCGAGTTGAAATAACACCTTACTCAAAAGAATATTTTTTTAAAGATGGTAAAAAAGGAAGTCTAATAAGAATAATTTACTACAATAAATATGGCGAATCTATAAAAGGCATAGCCTTTAGCGGCTATCTAAGTATTAATAAACCTGAGTAAAATGAACTACCTCGAGGCAGAGCCTCGAGGTAGCAATCGGAAGAAAGTAAATTTTTAGTTATATGAAAACCTAAGGTTTTCAAACTTTCCTCTTTTACCCACGAGGCAGAGCCTCGGGGAATTCTATCGATTAAAAATAAAAAGATTTATGGAAAAATATAAATTGTTAGCATGTATTGTTTTTTTACTTTTCTTAGGTTGTAAAAATGAAGACGAAAGAGCTAATACAAATAGAAGAAATAATTCAGTAGTTAAAAAAGATAAAGATGATAAAATTCAAGAAAAACTTATATTAAATAAAAATTTAAATGATTTTAAAGGAGAATATAGATTCTTAAATGAGGAAGATCCTAGTCATAACCTTTTTTTAAAATTAGAAAAAAAAGATATTAAGGAATTAAAAGAATTTGAAGGTTATGCTTGGGAAGAGAAAGATGATTATGGTAAATCTAGAGAAGTTACTTTACAAGGGTTACTATATGCAAATACTGAATTGTACGAAGATACAGGAGAAGGTTATGAAAAAGGATATTTTGTTGCTAAAGTAAAAGTTGAGCCTTTAGAAGAAAAGTTGTTAAAAATAATTATTAATGTAAAACCTTCCGAGATTTTAGAAAGACCAATCGTTCCTCCTATTAAATCTAGTTTCGAGGCTATAAAAAAAGGAAATAAAGTATGGAGTGTAAACGAATATAGTATTGCTAAAGAACTAGTATTTGAAATTGTAAATGATCATATAATTATCTTAAAAACAGATTTTAGTGATAAAGAGTTCAAGAAGAAGTAAATAAATTTTAAATAAGTTAAAAGCTACTCTCACCAGTAGCTTTTTTTATATCTCTACTATTTTTCATTTATCAAAATTACTTGCTAAAAAAACAACTTAGAAGCAAGCTTAAAAGAATTTTCAAAACAAAGCAAGCTACTAAACGTTATAAAGAACCTGCCCAAACAGGTAATGCCTCAGGGCAAGCCTCTAAAATGAATCATTTACATTTTGAAGTACGAAATACAAGTGCTAGGACAGGAGGAAGATTAAATCCTTTAACAACAATTAATGAACTTAATAAGGATGCAGTAACTAATCCAGATAGAAATAAACAAACAGGAAATTAATATGAAAAAACAAACTTTATTTTATATGGTATTAACATTATTATTAGTATTTTTATCTTGTAAAAAAGCTGATAATATTACTAAAACAAATAACTTAAATAATAAAATCAAGCCAATCGATAGTGTTTATGAAGAAAAACAACAAAAAGATATTTTTATAAATAATGAGTTCAATGCAATGACAGAACTAGTTGATGTAAAAGCATTAGATTTTAAGGAAACATCTATAGATAGTATTTGGTATGGTCTTTATAACATACAGAATACCGATGAATATATTTTTTCAGTTAATAAATTTCTTGATAATCAAGATGTTGAAAGATATAAGACAATAGATACAATTAATCTTAAATCTAGAAATATAGTAGTAAAAGTTGAAATTTTCAATGAGTTTAAAACTTTAAACTTATTTTTAAATAAAAAGCTAATAAAAAAATGGAAATTCAAAATAACTAAATCAATTTCAGAGAATTTCAAAGGCAAATTCACAGTTTCAGTTGAAGGAGACTATACAAACCACGGCAGGGAAATGTATAATTATGAAATTAATATTTCAGAAAATGAAATTTCTTTACACGAAACTGGTTCTGAGTTATGCAGTGGTCGTTACAGAGGTAAAGAAAATAACAATAAATTAGAACTATTTTATGTTCAAGATAGTGATGAAAGATGTGAACATAGTAAAGCGAGTTATACTATCAAAAAAGAAGGAGGTCAATTTTATATTCAAGGGGTTGGTGGAGAAGGAACTTATAATGAATGGACACCATTAAAAAAAGTAACAAAATTTGAAAACTAATTTAAAAGCTACCGAAAGGTGGCTTTTTTTGAAAGAGCTTACAACAACACAAGAATTAAAAAATGAATAAGATTAAAATTTTATTTTTATTATTTACAATAGTATCCTGTAATAAAGTTAATAAAGATGCAACATTCGAAAATATTAAAATCGCTACAAAAGAGACTAGCAAGAAAAAAATAAAATCTATTGGCAGTGCATGTAATATTGAAATTGATTTTATTACTAACGATTCAATAAAAGTAAAACTAGAAGACAAAATAATGTATGGTAAATTTGTAAAAAGCAATGCAGCCGACAAAGAATACAATATTTATCAATTTTATGTGAAAAACAGTCTTGTTTTTGAAATGAATTATGATTTTGAAGATTTATATATAATAAACAATGATTATCATATAGGTTGTGATGGAAATAAATTAATAAACCTTGAAGAAGAATAACTAATTTTATTGAATAAATAACCAAAAGCTACTCTCACCAGTAGCTTTTTTTTTATATCTATGTCCCGTCCTAAAATAAGTTGACATAAAATCGACTTATTATGAGTATATCAGAAAGCAGACCAGAAAAACGTAGTCAGCGCGATTATAATTTGGGCTTTAAATTAGCTGTTATTTCGCAAGTAGAAAAAGGCGAACTTACATATAAGCAAGCTCAAAAGAAGTATGGAATTCAAGGCAGAAGCACTGTTTTGGTTTGGTTAAGAAAATTTGGTACTTTAGATTGGAGTAAACCCAACCTATTGTTCATGGCTAAATCTAAAGAAACTCCAGCTCAAAGCATTAAAAGATTAGAGAAAGAATTAGCTGATGAGAAGCTAAAAAATGCTGTCCTTAACACCATGATTGATATTTCAGACAATCAATATGGTACTCAAATTAGAAAAAAGTTTTCTCCCAAACCATCCGACGCATCCAACAAGAACAAGGTGTAAGTATGTCTAGAACTTGTAGATTGTTTGGGATAAGCCGACAAGCTATTTATCAGCAGGAAGCACGTTGTCTAGAACGAGAGATAGAATTGTTAATAGTAAGGCAACTCGTTGAAAAACAAAGAAGAGTAATGCCTCGTTTAGGTACAAGAAAACTTTATTTTTTACTAGAACAATCTTTTGTTGAAAATGGAATTAAAATCGGAAGAGATGCATTTTTTGCTTATTTAAAAAGAGAACAAATGCTTGTTAAGCCAATGAAAAATTACACCAAAACCACCTTTTCTAAACACTGGTTACGAAAGTATCCAAATTTATTTAAAGATATTGTCATCAACAGAACGGAACAAGTTTTTGTTAGCGATATAACTTATGTCAAATCCAGTCAAAGAACACATTATCTATCATTGGTTACTGATGTTTTTAGCAGAAAAATAGTTGGTTATCATTTAAGTGATGATATGAGTGCAGAAAACGTGGTTAAGGCCTTGAGAATGGCTATTAAAAACAGAAAAACAAACCTTCAATTAATACATCATTCAGACAGAGGTCTACAATATTGCTCTCAAATTTATCAAAATGAATTAAACAAAAACAACATTATTACTTCTATGACTGATGGTTATGATTGTTATCAAAATGCTCTGGCAGAAAGGATAAATGGTATTTTAAAACAGGAATTCCTCATTTATAAATGTAAATCAGCTAATGAACTTAATCAGTTAATTAGGGAATCGGTAGAGTGTTATAATACTACAAGACCTCATTTGAGTTTAAATATGAAAACACCTAACTTTGTATATGAAAAAACCAGTGAGAACAAATTCACTGGTTTTAATTAATTTATTATAAAACTTGTCAACCTATTTTAGGACGACTCACTATACTATTTTTCATTTATCAAAATTACTTGCTAAAAAAAAAACAACTTAGAAGCAAGCTTAAAAGAATTTTGAAAACAAAGCAAGCTACTAAACGTTATAAAGAACCCACTCAAATAATAGGAAAATATTCGAGAACAAAAAAATCAACTTCATCACAAGAAATACAAGAGGTACATCCAACAGTCATTGAATCCAATTGGACAGATGCCAGCGGCACGCCTAAAACCACATCTGGTTTTATAGGCGAAATCAACTATGTTAAAGCTACTGTTCCTAATTTTTGCAACGAAGAGGTTAGAATATATTTTCATGTAAAAGCACACAAAGACAGTGCTTACTACAAAAACAGATATTTTATAACTACTAAAACCGATAGTGAAGGAAAAATAAATACAGCAGTTAGTTTTTCAAAAGAAATGAAAGCTAAGTTAGGAATTTCAAATTGGAATGTTAACCTGAAATTTGCACTTGTTAAAAAGTCATCTGTTACAAAAATTGAAGAGAATTTAAAATCTAATAAACTTGTAATAAACCAAAAGAAAATTCTACTAGATGCAGCTCAAGAAAAAATGTTTTCTGTTGAATAGAAATGGATTAAAAATGAGATATCTAAAGACACATATGATAGATGGTACAACACTTATAATACCGCAGTCACATCTTGCAAAGATTCTATCACTCGTCTAAGCCATGTGGATAAACATGTATTTACAATTTTACAAAAAAACTTGGATTTACTTGTTGATTTAAAATCATTATATAATCGTGCTACTATTACCCAAAAGAGAGAATTTGTAAAAATGGTGTTCGACAGCAACTTATACTATCAGGATGGCATTTATAGAACACCTGCAATGATTGATTTGTTGCCTCGTAATCACCTGTTAATGAAGGAAAAAGGTTTGCTTTTGTACAATAAAAAAAGGGATGATTTTTCAATCATCCCATCCAGTGGAGTCGCCGGGAATCGAACCCGGGTCCAAACAAGCAATTCATACACTTTCTACGCGCTTATTTCCTGATTGAATTTTCGACGCAGTGCTAGGCCAGAAACAGCCACACTTTGCTTAGCTACTTTAGTTTCGAAAATTGCCCGTAGCTTACAAAATTCTAGGTTTTAATTTACGATTCCCCTGTTTCGAACGCTAAAAACCAGAGCTTTCGAGGAGAATCCTGCTTTCCTACCTGGTAGGACGAGGCTAATCTTACTATAATTCGGATTATGCAGCAAGAGCGTAGTTTCCTTCGCCGTGTAAATGTTTTGAAACCTTTTATTAACGAGAATTGTCCCAGTTCTCGACGTGCTTATGTATCAATTCGACTTGCTGTCAAAACCAGTCGACCCCTTTTTTAATTAGGTTGCAAATGTACAACTAATTTCAAGCTATTTTCAAAAATTGTGCCTAAATTTAATCTACTTCAAACTTAAATGGATAGTCCCCAAAAAGAACGGCCAGCTTTCTCACATTGTAGGTTTTTCTTGTAAATTTATTAGACAATGCTATAATGGTAACGCCTTCCTCTTTTAAGGTAATGTAGGATGAGGTATTACCATGCCACCAACCATTGTGAAAATAAAAGTTTTGTCCCGTATCCCAGTTGATCATTCTAATACCAAGACCGTAATTTTTTGTCCCTTTTCTCTCATTGCTATATCCTTTGTAGACTTCCTTTAATAACGACGGATTTAAGAATTGAGAACTACTACGAGCACGGTCAAATTTTAATAAATCTCTAGGAGTTGAGTATATGTTTTTATCACCATAAATAGCATCTAAATAATCCTTGCCTATTTCGACTTTATTTCCTTTATAAGATGTAACCGCTGTATTTTTGTCTTTTTCGTAATCAAAAACATAAGTGTTTTTCATATCAAGAGGTTTAAATATGAGCGCCGCCATAGCATCTTTATATGTTTTCTGGGTTACTTTTTCTATTATTAAAGCAAGAATGGCATAATTAGTATTACAGTAACTAAATCGGGTATCTGTTTTATTTTCTAATTCGATATTTTTAGTGGCAAGTAAAGTCAGAATATCTTGATTTGTTAAAATATTTTTTCTGTCCCAAACACTTTCATCTCTATCTGTAAAATAGGCATAGTTACGCATTCCGCTGCGGTGGTTAAGCAGCGTTCTTATAGTTACATCAGGATATGGAAATTCTGTTAAGAGCGTATTTACCTTTTGGTCTAATGTAATTCTTTTAGCATTTACTAATTTTAAGATAGCAGTTGCCGTAATCACTTTACTCACTGAGGCTATATGTAATGGTGTGTTAGCATTTATTAATGATTTATCACTAAAGTTGGAAAAACCTTCGTACTTCTCAAAAATGATTTGACCATTTTTAGCCACCAAAAAACTCCCATTAGCAGTATTATTAGGCCAGTTTTTTTTGTAAAATGAATCTATTTGTGCTTTTTTTTGGTTTACATATAGTGCCTCCAGTGGTGGTTCTTTTTGCAATAAAGGTTTCATTATAGGCAAAGTAGTTTTAGGAAGTTGATCATCTCTAAGTTCTACTTTCTTTTTCTCCTTTTCGCAAGAGCTTAAAATGAATAGGAGCAGTATAATATGTAGTATATTTGTTTTTTTTGGAAATTTCATCAGAAGTGGCTTTAAAGGCAAATATATAGAAACGAAGCCTTTTTAAGGGTAGTTATTTTAGACCTTAACACAATTTTATAAGCCTTTCAGCTAAGGGGTAATTGCTAGTAAATTGTTATTCAAGCTATAGTAAAATCTTTGGTTGATCCTTTTTTTCTAAAAATGAAAATTTTAAGATACTTTTGTTATATTTGTAACAAATAATAGTCGTAAAGTTATATTTAAATTAATTATAAGGTATAAAAACATGAAATTCGGAATTATAAAAGAAAGAAAAAACCCTCCTGATCGTAGAGTTATTTTTTCACCAAATGCCATTAAACAAATTATTGCTACTTATGAAGGAGTGTCAGTAGAGGTTGAGTCATCAGATTGTAGGGTTTTTAATGATTCACAATATGAAGATGAAGGAATTTCTGTAATTGAGGACGTAAGTGATTGTGATTTTCTTTTTGGAGTTAAAGAAGTTCCTGTTGGAAATTTAATTCCTAATAAATCCTATTTCTTTTTTTCGCATACCATTAAGAAACAACCATATAATAGAAAGTTATTACAAGCCATTTTAGAAAAAAACATAGATTTATATGATTATGAAACTATAGTTGACGCATCTAATAAAAGGCTTATTGGTTTTGGGAGATATGCTGGTATCGTGGGGGCTTACAATAGTATTAGAGCATTTGGTTTAAAATTTGAATTGTTTAAGTTGCCTAAAGCAGAGACATTAGCAGGAAAAGAAGCTTTAATTATGCATCTTAAACGTGTTGTGTTGCCTCCTATAAAATTTGTGGTTACTGGTACGGGTAAAGTTGGGAACGGTATCAAGGAGGTTTTAGATGCTATAAAAATTAAAGAAGTATCCGTTGAAAATTATTTAACTAAAAAGTATACGCAACCTGTTTATACACAAATTGATGTCTTAGATTACAATATTAGAAAGGATAAATCTATAAACGATTTTAATGATTTTTACAATAATCCTCAATTGTACGAGTCTAATTTTGAGCGTTTTTCAAAAGTTTCGGATATTTATATAGCAGGGCATTTTCATGCAAATGAAGCGCCAGTAATTTTATCAAGAGCAATGTTACAAGCTACAGATTGTGCTATTAAAATTGTAGGAGATGTGTCGTGTGATGTAAATGGTCCAGTTGCCTGTACCCTGAGAGCATCTACTATTGAAGAGCCATTGTATGGTTATTTACCCAGTGAAGATAAGGAAGTTGAATTATTTCACCCTGCTGCAATTGTAGTAATGGCTGTTGATAATTTACCTTGTGAATTACCCAAAGATGCGAGCGAAGGTTTTGGTGAAATGTTTATTGCTCAAGTAATGCCTGCTTTTTTTAATCAAGATAAAGATGGTATTTTACTAAGATCTAAAATTACTGAAAACGGAAAGTTAACAAAACGATTTAGTTATTTACAAGATTTTGTAGATGGTAAATAATTTTTTAATCAAATAAAGATGAAAAACACTTAATTATTTTTTTAAAGCAGCAATATATAATTCATTTGTAAATTAGAAAAAAAAACACAAGATATTGGAGAGCAAAATCAATATTTACACGAAAATCAAAAAAAAAATAAGCAAATCATAAATTCAAACTCTAAGTAAATATTTATCAATAGAAAAAAAATAAAAAAATAAAAAAAATATTTCTGGTATTGTTTTTGAAAATGAATTAAATAATCTAATTTGCTACACTTAATATAGTGTTAAATGTTAAAATTTGATATTTTAATAATTTTATTAACCAAATACCGTACAGATTTCATGAAAAAGAACTTTACTTTAGTATTAATTTTATCCTTCATTTTTGCTGGATATGCCCAAAAAGAACAAATCAAAGAGGCACAACTACAGTTTAAAAACGGTAATTCTCAGGGAGCATTATCTATTTTAAAAAAATCGCAATATTTAATAAATAATGCTATTGCCGATGATAAATCAGAGTTTTATAAACTAAAAGCTGAAATTTATAAAAGTTTAGCGGATCAAAAAATTGACCCAGCTGCAAACCTTTCATCTGCCGTTGCTACTTACAAGGAATTGATTGATGAGGAAGACCGTATTGAAACCTATAAATACTCTGTAAAAGCCCGCGAAGCGATTAAGTTAATTAAGGATGAGGTTCAAGGTAGTGCTATTGCTGATTTAAAAGTAAACAACTACAGTGAAGGAGCAAAAAAAATGTATTCCTTGTATGAGATAGACAAAAAAGATACCCTTAACTTATACCTTTCGACTTCTTATTTTATGAAGGTAAATGATTATGAGTCTGCCTTACGAAATTATAAAGAGTTAAATAAACTCAATTATACGGGTAGAGTTATGGAATATTATGCTGTTAATAAAAAGTCTAAAGTTGAAGAATTGTATTTAACTGCAGCCGATAGAGACACAAATGTAAAAGCAGGAATTGCTGAAAACCCTAGAAATGTGATGGCTGCTTCTAAGAAAAGTGAGATTCTTTTAAATATGGGTTTTATTTACAGAGAAAAAAAAGATTTAGCAGCAGCTGAAAACTGTTACAAGCAGCTCATTGCTTATAATCCTAATTCAGTTGATGGATATTTAGAAATGGCATATTTAAGTTTAGACAAGAAAAAAGTAATAAGTGAGCAAATGAGTGTATTAGGAACTTCTAAAGAAGAAATGCTTGCCTATGATAATTTAAAAGTTAAAATGGATGATATTGTAAAAGGCGCTATCAAGTATCTAGAAAAAGCTAATGCCTTACAACCTAGTGATAAAACAGTTTCTGATTTGCTATTAAAATTATACCGATCCATGGATTTAATTGCGGAGTATAATGCTTTAAAAGCGAGAACAAATTAGCAAATTCTAAATAAATCTATTAGCCCTGTAAAATAATTTACAGGGTTTTTTGTATTATACCATATCATTAGGTTGTACCCAATTATCAAAATCCTCTGGTGTTACATATCCAAGACGTTCTGCTTCGTATTTTAATGTGGTACCATTTTTATGAGCGGATTGAGCAATTTCTGCTGATTTGTAATATCCTATTTTGGGGTTCAAGGCAGTTACTAACATTAATGAGTTATCCAGTAGCTCTTTAATTCTAGTATGATTTGGTTCTATTCCTTGGGCACAATGAAGATCAAATGACAAGCATGCATCACCAAGAAGTCTTGCTGATTGTAAAAAATTGGATGCTATAAGTGGTTTAAATACATTCAATTCATAATGTCCTTGCATTCCACCTACAGTAATTGCGACATCATTTCCTATTACTTGTGCGCATACCATGGTCAATGCTTCACATTGCGTTGGATTTATTTTGCCAGGCATTATAGATGAACCTGGTTCGTTTTCAGGAATGAGGATTTCATTAATTCCAGATCGTGGTCCAGAGGACAGCATGCGGATATCATTTGCAATTTTATTTAGAGAAACGGCCAATTGTTTTAAAGCGCCATGACTCTCAACAATAGCGTCATGAGCAGCTAAGGCTTCAAACTTATTTTCGGCAGTAATAAATGGGTGTCCGGTAAATTCAGCAATGTATTGAGCAACTTTCACAGCATATCCTTTTGGAGCATTTAGACCAGTTCCTACAGCAGTCCCTCCAAGTGCTATTTCAGATAAATGTGGTAGTGAATTTTTTAAAGCTTTCAAACCATAACTCAATTGGGCTACATATCCTGATATTTCTTGTCCTAGTGTTATAGGCGTAGCATCCATCATGTGTGTACGACCTATTTTTACAACATTATTAAATTCAATTGCTTTTTTATGTAGTGTATCTCTTAATTTTTCAATATTTGGAATAGTACTTTCAACTATTATTTTGTAGGCAGCAATGTGCATTGCCGTTGGAAATGTATCGTTTGATGATTGTGATTTATTTACGTCATCATTTGCATTAATAAATTGATTTTTACCTATTTCTAAACCTTTAAGAATTTGAGCTTTATTTGCAATAACTTCATTTACATTCATATTGCTTTGAGTTCCTGACCCAGTTTGCCAAATGACTAGTGGAAACTGATCGTTAAGCTTTCCCTCTAAAATTTCATTACAAACCAGAGCAATGCAATCTCGTTTTTCCTCTGATAGAATTTTTAAATCACAATTGGTGTATGCAGCCGCTTTTTTTAAGTATGCAAAACCATATATGATTTCTTTTGGCATAGATGCTGGTTCACCAATTTGGAAGTTATTTCTAGAACGTTCTGTTTGTGCTCCCCAATATTTATCTATTGGTACACGTACTTCGCCTAATGTATCTTTTTCTATTCTATACTTCATTTTAAATGGAATTATTAATTGGATGGAAATGGTTACTAATTCATAAAATTATTAGGGATCACGATTTGATCTATAGATTTTCGTAGTTCTGTAATTTAAGAATAATTAATATTATAACAAGCAGATGCTTAGTTTTTGTGTTTTTTTATTGCTACCAAAAATAATTAGAGTTATATTTGTGGCTACATTCAAAATTCCGGAAAACATGTTTGAATTTTCACAGTATTTAGGCTTTTTACTTTTCTTAACCATCCTAACAATGGGATTTTGGTTAATGTTTTTTCTAGTTGGTTTCGTATCCTATTGGGTTGGAGGTGCAAGTTGGGAAGCATATAAAGAAAAGAAAGCAAAAAAGAAGCAAGAACAATCAGTTTAAGCTTTTTAGATTTATAAAAGAACTCATTTTTATGAGTTCTTTTTTTTTTTGATTTAAATGTATAAAAAAAGGACTCATTTTGCATGAGTCCTTTTCTTTTATCCTTGATAATCTCCTTCGTTATCATTTTGCATTTTACGAGTTGGTTTTTCTCTTTCGTTTTTAGGTTTGTTAAAACGATATGTAAATGATACGTTAATCTGTCTCACTCTCCACTGCATTTCGCTGTAAGAATTTGCAAATTGAGGCAGGAAAGTTTCCATGATTCTTTTTCTAGAATTAAAAACGTCACTTACGTTAAAGGATACAGTTCCTTTATCTTTCATTACATCTTTACTAAATGCTAAGTTTGCTGCAAATACACCCAAACTTCTTCCTTGTGCGTTATTTTGAGGACCATTATATGTGGCATTTGTTTGCCAGTCAATTTTGTATGGCAACGTTATTTTTGAGGTGATTCTGGTAAACCAAGAAGTAGCAATGTTATTAAAATCTTGTGTTACTTTTTCGTTTTTAAAATTGGTGTACTCGTTTATTCCTTGCGTTTCATTTCTAAAGAAATTAAAGTTACCGTTCAATTTCCACCATTTGTAAGGAGAATAGTTAAGTGTGAATTCAAAACCAGCTCTGTATTCTGTAGCTAAATTAATAGGCGAGCTAATTGTAATAGGAATTCCATTTACAAAATCTCCAGATTCTCTTCTAGCAAATTGAAAAACATCAGTTGTTTTGTTTACATATAAAGATGTGTTAAAAGTTAGTTTTTCCCATCTTCTGATGTATCCAAAATCAATAGCATCTGTAAAAGCAGGATCTAAATCTGGATTACCCACAAAGATGTTGATGTTACTAGATAAGTTGCTGAATGGGTTTAACATTCTTCCTCTTGGTCTTTGTATTCTTCGACTATAGCTTACTGAGGCACTACTTGCATCAGAGATTTCATAAGTAAAGAAAGCACTCGGGAAAAAGTTATTGTACTTTTTAGTATTAAAATCGTTAGTAGCAAGTTGATTGATATTGATATTTGAATCTTCAAAACGCAAACCAAAAAGTGCTGAAAATTTTGATTTTTTAAAACCATATTGCGTGTATAAGGCATTTACCTTCTCTTTGTATTCTAATGTGTTTGTAAAATTATTATTAATTACACCATTATTGTCAACTCTAAAATCTGTTAGTAGTTCTAAGAATTCTCCACGGTATCCGGCTTCAAATTGACTTGATTTACCAAAAGGAAGTACATAATCTAGCTGAACTAAATTACGGTTTTGTGACTGATTGTTACGGGTAATATCTAGTTGTGTCGTATTAGAATTGCTACGATTATCAGTAATTAATGCATCATTAAATTCATCGCTAATAGAAAAAGATCCATCAACTGTAAGTTTGTGACCATCTTTTTTGAATTTCTTGATATAATTTGTAGCAAATTCAACATTCTCACTGTCGCTATTTTCTAAATTGATACGCGTTCTTCTATAATCAAAACTGCGATCAGCATTAATGTAATCTTGAAAAACGTTGTCAATATTGTTACCGTTACTTTTTCTATAATTAATACTGTTGGTCCATGAAGCGGTTTCACTTAAATACCATTCCATTCCAAAATTACCGTTGTATCCTTTGCTGAATCGGTCATTTTCACGAGATTCATTTACGGCATTAGTAACTTCATTATTATCATTTAGATAATCAGTATTGGTAAAAGCATTTCCTGGATTGTTACGATCATTGTAACCTTGAGTTGTAAAAAGATTAAAGTTTTTTGATTTGTAGTTTAAGGTTCCACTCAAACCATAATTTTCAGGATAACCAGTAGACGCAATTATAGTTCCATTCAAACCTTGATTTTTTCCTTTTTTAAGGATAATGTTTAGTAAACCTCCACCACCTTCCGCATCATATCGTGCAGATGGATTTGTGATTACTTCTACTTTTTCAATGGCATCAGCTGGAATTAGTCGTAATGCTTCAGAGATATTAATTGCGTTTGAGGGTCTACCATCAATTAAAACTCTTACGTTGTCATTTCCTCTTAAACTCACATTTCCTTCAACGTCTACAGACACTGACGGGATGTTATCTAATACATCACTTACGGTTCCACCTTTTACCATAAGATCACTACCAACATTGTAAACTTTTTTATCAAGTTTTATTTCAACGGTAGTTTTCTCTGCTCTTACAATAACTTCATTCAATTGTGCCGCATCTTCTTCTAAGCCTATTACTCCAAGATTAATACTCTTAGTTAAGTTTTTTTGTTTGATATCATTTCCTTTAAAAGAGATAAACTCAATTTTGATATCATACGTACCTGGTTTTACTTCAACATCAAAATCTCCAGTTGCATTTGTAATTCCTCCGGCTACGGGTTTTGGATTATTAGGTAATGAAAAAGTGATGGTTGCATACTCTAATGGTTGTTTGCTTATTTTTTCAATAACTTTTCCAGTTATTTTAATTTTAGGAATTCCTCCACCGGGTTGCGCAAATCCTGTTATTGCTATTAAAAAAAAGGCAAGAATTAAAAAAGGTTTGATTAATTTCATTATTGTTTACTTTAGTTTTTTTCATTAGACGCACAAACCTTGAATTAGTTTAATAGGGTAAATCATAAATAAATGTTAAGACTGAGATTTGTCTATTTCAAAAATTTCTCTACAGATTCAGAATCTCTTCCTATTATTGCTTTTTCACCATCAATTACAATTGGTCTTTGCATTAAAATTGGATTTTCGGCAATAATCTTTAATATTTCTTGATCATTTAAGATTTTGTTTTTAAAGTTTTCTATCCAAAGTTTTTCTTTAGTGCGTACTAAATCCATTGGTTTTATGTTTAGTTTGCTTACAATTGTTGTTAATTCGTCAATAGATAAGGCGTGAAGCAAGTAGAGTTTTATTTCAAATTCTTTATTAGTAGTTTTGATTTGTGCCAAACATGCTCTTGATTTTCCGCAACGTGGATTGTGATAGATTTGAATCATTTTTTTCATTTAAGATTATTATGTAACAAAAATAGTGTTTGTTGAACTAATAATATGAAAACATAATTTCAGAAAAACATGTACATAGCCCAAGGTTTTAAGTCAGGAAATACTTTTTGGAAATATATTCAAGGATCCGTTTTACTAATTCTTGCTTCTATTGTTGGACAATTGTTTTTTACAGCATTTGTAGTTATAGACTCTTTGACTTCTGGGAAACAGTTTCAACCTGCAGCATTGAATATGATGAGCTACTTTGATTCTAATACTACATTGTTTTTTTTATTATCAACCTTTGTGTTTGTATTGGCTGCTCTTTTTTTTATTGTGAAATTATTACACCATCAAACTATAATATCTGTAACAACTTCAAGGGAAAAAGTTGATTGGAGCAGGGTAATTACTGCTTTTGGTATTTGGTCAGTATTTACGATTGGTTCAACACTCATTATGTATTTTGCTAATCCTTCTAATTTTGAAATTAATTTTAAACCCATCCCATTTTTAATTCTAACATTAATAGGAGTAATAATGATTCCTTTGCAAACCAGTGCCGAAGAATATATATTTAGAGGTTATTTAATGCAGGGGTTTGCTGTGCTTGCTCGTAATAAATGGTTTCCGTTATTAATGACTTCATTCATCTTTGGAGGATTGCATTTTTTTAATCCCGAAGTAGAAAAAATGGGTCCTATAATTATGATTTATTATATGGGAACCGGAATATTTTTAGGTATTTTGACACTCATGGATGAGGGCATGGAGCTAGCGCTCGGTTTTCATGCTGCTAATAATACAATTGGCGCCTTATTAATCACTTCTGATTGGACAGCTTTTCAAACAAATTCCATTTTAAAGGATATCTCAATTCCATCTGCTGGAATTGATGTCATTTTACCGGTTTTTATTATTTATCCAATACTTTTACTTATCTTTAGTAAGAAATACCAATGGACCAATTGGAAAGAAAAATTGACCGGCAGGATTCCATCGGTTTAGATTTTAATTTGTAAATATCACAATCATGACCACTACCGTAACCTACCAAAACGTGCATAACTTGTTTAAATTAAATGGTTTTCACCTTGATCGTGATGATTTATGCAGAGTTGCATATAGTTTTATCAAAGAAGGCGAGACGTATGAAAAAGCAGTAGGAGATTTTATTTTAGATTGGTTTGATTCTAAACCTTATCTTATGCTCAATACCTCTGGAACTACTGGAAAACCGAAGCTTATTCGTATTGAGAAACAAGCCATGGTAAATTCGGCTTTAGCTACTGGAGATTTTTTTGATTTGAATCCAGGAGACAAAGCTTTACATTGTTTGTCTACACAGTTTATAGCAGGTAAAATGATGTTTGTTCGAGGTTTTATTTTAGGTCTTGATCTTGATTTTGTTGCTCCAAGCGCAGAACCACTTCTAAGAAATACCAAAAAATATGATTTTGTAGCTATGGTTCCTCTGCAAGCTCAAAATTCAATAAAGGCATTGCAGAATGTGAAAAAAATGATTGTTGGTGGTGCAAAAATGGACAAGGTTCTTGAAAATGAGTTGTCAAAAGTTTCCACAAAAGTGTATGAAACCTATGGCATGACTGAGACAATTACTCATATAGCAGCTAAAAAAGTTAGTGAAGATTTCTTTTCGGTATTACCAAACATTAAAATCTCCCAAGATGACCGAAATTGCTTGGTGATTGATGCACCTTTAATTTCTAATGAATCGATTGTTACGAATGATTTGGTAGAAATTAATGATGACAATCAATTTGTTTTCTTAGGTAGAGTAGATAATGTAATTAATAGTGGCGGAATAAAATTGATTCCTGAAAAAATTGAACAAAAACTATCTGCTAAAATAAAGGAAAGATTTTTTGTCTCCAGTATTAAAGATCCTGAACTTGGAGAGAAATTAATTTTAGTTATAGAAGGAGAAAATCAGTTGTTGCCCGATGATTTTTTTGATGAATTAGACAAATATGAAAAACCTAAAGCTGTTTTTTATGTCCCAAAATTTTTAGAAACAGAAAATGGTAAATTAAGACGAGCTGACATTGTAAATACTTTATAATTGAGTTACACTAAATAAAAAAGCATCCTAAAATATATTTTCAGGATGCTTTTTTATAAATGGTAAGAATGTTATACTTGGATAACGCCTAAATTGAATTTCTTTTCAATAGGAGCGTGGTTTGCCGCCTCAATCCCCATAGAGATCCAAGTTCTTGTGTCTAATGGATCAATAATAGCATCAGTCCATAATCTTGAGGCTGCATAATAAGGAGACACTTGTTCGTCGTATCTTGCTTTTATTTTATCAAATAACTCTTTTTCTTTGATTTCATCAACTACTTCTCCTTTTGCCTTGAGCGATGAAGCCTCTATTTGTGCAAGTACTTTTGCAGCTTGCGTTCCGCCCATAACGGCTAATTCAGCACTTGGCCAAGCAAAAATTAATCTAGGATCATACGCTTTACCACACATGGCATAATTTCCAGCTCCATATGAATTACCAACAATTACCGTAAATTTTGGTACCACAGAGTTGGACACTGCATTTACTAACTTGGCTCCATCTTTTATAATTCCGCCATGTTCAGATTTTGATCCCACCATAAAACCAGTTACATCTTGAATAAAAACTAATGGGATTTTTTTCTGGTTGCAATTGGCAATAAATCGAGTGGCTTTATCAGCACTATCCGAATAGATTACGCCTCCAAATTGCATTTCTCCGTTTTTAGTTTTAACAACTTTTCTTTGATTCGCAATGATTCCTACGGCCCAACCATCAATTCTAGCATAACCCGTAATTATGGTTTGTCCATAACCATCTTTATAGGTGTCAAATTCAGAGTTGTCTATTAATCTGTTAATGATGTCCATCATGTCATATTGTTCGCTACGAGCTTTTGGCAATATTCCATACATTTCATTTTCATCAAATTTTGGTTTTTCAGCTTTGATGCGGTTGTATCCAGCTTTGTCAAAATTACCAATCTTGTCAACAATATTTTTTATACGATCAAGTGCGTCTTTATCATCTTTCGCTTTATAATCAGTCACTCCAGAAATTTCGCAATGGGTTGTGGCTCCGCCAAGAGTTTCATTATCAATACTTTCTCCAATTGCTGCTTTTACCAAGTAACTACCCGCTAGGAAAATACTACCTGTTTTGTCAACAATCATAGCCTCGTCACTCATGATAGGTAAGTACGCGCCACCAGCTACACAACTACCCATTACAGCGGCAATTTGGGTAATACCCATGCTGCTCATTTGTGCATTATTTCTAAAAATACGACCAAAATGTTCTTTATCAGGGAAAATTTCATCTTGTAATGGTAAATAAACTCCAGCACTATCTACTAAATAAATAATAGGCAATCTATTTTCCATTGCAATTTCTTGTGCTCGAAGGTTCTTTTTAGCTGTTATAGGAAACCAAGCACCTGCTTTAACAGTAGCATCATTTGCAACTACAATACATTGTTTCCCTCGGATATAACCTATTTTTACAATAACTCCACCAGAAGGGCAGCCACCGTGTTCAGCATACATTCCTTCTCCAACAAAAGCGCCAATTTCTATACTTTTAGCCTTTGCGTCTAGTAAATAATCTATTCGTTCACGGGCAGTCATTTTGCCCTCACTATGTAATTTTTGAATGCGTTTTTCTCCACCTCCTAATTTTACGACACTTAATTTTTGACGTAATGCAGAGAGTAGAAGTTTATTGTGGTCTTCATTTTTATTGAAGTTCAAATCCATGATTTATTAGATTAAAAAGTTTGTGCTAAAATACAAATTACTACAAAAATACGTTTATTATTTTGTCTAGTAAAATCAAAAAAATGTTTTTATTTTGGTTTTAAATAAAAAAAACAGAAGCGAACTTCTGTTTTTTTTATGAATATGATAAAAATTATGTCTTTATTTTTTTGACTCGTTGACTAGTCTTTTTAAAATAGCCCATTGTTTTAAGGCATCACGAGCTTCAACAGCTGGATACCCTAACATTGTTTTTCCAGGGGCTATATCACCTGTAACACCAGATCCTGCTCCTACAATAGCACCATCTCCTATAGTTGTATGGTCTTTTATGGAAGCACTTCCACCAATTATTACGCCGTTACCTAATGTTACTGAACCCGCAAGCCCGCTATTGCCTGCCATAATACAAAATTTACCTAATTTGCTGTTATGACCTATTTGTACAAGGTTGTCAATTTTACAGCCGTCACCTAGTACTGTTGAACTAAATTTGCCTCTATCTACGCAAGAATTGGCACCAATTTCAACATTATTACCAATGATTACATTACCTATTTGAGGGATTTTAACCAATCCGCGTTGAGGATCAGGTCTAAAGCCAAAGCCATCTGCGCCAATTGTTGCATTGGGATGTATGATGCAATCATTACCAACATGACAGCGTTCTCTGATCACGGTACCAGACCAAATAACAGTATTCTTACCAATGGTACATTCATCTAGAATAGTCACATTAGGATATATAGTACTGTTATCACCTATTACCACATTAGGACCCACATAACATCCTGCGCCAATCTGTACACCATTGCAAATTTTTGCACTAGCATCAATCACGGCTGTGGGATGAATGGCTACGCTGAATATTGGAGTAGGTGGAGCAAAAAGTTCAAGAACTTGAGACATGGCTAAATCGGCATTCTTTACTTTAATAAAAGCACGATTATCACCAGGTTCAATACTAATATCCTCATTTACAACAGCTGCACAAGCTTTTGATGAAATCCAATATTTTTCGTATTTTTTATTTCCAATAAATGAAATTTCTGTAGCACTGGCTGCTTCTAATTGCTCTGGTGCGGTAATACCAGTTAGGGTTGATCCAATAATTTCTCCTTGCAGAATTTCATTGATTTCTAGAATGTGGTAGGTTTTCATTGGATTTTAGAATTTGGTTCTTGATAAAATTTGCCCAAATAAAGGAATTTAGCGTTGAAATTCCTAATCCTACCAATTTCTTTAACATGCTTTTGAAAAAAAGTGTCAAGTTTTGAATGCAATCTAAAGTTATGTATTCTTTGCTAGACATTTTAAAATCGTGATAGACGCAATTTTTTACATTGTAAAAATCTTTAAAAAGTTAACGGAGTTAATTATCTTATTGTAATCATAACGCTTTGTTCGAAGATACTGTAATATTTTGCTGTCTCCGCGTTGGGAAGTTCTTTAAAATCCTCCGTAAAATAAATCTTGTTTTGTGCAAAAATGGGAAAGTAAATTAAAAAAAAAGTGATGTAAAAAAGGTTTTTGTCAGTGATGTTTTTCTTTTAAAATAATAAAAAATCCTACGCAATATGAACTTGTGTAGGATTTTACCATTTATGATTCCTTTTGTCCCATCATCATGAGATAGGCTTTTAAGAATTCGTCTATTTCACCATTCATGACGCCGTCAACATTACTAGTTTCGTAGCCTGTTCGAACGTCTTTAACTAATTTATAGGGCTGCATTACGTAATTGCGTATTTGGGATCCCCATTCAATTTTCATTTTACCAGCTTCAATATCGGCGCGTTGTGCTTGCTTCTTTTTAAGTTCAATTTCATATAATTGCGAACGTAACATCTGCATGGCTCGTTGTCTGTTGTCTTGTTGCGAACGCGTTTCAGAGCATTGAATTTGAATTCCGGTAGGCTTATGAAAAAGCTGTACTTTAGTTTCTACCTTGTTGACATTTTGTCCACCTGCACCACTAGAGCGAGAGGTCGTTATTTCTATATCAGCAGGATTAATTTCAATTTCTATACTGTCGTCAACTAAGGGGTAAACGTAAACGGAAACAAAAGAGGTATGTCTTTTAGCATTACTGTCAAAAGGTGAAATACGCACCAGTCGATGTACGCCGTTTTCTCCTTTTAGATATCCAAAAGAATAATCTCCTTCAAACTCAAGAGTTACCGTTTTTATTCCAGCTGCATCTCCTTTTTGAAAGTTCAATTCTTTAATTTTATAGCCGTATTTTTCGCCCCACATCATGTACATTCTCATGAGCATTTCGGCCCAGTCGCAGCTTTCTGTTCCACCTGCACCAGCTGTAATTTGCACTACAGCACTAAGCGTATCACCTTCATCCGAAAGCATGTTTTTAAATTCAATAGCTTCAATGTGATTATTAGTAGCATTGAATTGTGTGTCAAGTTCATCGGGTGTAAGTTCACCTTCTTTATAAAATTCGTAGGCAAGTTCCAATTCGTCTGTCATTTCAACAGCTTTATTGTAATCTTCTATCCACTTTTTTTTATTTCGAAGATTTTTTACTAGTAGTTCTGCCTCTTTTGGACTGTTCCAAAAATCAGGGGCAAAGGTTTTTTCTTCTTCGTTTGAAATCTCAATTAATTTGGCATCAACGTCAAAGATACCTCCTCAACGCACCAAGGCGCTCCACAATACCTTTTATTTGTTCGGTAGTTGTCATAAGTTA
Source organism: Flavobacterium sp. CECT 9288 (assembly GCF_918731615.1). Classification (NCBI taxonomy): domain Bacteria; kingdom Pseudomonadati; phylum Bacteroidota; class Flavobacteriia; order Flavobacteriales; family Flavobacteriaceae; genus Flavobacterium; species Flavobacterium sp. CECT 9288. Next base: position 1,897,636 of record NZ_OU957226.1, on the reverse strand, counting down.
GTTTTTATTTTTTAGAAATCGTTTTGTAATATTTCTTTTGTTCAATTGTTTTAGTTTTAACGGAACTTTTTGCAATATACAAACCGTATTATGTAAATTTGTGCTGCAAAAATAGAAATTTTTTACAAAGGGACAATTCGCGAACCATTCGCACTGAAAATAAACAACAATATGGAAATAAATTTAATTAGTGATACAATAACAAAACCATCTCGTGAAATGCTTGTGCACATGCTTAATGCAGTTGTAGGTGATGATGTGTATAAGCAAGATCCCACTGTTATTGAACTTGAAGCTAGGGTAGCACAAATGTTTGGAATGGAGGCGGGTCTCTTTTTTCCATCGGGAACAATGGCAAATCAAACCGCAATTAAGCTTCATACTCAACCAGGGGAACAATTAATAGCTGATAAATATGCACACGTATATCATTATGAAGGAGGCGGTGTTTCCTTTAATAGTGGAGTGTCTTGTTGTTTACTTGATGGAAATCGAGGCATGATTAATGCTGACCAAGTTGCTGCAGCGATAAATGACCCAGAGTTTTATCATAGTCCATTAACAAGTTTAGTATGTGTTGAAAATACAACAAACAAAGGTGGTGGTGCTTGTTATGAATTGGAAGATTTACAGAAAATAAAAGCTGTTTGTGATGCACATAATTTAAAATTTCATTTAGATGGAGCACGAATTTGGAATGCTTTGGTTGCTAAAAATCAAGATCCTAAAGCGTACGGTAAAATTTTTGACACCATTTCAGTATGTTTGTCAAAAGGTTTAGGTGCTCCTATTGGTTCTGTTCTATTGGGGGATAAAGAAACAATTCACAGAGCATTGCGTATTCGAAAAATACTTGGAGGTGGAATGCGTCAAGTAGGTTATCTAGCGGCAGCAGGTTTATATGCTCTTGAAAATAATATCACGAGGTTAGCGGAGGATCATCGTCGGGCAAAGGAAATTGCCGAAGTGCTCAAGAAAACAAGTTGGGTAGCATCTGTAGAACCAGTTGAAACTAATATTTTAATATTTTCTTTGGTTCCAAATTGTATTGAGAAGAATCTTATTGAGCTTTTAAAGCAAAAAAATATCTTTATCAGTTCTATGGGACACGGAAAATTGAGAATTGTCACGCATCTGGATTATAAAGAAGTGATGCATACGTATGTGCTTGAAACGCTGCAGAAATTAGTATAAATTAAAGTATAAGTTTTGAATTATGAGTTTTGACAATTTAAAAACTCATAATTCATAAACTCATAATTACTGATTACTTAAACAAATTATCCATTCCAGGAATCATTGGCATGTCCATTTTTGCTACTGCATCAAGTTCAGCTTCGTTTGTTTTTGTAGCCTTTTCAATGGCTTTATTTAAAACTAAAATTAAATAATCTTCTAATTGTTCTTTATCTTCAAGTAAAGCGTTGTCAATTTGTATTGATTTTAAAGCTCTATTAGCAGTTAGAGTTACTTTTAATAAGCCATCAGTGCTTTGTTCATCAATAAGAATAGTATCTAATCTTTTCTTAGTATCTTCTATTTTTTGTTGGGTTTCTTTTAATTTACCCATCATGCCCATTAAATCCATGTTGAAATTATTTTAAGTTTTAAATACAAAATTACTACATTAGTGTTTCAATTCAATAAAAGAATCATGAAAAATAAAGCTTTACTAAGTTGTCTTTGTCTTATTTTTGCACTTTCAATAACAAAAATAAACGCACAGCAAATGTCCGAAAATATAAAAGCACCTTTAGCAAAAATAATTCCAACCGTTTTAGAGAAACACGGAGATACTCGTGTGGATAATTATTTTTGGTTAAACAAAAGAGAAAATCCAGAGGTTATTGATTACTTAAATAAAGAAAACAGTTACTACGAAGCTATGACTGCGGATACCAAGGGTTTTCAGAAAGAATTGTATGAGGAAATGAAATCTCGTATTAAGGAAGATGATGAATCAGTACCTTACTTATATAATGGATATTACTACATTACTCGTTTTGAAACAGGAAAAGATTATCCTATTTACTCTAGAAAAAAAGGAAGTTTAACTGCTGCCGAAGAAATTCTTTTTAACTGTAATGATTTAGCTAAAGGGCATTCTTATTTTCAATTGGGTGGATTAAGTGTAAGTCCAGATAACAAGTTTGCTAGTTTTGGTGTTGATACCATTGGAAGACGTATTTATACCATTCAAGTAAAAAATTTAGAAACAGGTGAAATCCTTTCTGATAAAATAGAAAATGCAACTGGTAGTTCTGTGTGGGCCAATGACAATAAAACGATTTTTTATACCAAACAAGATGAAGTTACACTGCGTTCTGATAAAGTATTCAAGCATAAATTAAATACAAGTTCGGATCAAGATGTACTGGTGTTTTTTGAAAAAGACGATACTTTTAACGTATCCGTTGGGAAAGAAAAATCAAAAAAATATATTGTAATAGGATCGGGGAGTACCTTGACTACCGAGTATAGAATCTTAAATTCAGACACTCCTGATGCTGAATTTAAGGTTTTTCAACCTAGAGTTCGTGGTTTAGAGTATAGTATTTCACATTTTGGAGATTCGTTTTATATTTTAACCAATAAAGACAAAGCAACAAATTTCAAGTTGATGAAAACCCCAGAAAGTGCTACTGCAAAAGTGAATTGGGTCGATGTCATTGCGCATAGAGATGATGTTTTGCTGGAAGATATTGAAATTTTTAGAAATTATTTAGTAGTTGAAGAACGTTCTAATGGTTTAAACCACATTCGCATCAAGCCGTGGAGTGGTGAGGGAGAATATTATCTGCCTTTTGGTAGTGAAACTTACAATGCCTACACTACTACAAATGTAGATTTTGATACTGATATTTTGCGTTACAGCTATCAATCCTTGGCAACACCATCTTCTGTAATTGACTTTAATATGAAGACCAAAGAAAAAGAGGTTAAGAAGGAGCAACAAGTTCTAGGTGGAAAATTTGATAAAAACAATTACACGGAGGAGCGTGTTTGGGCCACAGCAACTGATGGGACTAAGGTACCCATTTCAATGGTTTATAAAAAAGGTTTGAAAAAGGATGGTACTAATCCGGTGTTACTTTATGCGTATGGTTCTTATGGCGTGACTATGGATACTTACTTTTCATCAACACGTTTATCTATTTTAGATAGAGGTTTTGTTTTTGCCATTGCGCACATTCGTGGTGGCGAAGATTTAGGAAGACAATGGTACGAAGACGGGAAATTGCTTAAAAAGAAAAATACTTTTACCGATTTTATTGATTGTTCCAAGTATTTAATACAAGAAAAATACACTTCTCCACAACATTTGTATGCCGAAGGCGGATCAGCAGGTGGATTGTTGATGGGAGCAGTAGTAAATATGGCGCCAGAATTATACCATGGAGTGATTGCTCAAGTGCCATTTGTAGATGTTATTTCAACTATGCTTGATGATACCATTCCTTTAACAACGGGTGAATATGACGAATGGGGTAATCCAAATGAAAAAAAATATTACAAATACATGTTGTCTTATTCTCCTTATGATAACGTAAAAGCACAAAAATATCCTAATATGTATGTTTCTACAGGCTTGCATGACTCACAAGTACAATATTGGGAGCCAGCAAAGTGGGTTGCAAAGCTACGTACGCTAAAAACTAACGATACGGTGTTGTATTTAAATACAAACATGGATGCAGGGCATGGCGGGGCTTCAGGTAGGTTTGAGGCTTTAAAGGAATTAGCAAAAGAGTATAGTTTTTTATTAGATTTAGAAAAAATTAAAAACTAATTAGAATATTTTTGTTAAATTTGCACTGTTCGTAGTTGAATTAAAATTTGCTGCGACTAACTATTTTTTTATGAAAAAAGAGATATCTGCTTATAATAATGTCTTAGAATTAATAGGTAATACTCCACTTATTAAGCTAAATAAAGTTACTGAAGATTTAGTTGGAAATTTTTACGCAAAAGTAGAAGCTTTTAATCCAGGACATTCCTCTAAAGATAGAATTGCATTATATATTATTGAAGAAGCTGAAAAAAGAGGCATTTTATCACCTGGTGATACTATAATTGAAACTACATCTGGTAATACTGGGTTTAGTTTGGCTATGGTAAGTATTATCAAAGGGTACAATTGTATACTAGCAGTAAGCTCAAAGTCATCAAAAGATAAAATTGATATGTTGCGTAGCTTAGGTGCAAAGGTTTATGTTTGTCCAGCTCACGTATCTGCAGATGATGAACGTTCCTACTATAACGTAGCCAAGCGTTTACATGAAGAAACCAAGGGTTCGGTTTATATTAACCAATACTTCAATCAGTTGAATATTGATGCACATTACAATTCTACAGGTCCAGAAATTTGGAAACAAACTAATGGCGCCATTACACATCTTGTAGCATGTAGTGGAACTGGTGGTACTATTTCGGGAACTGCAAAATACCTAAAAGAGCAAAATCCTAATATTAAAATTTTAGGTGTTGATGCTTTTGGTTCAGTGTTGAAAAAATACCATGAAACTAGAGAGTTTGATAACGAAGAAATTTATCCATACAGAATTGAAGGATTAGGTAAAAATCTAATTCCATCTGCAACCGACTTTGATATTATAGATAAGTTCATGAAGGTGACAGATGAGGAAAGTGCTCACACTGCCAGAGAAATTACTAAAAAAGAAGGTTTATTTGTGGGATATACTTCTGGAGCAGTAATGCAAGCAATTAAGCAATACGCAGAAGAGGGAGAGTTTGACGAAAATAGTAATGTAATAGCTATTTTTCCAGATCATGGATCTCGATATATGAGTAAAGTTTTTAGTGATGACTGGATGAATGAGCAAGGATTTTTTGATAGTATCAATGAAGAAGAAGTTCAAAAAATTGAATTCATAAAATAGATTATCTTACTATATTATCATATAAAACTCCAGAATTTTTCTGGAGTTTTTTTTGCTATGTTTTTAAATTATTAATGTTGTGCATAGACAAAAAAAAACTCCTGATTACTCAAGAGTTTTTAGGTTTTTAAGAAAGGAATTATTCTTCCATAGTATGATACACGTTCATCACGTCATCATCCTCTTCAATTTTTTCAATTAATTTTTCAACATCAGCCATTTCTGCTTCGGTTAGCTTTTTTGTAATTTGAGGGATACGTTCAAAACCTGATGATAAAATTTCAATGCCTCGACTTTCAAGTTCTTTTTGAATGGTTCCAAAACTACCAAAAGGAGCATAAATTAAAATTCCATCTTCATCAGCAAAAATTTCTTCGGCACCAAAGTCGATAAACTCTAACTCAAGTTCTTCTATATCTTGATTGTTATTTGGAATTCTAAAATTACAAGTATGATCAAACATAAACTCAACAGACCCTTGAGTACCCATAGTACCATTGCATTTGTTGAAATAACTTCTAATGTTAGCAACAGTTCTATTGTTATTATCAGTAGCAGTTTCAATTAAAATTGCAATACCGTGCGGAGCATAGCCTTCAAACAATTGTTCCTTGTAATTTGCTGTATCTTTGTCAGTCGCTTTTTTTATAGCACGCTCCACATTTTCTTTAGGCATATTTACTGCCTTAGAGTTTTGGATTACGGCTCTTAGTCTCGAGTTGGCCTCAGGATTGGGACCACCTTCTTTAACAGCCATTACAATATCCTTACCTATTCTGGTAAATGCTTTGGCCATTGCTGACCAACGTTTCATTTTTCTTCCTTTTCTAAATTCAAACGCTCTTCCCATTACTATTTGTTATTTTGAACTGCAAAAATACAATAATTATGCAGGTTTAAAAATCATTTTATTTCTTATAAAAAGGCAATTTTACCACCTTAGCTAATACATCATTTTTTCTAATACGAATAAAAATTTCACTATCAAGTGCGCTATTGGCAACTGTAACAAAACCCATTCCAATTCCTTTGTTCATTGACGGAGACATGGTTCCAGAGGTCACAATCCCAATCACACTTCCTGATGCATCTACAATTTCGTAATCATGTCTTGGCACTGCGCGCTCTTGCATTTCAAATGCAACTAACTTTTTAGTTACTCCAGTTTCTTTTTGTTTCTTTAAGTTCTCGGCATTTGTAAAATCCTTAGTGAATTTAGTAATCCAACCCAAACCAGCTTCTAACGGAGATGTGGTATCATTGATATCATTGCCGTATAAGCAAAAACCCATCTCTAAACGTAAAGTATCACGAGCAGCAAGACCTATAGGTTTAATGCCAAAAGGAGCACCTGCTTCAAAAACTTTATTCCAAATTTGTTCTACCTCTTCATTTTTACAATAAATTTCAAAACCTCCTGATCCAGTATATCCCGTTGCAGATATAATTACGTTTTCAATTCCAGCAAAATCACCTACCTCAAAATGGTAATACGCAATGGCTGATAAATCTTTTGAAGTTAAAGATTGCATGGCTTGAACCGCTTTTGGTCCTTGAATAGCCAAAAGTGAATAATCTTCAGAAATATTTTTCATATCTACACCCAAATCATTTTGGGCTGAAATCCAGTTCCAATCTTTTTCAATATTCGAGGCGTTAACAACCAGTAAATATTGCTCTTCTTTCATTTTATAAACTAGCAAATCATCTACAATACCGCCGTCTTGATTTGGCAAACATGAATATTGTGCTTTGCCAATCGTTAAAGTCGATGCATCATTTGAGGTTACTTTTTGTATCAAAGCCAATGCATTTGGTCCTGTAAGCAAGAATTCTCCCATGTGAGAAACATCAAAAACTCCTACTGCATTACGAACCGTTTCATGTTCTGCATTAACTCCTTCGTATGAAATAGGCATGTTGTATCCAGCAAACGGTAGCATTTTTGCTCCCAAACTCTCGTGTATGTGCGTTAGCGCAGTATTTTTCATGGTGTTTTGATATAAAATTTGAAGTGGCTAATTTATTGATTTTATTTTGGCTTACAAAGGCTGTAGGAGCAAAGTTTCAAACGTTTTCGGTATTTTTTAGTTTGCTTAAAAAAATAATTTTAAGGAGCCATTTCTTGCTATTCGCTATATCTTTATTTGCGGGGTACAGCCATTTTTATGGCTGTACCCCGCAAATAAAGGATGCCGCTGCTATCAGGGCTATGGTCTTTATTAACTTGAATTATATTTTTCTTTTTGAAATGTGTAACAAATAATCGATTGTTATGACAAATTGCATTTGTGTTGTATTAAGAAATTATATTTTTTTTGATAAATTATATAAAATTAGAACTATTAACTTAATTTCGATTTTTTGATATTTATTTTAAAGATCTAATTATTATATTGATTTCAGATTTAAAATTAATTATTGTATTTTTAAAAAAAAATAATGCCAAAATTGATACCTATTACTCATTCTGAAATACTAAAGATTTATAAAGAAATCGATCAATTTACGCATAAAGGAATTCAGGGACATGCACTGATTATAGGTGGAAGTTATGGAAAAATTGGCTCCATAAGTTTAGCTTCAAAGGCTTGTTTAAAGACTGGTTGCGGATTGGTAACCGTTTTTATTCCTAAATGCGGATATACCAGTATACAAACTTCAAATCCTGAGGTTATGGTTTTAACAGATCTAGAGGAAGAAGTGATATCAGATATTGATTTTGATTTTAAACCACAAGCTGTTGGTATAGGTCCTGGATTAGGTCAATCGGATAAATCACATAATGCTTTACAACTGTTTTTAAAAACGTATAAAATCCCCATGGTTATTGATGCTGATGCCTTGAATATTATTTCAAAGTTTAAAAAATTATTGATCCATCTAGCACCCAAAACAATCATTACTCCACACCCAAAAGAATTACAGTCATTGATTGGTAGTTGGATTTCCGAAAAAGACAAGCTAAATAAAAGTATTTCTTTCTCTAAAGAACATCAAATTATTATTGTGATGAAAGGCGCTCCTACACGTGTTATTGATGGAGACACAATTTATGAGAATACCACAGGAAATGCTGCCCTAGCCACAGCTGGGAGTGGAGATGTGTTAACAGGGATGATAACTAGTTTATTAGCACAGTCATATCCTCCTCTTCATGCAGCTTTGATAGGTGTTTATCTTCATGGTTTAACGGCCGATATTGCTTTGCCAGAAACAGGTTATCAGTCTTTCATAGCTTCAGATATTATTGCCCACATTGGCAAAGCTTTTTTGAGTTTAGAAAAGGAACACAAAATAAATTGAGACAGTAAATTCATTTCTTAATTTGTAAGTTTGCACCATAGCAAAATTGCTTTATCCAATTCAATTATGGAAAAACAACCCCATCTCAGGACCGTAAATGTTACACGATACATAACTCCGCTGCGGGAAGGCGGTTCTTTACCAGCGCTCGCTGAGGCTGATGATGATTTTAAATATGTTTTAAAGTTTAAAGGAGCGGGCCATGGCGTAAAAGCCTTAATTGCAGAATTGATAGGGGGTGAGATTGCCAGAGTTTTGAACTTGAAAATGCCCGAATTAGTATTTGCAAATCTAGACGAAGCTTTTGGGCGTAGTGAAGCTGATGAAGAAATTCAAGATTTATTACAAGGCAGTCAAGGACTTAATTTAGCCTTGCATTATTTATCTGGAGCTATTAATTTTGATCCTGTAGTAACTGCGGTTGACGCTAAACTAGCTTCACAAATAGTTTGGTTAGATGCTTTTATTACTAATGTGGATAGAACATTTAGGAATACCAATATGCTCATTTGGCATAAAGAATTATGGCTAATTGATCATGGAGCAAGTTTTTATTTTCATCACTCTTGGAGCAATTGGGAGAAACATGCAAAAAGTCCTTTTGCCTTGATAAAAGATCATGTTTTGTTGCCTCAGGCTTCTTTGTTACAAGAAACAAATCTTGAATTCAAATCTATTCTTTCAACAGAAGTTATTAGAAACATTGTCAATCTTATACCTGATGTTTGGCTTCATTGGGAAGAAACTCAGGAACAGCCCGAAGCCATAAGGGAAGTTTATTTTCAATTTTTAAGTACTCGTTTAGATCATTCCGAAATTTTTATAACAGAAGCACAAAATGCAAGAGCAACACTTATATGAGTATGCCGTTATTCGTGTTGTGCCTAGGGTAGAGCGCGAAGAATTCCTTAATGTTGGGGTTATTCTTTTTTGTAAAAGAGCAAAATTTATAAAAGTTTTATTCGAAATTAATGAGGGTAAACTCCGTCTTTTTTCGAAAGACTTAGACATAGAACAATTGAAATTAAACATTCAAGCTTTTGCAAAAGTAGCTCATGGTGAAAAAGATGCTGGGCCAATTGGACAATTTGATCTCCCTTCGCGATTTCGATGGTTAACGGCGCTTCGTAGTTCAGCCATTCAAACTTCAAGACCACATCCAGGATTATGTGACAATTTAGACCATACAACTCAACGCCTTTTTGAAGACTTAGTGTCGTAGCATCTTGGTATTCAAAAATATCCTTTTAAATGCTTTAATTCAAAAGGGTATTTACACTTTAAAGTGTTTCGGGTGTGTTTATAGCTTTGCTAAGTACCATAAATTCTAAAGGTTCATTAGCAATAGGAATATGTACTTCACTTGACGGAAACGGTTCTCTCGCGCCAGTGTCCTCATAACCATTACGAAGGTACCAAGCAATTAATTCTTCACGTACCGTAATTACGGTCATGACAATTTTTGGCAAACCTAGTTCCAAAGCATGAATTTCAGCTTGCTGCAATAATTTTTTTCCAACACCTACATTTTGCAAATGTGGTGCAACGGTCAACATGCCTAAGTACAAGTGATCGGTTTTGTCAACTAGTAAAACGCAACCTACAATTTCATCGTTACTACTAAATTTTAGTAGTGTATTTTTTGTATTTAAAACGGTTTCTTTTAATTCAGTCTCTGTGGTACGCAATCCTTCCAGAATGTTAGCTTCGGTAGTCCAACCTTTCTTAGAGGTTTCTCCGCGATAGGCTGAATTAATCAATTGATTCAATGCTGTAAGGTCTTCAAGTGTAGCTTTGGTAATCATATAGGACTGTTTTTTTAGATACCAAAGGTAAAAAAAAACATTTCACTATTACAATAAATTTGTTTCTTTTCAAGGGAACTGCAATTGCGTTTATTCAGAAAATTTAATATTTATCCTTTAATTAATTACTATTATTTTGCTCACAAAGAAGGGGGCTAATGAGCAATTTTAATTGCTGTAAAACTTCCGTTTTTGTGAATTATCGGCATCGAGACAGTTGATTTACAATGAAATTAAATTGACTTTTTGTAAATACTAAAGGTGGAAGTTCCTAATGTGCTGACTTCTGGTAAATAGGATTGGAATTTGCAGATGGACATTCTTATTCCACAATTGTTTATCCTAAACTATAATCTAAACTTGTAGTCCTTTTTAAAATTTTTTAGTGCTATTGAGATCTTTTTTCAAGAACTCAAGTACTGGTTTTAAACTTTCGATGGGACTTTCCTCCATGGGAGTATGACCTGTTTTTTGTATTATAGATAATCTATTATTAGGCAAATCTCTATGAAATTTCGCGGCATTTTCTAATGGAATTAATAAATCTTCAGATCCCCATAGTATCAGTGTAGGCTGCTTGATTGTTTTGATGTTCTTGTAAGCTGAGGTGTCTTTTTCTATCGTAAAACGGTCTACAAATGCTTGACGATTGCCTTCTCTCAAGGTTAGTTCATAGTAGCGATCAACTAATGGCGGAGTCACTTTCGATTTGTCAAAATAAATGTTTTCGACACTTGCTTTTACTATAAAACGCGGCGTAATATACGTGAGAATTTTATTTAGAATGGGAGTTTGGCCAATTTTAAAAGCAACAGGTACACTTTTAGAATTTTGCCGATATCCTGCTGCATCTATTAAAATCAATTTTTCAACCATTTTAGGTTGAGCTACTGCAAAATTCCAAGCGATTTCGCCTCCTAGAGAATTACCAGCTAAAATGCATTGCTTAACTTGTAAAGCATCCAAAAAGGTTTTGATAAATTCAGTGTAATGTTGAATCGAATAATTGCGACCAGGAAATGGTCCGGTTAAGCCATAGGCAGGCAAATCCATTCGGATCACGCGATTGGTTATTTTTAAACGGTTCGCCCACGCATCAAAGGTATGCAAACTGGATGCCGTGCCGTGAATAAGGACAATAGGGATGGTATCTTTTTGATTGCCTTCGTCACGATAATGAACATTCATTCCATCAATTGAAATAAAGGAGGAAGCCTCATTCGTATACTTTGTTTTCAAGTATATAAATGGAATATCACGATGACCAAAAAACAGCAGTATGGCGATAATAGCGATAGCTAAAAAGCCTCCAATAATTTTTATAAACTTAATTAAGTATTTCATCGACCTCCACTGATTGTTTGATGATAATTTCTTCCAATTTTTTGAAAGGAATTTGGTCCATCGCATGTTCTGCAATTGCTGTGATAGACAAAGATGGATTTACCCCAGGATTTGCTGAAATCATTGAACCATCTATGATATAGAGATTTTCGTATCCAAAAACTTTATTGTTTTTATCAATTACACCTTCACTAGCATTTGATCCCATCACTGCACCGCCTAATATGTGAGCTGTAGAAGGAATTCCAGCGATAGTTTCTACAGCAAAAGAAGTACTTACACCATTTACAGCCTCACTGAATTCTTTGATTAATTGAACAGACTCTGGAATAAAAGGAGAAGGTTTTTTACCTGTGCTAACGGTTGAATTCATGAATCCAAAAAAGTTGATTTTGAGTTTTAGTGTACTGTCTAATGTTTGCATAAAAAGCAGTACTACCGTTTTTTTTGCCCAACTGTTTCTAAAATATATTGTAAAATAATTTGCTGGCGACTTTACTAAAGCACCAATAACTTTAGCAATCCGAACAAAAGCGTTACTGTCTGTTACATATGGAAAGTGAATTAATTTCCACGCATTTGAACCTTCAGAATAGCGGCAAATTTCTAGGTGACTGTTCTCATCTGTGTCTAAAATACTTCCGATGGCAACTCCTTTTGAAAAGTTTTTCTCTTTATCAAGTGTGGAAACACTAACAAGAGTTTCATTATTAGTTCTAATGTCTTCTCCTAAGCGATCTGAAATATTAGGTAATGATTTTGTCTTGAGTTGCAGTAGTAATTTAATAGTTCCTAACACACCACCAGAAAAAATGACTCCTTTGCTCTTAATTGTGCTTTTTTTGGTAAAAAATTGTGTACTTGTTTTTATGGAAACTTCGTAGCCATTGGTGCCATCTGAAGTATTGATTGGTTTAACATCATAGACTTCCTGCTCCGCCATAATAACCGCTCCATAATGTTGTGCGAGGTACAAATAATTCTTGTCAAGGGTGTTTTTAGAATTGTTTCTGCAGCCTGTCATGCAAGCGCCGCAAAAATTGCAACCTGTTCTTTCAGGTCCTTTTCCATCAAAATAGGGGTCTTTTTTAGTAACGTTTTCTTCTCCAAAATAAACGGCAACATTTGTGGCATCAAATTTATCTTCCATACCCAATTTCTGGGCTACTTTTTGTAATCCAAGATCACCATCAAATAATTTAGGATTTTTAGCGGCGCCAAGCATTTTTAGTGCTTCTTGATAAAAAGGCGCGAGTTCTTTCTCCCAATCGTTCAAGGTACTCCAGCTTCCAGTTTTAAAAAAGGTAGACTTTGGAATGGGTAGCGTATTGGCGTAGACCAAAGAACCTCCACCAACACCAGTTCCCGAAAGAATAGCGACATGTTTAAAAATGGTAAGTTTCATGATACCAAAAAAACGGAGACTTGGCAACCAAAGCCATTTTTTAAAATTCCAGTTGGTTTTGGGAAAATCTGCTGCTTGAAACCATTTTCCTTTTTCAATTACGACTACTTTATACCCTTTTTTTGATAGTCGCAAGGCACTCACTGAACCACCAAAACCACTACCTACAATAACATAATCGTATTCCATTGTATTTGTTTGATTATAATTTACCGCAAAGTTTGGATCGATGCTTTTGAAATTTTGTTTTTCTCAAATGTATAAAATGTTTTAATCTTAATAGAATAGTGTTATCAGTAATTTGTTGACTTTGTAAAATATATTTGGCTTTACTGATGTGGTTACCAAACTCAAAAAATGATATTCACCTTTTAAGGCAACAGTCTTTATTGGCTATAATAGAATATACATTGCTAAAATTATCCATTTTTATGCTAACGTAAATTGAGGTCTTGAAAAAAGCTTATTCAGGCTATTTTATTTAATCCATCCAACTTTTTTTTTCCAAAGATTAATTTCTATTTCTCTTTCAAAAAGGTTTTTTGGAACTGTTTGATTTTCATTTTCTGCTTGTAGTCTTATTTTTTGTGTTTGTTCTTCTATAGTATTTAAACCAATTTTTAATCTTCGAATGTTTACCATCGATAAATCATCGCACATATTTGGACTTAGGACACCATTTTTGTCCCAATCAAATTGAGTCCCAAATAATTGAGGTTTTCCCTCCAATACCGCTATTCTATCTGATAAACGAGCCAAATTTTCTTCGTAATTTTTATTTTCAACTATACCGTTCTCTAAAATCTTCAAACATTTTTTCATGAAATCAGGTTCGCTAATAGCATGTTGTATAATTAGCCAAGCAGATTCACTTGCTTCAATTCCAACTTTTTCAACAGTAGTAAAACCCACTTCATCAATAATCGCATTGAGTTTTTTTGCATTGCTAATGTGAAGATTTTCCATTTCAAGATCATAACCATGAGAGAGCTTTTTTTGCTCAATCAATTTTTGTCTTAATTCTAAATCCTTATTTTTTAATTTGATTATTTCATTTGCAACTTCAGAATAATTCATTTTATTAGAAAAATTTTCGGTTTTAAAAATAGCTATTCCTTTCAGTCTATCTAAATAAACGTTTTTAACGGTTGGAAGTTTTTCAGTTGTTATTTTCCAACCTTTTCAATTGGCCTGAAACGTAAAGCACTCCAAGTCTCATCAATAGATATTGCAGTTACTGTCGTAATGCCGAAATCTTCACCTGTCATACTAATTGTGTCTCTATTGATATCAGTTTTAATTTTTGATGTGCCTTTTGGATATGCAAACCATAAAACACTATCGTGTTCAATATTTTTTAAAACTGTTGTAAGAAAGTCTAAATATTCTTTCTTATTGTTTATAAAAATTAACGTGTTTGTGCTTTTATTTTTTTTATCAAAAGTTAGTTTAAAATCAAGTTTTAAAAATTCACTCTCCAAGGCTGATGGAGCATTAATGATTACTCCATTGTTTTTAAATTTAAATTTTTTTATGATCTCTTGCATTTTTTTTGTAAATATTCTATTAAAAATTGACGAGGGTTAAATGATAAAAATAGCAAATAATTAGGTCTAATATTTCCCATCTGATTTGATTTTTGAAACTTCAAATTCCTAAGCTTTGTATTTTCATCAATCATATTATTTAAAAGTATTTCTCTTTTCTCCATGTTTTTTTTTAAATATTTCACCACTTTTTAATGTGATTACAGTAGGTTCTATTTGTGAAAAACAAATGTTAATTGTAAAAATCAATAGCATTGATAGTAATTTTTATTTCATAGTTTGTAAGTTATTATCCGATTAATTTTCGGTTTAAAAATAGCTATTCACTTTAGTCCCTCTTAAAAACAGCTTTAAACGTTTGTAAGTTATTCTAACTTTTTTGATCTTATAAAAATCATAGCAATGGCAGTTGTCACGATTCCCATTATCAAAGCACCTATTGCACCTTGTTTAGCATAATTTGGATAGTTAAAGTTTGCTTCTGCTTCAGCAATCGATTTGAAGTAACCAATTTCAACAGAGCGTTTAATCACATTCGGAAAATATTCTGGTGAAATTACATATGAAATGATCCATTGAGTCAACGGACTTAATAATGCAATGATAACAGACAAAATTATACCCGAAATAAGTCCTTGTTTATAACTCATTTGGCCACCATAATAAACCTTCTTTTTTTCTTGTAACGCCAGAACCATAAATACTATAGCTGGAATTGCAAACAGGTTTGTAAGATAAAAATGGTAGTCAATATAGGTACTATGGAGTCCGCTCAACTTTTCTAATACCATCCAAAGTAAAGTCATAATAGAAAATAAAATTGCCCATTTGATTTCAATTTTTAATTTTTTCATGGTCTATTTTTTAAGTTAGTTTCATATAGTTTTATCCATTCCCTAAGCCGTATATTTCATAATATTACCATATACTTAAGTTATATAAAAACTTTTAAACGAGTAAGTTACCGTTAATTACAAAGTAAATATATTTGATTTAAATTACAAATTAAATTTTTTCTGGTAAAAATTGCTTTTTGAGTATAAGAATAAACCGAAGTATAAAATGATTTAAAATCGCTATTTGAGTTCTAAAAAAGTAAATTCTTCCAGTTCCAGTTCTAGTTATAAAAAGTATAGAAACAGCTGAATGAGCAGCACTTGGTGGTTTGTGAGATGGTAATATCGAGTGATGCGAAAAGGGTATTTAACTTCCATCTTCTGCTATGATGCACTGTATTATGCTCTTAAGATTTAGAAAATTGGCTTGTTTTGAATAACCAATAAGAACAATGTTTTAGGTAAACATACACCTATTTTAGAGGATATTTTGGGTGAAAAGTTCTTATACAATTTGACGTTGTTGCCGTTTTGATTACGGAACTGTCTGCATCGATTAAAGTGTTATTGTATCACAACTGCTTATTTTTTTCATCTATAGACGTAAAGAAACGCTGCTGATACAATCAGTTTTTGGTTTATTTATAGTATTATTTAGTTTTCTTTGCGGGTAATGTAAAATAAAAAGAAGAACCTGCGCCTTCTGTACTTTCTACCCAAATTTCACCTCCATTTTTTTCTACAAAGCCTTTCGATAATATTAATCCGATACCGGCTTCTTTATCCTTTTTCCATGTATTTGAAATAGTGGTTATTTCAGGTGTAAAGAGTTTATCTTTTATATTTTTTGTAATGCCAATTCCATCATCTTTTATCTCAATGATAATTGAATTTTCTTTTGTTTTCGCACGAACTACAATTTTGCCGTCTTTATGCGAATATTTTATTGCATTGTTGAGTAAGCTATGGAGTATAGAAGACAGCATTTCGCTGTCTGCAAAAACATTTATATTTTTCTTTATGTTGTTATGAAGGTGAACCTTATTTGCAACAGCAATGTCATTTAGCGCATCAAACACTTTTTTAACATCGGTATAAAGATCAATTTTTACGGGAGCAAAAGCTTCTGATGCATATTTTATTCTTGCCCATTCTACTAAATAATCCAACAGGTTTAATTGCTGTTTTGACGTTATATGCAGTAGTTGGAGCATTTCTTTTGTTGCATCCTTATCCATTTTATCAAAATTTTTATTCAGATATTCAGCAGTACCTGTTATACCTGTGAGTAGGGTTCTGAAATCATGTGACAGTATAAAAAGTATACTTTCTTTATGCACGCTAAGTTCTTCTACATCTCTTGCATACTTTTCTGCATTCTGTCTCTCGGTTAGGTCTCTAAGGATTTTGACATACCCTTTTACTTCTCCATCTTCACCTTTTAAAGGATAAACTTGACCGTATGCATAAAATTTGCTTCCGTCTTTACGAATGTGCCATCTGTTGTCTGCAGCTTTTCCATCTTGTAGTGCTTTTTTAATTTCAGCTTTTGGCAGGCCTTTGGTTTTGTCATCTTCAGTAAAAATAATATCAAAGTCCTTCCCCAATATTTCTTCTACTGCATATTGAAATAGTTGTGTTGAGCCTGAACTCCAGCTGTTTATTTTTAAGTCATTATCCACTGAAAAAATGGAATAATCAGGCATGCTGTCTATGACTTGACTAAAAAACTCTGCTGAAAGTATGTGCTCACCTTCGGGTGCTTTTGATTTTTTATTTTTCATTGGATTCGTTTAGAAATACGTATTATTGCCTAATTGCAGATTTTTAATCTCTTTTTACTTTGATTAATAATTCAAATTCACTCCAAAACCTAATCCCATATCACTATCGAAATGTGTTTTAATGCTAACGTTTCTTTTAATAATATAGCGCATTCCTGCCATGAATTCTTTATCGGTATTCCACATCAAATCCATTCTTAATCTTTTTGAAACGGGAATGTCCATTCGTTCAAATTGCAATCTGAAATTACCGTCTGTAAAAACTTCGGCTTGTGCTTTTATAAGCATGGGCAATGTGTATTCTAATCCTGCACTAAAAACAGAACGTTCGTCTTTGGTGCTACCTTGTCCAAAAAGGTTTTTCTCCATTTCACCATCTTCCATTTTTCTGTATCGCCAATCAAAGCCAACAAACGGCATAATCCATTGCATTTTGCCAATGTAACGCCCAATGTGTGTTTCTGTTTCATAACCGTGCATTTTGTTATAACCCAATCTCCATTCTGTTCCGATGCTCCAACGTGTATTGCTAAACATTGCCATACCGTCGTTTCCATTCGTAGCAAAATCATTTTCTGCCATAAGATGAAATTTTCGGTCTTCGCCAAATAATTTACGTTGTGCTAATTTTGGATTTGGTATTAATGGATTTGGTGCTTGATTTTCATACGTAAAAACTCTGCCCATTCCTGCCATCATGTGATAGAGGATATGACAATGAAAAAACCAATCGCCCTCTACATTAGCGTTAAATTCTAAAACATCCGTTTCCATCGGCATAATGTCGATGATGTTTTTGAGTGGTGCGTAATCGCCTTGTCCGTTAAGAATTCTAAAATCGTGTCCATGCAAGTGCATCGGGTGTCGCATCATGGAACCATTGTATATTGTGATCCGAACATTCTCGCCTTTTTTGATTAAAATTTTATCGGTTTCAGAAACCACTTTGTTGTCTAAACTCCAAACATAACGGTTCATATTTCCTGACAATTCAAATCGCAATTCTTTAACAGGTGCATCTTTAGGTAGCGTTGTCTTTTTTGGCGACTTTAACATGGCGTAATTTAACGTTACAATTTCCGAAAGTTTATTACTGTTATAATCGTCTTCGGTGCTGCTTGCTACATGCGCTGGCATTTTCATTTCATTCCCATTGTGTTTAGAATGATCCATTTTTTCACCGTCACTTTTTTCTGCTTTCTCTTTGCTCTTGCCGTTTTTCTGATCTCCAGTAATTTCGGGATACATAACTACGTTCATATCCATCTGATTGTAGGACATACTCATTCCCATATCGTCTAAATCACCGTTCATTTTCATCATATCATTCATCATTTTCATTCCTTCAAAATATTTTAATTTTGGTAGGGGAGAAGTAAGCTGTTTGATGCCATCGCCTAAATAAAGTGATGCTGATTTTGTGCGGTCTTCAGAAGTCACCAAAAATTCGTAAGCGGTTTTATCGGCTGGAATGGTAACAATTACATCGTAAGTTTCGGAAACGGCAACAATTAATCTGTCCACTTCTACTGGTTCTACATCGTTACCATCATTAGCAACAACAGTCATTTTTCCGCCTGCATAATTGAGCCAAAAGTAGGTTGATGCACCACCATTTGAAATTCGTAATCGCACTTTATCGCCACCTTTGAATTGAGATAATTGGCTTTCGTTTTTACCGTTAATTAAGAACTTATTGTAATAGACATCACTCACATCCATTGCGTTCATTCGTTTCCATTCGTTCGTTACTTTGGTTTTGAAATGTCCTTGTTGGATTGCTTCGGCATAACTTTGAGTGGTACCTTTTTGAATGGCAAACCAATCGGTTGCGTTGTGCAACATGCGGTGTATGTTATGTGGATTTACGTCTGTCCATTCGCTTAAAAGTAAAGGTACGCTTGGCAAATCATCAATTCCTTTTCTAAAGGTTGGGTCGTTTGGTTTTTTGAGCATTATAAAGCTGCCGTACATCCCAATTTGTTCTTGTAAACCCGAATGACTATGATACCAATGTGTTCCGTTTTGAATGATTGGAAATGTATATTTGTGAGTAGTATTTGGTTCAATTGGCATTTGGGTTAAATAAGGAACGCCATCTTCTTTGTTTGGTAAAAATAATCCGTGCCAATGCAACGAGGTACTTTCTTTTAACTCGTTATGTACATAAATTTCG
The DNA here is from genome assembly GCF_918731615.1 of Flavobacterium sp. CECT 9288. Lineage (NCBI taxonomy): Bacteria > Pseudomonadati > Bacteroidota > Flavobacteriia > Flavobacteriales > Flavobacteriaceae > Flavobacterium > Flavobacterium sp. CECT 9288. The sequence continues at coordinate 1,878,532 of NZ_OU957226.1, read as the reverse complement.
GCAATGTCACCTTCGGTAAAAGTGAGGGTTGGCATCGGAATTTGTCCGTTTACAGCAATGGCATGTTTTGGTTTGTCACCAAAAGTTACTAGTGTATCACGAACAAATAAATCATAACGAACGATTTTTTGAGCTGATGAAATTGTTGAAATAAAAGAAAGAAATAAGCTTACAATAATTATTTTTGAGTTGTACGTATTGCAGCCCGACTTGAACGGAGCTCTTTTTTGTGAAGCGTAGCGGAGCAAAAAAAGCGGGAGTGGAAGGCGGAATAGCTGCCCAAATGATTTTAATTTCATATTTTTTTTTTTTAAATCAGTATACATAACATAATGCCACTCATTACAATCATCATAGCATCTTCAATAATAGTTACAGTACTCATGGGTAAATTGAAAATTGCACCTAAACAGGCACATTGAATTTTCTGTTTGTTTAAGACTGATTGCAATACACCAATGATACTGATACTCATTACAAGTACAGTAAGTGAATTAGTTAGTATGGGATTGAAATTAATTAGAAACGCAATTCCTAAACCTAATTCAATAAAAACATATAGGTAAGCCCATACTGGAATTTTTTTCGCTAAAACATCATACATCACATAACTATCCGCAAAACCTTTGATATTTAGTAATTTAAAAAAAGAGAAAATAAGAAAGAATCCGGACATAAAATGTCTCATTGCTTGCATAAAATCAAATTTTGTGTTTTGAGTTTGCACCAATGTCGTTACTATTATGATGTAGAAAAAGATCAGCAAAATGGGTTTGTAGGTTTCAAACCATGATTTTGTTTGTTCTCCAATTTCGCTGTGATTGATTGCTGATATTTGGTATTTTGATTCTAAAACTTTTTGCAAATCGAATAATGCAATGTGTTTGTCCATTGTAATTGTTACTGTTTCTGTGTCTTTAGAAACAGTAACATTTGTAACGCTATCTAATGTTAGTAGAGCCGATTTTACTTTGGCTTCACAACTAGAACAAGTCATTCCTGTTAATTTATAGGTGTGTGTCATTTTATTTTAAAAATATAAGATTCAAAAAATTGGTTTTGTTTATATAATTGTTCTTATTTGTTTTACTTAAACTATCTTCTAGCGTTTAAAATGCTGTTAAATTCTCTTTAAAATCTATAATAAAATGCGCAAAGTAGTAAAAAAGCAGAAGTTTTTTTTTTAGTTATGAAACTATAAATCATAGATTAATAATTACTCATAATAGTACAATGAATTTATCTTGAAAAGTTACAGATTTTATAATATAAGTTGTTTAGTTCACGTTTTTATAGCTTAAAAGTTTCGGCAATTTTTCTATTGCTCAAGATGGTAGAATTAGGATTCTAATTTTTAAATGTAAGTAGTATTGTTTGGAAATAATTTGGAATGTTTTTAAAAATTCAAAATTGGAAATAATTATACTTTTGGCGAAAGCCAAACGGAATTGAAACCTAAAATAAAAGAAGGTTTATATGGTTCCAATTTTGATTTTTGTACCTAAAAATCAAAATTAATGTTTTCAAACTCTATTTGTAAAGTATAATTTAATTACCCTTTCAATCGGTTTTTTGGAGCGCCTTAATAATTTTACTGTATAGCAGTTGTTCATCAACAGGTTTAGAAACATAATCATTCATTCCCATTGCCTGGGCTTTTTCTAAATCAACAGAAGTAACATCTGCAGTTATTGCTATGATGGGAATATCAGATTTCATAATGTTGCGAACGTATGCGGTTGCATCAAAGCCATTCATTTCGGGCATTTGTAAATCCATGAGCACTAGATCGTACTTATTTTGTTCTATTTTTTCAATCGCAATTTTTCCGTTGGCCGCAATGTCTACATCAAAGCCAAAGTCAGCAAGTATTATTTTAATTAAAAGCTGATTGAGAGGCATATCTTCGGCAACCAATATGTTTATTTTTTTTACCTCGGCTTGTATGTTTGAAACCGGTTCCGATTCCTGCTCTATTTTTTGATTTGTTTTAGCAAAGTTTAATTGGAAACTAAAGGCTGATCCTTTGCCTAATTCGCTTTCCACGCGTATGGTGCCACCTTGCTGTTCTATCAATTTTTTAACGATGGTTAGCCCAAGACCAGTACCTCCATAAAGGCGCGAGTTTTCATAAGTTGCTTGTCCAAAATCTTCAAAAATATGTTCGAGTTTGGTTTTATGGATTCCAATTCCGGTGTCGGTTATGGTAAATTCAATAGTTATTTCCTCTGTATCTTGTTTAAGCAAGGAAACACAAATGGTTATTTTTCCTGCGTTGGTAAACTTGACAGCATTGCTTATTAGATTCAAAATGATTTGTCGCAACCGAATTGAATCGCCCATTATAATTTCGGGTATTGCGGTGTCAAATTGTTTTACCAGTTCTAAATTTTTCTCCTTTATTTTCATATCGAATAATTGGAGCATTGATGAAAGCGAATCAGCTAAATTGAACGGAGTTTGTTCAAAAGTCATTTTACCAGCATCTACTTTGGCAAGGTCAAGAATATCGTTAATTAAAACAAGCAGGGCATCCCCTGAATCCTTAATTGCCGTTAGGTAGTCTTGCTGACTCTGGTCTAATTTCGATTTTAAAAGTACATTAGTAAACCCTATAATGGCGTTCATAGGAGTTCGTATTTCGTGGCTCATGTTGCTCAAAAATTGTTGCTTGGCTTGCATGGCATCCTCAGCAGCAATTTGTGCAGTTTCCGCTTTGTATTTAGCATCTTTCTGCTCGTGAATATCGGTATTAGTTCCTACCCACATTTTTATTTTTCCGTTTTCATCTTTAATGGGTAAAGCTCTGCTTAAATGCCATTTGTATGCACCGTGTTTATTTAAGATTCGGCATTCCATGTCAAAAATTTCTCCTGTTTTAAAGGAGTTTGACCAGTTTGTTTTAGTCATCTCCACGTCATCTGGGTGAATTACTTTTTCCCATCCCCAACCTTTTAATTTTTCAAACTCTAGTCCGGTGTCATCCAACCATTTTTTATTAAAATAAATCACATTACCCTCTGTGTCGGCATTGGTTATTTTTTGAGGCATAGAATCTAAAATCTGTCTTAAATTCCTTTCGCTTTCTATAATTCCCCTTTTTGCAATCACCTGCTCAGTTACTTCATTACCAATAATAGTAATACCTGAAATAGTCTGGTCCGCTTCTAAATAAGGCTGGAAAACAAAATTGAAAAAATACTCTTCCTTTATAGTTCCATGCATATTTTTAGGGCTCTGTACTTCAATACCATGAAAAGGAATACCGGTGGCACGCACCTCATCAAGCATATCTAGGAAAGTAGTGTTTTTAAGTTCGGGCATAATTTCAAGCAGCGATTTACCTTCTATATCGTTTCCTCTTCCCCAAACTTCTTTAATCTGGTCGTTGGCAAGTTCAATAATCAGATCTTTACCTTTTAACACTGCAAAAGTAAATGGTGAATTCATCAGCATCATGTTATATCGCTTATCGCTTTCTTCTATTTTTTTGCGCGCCATCACCATTTCTGTTACTTCATACGCTATTTGTGTAACACCAGAAATGAAGTTGTCTGCGTCATAATAGGGTTGGAAAACAACGTTAAAGTATTTATGTTTTAGCTTACCATTGTAGGTTACTTTCCCGAGTATTTCATTGGCATAGAATGGAATACCTGTTGTGTATACTTTGTCAATCATTTCAGGAAATGGCTGATCCTTAATTTCCGGTAATATTTCCAAAAGCGTTTTATCTTCTACATCTTTACCTTTTCCCCAAAAATCTTTCATTAAATCGTTAGCAAGGGTAACCAACATGTCTTTTCCTTTCATTACACAAAAAGCAAATGGCGAATCCATAAGCATCATGTAATATCGATTGCTAATTTCTTCTATTTTCTTCAATGCTTTCTGGTCTGCATTGTGTAGTGCGGCTAATGCATTTTTTACAATCACAGCTGCTGTTACTTCATAAGCAATAATGGTTATCCCAGAAATAGTCTCATCTGCTTCCAAATAAGGTTGATACACAAAATTGAAATAAACATCCTCCAATTTACCATTGCGAAAAACTGGGCAAAGTACCTCATCTCCGCAAAACGGAGTACCGCTGGTATAAACCTTATCGAGCAAATCGGGAAATTCGGAATCTTTGATCTCAGGTAAAACTTCAAGTAGAGTCTTTCCTTCTAAGTTCTTGCCTTTTCCCCACATTTCTTTTATAGAACCGTTGGCTAGGGTTATCACCATATTTTTTCCCTTGAGTATAGCAAAACCAAAAGGAGATTTAAGAAGCATCATGTTGTATCGCTTTTCGCTTTCCTCCAGTTGCTTTATGGCTTTTTGCTCTGCATCAAGTTGCGCTACAAGCGTTTTATTTTCAGTAACATCATCAGAACGCTGAATGATATATTGTACATTATTGTTATCATCTAGAATAGGGGAGTTCACTACTTTCCAATACTTTGTTTCAAATCCACCACCTTCGGATGCAGGTTTAGGAATATCGTATCTTATTACCGGCAAGGTATCGGCAGTTTTATTTTTGATCACGCGGTTGAAAGAAGCTCGAATCGTACTTTCTCCATTTCGGTTTGTATTGTCAGGATTAGATGGAAACACATAAAAAATGTCTTGTCCAGTAATAAACTCACGGGTGGTTTTGGTTTTTCTAATAAAATCGTCTGAAGCAGCAATAATGATAAAGCTGGTATCTATAACAAGCATCAATGCTGGAGACTGCTCGAATATCCTGATGTAATCTTTTGCATCCATATGTTTGTAAATATCAGATAAAAAATCCGATTAATGAATGTAAAAGGTTGCCAATGAATTTATATTTGCTTGCTTAATGATATCGGTATATCAAATGAAGTTCGCTTTATCAGAATTTTGACTGATGGTAAGCAAAAGGATTTGCCACTTAGAGATGACTGGGAGTTCGTAAACGCTCAGTTGTCGTCTAAAGGGAAGCTTAGAAAACGGTAATTCTACAAAATACAGCTAGCTTAAAATTGCTAGTATGGGATGTTGTTATTTTTGAATTATTTTAACTGGAAGATTATCTAAAAACCTCAAAACGAAAATTATTTGTTAGAGAACTATAACAAAGGATTTAAATTATAATTAAAACCATTCTCGGTAAAAACTGCTTTCTATATTAAAAATAAAACAAAGCGTAAACAAGCAATAAAAATCACTATTTGAATCCCAAAATATAAAGCTTACCCTTTTTGAAGTTTTTTAATAAATTATTCATCAGGAAATCTATGTAAGTAGTGTGTATGCAAAAGAATTCTTAATATTGGAAGTGGTTTTTACTTATTATTTATATTTCTTTTATAATTTGGGTCAAAATCTACTATCCATTCTATACCAAATTTATCTCTAAACATTCCGAAATAAGAACCCCAAGGACTGTCATTAATTGGTATTTCAATATTCCCACCTTCTGAAAGGCCATAAAATAATTGATGAGCTTCTTCTTTACTTTCAGCGCTAATTGAAATTTTACTTCTAGTTTCATTTTCGTTATGTTTTCCCATTATTTCGGGAGTATCACTCGCCATTAATACATTGTGTTTCCCAATTGGCAAAGCAATATGCATAATGCGGTTTGCTTCGCTTTCTGAAATTGGAAATTCAGGATTTGAAAAATCTTTGAAACGACTTATCATTGCAAATTCTCCACCGAAAACGGATTTATAAAATGTAAATGCAACTTCAGCATTTCCATTAAAATGGATATAAGGGTTTATTTGTGCCATTTAATTTTTTTTTATTTAACTCAAATTATTATTTTGGTTGTTCAGTTGGAAATTTTGAAACATCCATATAAAATATTTCCCATGTATGTCCGTCAAAATCTTCAATAGTTCGTTGCTGCATAAAACCATAATCTTTCATTTCTGTTGGTTCAATACCACCTGCTTTAAGTCCATTTGACATTAAGTTATTGACTTCGTTCATACTTTCTAATGATAATGAAAAAAGTCCTGCAATATTAGTTTTTGTGTCAGCAATAGGTTTAGATGTAAAACTTGTAAACTTCTCATGTGTTAAAAGCATTACAAAAATGTTTTCACACCAAACCATACATTTTGCGGTTTCGTCTGAAAATTGTGGATTATTTGTAAATCCTAATGCAGTATAAAAGTTAACTGATTTTTCAAGTTCTTTAACTGCTAAATTTATAAAAATTTGTTTTCCCATTTTTATATTTTTTATGGTTCTCTTTATTGTAGTACGTCGTGAAGCAATTATGGTCAATGTCATTTTGTTTAAAAATCTTTAAACAAACATTATTGGATTAATTTTTAAGTAAATATATTTGATTTAAACTACAATTAAAACTCTTTTAGGTAAAAGTCACCTTATGGTTAAATAGGTTTAAAATTCGGCGTAAGTTTTGTAGGTTATAAATACGAATCCAATATAAGCTGAATTGAGAGCTTGATTGTTTTCATAGTTCCTGTTAAAATAGGTTTTAAGGGTAGGTGCAGGTTTGCTAAAAAGTAAAGGAAAAACACTAAAAAAAACAAGCTAAAAACGGCTTCAAAAAAAGAGGATACTAAATCCTATTGATATTTTGTATCTAATTTTTGTGGTATGTTATTTTTCTTGTCATTCAGTTTTCCCTTTGAATGTTGCATAAATTGCCATTGCGTGTCCGTGTCCTAATTCAAATTCTTCTTTGAGCCAATTTGTAATTTCGGAAGCCTTAATTTCCGGATTAAGTTTTCCGTCAATTATAAATTCTTTTGTTTCAGCCATTTTTTTAAAGTCAGCAGGAGTCTTGCCTGTTTTCGCTTTTATATTATCAATGTATGCTTGAAATGACATAAATTTTTAATTTTCGTTAGAATTTAATCTATGATAGTAAATATATGAAATGGCCAAAATTCCTAACACAATCAATGGGAAAAATGTTTGTCCATTTATTCCGTCAACTGCTCCGTGACTAATTGTTGCAAAAACAAAGTTAAATGCAAATCCGGCATAAGCCCATTCTTTTACTCGTTTCGGAACTTGTGGAATAACTAACACCAAAACTCCTAAAATCTTAAAAACAACCAATGCGTTTCCAAAATATTCTGGATAACCCAAATGTCTAATTCCTTCTTTTGCTAATTCTGTTTGTGAAGTCAATGCAGGCATTAGTCCTTCAAATAAAGCAATGATTGTTGTCGCTGTCCAATAAATTATTTTTTCTTTTTTCATTTTTTTTATTCTTTATTATTTTGTCATGAGTTACAGTACAATTCTAACTAATGTTCCCTTGCTTGGCTAGTTTGCATTCAAAGCGGAACGAGTATTCTTCGCTAAGATAGAATTTATTCCTAAAAATAGAATTGAAGCTGCTGAAAACCAGTAATAATTGCATAGGAAGTATTAGCGGTCCTGACCTATCCTGATTCACTTTTTTTATAATGTCTAAGTGTTTTTTTTGGACGAGATAAAATATGAAATTTTTGTTATGATAAATTGTATTCCGGGTTTCACTATTAGATATAAAACCGCTCCAATTAAGCTAAGAATTGATATTATTCCGATGGGTAGCACACCACCAAAAGTAAAAGTCATACCAAAAACAAATCCTAGAAAACATTCAGCCTTGTAAATAGGCAAGAAAATTGCTATAACTAACAATGAAACAATCATATAGAATGGTATTTCAGAATATCCTAAAGTAAAAAAAACGGATAACAATAAACCGAAAGATAATGCTGCAATGAAGGCATAAAGTATATTTACTGGGAACTTAGAAACAGTTGAATTATTTCCAATTCTCTTTTGTATTCTGTATAATAGAAACCACGTAAGCAATGGAATTAGAATTCCTCCCAACCAATTTGAAAATTTAGGTAAGTCTTCATTTTGTAGGATGTGATGGCTAGGTACACCATCATGGAAATGATCCCAAATTAAAAGCACCCAAATAGCAGCAGTAGTTATTGCAGTGAAATATAAACGAATCTTATAAAATTCCCTTTCTCTCATTTTTTTTACATTTTAGGATTTCTAATCTCTAGCGGTTTTCCATTGACGCCTTGCATGATTGCTAAAATTCTGGTAATACAAGCAGTTTGGTACTAAATTAATCTCTATTTTCGGATTTGCCAAATCTTCCAAATACAAACCAATTTTTCCATTAAGCCAAATGCCCAAATCCGTTGTAGCATCTATGTAAAAGCATAACTTAGAGTTACTAAAAACGAAGATTATGCAATTACAAGATGCCTTAACTATTCCAAAGATATTCATTGGTTTAGACATTCACAAAAAAAGCTGGAGCGTTTCCATTCAAACGGATTTGTTTTTTCACAGAACGTTTTCGATGCCTTCTGTTGCCGAGGATTTATACCAATATGTGGAGCGAACATTTCCAAATCACGAAGTAGCTTTAGTTTACGAAGCAGGATGTTGCGGATTTTCTGCAGCGCGCTATTTTTTAAACTTAGGTTGGCATGTTTTGGTGGTCAATCCCTCCGATGTCAAGACTGGAGATAAGGAGCGGTATCAAAAAACTGACGCTTTAGATTCCAAAAACCTGTCCAATCAATTAAAAGCGGGTGTGCTCAGGAGCGTTTATATTCCTACCGAAGCACACGAACAGTTTACCACTTTGGCTCGTCACAGAACCCAAATCACCAAGAAACTCCGACAAAGCAAATCGCAAATCAAAAGTATGTTGCTCTTTCATGGGATTGAAATACCTCCAGCATATGATAATTCAAATTGGAACAAAGATTTCATAGTTTGGCTGGAAAATATAGAATTCAGCTCCCCTTGTGGAAAATTGGCTCTTCAGGGCAAAATACGGATGTATCAATTTATCAGGTTAGAGTATTTGGAAATTGCCAATCAAATGCGTGCGCATTGCAGAAAGACCTGTAAGAACGATTATAATCTCTTGAGGAGCATTCCAGGAATTGGCGGTTATCTGTCCAGTGTAATTTTGGCTGAATGTGGTGATTTGCGCCGATTCAATAACGAAGGACAATTTAGCTCTTACATCGGATTAGTACCAGGGATTTATAATAGCGGCGGATCAGAAAAATGTTTAGGAATAACCCCCAGAAGTCGTTCCCAATTACGAAGTTATTTAGTAGAAGCAGCCTGGATTGCCATTAGAAAAGATGCCGAAATGCAGCAATATTACCGCAAACATCAAGGCAAGAATGTAAAGACTGTCATCATTAAAATAGCTCATAAATTAGCACGAAGAATACTCTCGGTCATTAAAACCGAAACACCTTATCAAATCAATAGAAACTTAGTATTAGAAAAATAAAAATAACCTTCTTAAAAAGCTCAATCATACCAGAGAATAGACTGCAAAACAGCTAGGGCGGTTCTTTAAAATAAGCCGCATTTTGTAGTAGGCAGCTATTTTTATTCTTACAATCAAACCGATGCTGGTGGTCTCGTTCTCAAAACGAGAACCACATATAGGAGTGGGAGCTTTAAGAATTTAAAAAGAAAGACAATGAAATAAAAGAGATCTAAATACGTGGCATTATTGAAAAAGTTAGAATAACTTTTTCAGTCTAAGCCTTCGGCAGACAAAAAGTTGTTTCCAACTTTTTCAACAAGCCGTTGGGACGGCATTTTATACTCAAAAAATAACCAACATATAACCCTTTCAAAAGTTGTGAATAACTTTATGATGCTTTACATAGGAGTGGCTGTTACCAAACGTTTATTCAATTCAATTCATTTTATTTTTGAAATATAATTGGGTCGTAAAAAGGGAATGTGCATTCAGTTTCTGCGCTAAATACTTTACCTTCTTCTTCTGTTTTAACGATACACACGTATCCATACTCAACGAATGTTTGTTCATTTTCCACTACAAGTTTATATTTCACGGTTCCGCTTTTAATATTATCTCCGCAAAAAGAGTTGGAGTTTTTACCATAATTTTCTGTTGTGAAAAGAATTTCATCATTTAAATCATATATGGTTAAAGAGTTAAATGAATATTTATATAAATTCTCCACGACTAAACAATCGTTAAAACCATCTTCATTTGGAGTAAATACTGAAATAACATTTATTTTTCCAGCTGTTTGGTTAAGATTATTTATGTTCTTAGATTGCAATTGATTTTCTCCACAACATAAAAAAGTTTTTTGTTCAGTATCTGAATCATTGTTATTACAACTATAATTGACTAATAAGATTAAAGAGATAAAAAATGCAATTCTGTTTTTCATAAAGTAGGTTTTTAAATGTTTGGTAACGTCCTGGCACTACAGCGGGTTTGGGATTAAATTAAGCCCTATTTTCGGATTTGCCAAATCATCCCAAATACAAAACCATTTTCCCATTAAGCCTAATGCCCAAATCCGTTGTAGCATCTATGTAAAAGCATAACTTAGAGTTACTAAAAACGAAGATTATGCAATTACAAGATGCCTTAACTATTCCAAAGATATTCATTGGTTTAGACATTCACAAAAAAAGCTGGAGCGTTTCCATTCAAACGGATTTGTTTTTTCACAGAACGTTTTCGATGCCTTCTGTTGCCGAGGATTTATACCAATATGTGGAGCGAACATTTCCAAATCACGAAGTAGCTTTAGTTTACGAAGCAGGATGTTGCGGATTTTCTGCAGCGCGCTATTTTTTAAACTTAGGTTGGCATGTTTTGGTGGTCAATCCCTCCGATGTCAAGACTGGAGATAAGGAGCGGTATCAAAAAACTGACGCTTTAGATTCCAAAAACCTGTCCAATCAATTAAAAGCGGGTGTGCTCAGGAGCGTTTATATTCCTACCGAAGCACACGAACAGTTTACCACTTTGGCTCGTCACAGAACCCAAATCACCAAGAAACTCCGACAAAGCAAATCGCAAATCAAAAGTATGTTGCTCTTTCATGGGATTGAAATACCTCCAGCATATGATAATTCAAATTGGAACAAAGATTTCATAGTTTGGCTGGAAAATATAGAATTCAGCTCCCCTTGTGGAAAATTGGCACTTCAGGGCAAAATACGGATGTATCAATTTATCAGGTTAGAGTATTTGGAAATTGCCAATCAAATGCGTGCGCATTGCAGAAAGACCTGTAAGAACGATTATAATCTCTTGAGGAGCATTCCAGGAATTGGCGGTTATCTGTCCAGTGTAATTTTGGCTGAATGTGGTGATTTGCGCCGATTCAATAACGAAGGACAATTTAGCTCTTACATCGGATTAGTACCAGGGATTTATAATAGCGGCGGATCAGAAAAATGTTTAGGAATAACCCCCAGAAGTCGTTCCCAATTACGAAGTTATTTAGTAGAAGCAGCCTGGATTGCCATTAGAAAAGATGCCGAAATGCAGCAATATTAACGCAAACATCAAGGCAAGAATGTAAAGACTGTCATCATTAAAATAGCTCATAAATTAGCACGAAGAATACTCTCGGTCATTAAAACCGAAACACCTTATCAAATCAATAGAAACTTAGTATTAGAAAAATAAAAATAACCTTCTTAAAAAGCTCAATCATACCAGAGAATAGACTGCAAAACAGCTAGGGCGGTTCTTTAAAATAAGCCGCATTTTGTAGTAGGCAGCTATTTTTATTCTTACAATCAAACCGATGCTGGTGGTCTCGTTCTCAAAACGAGAACCACATATAGGAGTGGGAGCTTTAAGAATTTAAAAAGAAAGACAATGAAATAAAAGAGATCTAAATACGTGGCATTATTGAAAAAGTTAGAATAACTTTTACAGTCTAAGCCTTCGGCAGACAAAAAGTTGTTTCCAACTTTTTCAACAAGCCGTTGGGACGGCATTTTATACTCAAAAAATAACCAACATATAACCCTCTCAAAAGTTGTGAATAACTTTATGATGCTTTACATAGGAGTGGCTGTTATGAGCTGTTTTTTTATTTCATAGTCCATAGCTTTCATTTACGCAATCTATTTCATTTAGATTGTTAATAGGGATTATTCTTCCGTCTATTGAATTTGCTTTCCAAGCCTTTACAATTTTATTCAAGTATTCTGTGTCATTTTTTTCGTCTTTTACAACCGCAATAATTTCACTATTATTTATACCATTTACTCGACAAGTACAAAGTGAAATAATTTCATCTTCTTTCAGACTATTAATCATAACTGTGTCCAATATTTTGTTTGATATAACTTTACTTTTTCCACCTATTTTTTCTTCCAGTATTAGAAGATATTTCCCTTTGTTAAAAAATTGTGATATACCAAATTTATATTCAATGGATTTCTTTCCTTCATAATCAATCATAGATCCAGCTTGAAACTCAAAATTTTTCAATTCGGGAATTTCGTTAATTTTAGTATAAATTTTTCCCTTCAGTGAATTCTGTTCTTCTTTAGTGTCATTTTTGCAACTAAAAAGAAATATTGCAAAAAATAATAGTGTAATTGTTATCTTCATAGTTTTTGTCTCGTCAGGTAAAATAGCTCATAACGTCCCGCCGCTTGGCGAGGTTGGGGACTAAATTAAGATTTATTTTCGGTTAATCACAAAATTTCCAAATACAACACCACTTTAAATTAAGCCTAATTCCCGACTATTGCTTACTAGCTGTTAGCGGATGTTTTTCTCATTGTCTAGTAAATATTTCCGCTCCACCTGAACCAAAAATACCAAAGTGTTTTTCGTTCGGTGAAAATCCAAATTTCAATGTTGTGTATTCAAGATTGATTAATGAAATTAGTTCGAACTCTTTCCAATATTCAGTCTGATTTTGTCTAGTTTTGATATTCTGTATTCCAATTATTTGCTCTCCAAGTGATGGACTAAAAGAGTCCAAATTCCAAAAGTCTGTTGTGCAATGATTGCCATCTCCACCTCGAAGTCCAAATATTTTTATAGTTTGTCCAAGTTCATCAATATTAAATTCTAAATTGTCCTTAGAAAATTTTGTCATTGCGGAATTATCCTCGTCATAGTTTCTTATTTCTCTTTGCCCTGTTATTGGGTCAGATATTGAATATTCGTCTGACGAAAACAGAAACACTTTACTGTCAAGTGTCCAGCCACTAGCAATAACTCCAGCCGCAGAAATAACAACCCTGTTTGTCCAAGGTAATGAAGGTTCTTTTACAAAGTCAAATAGGTTTGTTTTACTCTTTTTAAAGAAGTCCATTTCTGAAATATATTATATAGTTGTCTTTCACGTCTCTGTCTTTTTAAAATATCCGCTAACGTTCCCGAGCTACAAGTAGTTTGGGACTAAATTAAGCCCATTATTCGGATTCGCCAAATCTTCCAAATACAAAACCAATTTCAAATTAAGCCTAATACCCAAATCCGTTGTAGCGCATGTTAGCAGTAGCTTTTTTTTATTTATATTGTTTTTCATCAGTCCATTTTGACATAAACAAATTCATACTCTTTATCAAACATTATACTTTTTATTTTTATGTATTCACATTGTGTTTGTATAATTTTTGTAGTCAAAAAATCTCCTGCTTTTGCAAAGTAATTTGGTATTGTCACTTCAATTATTGTTGTTTTATATTCACAATCATTTAGAAATTCCATTTTTGATTTCACATATTGACCATTTTCAACATATTCTGTTTGAATTCCATCTTTAACAATCATATAATATTCTTTCGGACTATAGCTTGTACTTGCAAATTTTCCACTTTTCATTATTCCACAATTCGGCACTTTGTCTGCTTCAAGAAAAATATTTTCTTGCGCTTCTGATAAATTCCAAAATAGTAAGAATAAAATTGTAATTGTTTTCATATCGATTATGTTGTTTTCTGCGCGAAAGTTACTGCTAACGTTCCGGCGCTTGGCGAGGTTGCGAAGTTCGGAACCGATTATTTTCTATCAAAGATAAAATTTCTTGCGAGAAATAAACGTGTATTTACTACAAAATTCGCAATCTTGCCAAACGCCTGTGCTTGTTGCACAACTCGAACAAATATATCAAAAAAAACTTGCAAAAAAGTAAAAGAAATTATATTTTTAACTATGCAAGGAAGAAAAGAACTCACGCCAAAAATGCTCTATCAAGTTCATTTACAGGACCTGATTCCTGAGCATAATTTTTATCGATTGCTTGATACAGCTATCGATTTTCATTTTTTATATAAAGCTACTGCAAAGTATTATGGAGACGAAGGACAGGAGAGTATTGATCCTGTTGTGTTTTTCAAAATCTGTTTGGTTGGCTATTTAAACAACTTAAATTCGGACAGGAAACTCATCGAGTATTGCTCAAATTGTTTAGATGTTCGCCTTTTTATTCGATATGACATTGATGAGGCTTTACCTTGGCACAGCACCATTAGTCGCACGCGTGGGTTGTATGGTGAAGAAGTGTTTTTAAGTTTGTTTAAAGCCGTTTTAAAGCTATGTGTTTCCAAAGGTATGATTCGCGGCAAGCGTCAAGCCGTAGACAGCGTTTTTATCAAAGCCAATGCCTCTATGGATAGTTTGGTAGAGAAAGAAGTATTGGAAGATGCCAGTGCCTTTGTAGATGAATTAGAAGAAAACAGCGAATTTAAAACTACCAGCACCAGAAAGAAACTAGTAGAACAGCACCATAATTGGAAAAAAGAAGCTTACAAGAGCCAACCCAATCCCAACTTCAACATTGATAAAGTAGATGAACACGGCAATTCAATACGTCCGAGATTTGTATCGAATCACACCCATTATTCTCCCACAGATTTAGATGCTAGGGTAAGTGTAAAACCAGGAAAAGCAAGACAGTTAAACTATTTTGGACAAATAGCTGTAGACGATTCGCATCATGTAATAACAGGCGCCTGTTCTGATTTTGCAGACAAACGCGATAGTCAAATCGACGAAGGAGATTCATCGAATACCTATGAAAAATAAAATTAGAATGAGATAATGCGTGCAAAAAATAGTAGAATTAACAGAGGAAAATCTAAATGAAAATGGCATTGAATTAGAAGAACTTTTAGTCGATGGAGGTTATAGTAGTGGAGAAGCGTTAAAATATTTGCACCAAAAAAACATCGATGCCTATATTCCAAACTTCGGACAGTACAAACCCGAGCGAGAAGGTTTTATTTTCAACAAAGAGCTGAACCAATATGAATGCATCAAAGAAGGTTCCAACAAAGCTATTTTACTCTTTAAAGGCGAAAAGAACGATAGCAAAAGCTACACCAAAAACAGCTATCGAAGTAGTGAGCGCGATTGCAAAAACTGTCCACTACGAGAACAATGCTGCGGAAAAAGCACTAAGTATAAAAAGATAGACCACAGCATCCACAAAGAACACTACGATCGAATGCACCAAAAACTAACTCAAAACGCACGCTATGCCAAGCAAATGGTGCGAGTGAGAAGTAAAACCGTAGAGCCAGTAATAGGAACATTGGTCAATTTTACCAATATGAAGCGCGTAAACACAAGAGGAATCAAGCAAGCCAACAAACACGTTTTAATGGCAACGTTAACCTATAATCTCAAGAAATACTTGAAGTTTATCACCAAAAAAACAAAAACAAAAGCCGGAGTTGTAAGTGAAATACAAGCAAAAGCACCAACTTCTCTAAAAACAGCTTTCATAGACTTGAATACCGACTTTTTAAGGCATTTTATTTTTACAAACTACAACCTAAAACCAAAAATAAACCTCGCTTAAATATCCTTAAACGAGGTTGTTTTTTATCCTTATCTTGAAATTTTACTTTATTAAGAGAGTTGCGCAACAGCTACGTGTGTTGTAGGATGTACTTTGTTAGGTATTAAGTTTCTTTTTTTCCGTTGTTTTCTTTGTTGATTTTTTCTTTTTAAAGAAGTCACTCAAAGCTTTTTCTTCGGACAATGTTAAAGAACTTAATCCTCCAATAGTATCAATTTCTAAATCTAATTTTTTAGTTTTCATAATTATTTATTTTGAAAATATTTATTGATTAATTTCAGTGCTGATTTTGTTTCAATTATCATAATTCTACCACCAAAATGAAATGCTCCTAATGTTTTTTCGTAATGTTCAACTAATTGTGATTTCGAAAGAAAGGAAACATTTCCATCGTGTCCACGCTGAAAAGATAATTTACAAGCATATGCAACTAAATTACCAGCTACACCAGCATAAACTTTAGTTTGACCTTTGTTAAATGGAGCATTTTCTACAAGATGCATATAAACGTGGTCAGATTTGACTTCTAAACTGACAAGACCTTGAATAATTTTAGAGTTTCCCGAAATTGTAAGTTTATAAATATCTCTAACTGGATTTTTATATTCTTCGCTCCAATTAAAAAGCCAACCATTTTTCTTTGTTACAGATTTTAAATCAGAGTTTTGAAGAATAGAAATTTCAGTCTGAAAACTGTCCCCAGTAATCACATTTTCTATTGAATTTGTTAGCTTGTCAATTACAAAATCTAGTCCTATTTCTCCTTCTTTATTCATTCAGCTAATTTAATGAATATAATCTAATTTTGGAAGTTTTTGTGTCTGCTCATTTTCGGGCGTATATCCTACAACGTCCCGCGGCTTCGCGAGGTTTGGGACTAAATAAAGACTTATTTTCGGATTTGCCAAATCATTCCAAATACAATACTATCTTTCCATTAAGCCAATTGCCCAAATCCGTTGTAGCGTGTGTTGTGCGATCGCTTTTTTATTTATAATAATAGTACCAATTACCTTCATAATTTTTTTCAAGATTTTCTTTACTGTCAAAAGCAAGATTTATGTATTCTTTCTTAAAAAGTCCAAACTCATCTTTTTCTTTTACAATTTCAAAATATTCTTCTTTTATTTTTTCAAATATTGGATTTATTCTATTTTTTTCAATTTGATTTTCTTTCTCTACAAATATTGTGATGTAAAATGAATTCATATGAATTTCCCAAACATTGTCTTTTTTGTATTTTTTTATAAGCTCTGCAATTTTCTGTTTGGAAAGTTCGCCACTTATTTCGTTTGCATAAACTGTCAAAAAAACTGAATAGCAAACCCAAATATTTTTAAAGGATTTTTTATTTATATTACTTTTTATACCAAGATTCAAAAGAAATTTATCGACAAAAGTATTTTTATTTTGGGCAATATTATTCTGATTTTCAACGCTTAATAATTCTTGATACTTTTTCGAAATTTTGCTTTGTATTTCTTTATCGTAACCACTTTTGCTTAATATTTTTTGATAATCTTTTTGTGATTCCAGAATTAAGTGTAATCTATGTTTGTTGTCTTTTTTGTCAATTTCAAATTCTATATAAATTACATTAATTTCAAAACGTTCATTTGTCCAATTAACAAGTTTATCAAAAACAATTTCTTGCTTTTTTCCTCTTAAAGTTTCTTTGGATAATTTATATAGTTTGTCTGTTGAAAAGTACATTTGGTTTTTATAAGTTTCTGTTTTTTAGTGATTTGCTGTAAAGTGTCGCACAACGTTCTCGCGCTACAGCGGGTTTGGGACTAAATTAAGCCTATTCTTCGGATTTGACAAATCATCCAAAATACAAAACCATCTTTCCATTAAGCCTAATGCCCAAATCCGTTGTAGCATCTATGTAAAAGCATAACTTAGAGTTACTAAAAACGAAGATTATGCAATTACAAGATGCCTTAACTATTCCAAAGATATTCATTGGTTTAGACATTCACAAAAAAAGCTGGAGCGTTTCCATTCAAACGGATTTGTTTTTTCACAGAACGTTTTCGATGCCTTCTGTTGCCGAGGATTTATACCAATATGTGGAGCGAACATTTCCAAATCACGAAGTAGCTTTAGTTTACGAAGCAGGATGTTGCGGATTTTCTGCAGCGCGCTATTTTTTAAACTTAGGTTGGCATGTTTTGGTGGTCAATCCCTCCGATGTCAAGACTGGAGATAAGGAGCGGTATCAAAAAACTGACGCTTTAGATTCCAAAAACCTGTCCAATCAATTAAAAGCGGGTGTGCTCAGGAGCGTTTATATTCCTACCGAAGCACACGAACAGTTTACCACTTTGGCTCGTCACAGAACCCAAATCACCAAGAAACTCCGACAAAGCAAATCGCAAATCAAAAGTATGTTGCTCTTTCATGGGATTGAAATACCTCCAGCATATGATAATTCAAATTGGAACAAAGATTTCATAGTTTGGCTGGAAAATATAGAATTCAGCTCCCCTTGTGGAAAATTGGCACTTCAGGGCAAAATACGGATGTATCAATTTATCAGGTTAGAGTATTTGGAAATTGCCAATCAAATGCGTGCGCATTGCAGAAAGACCTGTAAGAACGATTATAATCTCTTGAGGAGCATTCCAGGAATTGGCGGTTATCTGTCCAGTGTAATTTTGGCTGAATGTGGTGATTTGCGCCGATTCAATAACGAAGGACAATTTAGCTCTTACATCGGATTAGTACCAGGGATTTATAATAGCGGCGGATCAGAAAAATGTTTAGGAATAACCCCCAGAAGTCGTTCCCAATTACGAAGTTATTTAGTAGAAGCAGCCTGGATTGCCATTAGAAAAGATGCCGAAATGCAGCAATATTAACGCAAACATCAAGGCAAGAATGTAAAGACTGTCATCATTAAAATAGCTCATAAATTAGCACGAAGAATACTCTCGGTCATTAAAACCGAAACACCTTATCAAATCAATAGAAACTTAGTATTAGAAAAATAAAAATAACCTTCTTAAAAAGCTCAATCATACCAGAGAATAGACTGCAAAACAGCTAGGGCGGTTCTTTAAAATAAGCCGCATTTTGTAGTAGGCAGCTATTTTTATTCTTACAATCAAACCGATGCTGGTGGTCTCGTTCTCAAAACGAGAACCACATATAGGAGTGGGAGCTTTAAGAATTTAAAAAGAAAGACAATGAAATAAAAGAGATCTAAATACGTGGCATTATTGAAAAAGTTAGAATAACTTTTACAGTCTAAGCCTTCGGCAGACAAAAAGTTGTTTCCAACTTTTTCAACAAGCCGTTGGGACGGCATTTTATACTCAAAAAATAACCAACATATAACCCTCTCAAAAGTTGTGAATAACTTTATGATGCTTTACATAGGAATAGCTGTTAGTGGCTGGCTCTTTCACGATACCATTTGTCGGTCAAATATTTTTCTGGAATATCTTCATTCCAAGGTTCAATTCCAAGTTTTTCAATTTCATCAAACCATTTTTCTCTTTTTGAATTCGGCAATTTTTTTCCACACCAAGGACAAAATTCAATTACTACGTATGAAGTTGCACCATCGCAAATTTTTACACCATATTCGTCAAATTTTTCAACGTAAACTATTCCAGTATCTGAGTTATTATATTTTGTTGAAGAATTGAGTTGTATTTTTTCGCACATTTGGTTTTTTAAAATTTTGGATTGATATTTCCTTTTCGGTAAACTTCTAATTTAAATTCCACAACATTTTCAAAATCTTTATCCCAAATCCTAAATTCCATTTTGCCGTATAGAGACTTAATGTTTGAGAAAAGATTTACCTTATTTATTTCAGTTGACTCATTTCTACTAGTTACTAGATGAAGAATTTCTTCAGTAAAATTTATATTAAAAATTTCGTTTGCGTCAATTTCAGTTAGTGCTTTTGGATTTAAATAATGCCATTCACTTTCCGAATTGTTTTCGGGTTTTATCCAATGTATTTTGTTTAGATATGTTTTGTCAGATTCATAAATAAGCCTTGATTCCATATTACTTTCTGCGTTTTTTATTGTGCTTGCCACTAACGTTCCGGCGCTTGGCAAGGTTGCGAAGTTCGGAACCGATTATTTTCTATCAAAGATAAAATTTCTTGCGAGAAATAAACGTGAATTCACCACAAAATTCGCAATCTTGCCAAACGCCTGTTAGCGGTTCGGGCTTTTTCATTTATCTGTATATTTTATTTTAAAGTACTCATTGTCAGTCTTTCAATATTATTCCAAGTCTATCGGCAAGTCCTTTTACATATTCTTTGTGACCGTTCTTTATTTCAATATCATTGTAATATTCCTGAAATAGTTTTTCTGCTTTTGATTTGTCTCGGTGAATCTCGATTAAAGCAACGTCTAATTTTCCTCTAGGTGAATCACATTCAAAATTTCCTAAGTTTCTGCAAATCTTATCTCGGTTTTCAAATTTGTCAAGCCAATCAAGTCCGTGTGAACTGAGTCCGTCAATAACTTCTTTCGCTGATTTATTGTTGTCGTCTAAAATTGTCCACCAATGGTCTTGTTTAATAGTCAAATGCGGTAGCCGTTCTCTAATTTGGCAATCGTAGTCTTGGTATATGACTTTCTGTTTATTGTTACTTTCAAGTTCATAAACTTCTTTAACCATAATTCCCAAATTGATTGTAAAGCTTCCATAAAGGTTTGAATAAACTTGACCACTTTGAATATTTATAACTTGGTAAATTCCTTCTTCAGTTTGGCGGTTAAATGTTTTACCTTTTTTCTTAAAGCCAAATGGTTTTAAGAATTGAAAAATTTCATTTTGTATTCTGTCCAAATTAGTTTTTAATTCTTCTTTATTTGGCAAAACTATATTTTCTGATTTTTCATCAATCAATTTTGGTTTGTTTTTTAAGAAGTCAAAAATTCCCATTTTTATTTGTTGGTGTTTTTATTCCGTGTCGTCTTTTAGCCTGACCGCTAACGTTCTCGCGCTACAAGCAGTTTGGGATTAAGGAAGCGTAATCTTTCGGATTTACCAAATCTTCCAAATACAAAACTAATTTCAAATTAAGCCAAATACCCAAATTGCTTGTAGCGTGTGTGCTTGTTGCACAACTCGAACAAATATATCAAAAAAAACTTGCAAAAAAGTAAAAGAAATTATATTTTTAACTATGCAAGGAAGAAAAGAACTCACGCCAAAAATGCTCTATCAAGTTCATTTACAGGACCTGATTCCTGAGCATAATTTTTATCGATTGCTTGATACAGCTATCGATTTTCATTTTTTATATAAAGCTACTGCAAAGTATTATGGAGACGAAGGACAGGAGAGTATTGATCCTGTTGTGTTTTTCAAAATCTGTTTGGTTGGCTATTTAAACAACATAAATTCGGACAGGAAACTCATCGAGTATTGCTCAAATTGTTTAGATGTTCGCCTTTTTATTCGATATGACATTGATGAGGCTTTACCTTGGCACAGCACCATTAGTCGCACGCGTGGGTTGTATGGTGAAGAAGTGTTTTTAAGTTTGTTTAAAGCCGTTTTAAAGCTATGTGTTTCCAAAGGTATGATTCGCGGCAAGCGTCAAGCCGTAGACAGCGTTTTTATCAAAGCCAATGCCTCTATGGATAGTTTGGTAGAGAAAGAAGTATTAGAAGACGCCAGTGCCTTTGTAGATGAATTAGAAGAAAACAGCGAATTTAAAACTACCAGCACCAGAAAGAAATTAGTAGAACAACACCACAATTGGAAAAAAGAAGCTTATAAGAGCCAACCCAATCCCAACTTCAACATTGATAAAGTAGATGAGCACGGCAATTCAATACGTCCGAGATTTGTATCGAATCATACGCATTATTCTCCCACAGATTCAGATGCTAGGGTAAGTGTAAAACCAGGCAAAGCAAGGCAGTTAAACTATTTTGGACAAATAGCTGTAGACGATGCGCATCATGTAATAACAGGCGCCTGTTCTGATTTTGCAGACAAACGCGATAGTCAAATCGACGAAGGAGATTCATCGAATACCTATGAAAAATAAAATTAGAATGAGATAATGTGTGCAAAAAATAGTAGAATTAACAGAGGAAAACCTAAATGAAAACGGCATTGAATTAGAAGAACTTTTAGCCGATGGAGGCTACAGTAGTGGAGAAGCGTTAAAATATTTGCACCAAAAAAACATCGATGCCTATATTCCCAACTTCGGACAGTACAAACCCGAGCGAGAAGGTTTTATTTTCAACAAAGAGCTGAACCAATACGAATGCATCAAAGAAGGTTCCAACAAAGCCATTTTACTATTTAAAGGCGAAAAGAACGATAGCAAAAGCTACACCAAATACAGTTATCGAAGTAGTGAGCGCGATTGCAAAAACTGTCCACTACGAGAGCAATGCTGCGGAAAAAGCACTAAGTATAAAAAGATAGATCACAGCATCCACAAAGAACACTATGATCGAATGCACCAAAAACTGACTCAAAACGCACGCTATGCCAAGCAAATGGTGCGAGTGAGAAGTAAAACTGTAGAACCAGTCATAGGAACATTGGTCAATTTTACCAATATGAAATGCGAAGCATTCACGAACACCATTTAAAATCAATAAAAACTTGTGAGTAATCGCGTAAACACACGAGGAATCAAGCAAGCCAACAAACACGTTTTGATGGCAGCTTTAACCTATAATCTTAAGAAATACTTGAAGTTTATCACCAAAAAAACAAAAATAAAGTCCGGAGTTGTAAGTGAAATACAAGCAAAAGTATCAACTTCTTTAAAAACAGCTTTCATAGACTTGAAAACCGACTTTTTAAGGCATTTTATTTTTACAAACTACAACCTAAAACCAAAAATAAACCTCGCTTAAATATCCTTAAACGAGGTTGTTTTTTATGCTTATTTTGAAATTTTACTTTTTTTAGAGAGTTGCGCAACAGCTACGCCTGTTGTGTGCTGTAATAATATTTACTTACAAAAAGGTTAACCCAATTCTTTTATTTAATCCTATTTCAAAGATTCTTATTAATGTTGAAAGTTGAATATTTCCTCTTCCGTTTTCAATTCTCGAAATGTAGCTTTTTTTTGTTCCAGTTCTTTCAGCCAATTGCTCTTGAGTTATTTTAGCTTCTTTTCGAGCGTCTTTAAGCATTTCACTTATGATGAACATCTGTGATTTTTCTTCGTAGCTATTTCTACTTTCTGTTCCGATTTTTCCGTGTTCAAC
Organism: Flavobacterium sp. CECT 9288; assembly: GCF_918731615.1. Taxonomy (NCBI): domain Bacteria; kingdom Pseudomonadati; phylum Bacteroidota; class Flavobacteriia; order Flavobacteriales; family Flavobacteriaceae; genus Flavobacterium; species Flavobacterium sp. CECT 9288. Next base: position 1,855,707 of record NZ_OU957226.1, on the reverse strand, counting down.
TTCAATAAGTTGATCGAAATTTTTTATGTTTTTATAATCTTTCATTTTAAATGTTTTTTTGTTGAAAATACTCGTTCATTAAATTCAATGCTTTTTCCAATTCATTTTTTGGTGTCTTTTGTGATTTTTTCTTAAAACCATTAAAAAGCACAACTAATTTCCCTTTATCAAAGCAACAAAATATTCTATAAATATTTGACTGATATTCAATTCTTATTTCATAAAGTCCGGTTGTTCCTGTCAAATGTTTTAAAAATTTTTCCGGAACTTTCTCAACTTGTTTTATTAATTCAAGAACGTATTTCATTTTTTCTTTTACCTTTTCATCTTGACTTTGGTAAAACTCAATAAAATGATTTTCGTAAAATATAATTTCTCTGCTCATTTGACAAAGTTATCTTAAAAGTTAACAATTAGCAAATAAATTTTGATTTTTTTCTTGTAGTTTACGTTCAGCGGAATTATAGCACACAACGTTCTGGCACTACAGCGGGTTTGGGACTAAATTAAGCCCTATTTTCGGATTTGCCAAATCATCCCAAATACAAGACCATTTTTCTATTAAGCCTATTGCCCAAATCCGTTGTAGCATCTATGTAAAAGCATAACTTAGAGTTACTAAAAACGAAGATTATGCAATTACAAGATGCCTTAACTATTCCAAAGATATTCATTGGTTTAGACATTCACAAAAAAAGCTGGAGCGTTTCCATTCAAACGGATTTGTTTTTTCACAGAACGTTTTCGATGCCTTCTGTTGCCGAGGATTTATACCAATATGTGGAGCGAACATTTCCAAATCACGAAGTAGCTTTAGTTTACGAAGCAGGATGTTGCGGATTTTCTGCAGCGCGCTATTTTTTAAACTTAGGTTGGCATGTTTTGGTGGTCAATCCCTCCGATGTCAAGACTGGAGATAAGGAGCGGTATCAAAAAACTGACGCTTTAGATTCCAAAAACCTGTCCAATCAATTAAAAGCGGGTGTGCTCAGGAGCGTTTATATTCCTACCGAAGCACACGAACAGTTTACCACTTTGGCTCGTCACAGAACCCAAATCACCAAGAAACTCCGACAAAGCAAATCGCAAATCAAAAGTATGTTGCTCTTTCATGGGATTGAAATACCTCCAGCATATGATAATTCAAATTGGAACAAAGATTTCATAGTTTGGCTGGAAAATATAGAATTCAGCTCCCCTTGTGGAAAATTGGCTCTTCAGGGCAAAATACGGATGTATCAATTTATCAGGTTAGAGTATTTGGAAATTGCCAATCAAATGCGTGCGCATTGCAGAAAGACCTGTAAGAACGATTATAATCTCTTGAGGAGCATTCCAGGAATTGGCGGTTATCTGTCCAGTGTAATTTTGGCTGAATGTGGTGATTTGCGCCGATTCAATAACGAAGGACAATTTAGCTCTTACATCGGATTAGTACCAGGGATTTATAATAGCGGCGGATCAGAAAAATGTTTAGGAATAACCCCCAGAAGTCGTTCCCAATTACGAAGTTATTTAGTAGAAGCAGCCTGGATTGCCATTAGAAAAGATGCCGAAATGCAGCAATATTACCGCAAACATCAAGGCAAGAATGTAAAGACTGTCATCATTAAAATAGCTCATAAATTAGCACGAAGAATACTCTCGGTCATTAAAACCGAAACACCTTATCAAATCAATAGAAACTTAGTATTAGAAAAATAAAAATAACCTTCTTAAAAAGCTCAATCATACCAGAGAATAGACTGCAAAACAGCTAGGGCGGTTCTTTAAAATAAGCCGCATTTTGTAGTAGGCAGCTATTTTTATTCTTACAATCAAACCGATGCTGGTGGTCTCGTTCTCAAAACGAGAACCACATATAGGAGTGGGAGCTTTAAGAATTTAAAAAGAAAGACAATGAAATAAAAGAGATCTAAATACGTGGCATTATTGAAAAAGTTAGAATAACTTTTTCAGTCTAAGCCTTCGGCAGACAAAAAGTTGTTTCCAACTTTTTCAACAAGCCGTTGGGACGGCATTTTATACTCAAAAAATAACCAACATATAACCCTTTCAAAAGTTGTGAATAACTTTATGATGCTTTACATAGGAGTGGCTGTTAGCAGGAGTACGAATTTTAACAACAAAATATCTTATGAAAACGACTTATTTAGAATTACTTAAAAAAATTGACGCATCTATTTTTCAAAACTATAAGATTGTAGATGATGAAGAAATAGATATTGATGAAAGTGAACTTGAAAACTGCATTAATAACTCTATTCCTGTAAAAATAGAAATGTTAGTTGATTTTTCTTGGTACGAACCATTGGATTATGACACAGAAAAAGTAACCTTAATCAGAAGCGGTTGGGTTTGGGATTTCTTTTCATTTGATGAAGGTCAGGAATTATATGATTTACTTTCTAAAATTGGAATAGGAGATGAATATTGGAAAGATTGGCTTAATCAAAGTTGGGGAAGTCCAGAGTATCATCAAATATGGGATGGAGAAGAATTATTTGAAGATGATTTTTTTGACACTATTGAAGATGCTAAAAAATACCGTTCAGTTTGGGCTATAAAAGGGACTATTGAGATTGAACTTGATTGTTTTGAAAACGAATAGCAGTATTCCTGCTAACGTTCTCGCGCTACAAGCAGTTTGGGACTAAATTAAGCCCATTATTCGGATTTGCCAAATCTTCCAAATACAAAACCAATTTCAAATTAAGCCTAATGCCCAAATTGCTTGTAGCGTGTGTTAGCACCAGTAATTTATCCGTCAACTATAATTCCTTCTTGCGGTTCTAGGTCTATAAACTCAATTGTCACATAGTGATTTATTTTAGTAGAATATAGCGTTAGTGACCAATGTACAGAATTGTCTGTTATGCTTGATAATGAAATTCCATCAATAGTAAATTCTTTATCAAAGTCAATAATTTGATTTTCTTCTTCCCAATCTTCCAATTCTTTTTTTAAGTATGGAATAATTACGTCAACTTTTATTGAAGCATAATTGCTCAGCAATTTAGTATAGAATTCTTTTTGGCTTTCTGTTGGTCCATTTTCATCTGCGTCAATATTTATTCCAACTTTTTGTGAGTCAAATTTCACATCGCCGTCATAAAAATTTTTCGTAGTGTCACTAAATTTCGTGTAATTTAATTCGCCAAATAAGCCGTCTACAAATTTCGGTTTCTTTTTAAAAATGTCAAATATTCCCATTTTGGTGTATTATTGGTGCTAACGTTCCGCTGCTTTGAGATGGCTGGAAGTTCGTAACCGCTCAATTTTCGGCTTAACGGAAACTTGATGCGAAACGGTAATTCCACTAAATTCCAGCTATATCAAAACAGCTGTTGTATGCTGTGCTAATTATCAGTTCCGTTATGCCACAAAGCAATTAATTCGGCTTTAGTTTTAAATTTGTATTCAGTTTTATACACTTTTAATATTTCGTTGTCTGGAAAATCTCGACTTATGTTTTTCAGTTCAAGTTCTGCTTTTTTAAGTTCTCCTTTTGTTTCTAAAGCAGATAAATATTCCATTCGGAAGTTAAAATCATTTTTCAGTTCGGTTTTCAATAAGTTTTCATATTCACTTAAACCAATTTTATAATTTTTTTCAGCTTCAGTTTTGTTTCCATCGATGTCAAAAAAAAGTCCTCGTTGAATTTTCCATAAAGGTTGTTGTGGTCTTAGTTCAATCATTTTCGCATTATTTTTAATCGATTCTTTAATGTCTTTTTTCCAAGTCAAGAATTTACTTTTGGTATAATAAGCATTAAAATAACTTCCGTCAATTTCGATAGCTTTGTCAACTAAAACTAAACAACTGTCGATTTTTACATTTTCGTCTTGATTAGATTTCATAAATAAATCGTTAGCTTTTTTTACTAAATCTTTGGCTTCTTTTTCTTGTCCATTACAAGAAACAATCGATAAAAATATTGTCAGAATAAGTAGTTTTTTCATTTTAGTATTTTTGGCCGCATAGCATACAACGTTCCCGCGCTACAGCGGGTTTGGGAATAAAAATGCGTAATCTTTCGGTTATGCCAAATGTTTCAAACACAAGACCAGCTTTCCATTAAGCCAAATACCCAAATCCGTTGTAGCGTGTGTTGGCAAATCGGTTTTCTTTTTCCCACCGAATTAAGCGAAAAAAATTAACTTTACAAAAACAATTATTATGAACGCAATTGAAACAAAAAAACACACAAAGTATTCTTTAGAATTAATTTTTAATGAAGCGGATAAAATGTCCACAGAGCTTTTAGGTTCTATAGCAGAAAACACAAATAAATCGTTTATTCTAATAGCTATTTATTTTTCTGTATTATCATATTCTTTTTTTAAAGTTATAGAGGATTATAATTTTCTGTATTTCATATTGATATTAGGCTCTATTTTAGGATGTTTTGTTTTGAGAAAAAATATTTTTCCAAATACGATTTGTATAAAAGGAGCGCTTCCTGAAAATATGATACAAGAATACTTTTCTTCATTTACAGAGGAAGATTTAGATAAAGAATATTTAGCCACACAAATAGAATCTTATAACTATGCGATGATAGAAAATAAAGAAACTATTGAAAAGATGGTAAATAGATTTAAAAAGTCAATTTACATAGTTTTTTCATCATTCTTTCTTTTTAGTTTGATTTCCGCTTTTTTGCTCTTTACTGAATGTTTGCAACCTTGAGGTTGTATTTGGTCTTTGAGTAGTAGCAGGTTTTGGTGTTTGTTGATTGCTACTACTTTGTTATTTTTCTTTACTCATAATATATTTTCGGTATTTCGGTTTTCTAAACTGTTTGCCAACGTCCCGCCGCCTCATGCCGTTGCGAACTTCGGGACCGATTAGTTTCGGCTAAGATAAATAAACTTGCGAAACGAAAGCGTCAATTTAGAAGAAAATTCGCAATGGCTTGAGACGGCTGTTATAGGGCGGTTGAATATTTTAAAGTTTCTATTTTTCAGATTTTGCCTTTCAAGTTTCGCTTTTCGGTTTCCACTTTCAAGTTTCGTTTTTCAGATTCTACTTTTCAAGTTTCTGATTTTCAAATTCTGCTTTTCAGATTCTGCTTTTCACGTTTCGCTTTTCACGTTTCGCTTTTCGGTTTCCACTTTCAAGTTTCTGCTTTCAAGTTTCGCTTTTCGGTTTCCACTTTCAAGTTTCTGCTTTTCAGATTCTGCTTTTCAGATTCTGCTTTTCAGATTCTGCTTTTCAGATTCTGCTTTTCAGATTCTGCTTTTCAGATTCTGTTTTTCAAGTTTCGCTTTCAAGTTTCTACTTTCAAAAACTCTAGCGGAAGATTAATTTATTTCTAATTCTTAACGTCTGCGTAAATTCGCAACTGCCCTATAACGTTCTGGCACTACAGCGGGTTTGGGACTAAATTAAGCCCTATTTTCGGATTTGCCAAATCATTCCAAATACAAAACTATCTTTCCATTAAGCCAAATGCCCAAATCCGTTGTAGTAGCTGATGGTGGCAGTATTTTTATTAATCACAATCTATGTGTAATCTATGTTGTCCACAATTCACGCATTGAAACAAATAGCCAACTAAACTTCCATCTTTTGATAAATATTCTTTGACCATTTCAGTTTCATAACCATTATTCTCAATATCATCAATCAATTCATCTATTAACGGTTCAATAGTTTTAGTGTCTGCATAGCTGATTAATTTACAAGGTTCGTTACAGTGAGTTAGCCAAACTTCTTGTTGCCAACTTATATAACTTGGTGTACGTTTACTTACTTCTAATAGTAGTTCTTTATTATCAATATTTTTATAATTTTCAATTCCATCGTAGTCATTAAATACTCCATCAAACATTTCTGCAACTTTTCCGTTTTCAATACACCAAGGACAAATATAATCGGGTTCTTTTTTACTGTAAAATGAACCTGTGTATTTTAGATTTCTATTTTCGTTACAACACGAACAAATTCCGTCAACTTTTTCAAAAACATTAAGTTCATATGCGTTTGGACTAAATTTGAATTTCGGTAATTCCATAAAGTGAGTAAATTTTAAATTTTCTTGTTTTACGATTTCTGCGGTAATATTGCCACCATCGTTCTGGCACTACAGCGGGTTTGGGACTGAATTAAGCCTATTCTTCGGACTTGCCAAATCATCCCAAATACAAAACCATCTTTCCATTAAGCCCAATGCCCAAATCCGTTGTAGTGGCTGTTAGCAGTAGTACTTTATATTATTTTTCTTAATCGTGCAAAACGTAAAAGTAGTTTTTTAACTCCGTCATTAAATTGTATTTCTCCCTTTAAATCCTTTATTGCTGTTGACCCAACTTCATCTATTGAAATTATTTTTCCCAACCCAAATTTATCGTGAAACACTTGTTCATTTACAGTTAAGTTTCTTAATTCTGGCAAAGTATAAAAATCGCCAATTTTAAATACTCCTTCTTTAATATTTTCATCAACTAATCCACCATAAAATTTATTAGTTGCATAATAGATTTCATTACTTCTTGTTTTTAAAGAACTTCTATTATTGTTGTTGTTTGAAGATTCTATATTTTCTATTTTGCGTTCTAAACTTGATAATGTATTTAAAATTAATTCTGTATCAATTGTAATTTCTTTAGTTTTAGAAATTTCGGCTGGTTTTAAACTTAATAATGTAACTAAAGAATTTATTTCACTATCATTACTCTCATAAGTTAGTTTTATTGTTTCTGCAAGTGACTCTATGGATAATTGTACATTATCTACTCTTAAATTTTCATCATATTCAAAATCTCTAAATCCTTGTATATCAAATATTCTTTTTGTTTTTGAATCTTTAATTAATGTAACAGGTTTGTCAAAAGCTTGACGAATCCCTAATTCATATAATACATTTGGATTTTGAGAACTTAAATCACAAATTGCCATATCTGATTCAATAATTCTTTTTATTATGTCGATTGCAATAAAATTTGTATTTATGATATCGTCTGCGCGAATTGCTTTAAATCCCGCAATTTCGCAAGCAGGAATTATTATATGCTCATAAACTCTTCTGAAATGTCCTTCAGAATAATTAGGATTATCGCTAATAGGCATTATGACAAAGCAACTTTTAATTTCACTCATATTTTTCATTTTTTTCGCAGTATTACTGCTAACGTCCCCGCGCTACAAGCAGTTTGGGACTAAATTAAGCCCATTATTCGGATTTGCCAAATCTTCCAAATACAAAACCATATTTAAATTAAGCCTAATACCCAAATTGCTTGTAGCGTGTGTTAGCTGTAGCCTTTTTTTATAGATTTTCGTAATAATTTACGAGACTTTTGTAAAATACTTTATCTGCTGGTTGAACTCCTGTTCTCCCAACTTCTGTTTTTAGTTTTACAGCTCGCATACTTGGATGAACATCCTTTCTCATTTCTTGATATAATGTATGATAAAAATTTAATGCTTGATAAGTTCCAATATGGTTTTCTAATAAAAAAACATCTATTGATTTAGCTATTGACCAAAGTAAACTCTGATATTTTAATGTTCTATCTCTAGAAATAGTTTCAGTTGGTATAAATTTCTTTATTGCGTGTTCTCGGGCTTCTTCAATATCTCTTCCAAATGAATGACCAACTTTGTTTCTTAATTTTCTTATTTGTTCAAGTGAACTAACATTTTTTGTTAGTAATTCTGGTGCTTCACCAAATATTTTTTCAAAAGAAGTTATTCGGCTACTCCAATCTCCTTTAGTACATTTTATAACTTCGTCTTCAAAGTTTAATTTTGTTGGAGCTCCATTTTTAAGAATTGTGATACCATCAACCATTTTTGATGCACCAAATATTATTCCTGGATTTGATTTTAGTGCCAATGAAATTACTGATGCTAGATAGGTTTCAAAGTTAGCAGAAATTGACATTATAATGTTCAGGTTCACCCAATTGTCAAATTGCTTATAAGAATTCGACCATTCTTGTAAATCATTATATAATTCATTTTTCTTTTCGGTAAATTCGAAATGAGACTCTACTTTATCAGTCCATTTTGCTGAATTTTCACCTAAGTTTTTATAAATTTTTTTTGATGTTGGAAAAAAAGCCCAAATATTTTTTTCTAGTTCATTATTGTATTTTTGAAATACTTGAAAAGTCCAAGTTGATTTTTCATTCGGTATCCATCGGTCAAAAGCCTTTTGATATATCCTTTTGGGTGTCATTTATTTTTTGGTCATTTAAGGTTACAGCTAACGTTCCGGCGCTTGGCGAGGTTGCGAACTTCGGAACCGATTATTTTCTGTTAAAGATAAAATTTCTTGCGAGAAATAAACGTGAATTTACCACAAAATTCGCAATCTTGCCAAACGCCTGTTGGCAGTAGTATCTTGTCATTTCAATTCTGATTTAATCCCCAAAGCGTCAATTTTGAACACTTTTTCTTTTTCAAATAATACCCCTTTTGTTTTTTTAGATCTTTTTTCAAGTCCATGTAGCACATCAATTTTAATTAGACTGTTGTTAAAATCTGTTGAAATGTCTTCATTTATTGTATGTCCTATAACACATTTTTTTACCCTAAAAAATTTTAAGATTTTCTCATATTCAATTTGCTTTATTTTATCATAGTATTTATAATCTGTTGCCATACCTCTGTACCAAAAAATACCTTCCTTTCCATTTATTAAGTCAGTAAAAGAATCTCCTGACGTCTTGCTATATATATCACTTTTTGCGTTCTTCCTTATATTTTGATTTATTTGTTCTATGCTGTGTTTGTAAAGTAGTATTTTTGGACTTATTCCTCCGTGAACAAATAGTAAATCTCCAATTTTTACAGTTGCATTTTTTGAGTTTAACCAATTGGTTAAAAAGTTATCTTCATTGTATAGAGATAAATAAGCTTCGCTAAAATCTTTTTTACCACTCAAGGTCTGTGCAATTTTTATATATTTTTCATTGGCATAAGCTGGTCTGCCTTGTAAATTCATTATTTCATGGTTTCCCAATACAAAATGTACTTTTCCTCCACTTTTTTTTGCATCAAATTCTAATTTGTAGATTAACCATAAAACTTGTGTGACATTTTCTCCTCTATCTACAAAGTCACCAAGTAACACTAAATGACCTTTATCAAAAGTCCATTCAAAATTCTTATTTATTACTCCATTTGAAATAAGAAAACTGCTCAACGCATTAAAATTTCCTTCAATATCAGATATAGCTATTATTTTACAGGGCAATTCATAAATACTCTTTTCGTTTTCAATTACTGCTGGTTTTACAAAGAAAATATCCTTATCATCATTACTAACTTTTACGATTAAAGAATCAATTTTACCAAATTTTTCTTCTACTAAACTATTTTGTTCTGTAACATAATATACTTTTTTAATTGTATCATTTTGATAAAGATAAGGTCCGTCTAATCCTTGATAATTTACCTCTTCGTAATAATTTAGTTTAATACCTAATGGCCTCTCGTCAAAGATGGCTGACAAACCACTCCAATGAAATTTGACAAATCCTTTATCTTTGTCGATTCTGTAAAAAGGTATCCATAGTAGCCAAATAATTACAATTGAAATTAATAAAAAAATAATACTTTTAAATTTGTTTTTAAATGTCATGTCTTAATAATTTTTCACGTTCTGAGGTGATATTACTGCCAACGTTCCGGCGCTTGGCGAGGTTGCGAAGTTCGGAACCGATTATTTTCTATCAAAGATAAAATTTCTTGCGAGAAATAAACGTGAATTTACTACAAAATTCGCAATCTTGCCAAACGCCTGTTAGCGGTTCGGTCGTGTTAAAACGAAATTATGTATTTAGTATTTTTCCTTTTTTTCTTGTTTCATATATGTTTTCAAATTCAATAAACATTATAGAATTAATGAATATAAAAATTATAGCATACCAAAATCCATAATAATTACTTAACCAACTTGATGCGCCAAATGAATGTGCAATCAAAACAAAAAGTGCAAAAATTTTCAGTTTTCTATTTGATAGTTTAAGACCTATTATTCCAATCAAGATTAACCATAAAGCACAAACTATAAATATTCCAGAAGTGTGATTTGCCATCATAAACGCTCCAATTGGATTTCCTTCATTTGCTTTACTTAAATTTCCTTTCCAATATTCGTCAGATTGATTTATAATTGTGATAATAATGTCAAATATGCAAGTCCAATATGCTGGAATTAATAAAATTAATTTTGAGTTCAGTATTTTCTCTTTCATTGAATATGGCTGTTATTTGATTTATTTTTTTACGTTTATAATATTTCAATTTTCTGATTTTCAACGCTAAAAACGTTTTTGCTTTTACAATTTTGGTTTTCTGCGTAACGCGCGGTTTCGACTGACCGCTAACGGTTTTGGGCTTGCCGAAGTGGGGGAATTAGAAGTACAAATGTTCAATTTAGCACAAATGTACAATAGAGTTCCAAATGCTCAATTTAGCACTTCTGCCCCCATTTTGGCAAACCCATGTTACCTGCCGTTTTTTTTTGTCATTTCGTTGTTGTCAAATTAAATGTTATAGTTCCACCAAGTCCGCAAGCCCTCATATTTGCTGAATAATTTCCGTCTGACAATTTTGATAAGTCAAGATATGGTGGGCAAGTGTCGTGATACAAATGCAATTCCTTGTTGAAATTCTGTCCTGAAATTGTAATTGCAGTTTCTGTCCCACCACAAGGCATAATCAAAAACCAATTTTTTTCTTTTTCTGTCCTTGAAAATGTCAAAGGTTTACATTCTACTTTTCCTGTTTCACAACCTTCCCAATAGTCAAAGTCTATATAATTAATTTTTGCTTTCTGAATGTTAGTTTTGCCGTCATAGTCAGGACAAATAAAGTAGTTTTTCAGTGTTGTCTGTCCGTCATATTTTTTGATTGTCAGTAAGACATTATCTATTTTATTGTCAGGTTGTTTGTAATTGTAGTACCCAACAAGTATTGTGTCATTCACAACTAAGCTGTCAGATAAGACTTTTATAATCTTAAATTTTGCAAAGTGAATTTTGTCGCCGCCTTCAAATGAAATAAGTTTTGCCAACACTTTGTAATTCTCACTTTTAATATCAGCCGTCTTTGGCTGTCCACAAGAAGTAAGTGTCAAACAGAAAAATATAATTGTCAATATGTTTTTTAGTCTATTCATTTCGTTTGGTGTGTCGCTCTAAAATTGCAGGTAACGTTCTCGCGCTACAGCGGGTTTGGGACTAAATTAAGCCTTATCTTCGGATTTGCCAAATCATCCCAAATACAAGAACATTTTCAAGTTGTTCCAAATACCCAAATCCGTTGTAGCGTGTGTTATGCCTTCGGTTTTTTATTTACTCCAATTTTCGGTTTCGCTTCCGCACCGCTTTTAAGTCGTAAGTATTTTTAAATTATTTATTATGTTAAAACACTTATTTTTAATCAATTTTAAAGACGGAACTTCAAATGTTATTGTCTTAAATCAAGGTGATACTGAATTGTATTTTCAAACGCTTTTTAACTGCGTATCAGATTCTAAAATAGAATCGTATAAACAATTCACTGGGTCAGATGTGACAAATGAAGAAAACGAACATGTTCTTAAATGTTGCAAAAGATTTTTAGGACTTGATTAAGTTATTTTTGAAAGAAAATCAAATCCTTTTTCAGTTATAATATGATGTCTTTTATCGTTATGTTTTTGAGTATATTCAAGGTATCCTAGATCCTCTAATATCATAACTAAAGTATCTGCATCAACCTTATCTTTGTATCTGAATTCATTTTCTTTTCTCACGTAATTTAAAGAATCGTATTCAAAATCTTTTTCAATATTATTTTCGGTAGTATGTCTTTTATATTTTTCAAAAAATATCAAGGCGTGTTTTTTAAAATCCATATTTTTTTCGGTGTTTCGGTTTTCTAAACTGAGGCATAACGTTCTCGCGCTACAGCGGGTTTGGGACTAAATTAAGCCTTATCTTCGGATTTGCCAAATCATCCCAAATACAAGAACATTTTCAAGTTGTTCCAAATACCCAAATTCGTTGTAGCGTGTGTTATGCCTTCGGTTTTTTATTTACTCCAATTTTCGGTTTCGCTTCCGCACCGCTTTTAAGTCGTAAGTATTTTTAAATTATTTATTATGTTAAAACACTTATTTTTAATCAATTTTAAAGACGGAACTTCAAATGTTATTGTCTTAAATCAAGGTGATACTGAATTGTATTTTCAAACGCTTTTTAACTGCGTATCAGATTCTAAAATAGAATCGTATAAACAATTCACTGGGTCAGATGTGACAAATGAAGAAAACGAACATGTTCTTAAATGTTGCAAAAGATTTTTAGGACTTGATTAAGTTATTTTTGAAAGAAAATCAAATCCTTTTTCAGTTATAATATGATGTCTTTTATCGTTATGTTTTTGAGTATATTCAAGGTATCCTAGATCCTCTAATATCATAACTAAAGTATCTGCATCAACCTTATCTTTGTATCTGAATTCATTTTCTTTTCTCACGTAATTTAAAGAATCGTATTCAAAATCTTTTTCAATATTATTTTCGGTAGTATGTCTTTTATATTTTTCAAAAAATATCAAGGCGTGTTTTTTAAAATCCATATTTTTTTCGGTGTTTCGGTTTTCTAAACTGAGGCATAACGTTCCTGCTATAAGCAGGCTGGGATTAAGGAAGATGAACTTCCAATTAATTTATAAATTTCAAAAGCAAGATGAACTTCAATTTTGCACAAAACCCCAGCTTGATTATAGCTAATGTTATGGGGCGGTTGTTTTTTTCGAAATTACATTTATCACATAAAGTTTTCACGCTTCTGTCGGCAAAATTTAATTCTAAAGTTTCTACTTTTCTGCTCGCAATTTTCGGTTCGTTATTTCAAATATTTTCTTTTCGTTTTAAAACTCTTTGCAAAAAAATCAAGTTTCTGTTTTTTAAGTTTCTGTCTGCAAAATCCGTTTTCACTTTTCTGCTTTTCACTTTTCTGTCGGCAAAATTCAATTTTCACGATTCTGCTTTTCAAGTTTCCACTCTTTAAGTTTCTGTCGGCAAAATGCAATTTTTGGGATTCTGATTTTTTTTTTATGCGCAAACAAATCGGTTTCTATTTTTTAGTCGATTTATTTCGGCACAACTGCCCCATAACGTCCCCGCGCTACAAGCAGTTTGGGACTAAATTAAGCCCATTCTTCGGATTTGCCAAATCTTCCAAATACAAACCAATTTTTCCATTAAGCCAAATCCCCAAATTGCTTGTAGCGTGTGTTACCAGTTGCCTTTATTCTCGGGTTTTTAATTGTTCTAATCTTTGTAAAGCTTTCGGTAAATCATATTCCTCTTTTGTCAACTCTTCTACTAGTTCATAATTTAGGAATCTATATCTTTTTATTCCATAACCTTTATCGAGAATATTGAGTTCAGAACATTTTACACATTTAATTATGTCAAACTCAAAACTAGGAATGTCATTATCTCGTTCCAATACAAAAGTTTCCAATTGAGTTTTGCATTTTTGGCATTCTATGGAAAGAATTTCGTGTCTTTCTCTTTCTCCTGCTAATATTTTTTCCGAAGCTTTTCTTTCGGCTTCCTCATGATTATAAGCTTCAATTCCGTATGTCCAAAAGTTTAATTTTTCATTAATACTCCTAATGTTTAAAATTTCCGCAATCTCAGCAAAATAATCCACAACAAATTCTCTTTCTTCTGTATCTAATTCGTCGGATTTAATTTCCTTTAAATAGCGTTCAAATATGAACTCAATTTCTTTATCCGTTTTTTTTGTATTATTTGCAGAAACTAAATTCGTTAGTAAATCATTAAAAGATTTTTCAAGTTTAATGCATAGACTTTTTTCAGAAGGATTCAACCCGCGATTATTCCATTCTTCGTTAGAGAATTTTTCCTTACGTTTTAATTTTTCTAATGCTAAAATCTTATTATTCACGATTTTTTCTCTTAAGGTAACTGGTAACGTTCCTGCTATAAGCAGGCTGGGATTAAGGAAGATGAACTTCCAATTAATTTATAAATTTCAAAAGCAAGATGAACTTTCAATTTTGCACAAAACCCCAGCTTGATTATAGCTAATGTTATGGGGCGGTTGTTTTTTTCGAAATTACATTTATCACATAAAGTTTTCACGCTTCTGTCGGCAAAATTTAATTCTAAAGTTTCTACTTTTCTGCTCGTAATTTTCGGTTCGTTATTTCAAATATTTTCTTTTCGTTTTAAAACTCTTTGCAAAAAAATCAAGTTTCTGTTTTTTAAGTTTCTGTCTGCAAAATCCGTTTTCACTTTTCTGTCGGCAAAATTCAATTTTCACGATTCTGCTTTTCAAGTTTCCACTCTTTAAGTTTCTGTCGGCAAAATGCAATTTTTGGGATTCTAATTTTTTTTATGCGCAAACAAATCGGTTTCTATTTTTTAGTCGATTTATTTCGGCACAACTGCCCCATAACGTTCCTGCTATAAGCAGGCTGGGATTAAGGAAGATGAACTTCCAATTAATTTATAAATTTCAAAAGCAAGATGAACTTCAATTTTGCACAAAACCCCAGCTTGATTATAGCTAATGTTATGGGGCGGTTGTTTTTTTCGAAATTACATTTATCACATAAAGTTTTCACGCTTCTGTCGGCAAAATTTAATTCTAAAGTTTCTACTTTTCTGCTCGCAATTTTCGGTTCGTTATTTCAAATATTTTCTTTTCGTTTTAAAACTCTTTGCAAAAAAATCAAGTTTCTGTTTTTTAAGTTTCTGTCGGCAAAATCCGTTTTCACTTTTCTGTCGGCAAAATTAAATTTTCACGATTCTGCTTTTCAAGTTTCCACTCTTTAAGTTTCTGTCGGCAAAATGCAATTTTTAGGATTCTGATTTTTTTTTATGCGCAAACAAATCGGTTTCTATTTTTTAGTCGATTTATTTCGGCACAACTGCCCCATAACGTTTCGCGGCTACACGAGGTTTGGGACTAAATTAAGACTAATTTTTCGGTTAAACACTAATTTTTCAAGTACAAAACCAGCTTTAAATTAAGCCCAAAACCCAAATCTCGTGTAACCGCTGTTACCAGTAGTTTTTTTAAGTTCGATTTATTATCAAAATCAAAATTAGTCCTAGTACGCATATTGTTGTTAGAGCTTTGTCCATACTAATCAAGGGTTTTCTTTTAATAAAACCATAAGGAAGCATTATAAGTCCAATTGCGATAAAAAAATATGACCATTTACTATCGCTATCTTTCAGTTCAGTTCTTAATTCAACATCTATAAAATTTCTCCCATTTTTTGTTAAACCATAGACATCATTATAATCATTCCAAAAACTGTTTTCGTCTAGTTCTGAAACTTCAGATTTCAAAACTTTAAGTTCAATTCTATCTCCCGATTTAATGTTTGATTTAAAAGCTTCGTGATCTGTCGCTTCGTAAGTCATATCAGTAATTTTAAATTCTCTATTGTATTCTTTTGTTGTTAGAACTATATCTCTGTATGTTGTAGACTTTATTTTGTATTCGTCATATTTTGGAGAACTTTTTAGTGTTACATTGATTGAAACTAATTCGTTATTCGGTAATGAATTATCACGTAAAGCTACATAGAGAAACGAAAATATTATTACTAACGCGATTGAAATAATAATAATTCTATCATTTTTAGTAATAGGTTTATAGGGCTTCAATTTTGATGTTTTCTTTTGATTTTCTCTGTTAAATTGTCTTTTCTCCTGTCGTGTCATAAAATTACTGGTAACGTTTTGCAGCTACACGAGGTTTGGGATTAAGTACGCCTTAATTTTCGGTTAAAGACTGAAATTCTCTGGTACAAAACCAACTTTAAATTAAGCCTAAAACCCAAATCTCGTGTAACTGCTGTTAGCCGTTCGGTTTTTTATTAATCATTTTCTAAAAATATTTTCCAATATTCGACATCCATTCCTTTATTTTCTTCTTTTGTTTTAGATAAAAATATTTCTAATTCTGTTTCTGAAATCGGATTTTTTTCAATTTGAACAGGATTTTCTCTTTTAATTGACAATTGTTTTAAATCATTTAATATTTGACTGAAATTTTCAATTGAAATTGCTATGTAATTTTCTTCCCATTCTCCATTTCCGTGTTCAGCAATAAAAACTGGCAAGTTTTGATTTTCAATATCAACAAAAATTGGATCATCCATATTATCAGTTGCAATTACAATCCAATTCTTTTTCCAATCTCCATTTTTGTTACCAGTTAAAGACTTTCCATTTTCGGATACGCTATATCCAATTTGTTCTTTTTCTATATTTTCTAATTTGAATATATTTATTTCACCATAACCTAAAGAAATATCTTCTGCTTTTGATATAAAATTCTTGAAGTTTTCATTCTCAAATAATGCATTAAAATTGGGCTTTTCGTTACCATTAAATAGTTTACTAAAAATACTCATTTTTTCTTCGTTTATAGTTTTGTTTTCTTTCGGTTTTCTGTCGCTCTAAACTGACGGCTAACGTTCCTGCTATAAGCAGGCTGGGATTAAGGAAGATGAACTTCCAATTAATTTATAAATTTCAAAAGCAAGATGAACTTCAATTTTGCACAAAACCCCAGCTTGATTATAGCTAATGTTATGGGGCGGTTGTTTGTTTCGAAATTACATTTATCACATAAAGTTTTCACGCTTCTGTCGGCAAAATTTAATTCTAAAGTTTCTACTTTTCTGCTCGCAATTTTCGGTTCGTTATTTCAAATATTTTCTTTTCGCTTTAAAACTCTTTGCAAAAAAATCAAGTTTCTGTTTTTTAAATTTCTGTCTGCAAAATAGGTTTTCACTTTTCTGCTTTTCACTTTTCTGTCGTCAAAATTCAATTTTCACGATTCTGCTTTTCAAGTTTCCACTCTTTAAGTTTCTGTCGGCAAAATGCAATTTTTGGGATTCTGATTTTTTTTTATGCGCAAACAAATCGGTTTCTATTTTTTAGTCGATTTATTTCGGCACAACTGCCCCATAACGTTCCGCTGCTTTGAGATGGCTGGAAGTTCGTAACCGCTCAATTTTCGGCTTAACGGAAACTTGATGCGAAACGGTAATTCCACTAAATTCCAGCTATATCAAAACAGCTGTTGTATGCTGTGCTAATTATCAGTTCCGTTATGCCACAAAGCAATTAATTCGGCTTTAGTTTTAAATTTGTATTCAGTTTTATACACTTTTAATATTTCGTTGTCTGGAAAATCTCGACTTATGTTTTTCAGTTCAAGTTCTGCTTTTTTAAGTTCTCCTTTTGTTTCTAAAGCAGATAAATATTCCATTCGGAAGTTAAAATCATTTTTCAGTTCGGTTTTCAATAAGTTTTCATATTCACTTAAACCAATTTTATAATTTTTTTCAGCTTCAGTTTTGTTTCCATCGATGTCAAAAAAAAGTCCTCGTTGAATTTTCCATAAAGGTTGTTGTGGTCTTAGTTCAATCATTTTCGCATTATTTTTAATCGATTCTTTAATGTCTTTTTTCCAAGTCAAGAATTTACTTTTGGTATAATAAGCATTAAAATAACTTCCGTCAATTTCGATAGCTTTGTCAACTAAAACTAAACAACTGTCGATTTTTACATTTTCGTCTTGATTAGATTTCATAAATAAATCGTTAGCTTTTTTTACTAAATCTTTGGCTTCTTTTTCTTGTCCATTACAAGAAACAATCGATAAAAATATTGTCAGAATAAGTAGTTTTTTCATTTTAGTATTTTTGGCCGCATAGCATACAACTTGTATATATGTGTGACAAAATCACTCAAAGCCATCCCAATTTGGGTAGATATGTGTGATAAACGTCACATTTTATTTGTTTTCAAATATAGAAATAATTAGTTATAAATCATCAAACGGACTTTTAATTTGTTGCAAACTTTTCGTACTTACGTGGGTGTAAATTTCGGTAGTTTTGCTGCTGTTATGACCCAATAATTCTTGAATATACCTTAAATCAGTGCCGCTTTCTAATAGATGGGTGGCAAAACTATGTCGTAACCAGTGAAGTGTAACTAGTTTTGTATTTCCTACTTTTTGTAGCGCCTGTTTTAAAACGCTTTGTAAACTGTATTCAGAGTATTTTTCTCCTGCATTTTGCCCCTCAAATAACCAAATGCTAGGCCTGTATAAACTATAATATTCTCGCAGCAATTCTAATATCTTTTGGGATAATGGTGTAATTCTGTCTTTCTTACCCTTACTTTGTCTAATAATAACAACTCCTCTTTTAGAATCAATATCGGCTGGTTTTAAGTTTAATAGTTCGCTTCTACGCAAGCCACAACTATAAATTAGGGAAAGCATTGTTTTGTGTTTGAGGTTGCTGTGGGCATTCAAAATTAGTTTTACTTCTTCTTTGCTTAATACATTGGGTAATACTTTGGCGCGTTTTGGTCTATGTATTTTCTCAATGTCAATTTTAGTGTCCATTACTATTTTAAAAAAGAGTTTGATGGCGTTTACAATTTGATTTTGATAGGATTCAGATAATTTTTTATGTAGAATGTAGTTGTTATTGAATAGGATTACATCATTATTGTCTATTTCGGGGATGTTTTTTTCTGGAAAAAAGAGCAAAAATGTTTTTAAGGCCTCAGAGTAGGTGGTTATGGTGTTTTGGCTATACCTTTTGGATTGCAGCCATTGTTTGAATTTTTCTAAATAATGAATTGCTTCTAGAGAAATTTGCTGTGTAGGGTCTGCTTGAATTTGAAACTGGATTCGGTTTTCAATAGTATCGGGTATGTGCCACAGTTTTTTTTGTTGGCTCCATCTAGCGCCGCTTATTTGCTTGACTTGTTGAATAAGATCTTGGTTTTTTTCAAAATAGAGTGCAATTCTATTTTCGTCTTTGTGTATTAAGGGTGCTGCTTTCCAGTTCATTGTGCCTCTTTTTTGGGGTTGAAAGATACAATTTTTTTTAAGATTTTTACTCCATGTTGTAGAATGAAGCAATGTCTTTTTTTGTGTAAGGGATAGAGGTGGTATCCTTGTAGTGTAACGGAAAGATAAAGCCGAAAGCCCGACCCGAAGTTTTTACGTAGGGGTACACCCAAAAGGAAATGAATACTGTTTTTTGGGAATGGAGTGCAGGAAGGTGTTTTTTGATTTGGTTTTCGTTATTTTTTTACCAGTACCAAAAAAAAAATCCCACCGAAGTGGGACTCTTAAATTGTGGATTGATTTATAAGATGTCGGTTTCTGAAACGGCATGAATTAATTTTTTATTTACAAATTCATCCATCCCCAATGCAGAGAGTTCTCTACCATAACCTGATCTTTTTGTTCCGCCAAAGGGTAAACTTTCGTTTGATTTTGTGGGTTGATTGATGAAAACCATTCCAGAATCGATTTGTTTGGCCATATTTTTTGCTCTTTCTATGTCTTTTGAAAAAATGGAACTTCCTAAACCAAATCGAGTAGCATTGGCCAATTCAATGGCTTCTTCATCATTTTTTACGCGGTAAAAACTGGCTACGGGACCAAATAATTCTTCTTGATACGCAAGCATATCTGGTTTTAAATGGGTTAAAATGGTAGGTTGCATGAAAACGCCTTTTAAATTTGCTTGCTTTCCACCAGTAACAACCGTTGCGCCTTGTTTTATGGTGGTGTTTACTTGTTCTAATAAGGTGTCTAGGGCATCTTGACTGGATAATGGTCCTAGTTGCGTTTCTTTGTCCATGGGATCGCCCAGTTTTAAGGCTTCCATTTTTTGAGTGAATTTTTCTAAAAATGCATCGGCTACTTGCTCTAAAACGATAAATCTTTTTGAAGCCACGCAGCTTTGTCCGTTATTGATCATTCGGCCTTTAATTGCTAAGTCGGTTGCACGGTCAATATCGGCATCTTCCAAAACAATAAACGGATCATTTCCCCCCAGTTCTAATACTGATTTTTTAATGTTTTTCCCAGCAAATTGGGCAAGTGAAGCTCCTGCTTTTTCACTTCCGGTTAAACAAGCACCTTGAATTTTTGGGTTTTCAATTAGTTTCTCAATCTTTTTTGAAGATAAAAACAAGTTGGTATATAAACCTTTTGGAGCTTGTATTTCGGTAAAAATATCTAGAAATGCTTGGGCACATTGCGGTACGTTTGAGGAATGTTTGAGCACGATGGTATTCCCAATCATTAAGTTAGGAGCAACCACGCGGGCAACTTGATAAAAAGGAAAATTCCAAGGTTCAACGGCAAGGATAACACCAATTGGGGCTTTGGTCAAAACGGCTTCGCCTACTGCAGTGGTTATTTTTTGATCGGCTAAAAATTCAGCTCCATTTTTGGCATAATACTCAAAAATATTGGCGCAATATTCAATTTCATATTCTGATTGTCCGATTAATTTCCCCATTTCGGTGGTGATCATTTCAGACAATTCTTTCTTTTTTGATCGAAAGGTAGCAGCAATTTTAAGTAGTAATGCTGAACGATCTTCGTAGCTAGTTTTTTTCCAGTCTAAGTAAGCGTCATGTGCATTGTCAATTGCTTGTTCTAACTGGGAATCTGTAATTTCGTCAAACGTTTTTAGCGTTTCTAAGGTATATGGATTAACGGATTTGATAGCCATAATTATGTTTTTAAGGGATTATTTGGTGTCGCTTTCGCTGTAAAAATTGTTTTCTTCGTCTTCACTGCCCACTTGTTCTTGAGCGTCATCCAGTTCTGAACCGGGAATGTCTAAATCACTTCCAATTCCTTGTGTTGGCAACGCATTTTCGTCCCAAAGTTCTGGTTTATTTTCTAATTTCTTATTATTCGGAATCGCTTCTATATCTATTTCTTTATCTTGGTCCAATTGAACAAAAATATCTTCGGTGGCTGGATACTCTAATTTTTCCAGGTTTTTCTCAATAGTACTTTTAGAACTTTTGGCAGCAACCTTAGTGGTATCCTTTTTCATGATTTCTATGTTTTATTTTTTTGTAATTCGGCTAATAATCCAAACGATCATTGCTATTACGGCAATGACTATAAATATGCCAACTCCCATTCCTGCTTTAAAAATGCCTTCTACAACCGAGCAACTTGTAAAAAAGAATGAAATTAGAACTAACGGAATGATTTTTTTGAGTACCGTTTGCATGATTTTAGGGTGTTTAAATACTACTCCAAAGATCAGTATTTTTTACTTTAAGAGTGTTATAGCATTTCTAAATTAAGTTATAATATTCTTGTCATAAGTGCTATTATTCATTCAAAACAAGAAAACAGTATTAAAAAATCAGAATTAGGTATGCCCAAATTGTAATTCTGTTATCTTTGCCAACAGTAAAAAAGTTATATGAAGTTTGATTTATTAAAAAATGATCCGCTATCTAAGGCCAGAGCGGGAACAATTACAACAGATCACGGTGTGATTGAAACGCCAATTTTTATGCCTGTAGGTACTGTGGCCTCTGTAAAAGGAGTACACCAAAGGGAATTAAAAGACGATATTAATCCAGATATTATTCTGGGAAATACCTATCACTTATACTTGCGACCGCAAACTGAAATTCTTGAAAAAGCAGGTGGTTTGCATAAGTTTATGAACTGGGATCGCAATATTTTGACTGATTCTGGCGGGTATCAAGTATATTCTTTGAGTGCCAATAGAAAAATTAAGGAAGAGGGCGTTAAGTTTAAATCCCACATTGATGGTTCTTACCATTTTTTTACGCCTGAGAATGTTATGGAAATTCAGCGAACCATAGGTGCTGATATCATCATGGCATTTGATGAGTGTACGCCTTATCCTTGTGATTACAATTATGCCAAGCGCTCTATGAAAATGACGCACCGCTGGCTAGACCGTTGTATCAATCATCTGGACACGCTTCCGTTTAAGTACGGGTATGAGCAAACTTTTTTTCCAATTGTTCAAGGAAGTACGTATAAAGATTTAAGAAGACAATCAGCAGAATATATTGCCAATTCTAATCAACAAGGTAATGCCATAGGCGGTTTATCTGTAGGGGAACCAGCTGAGGAAATGTATGCCATGACTGAAGTAGTGTGTGAAATATTACCTGAGGATAAACCAAGATATTTAATGGGTGTGGGAACGCCTATAAACATTCTTGAGAATATTGCTTTGGGTATTGACATGTTTGATTGTGTGATGCCTACACGTAATGCCCGTAACGGAATGTTGTTTACAGCAAATGGAACCATTAATATTAAAAATAAAAAGTGGGAAGCTGATTTTTCTCCTATTGATGAAATGGGAATCACCTTTGTTGATACAGAATATACAAAAGCGTATTTGCGTCACCTTTTTGCAGCAAATGAATATTTAGGTAAACAAATTGCTACCATTCACAATCTTGGATTTTACATGTGGTTAGTGCGCGAGGCTAGAAAACACATCTTAGCAGGAGACTTTAAACCTTGGAAAGAGATGATGGTTAAAAACATGAGCCAACGTTTGTAAAAAAATGTTTCAGGTTTCAAGTGTAACGTTCTGGCGTTTGCTTTAAACCTGAAACTTTAAACTTGAAACAAAAACATGCTTACAATAATAGACAAATACATTCTTAAAAGATATTTAGCCACATTTGCGGTAATGTTGTTGTTGTTTATTCCAATAGGGATTGTGGTGGATGTATCTGAGAAGATTAATAAACTGCTTGAAAATAAGGTTCCTATTGTTGAAATAGCGCTTTATTATTACAATTTTACGGTTTATTTTGCCAATTCTCTTTTTCCTATATTTTTGTTTTTATCGGTGATTTGGTTTACCTCAAAACTGGCCAATGATACTGAGATTATTGCCATACTGAGTTCGGGTATTTCCTTTACCCGTTTTTTGAGGCCTTATATTATGGGTGCTTCTATAGTATCTGTATTTGTATTGTTGATGGGTTTTTTTGTGGTGCCATCTGCCAGTGAAGGTTTTAATAATTTTAGGTACATGTACTTAAAAGGAGGCGGTAAAGAAGCCATGAGAGGTGATAATACCGATGTGTACAGGCAAATAAATGATACTGATTTTATTTATGTAAACAGTTTTAATACCGAGACTAAGACGGCTTTTAGTTTTTCTCTAGAGCGTTTTAAAAATGATAAACTGGTACATAAAATTACAGCCAGTAGAATTACTTGGAACCCAAAAGACAGTACCTACACTTTGTTTGACTATGCAAAAAGAACAGTAGGCCCACTAAATGATGTCATTGTTAAACTCCCTGAAAAGAAAGCCGTTTTTGATTTTGACTTAGAGGATTTAACACCAGTAGTGTATATAGCAGAGACCCTAAATTTAGGGAAATTAAATGCTTTTATAGACAAAGAACGCGAGCGAGGTTCTTCAAACATAAATGTATATCTCGTAGTTTTGTATAAAAAATATAGTGTGCCCATTTCAGCATTTATTTTAACCATTATTGCAGTTGCTGTTTCATCTATGAAACGTAGAGGCGGAATGGGAACCAATCTAGCCATAGGAATTGCACTTGCTTTTTCATTTGTATTTTTTGATAAAATCTTTGGGGTACTAGCAGAAAAGTCCAGTATTCCGCCATTACTAGCCGTATGGCTGCCCAATATTGTTTTTGGAATTTTAGCCATTTATTTACTACGCAATGCAAAACGATAATTTAAAAAGTTATTTAAACCTCCATTTAATTGTTTTTATATGGGGTTTCACCGCCATTTTGGGCGCTTTGATTACCATATCTGCTGATGCATTGGTATGGTTCAGGATGTTATTTGCAGGGATTTTTATAGCCGCTTTTTTAGTGTTTTCAAAAAAATCTTTTAAAGTTCCGGTAAAATCGTTATTGAAATTAATGTTTGTGGGATTATTGATTGCCTTACATTGGATCTTTTTCCATTCATGTCTCAAATGTATCCATAACATTATCGGTGTTTTCACTGGGCGCTTTTTTTGCATCCATATTGGAGCCCTTGTTTTATGGCAGAAAAGTCTTGTGGTACGAAGTTTTTTTTGGACTCATCATCATTGCTGGATTAGCCTTAATTATGCAAGTAGAAATCAACTATCTTGATGGGATGCTGTATGCATTGGTATCTATATTGCTAGGCGTTTTATTTACCTTGATGAACGGTAAATTAATCGCTAATCATGATCCTTCGGTTATTTCTTTTTATGAGTTTGTAGCAGGAGTTGTATTTATATCGGCCTACTTTTTTATACAAGGAAAATTTACAGCCGCTTTTTTTGAAATGACAGTAAACAACTGGATTCTAATATTAATACTTGCCTCAGTGTGTACCGCTTATGCTTTTACCGCCTCGGTTAAAGTAATGCAAAAACTTACGCCTTACACAGTGATGCTTACCACAAATTTAGAGCCTGTGTACGGGATAATCTTGGCTTATTTTATTTTGGGTGGCAAAGAAAAAATGAGTTTTGAGTTTTACATTGGCGCCATAATAATTGTCATTACTGTGATACTTAATGGAGTGATTAAACACTACCAGAAATCCAAAACTGCATAGCTTTTGGTACGCTTTAGGAATCAAAATTTTTCACATAAATAGTAAATTAACCTTTTTGAACGATTTAAAATTTTATATTTGCTGTTCGAAATAAAAACAAAAACGCAAAAATCCTATGGAATATTTAGATTTTGAGCTTCCAATAAAAGAACTTGAAGAGCAATTGGACAAATGTCTTATTATTGGTGAAGAATCAGATGTTGATGTAACGAATACTTGCAAACAAATAAGCAAGAAACTAGAAGAAACTAAAAAGAATATTTATAAAAATTTAACGGCTTGGCAACGTGTTCAGCTTTCTAGACACCCAAATAGGCCTTATGTTTTGGAGCATATTACGAATCTTACCAAAGGTACTTTTTTAGAACTTTTTGGAGATAGAGGTTTTAAGGACGACAAAGCCATGATAGGTGGACTTGGTCAAATTAATGGACAATCGTTCATGTTTGTTGGTCAACAAAAAGGGATCAATACTAAAATGCGTCAGTTTCGTAATTTCGGGATGGCTAATCCAGAAGGATATAGAAAAGCATTGCGCTTGATGAAAATGGCCGAAAAATTTGGTATTCCAGTGGTAACACTTATTGATACTCCGGGAGCTTATCCAGGTCTTGAAGCTGAAGAGCGCGGACAAGGAGAAGCTATTGCTAGAAACATTTTTGAGATGATTAACTTGAAAGTGCCAATTATTACTATTATTGTAGGTGAAGGTGCTTCAGGTGGTGCATTAGGAATAGGAGTAGGGGACAAGGTATACATGATGGAAAACACATGGTACTCGGTTATTTCACCAGAATCTTGTTCGTCTATTTTATGGAAAAGTTGGGAGTACAAGGAACAAGCCGCCGACGCTTTGAAACTGACTTCAGCTGATATGAAAAGGCAAAAACTAGTTGATGATATTATACCAGAACCGCTAGGTGGAGCTCATTATGATAAAGAAACTACCTTTAAAACAGTAGAGCAGTATATCTTAAAAGGCTATAACGAACTGAAAGACTTATCAACAGCTGATCTTATAGCTCAGAGAATGGAGAAATACAGTAAAATGGGAGAGTTTAAAGAGTAAAATCTTACAAATTTATAGTTCATCCGTCTCGTACTAAAACCTAAGTCGAGACGGATTTTTTTTGGGTTATGAACAAAAAATAGTTGGTTATCAACATTTATTTGTAACAACTCATCACAGATTTTTTTTAAATTTATGTTACTTTCGCCTTATGGAAAATTTCAGAAATATTAATCCTGTAAAGGTTGATAAAAGCACAATAATAAGCCTAGAAAAAGGAAAATTGCAGCCTCAAGTACTGGAACTAGAGGAAGCAGTTCTAGGCGCAATGATGATCGATAAAAAAGGGGTTGATGATGTAATTGATATTTTGCAACCAGATGCTTTTTACAAAGAAGCACACAAACATATTTTTGAAGCCATCGTTCAATTGTTTACTGAGACACAACCTATAGATTTATTGACGGTATCGGCTCAGTTGAAGAAAAACGCAAAACTAGAGTTGGCAGGTGGCGATTTTTATTTAATCCAGCTTACGCAAAAGATATCCTCATCAGCACATATAGAATTTCACTCTAGAATTATACTTCAAAAATTCATTCAACGAAGTTTAATTCGGATTTCAACTGAAATTATTGAAGATTCTTATGATGAAACTACAGATGTTTTTGATTTATTAGACAGAGCCGAATCGAAGCTTTATGAAGTTACTCAAGGAAACATAAAACGAAGTTCAGAAACAGCACAAAGTCTTGTACTGCAGGCCAAAAAACGTATTGAAGAAATTGCAGGTCAAGAGGGATTAAGTGGTGTAGCCACTGGTTTTGATAAGCTAGACAAAATTACATCAGGATGGCAACCAAGTGATTTAATTATTATTGCTGCAAGACCCGCCATGGGAAAAACAGCATTTGTATTATCTATGGCTAGAAACATGGCTATTGATTTTAAAATGCCGGTTGCCTTATTTTCTTTAGAGATGGCATCGGTGCAATTAATTACACGTTTAATTTCATCCGAGACTGGATTATCATCTGAAAAACTGCGTACAGGTAAATTAGAAAAACACGAGTGGGAGCAATTAAGTACCAAAGTTAAAAATTTAGAAAAAGCACCTCTTTTTATTGATGATACTCCATCCTTATCTATTTTTGATTTACGTGCCAAGGCAAGACGTTTGGTTTCCCAACATGGTATCCGTATTATAATTGTCGATTATTTGCAATTAATGACTGCTGGCGGAAGCGGAAAAGGTGGCGGAAACAGAGAGCAAGAAATATCTACTATTTCCCGAAATTTAAAAGCATTGGCTAAGGAGTTAAATGTGCCTGTTATTGCACTTTCTCAACTTTCGCGTGCGGTTGAAACGCGTGGTTCTAGTAAAC
Organism: Flavobacterium sp. CECT 9288; assembly: GCF_918731615.1. Taxonomy (NCBI): domain Bacteria; kingdom Pseudomonadati; phylum Bacteroidota; class Flavobacteriia; order Flavobacteriales; family Flavobacteriaceae; genus Flavobacterium; species Flavobacterium sp. CECT 9288. The sequence goes on along the minus strand of NZ_OU957226.1, from coordinate 1,828,876 downwards.
GTCCGTTACTTTCTGATTTACGTGAATCTGGAGCTATTGAGCAGGATGCTGATATTGTATCCTTCTTGTACCGTCCGGAGTATTATAAAATAGACGAATGGGATGATGACGAAGCTTCGCCAACCACAGGTCAAGCCGAAATCATGATTGCAAAACACCGTAATGGTAGTATAGAAAACGTACGACTTAAGTTTATAGGACACTTAGGTAAATTTGACAACTTAGAGGATTATAGTGGCAGCTATGATGATTTGCCTTCTAGTATGAACCAAGACGATAATCCTTTTATTACAAAAAATTTGCCATCAGCAAATGAAGCTTTTGGAAGTAATTTTAATGATGATGAAGATGATAGTGATGTTCCCTTTTAATAGTGAACTGAAATAACATAGAAATGCCCTCAAAAAATAATTTTTGAGGGCATTTTTTTTGGTAAAATTATCATTACATTATTATTGAAATTATAATGTTCTTTTTTGAAAAAAATTAAATATCTTAGCAATGCTTATTTAGTAAACTAAGTACTATAAACTAACTAAAATAAAAAGACAATTATGGACAACGAAATTTTTGGAGAATCAATTGAAGTTTCATTACAAACTGCTGAAAAGTGGACCAAAGCTTATAGAGGTAAGCAAGAGTTAGAAGGAAATAAAAATAAAGTAGATGCTTTTTTAATTCCAAGAGAAAGTCTTGAGGCGGTACTAGCTCTTAAAACAGATGCTGTGCGTGCCTACCTTGGGATTAATGATAAAAAAGAAGAAACACTCATCTTTGTAGGAGCAAATAAAGACGAAAAGGGGATTTACAGAGACGTTTTTGGAACTTCGCAAACTGATGGCGAGGGTGATTCAGATGAAGGTGATATTGTGTATGATGCTTCTAGACCTTGTCCTCCAAACGGTGACCCAGATAGCCCACTACAATATTAATACAGGTGTATTTGATTTTTGTTTACATAGGATATTTTCTATTAATACTAAATTTTATTTTATACTGGAATGGTTTTTCTAAACACGGAAAAACCTTTCAGTATCTAGTTTGCTATCTTACAGTTTTAGTTTTTGTACAAGTAAGTATGGAAATTTTAGTACTTCAAAGTATAGACAACTTATATCTAGTTCATGCTTATTTTATCGGACAGTTTTTGTGTTTAGGATTTTTTTACAAATCATTAATGATGACAAAAACACAAGTTAGTGTAATAAAATACACTATGATTGTGGGTTCTATGTTGTTATTGCTGGATTATTGCTTCTATCCTGAGCAATTTTTTAAGTTTAATTTATTTGAAATTGCTCTTACCTCATTACTTATAGTTTTGTATGCCGTAATGCATTTGTACAACATGTTATTAGAGAATAAGCAGTATTACTATTTGACTATAGGAATAATTATATATTTACTAGCAAGTACCGTTCTGTTTTTTGTAGGAAACCTAACAATAGGTTTGAGTAATGCCGTCAAGTTTTTGACCTGGACGGTAAATTCTTTTTTAGTAATTCTTTTTCAATTGCTTATTTTCGTTGAATGGAAAAAAAGTTTTTCTAAAAAAGCATTAAAAAGTAACCATGAAAGAAAGTCAAATATATGAAAAAGAGATTGTTGCAATAATACTGTATACTTCTCTATTTTTTATACTGCTTGCTGTAGGCTTAATCGTTTTTTTTTATTTTTCACGTAAACGAATAATCAAAAAAGAATTAGAAAAAAAAGATTTAGAAATTCAATTTAAACAAGATCAAATACAAGCTGTAATTCTAACACAAGAAGAAGAACGAAAAAGAATTGCGCAGGATTTACATGACGACATAAGTTCAAAATTGAATGTGGTAGCCTTAAACAGTCATTTGTTAAACAGTCCTAATTTGACTGAGAAGGAAGTTCAGGAAATAACGCAAAATATAATTGATTTAACAGGTAAGGCATTGGACAGTTCCAGAAAAATTGCACACGGATTGCTACCGCCTGTTTTAGAAAAATTTGGTTTGCACGCAGGAGTCGAAGAACTGTGTTTAGAGTTTAGCAATTCAAAGGCTGTAATGGTAAATTATAGCTGTAGAACTGAATTCAACATAGCAGAAAATGATCGTCATTTACATGTGTTCAGGATTTTACAGGAACTAATGAATAATTCATTGCGCCATGGAAAAGCAACAAAAATTGCTATTCTTTTTGAGGAAATTGAAGGTAAAAAGCAATGTACGTATTCAGATAATGGTATTGGTTTTCTAATACATAATTCTGAAAATATGAAAGGTTTAGGAATGAAAAATATTGAAAGCCGAATTGCTTTTTTAAAAGGTACTATCGATATAAAATCAGCACCAAATGAGGGAGTTATAATTATTTTTAATTTTGAATGATGAAAAATAGTATAAAAATTATTATAGTTGATGATGAAATACTTTTTAGAAAAGGAATTTCATTTTTATTGGATAGAGAAAATAATATTGATGTAATTTATGAAGCTTCAAGTGGTGGAGAACTATTGGCTTTTCTTGAAAGCAATCATGACAATCATCCTGATATTATCATAATGGATTTGAAAATGCAGGGTATAAATGGTGTAGAGGCTACAAAAATAATTCATACCGTTTATCCAAGTATAAAAATTATTGCTTTAACAAGTTACAATACAAAATCCTTTATATTAAATATGATTGCTGTTGGAGCAGTGGCTTATCTAGTAAAAAATTCTACTCCACAAGAACTATTGGTTACTATTAATGAAGTGGCTGAGAGAGGATATTACTACACAGATTACATTATGAAAGTAATTCAAGAGGATATTTCAACAGTAAAGAAAACAAAATGTATATTAGATCCTAACTTTTTGACTACTAGGGAAATTCAAATATTAAAACTTATTTGCGATCAAAAAAGTAGTACTGAAATTGCAGACACATTGTTTATAAGTCCGAGAACCGTGGAAGGGCATAGAAATAATCTACTTTTGAAAACAGAATCAAGAAATATTGCAGGTTTAGTACTATTTGCAATTCAATACGAAATCATGGCTATTGATTAATATTTTTCAAACGTAAGCTTTTCCATAAAATATAGTTCAATAACGAAGAAAATTTCATTTTTATTTAAAAGAGGGCACCTTAATGAGTTTTTGACTGATGAAGTTTTTCATTGTTTCCTGCAATTGGTCGTCTAATAAGTCAGTATCATAAAAATTAAACTTAATATTTTTTAAGGTTATACTTTGGATTACAAAATGAATCCTATAATCCATTTCACTAATAGCCATTTTATTTACAAACTTAGAGTGAAAAATATTTTCAAAATGAATAGTTCCTACTCGCAGTGTTGATTTTTTTAGAATGCCAAATTCAATGTCATTTAATGAAATTGCTGTACCCGCAATTCGAATTCTTTTAAAAGTTTTAATTCTGTCTTGATCCACATGCTCTTTTTTTTGAATTAAAAAGTATGCATAGTAAATATTGATCCAGAATGTTTTTTTTAAATCATCCGTATTTAAGTTTTTTTCTAATTTATCTGCGCGGGTGAAGTAAAGCTGTCGTCTTAATGAGGTTGTATCCCCATTTGATTGAGCGACAGATAAAATTTCAGCTGATAAATTGGTGTAATAATTTTTCAAAGTTATTTTGTTTTAAAATTATTTTAAGAGAGGTATTGGAAACAAATTACATAGAAAAAAATAATAAATAGGACTAATAAGCATAGGCCTATTTTTTTTAAAATATCCAAAGGGTTCATAGGTGTATTGTTAAAGCTGTTATTCCAAGTTTCATTTTTCATGGTTCGTTTATTTAGTTATTGCAAGTTAAGTTTAAACCTATAAGTGAGTACGCGTATTAATACGTGTTTTTATTCTCTATATTTAAATTAAATAGTTAAAATATTTAACCATGAGTAGCTTAGTTACTATATTTGGATTATAAATAAATTAAATATGCAAAAACGTTTTATCATACTTGTATTATTCTTGTTTTCTGTTACCATGCAAGCTTCTTTTTTATTGTTGCCTATGGATGAAACGGTTCAAAAAAATCATTTAAAAGCTTACGGAATTACGTTTTGGTGTTTGAACAAAGATTACAAAGCCAGTTGGCTCCTTAATTATAGAGGCGGTTCCTTCTTACTTCCCGATGTAGAAGAAATACGAAGAGAATGCCAAATACGAGGTGTGACTTTTGAGGTGCTTTCAGATCAAGAACAAGCCACTATTTTAAACGAAATATCTAGTCCGTCACAAAACATGGAATCGGTAGTGCTTGAAAAAGCCCCAAAGATTGCAGTGTATACTCCAAAAGGGAAACAACCTTGGGATGATGCAGTAACGCTTGTATTGACCTACGCTGAAATTCCATTTACGCCCATATATGATGAAGAGGTTTTATCGGATCAACTGCTGCTTTATGATTGGTTGCATTTACATCATGAAGATTTCACTGGACAATACGGAAAATTTTATAATGCATTTAAAAACGTTCCCTGGTATATCGAGCAAAAGAAAGAGTCTGAACTGCTTGCAACCAAATTAGGGTACACAAAAGTTTCACATCAAAAAGGAGCTGTTGCCAAAAAAATTAGAGATTTTGTTGTAGGTGGAGGTTTTATGTTTGCTATGTGTTCTGCTACAGATAGTTTTGATATTGCACTAGCAGCAGATGGGGTTGATATTTGCGAGGCTATGTTTGATGGAGATGCTAGCGAAGGTAATTATCAAACCAAGATGAATTACAGCAGTTCTTTTGCTTTTAAAGATTTTACATTAGAACGAAAACCAGAGGTATATGAATTCTCAGATATTGATATGACGCCTAAACGCAGAATACCACCAGATAAAGATTATTTCACACTCATGGATTTTTCGGCAAAATGGGATCCCATTCCTAGTATGTTATGCCAGAATCATACCCAGTTAATCAAGGGATTTATGGGACAAACTACAGCTTATGATGCAGGGTTGATAAAATCTAATGTTTTAGTCATGGGAAGCTGTGAGTTAAATGCAGAAGCTAGGTACATTCATGGTCAAAAAGGAAAAGGAATGTTTACTTTTTACGGAGGTCATGATCCTGAGGATTTTCAGCACCAAGTGGGTGATCCACCTACTGTTTTGGATTTACATCCCAATTCGCCAGGATACCGCCTGATATTGAACAACGTATTGTTTCCGGCTGCTAAAAAGAAAAAATTGAAAACGTAAATCGTATTGAAAACAAAAAACCAGTCTTGTGAACTGGTTTTCTGTTTTTTAGCCCTGATGGAAGTGGCATCTCCCGATTTTAAAAAACAAGGCTTTTTGCCGTAGTTTTTTAAGCGGGAATATAACGGACAGCAGGAATAGCTCCAAGAAAAAAAACTAAAACGTCTCTTTTTCGTTTTCTTTGTCAAGGTATTCTTGAACTATTTCAATGGCATTAGTTACTACATCACTCAATGCGGTTATAAAACTGCCCTCTTCGGCGCAATTGATAGCGTGTTTTATGGCCTCAGTTTCTTTTGGAATAATTTCGTAGGTAACATCTTTTCCTGAGGTTTTAATGCCTTCGAGAATTAAATTGATAATTTCTTCTTCGGTTCTGCCTCTTAAAAACTTTTCTTGTCTGATGATAATGTGATCAAACATGCGTGCTGCAATGTGGGCACATTCTCTAATATCTTCATCTCTACGATCTCCTACGCCTGCTATAATACCTATTTTTTTGGATGCAGTTACGCTTTCCAAATAATCAGCAACTCCTTTATATCCTGATGCATTGTGAGCAAAATCAATAAGAACTTTGAATTTTTTAAACTCAAAAATATTCATACGTCCCGGTGTTTGCGCTGCACTGGGAATAAATGTTTTTAAGGATTGACTAATATCACCCGTTTTGAAACCCCATAAATAACTTGCTAGCGTTGCAGCAAGAACGTTTGCAATCATGAATTTAGCTTTCCCTCCTAATGTTAGCGGGACTAGTGTAGCTTTTTCTACTCTTATTTTCCATTCTCCTTTTTTGATGGTTATAAAACCATTTTCATAAACGGCTACTGTTTTTCCTTCTGCGCATTGTTTTTTTATGAATTCGCTATTTTCATTTAAACTAAAGTAGGCTACATTGCACTGGAGGTCGTTTGCAATTTTAATGCAATGTTCATCATCTCCATTTAAAACTGCCCATCCATTCTTTTTAACACTTCTAACCACAGTTGCTTTTACTCTGGCAAGATCATTCAGGGTGTGTATGTCACTTAAACCCAAGTGGTCTTCTTGAATGTTTGTAATTACCCCAATATCGCAAAGGCTAAATCCTAGTCCAGATCTAAGGATTCCACCACGTGCTGTTTCTAGGACTGCAAATTCTACTGTTGGATCTCTCAAGATGTACTCGGCGCTTAATGGTCCTGTAGTATCTCCTTTTTCCATCATGTGGTTTTGTACATAAATACCATCTGATGTGGTAAAACCAACTTTGAAACCATTATTTTTTACAATATGTGCAAGGAGTCGGGTAGTGGTCGTTTTACCATTTGTTCCTGTCACCGCAATAATAGGAATTCTACATGATTTTCCGGGAGGATAGAGCATGTCAATCACTGGAGCGGCAACGTTTCTTGGTAATCCTTCTGAGGGAGCCAAATGCATTCTAAAACCTGGTGCTGCATTAACCTCTAGAATGACTCCGCCATTTTCTTTTAAAGGTTGTGTTAAATTCTCGGCCATGATGTCAACTCCGCATACATCAAGTCCTATTACTCTAGAGATACGCTCTGCTAGAAAAATATTTTCAGGATGCATCATATCAGTCACATCAACTGATGTGCCTCCAGTACTTAAATTTGCAGTTGATTTTAAAAATACTGTTTCACCATTGTTTGGAATGGTTTCAAGTGTATAGTTTAGCTTTTCTAGTAAATCTTCGGTATCACGATCAACATCAATTTGAGTTAATACATTTTCATGACCGTAGCCTCTCCTAGGATCTAAGTTAGTAATATCTATTAATTTTTGAATGGTATCAACGCCATTACCTACAACATGAGCCGGTACTCTTTTTGCTGCTGCTACTAGTTTGTTATCAATTACAAGAACTCTAAAATCAAAACCTGTTATGAATTTTTCTACAATCACTCGTTTGCCATAGGTTTGAGCAAATGCAAGTCCTGATACAGCATCTTCCCAATTTGTTACGTTTATAGAAGCGCCTTTTCCGTGGTTGCCTCCCAATGGTTTAAGCACAATAGGATAGCCTATTTTTTTGATCACATCGGCTAAGCTTTCTTCATCAACACAAATACTTCCGCTGGCTACAGGAATAGAAGCATTCTCTAGCATTTTTTTAGTTTGTTCTTTGTTGCAAGCGATATCAACTGCTATACTACTTGTTTTACAGGTAATTGTAGCTTGAAAGCGCATTTGGTTTATGCCATATCCTAATTGTACTAATGAGTTGGTTCCTAAACGTATCCATGGAATATCACGCGAAACGGCCTCATCTACTATACTCCCTGTACTTGGTCCTAACCTAACACGTTCTCTAATTTCACGCATTTTTTGCAAGTCGGCATCAATATCATATTCCTTACCCGCAATTAAGGCTTCGGCAATTGCAACGGAAGCTTCGGCTGCAAATAAACCTACATTTTCTTCAGTGTAACTAAAAACAACATTGTAAGTTCCTGGAGTTTTAGTTTCTCTGGTTCTACCAAAACCAGTTTCCATACCTGCTAAAGTTTGAATTTCGAGCGCAATGTGTTCAATTACATGTCCCATCCACGTACCACGATCTACCCTTGAGAAGAATCCACCTCTGCAACCTTCGGAGCATCTATGTTCTATCATGCTGGGCAACATAGCTTCTATTCTTTCCCTAAAACCTTCGATTTTATTGGTAGGAAATTGCTCCATTTCCTCCAAATCCAATCGCATTTGGATTAATTTTTTTCGTTGAATACTCCAAATATTCGGTCCACGTAGGGCTTGTATTTTAATAATTTTCATAAAAGCAAAATGATTTTTTTAGGTGAAAGCCAAACAGATGTTTTTATTCTAGAATTTGAGTTTTGAAATGTTTTTCAAAAACAATGTATTAGAAATTAAAATAAAAGCAAGGATTTTACTAATGTAGCCATTTTTGATATGAAATAAAAATTTTATGCAATATTATGCTTCAAATTGTATTTTTTTTAAATAAACGCCCTTGCAAATGGTAATTTTTAAGTTTTTAGTTATTTTTGCCAAATGAATATACTTGGAAAACTGATAATTATAGGTGGTGCTGTAGACAAAGGAAGTTTTACAGAAACTGATTTAGATAAAAATGCGAATACCAATTTAAATTTTTTTGAAACTGGAATTTTAAAAAGAATTCTTAACGAATCAAAGTATAAAGAGGAATCTAGAATAGAGATTGTTACAACGGCATCTGTAATTCCGCGTGAAATTGGTCCCGAATATGTAAAGGCATTTACTTATTTAAATGCAAAGAACGTAGCTATACTGACTATTGAAAGAAGAGAGCAGGCAGCTGATCCAGAAGTTTTGGCACGATTAAAAGCGGCTGATATTGTAATGTTTACAGGAGGAGATCAATTAAGATTGAGCTCTATTTTGGGCGGAACTCCTTTTCACGATATGTTGCTTGATAAATATCATAATGAGGAGTTTATTTATGCTGGAACATCAGCAGGTGCAGCAGCAGCTTCAAACAATATGATTTACCAAGGCAGCAGCTCTGAAGCCTTGTTGAAAGGTGAAGTAAAAATTGCAAGTGGTCTAGGACTTATTGATGGCGTAATTATTGACACTCATTTTGTTCAGCGCGGTCGTATTGGTCGATTATTTCAAGCAGTTGTAGGGAATCCAAGAGTTTTAGGAATAGGACTTGGAGAAGATACGGGTTTGCTAATTACCAATAATAAAGAGATGGAAGCCATCGGGTCTGGACTTGTAATTTTGGTGGACGGCCGAGAAATAAAAGATACTAATTTAACCAAAGTAGAATTGGGACAGCCCATATCCATTTCGCATTTGGTCACTCACGTAATGAGTAAGTTTGACACTTACAACTTGGATACACATAAAATGCACATTCAATCTTCGCATTATTTATAGATTCTTCAAACTTTAATGCTATACTCCATTATGAAACTAATTATACACGGCGGTTTTTTTTCGGAATCATCAACTTCAGATGATATTAAAATTGCAAAACAGAAAGCACTTGAAGAAATAGTAATGCGTTCTTATGAGTACTTAAAAACTTATACTGCTTCAGAAACTGTTGTTTATGCTGTAACTCAACTTGAAAATGATATTCTTTTTAATGCAGGAACGGGTTCACAAATTCAAAGTGACGGAAAAATTAGGATGAGTGCTGCAATCATGGATGGCGAAACCCAAAAAATGAGTGGTGTAATCAATATAGAAGCTGTAAAAAATCCTATTGAGGTAGCAGCTCTATTAATGCAACAAGATGATCGAATTTTAGGAGGATCTGGAGCTACTAATTTTGCCAGAGCGAATGGGTTTGAGTATTTTTCTACAGAAATTCCGCAACGTAGAGCTGAATTTGAAGCCAAATTAAAAGCTACGGGAACAGGAACCGTAGGATGTGTAGCATTAGATCAAAATGGAAAAATTGCTGTAGCTACATCTACAGGTGGAAAAGGTTTTGAAATTCCAGGTCGAATTTCTGATTCTGCAACTGTAGCAGGAAATTATGCCAATGCTTTTTGTGGCGTAAGCATGACTGGAGTGGGAGAAGACATAGTTAGTAATGCAACGGCTGTAAAAATTGTTACTCGAGTTACTGACGGAATGCAACTTAAAGATGCTTTTGATAAAACCTTCAATGAATTATTACCCTATGATGGTTTTGCAGGTGCTATTGCTATAGATCACAACGGTACTATTTACCATCAAGATTCACATCCTAGTATGGTTTTTGCTAGTTTTGACGGAACCGAATTTGAGGTTTTTAAATAAATTAAAGCAACTTAAATGACATCCAAATAGGAATGTGATCAGATACTTTTCTAGCTTCTTCTAGTGAATTGAATTTATTGTAAAAATGAATTACTCCTGTATTTAAAAACGAAATTCGATTTGAATTGTAAAAGATATTGTCAAATTCTGACGCCAAACAATTGTTGTTTTGGCACTTCCTTTTCAAAGATGTTTTTTGGTTTTGTAACGCCGATTTATATCCTACTTTTTTTAACGGGCCAAAAACAGAATGCGACTGCGGACAATTAAAATCACCTAAAAAAATCAAATTGAGATTGGAATATAAAGTAGGTAAAAACTTGAAATGTTTGATTTCCGTTTCGGGTTGCTTGCTTTTTGTAATGGCGTGAAAATTTACAAGCGTAAATTGTTTTTTATCAAGTTCAAAAGTGGCGTAATACGGTTCTCTATCTATTTCTAGATGGTATTTTTTTTCTAGCCAAGGAGTTCCAATAAGTTTTACTCTACTTGTTTTCCACAAAAAAGCATATCGCTCTGTTTTATAAGCGCTACTGGACGTAGGATTGCTGATGGAGTAATCCCATTTAGATCCTTTTCTATTTAACGCATCTGCAAGCCTTGCCACTGCTTGTGCGCCACCGTAACCAGCAACTACTTCTTGTATGACAATAATATCATAATCTCTGGTGGTTTGAGCAATAAAATTGACGGTTTCATTGCTCTTTGATTTACCAAGATTTTCAATATTCCAAGAAATAACTTTGACTTGTCCAGTTAAAGACAACTGAACAAGTAAGAGTAAAAATAAAAAAAATGGTTTCAACGGTAAGTGTATAAAAGGATAAAAATCTTCGCAATTCTTAGTTTAGAATATCTTTTTTGGTTAACTGGATTTTAAAAAGGATCAGCAGTAACTCTAAATTTCATATTGGCTTTTACAGTAATATCCTGAGTCAAGGTTTCTTTTACAACAGCTCTTGTTCTAATAGTATACGATGGAGCTTTAACGTATTTGTCAAGTTTTGCCGAAGTACACGTTAGGTTCAAAGTAGTGGCAGTTGAATTAATGTCTTCTAGAAATGCCAGTTCAATCTCGTCATTTGCATCTGTTGAAATAAACAATCGTATCGATTTTAGAAAACTAAATGATTTATTGCTAGGGTTAGTAATCGTTAATTTCAAATCAGTAATTTTTACATCCTTAACTAGATCGGCCTTCGTATTATTGTTTTCAAATGTGGCACTTGAATTAGTCGTGACATCAGGAGTGATAATTGTAAAAGCTGTCCCAACAGGAAAAGCACTATCAATTTGTATACTTGTTTCATTGTCAATGTTAAAAGTGAGTAAATCATCAATTACATTGCAAGAAGTCGCAATCAATAACAATACAGCTATGGCTAAAGAAATTTTTGTTTTCATAATTACATTTTGTGAATTTATTTTGGGATGTACGTAAATTTCTGTAGTATGGATTTTAGAAATTTAAAGTTTACAAGTAGAGAATAACATTGCAAGCAAATTAAATGAATATTTTTCAAAATTCAATTTTTCAATTCAAAATATAAAAAGTATTTTTGCGCATGCAACACAACGTACTTATTTTAGATTTCGGATCGCAATACACACAGCTTATTGCGCGTAGAGTTCGCGAATTAAATATATTCTGCGAAATTTTCCCATATAATCATTTTCCGAGTGATTTATCATCTTATAAAGCAGTAATTCTTGGAGGTAGTCCATTTTCTGTTCGCGCAGACGATGCACCCCATCCAGATTTATCTCAAATAAGAGGCAAGCTTCCTTTATTAGCAGTTTGTTATGGAGCTCAATATTTATCTCATTTTAGCGGTGGTGAAGTAGCTGCATCTAATACTAGAGAATATGGTAGAGCTAATTTATCATTTATCAAGGAAGATGAGATTTTCTTTGAAGGCGTTTCTCCAAATAGCCAAGTTTGGATGAGTCATAGTGATAGTATCAAAGCTTTGCCAACAAATGGTGTAAAACTAGCCAGCACTCATGATGTTGAGTTTGCTGCTTACAAAATTGAAGGCGAAACTACCTATGCAATACAATACCATCCTGAGGTTTTTCACTCAACGGATGGTTCTAAAATGTTAGAGAATTTCTTGGTAAAAATAGCTGACGTTCCTCAAACCTTTACTCCAAATGCTTTTGTTGAAGAAATGGTCTCTGAATTAAAAGAAAAATTACAGGAAGATAAAGTTGTTTTGGGTCTTTCTGGAGGTGTAGATTCAACAGTAGCAGCAGTTTTATTACATCAAGCTATTGGTAAAAATCTATATTGTATTTTTGTAAATAATGGTTTGTTACGTAAAAATGAGTTCCAAAATGTATTAGATCAATACAAAGGAATGGGATTGAATGTAAAAGGAGTGGATGCTGGAGATCGTTTCCTCTCCGAATTAGCCGGTGTAAGCGACCCAGAAACCAAACGTAAAATTATAGGCCGCGTATTTGTAGAAGTTTTTGATGATGAGTCAAAAATTATCGAAGATGTAAAATGGTTGGCACAAGGAACTATTTATCCAGATGTAATTGAGTCGGTATCTGTAAAAGGACCTTCTGCAACGATAAAATCACATCATAATGTAGGTGGTTTGCCAGATTACATGAAATTGAAAATTGTGGAACCGCTCAGAATGCTTTTTAAAGATGAGGTAAGAAGAGTAGGTGCTTCATTAGGTATAGATCCAGAATTACTAGGAAGACATCCTTTTCCTGGACCTGGTTTGTCAATACGTATCTTAGGGGATATTACACCAGAAAAAGTACAAATTTTACAAGATGTAGATGCTGTTTTTATTGATGGATTAAAATCTTGGGGATTGTATGACAAAGTTTGGCAAGCAGGAGCAATTCTTTTACCGGTTAATAGCGTAGGAGTTATGGGTGATGAGCGTACTTATGAAAAAGTAATTGCATTGCGCGCCGTAGAATCTACTGATGGTATGACTGCTGACTGGGTTCACCTTCCGTATGAGTTTTTAATGAAAGTTTCAAATGACATTATCAATAAAGTTAAAGGGGTAAATAGAGTGGTCTATGATATCAGTTCAAAACCGCCTGCAACAATTGAATGGGAATAAATCAAATTCCATTAAAATAGCGTGATAAGAAGCGCACAAGAATTAACGGTATCAGATTTTGGAATAAAATTTGATACCGTTGTTTGTTAAGAATATAAAATTTATAAAAAACACGATGAAATACTTCTTTGTAATATACACGACTGCTTTGTGGTTTACTATAAGTACGTTTGCACAAAATAAATCCACAACTCACAAGGTTGAAAAAGGAGAAACTATCAATAGTATTGCTCAAAAATACAAAGTGACACCGTATGATATTTACCAGTTAAATCCAGATGTTCAAAAAGGATTGCAATTGAATAGTATTTTGTTGATTCCAAGTCCAAGTGCAAAAAAAGCGATTGCTTTACCAGTAAAAAAAGAGGCAACTGCAACAAAACATGTCATGGCTCCAAAAGAGACTTTGTATGGAATTTTGAAAAAATATGATGTTACAACAGAGGAACTGCAAAAAGAAAACCCATTACTAGATGTTCAAGCTTTAAAAATTGGACAAGTTCTTGTGATTCCATCTAAAACGGCTTTAAAAAGTAATGTTCCTACGCAAGAAAAAGTGGTTAAACACATTGTTCTAGCTAAAGAAACTAAATACTCTATTGCTAATAAGTACGATATTACTATTGAAGAATTAGAAAGAAAAAATCCTGAAATTGTATCCAATTTGCCCATAGGTTACGAGCTAATTATTAAAGGAAATCCAGCCAAAATTGAAAAGTCAGTTATAGCAACTGAAGTTAAAAAAGAGTCTGTACAAGTAGTTTCTAAACCGGTTTCTCCTAAAGTAAATTTTATAAGCTATGTTGTAAGGCCAAAAGAAACACTCTACAGTTTGTCAAAAATGTCGGGGTTATCTCAAGAAGAACTATTGAAAGAAAATCCAGTATTAGCTAATGGAGTAGAAGTAGGAATGGAGATCAAAATTCCAGAATCAGCTACTATCACACCAGTAGAAGCTATAAAAAAGGAATTTGCTGTCCTTGCTAAGAAAAATAACGAGAGAAAGAAATTAGCCTTATTGTTGCCATTTAATGTTTCAAAAATTGAAAACGACACTGTAAATTCTATTACCGCTCGATTAAAAAAAGATAAATTTCTAAACATGACTTTAGATTTTTATTCGGGTGCTTTAATGGCAATTGATTCGGCAAAAACATTAGGGTTAAATGTAGAAATAAAAATACTAGATTCACAAGAAACTAAAAACAGTTCGGCAGTGGCATCATTGCTAAAAAGCAATAATCTTGATGAATCTGACGCAATAATAGGGCCATTTTATCAAGCAAACGTAGAGAAAATGGCAGAGCTTGTTTTACAAAATCAAGTATCAGTTATATCTCCTTTGTCTAAAGAAAACGAAGTGAAATTTGCAAATATTTTTCAGGCGGTTCCTAATCCAGATGCGGTTAAGAATGCTATTTTTGACTACATGCGTAACAAAGGCGGAAATATGATTGCAGTTGTAGACAAGAAAAAAGGTTCGGTTATAAAATTTATTTCAGACAATCACAAAGATGTGCGTTTTGTACCTCTAACGGCTACGGGAGGAATTACAGCAGAAAGTATCAAAAGTCTTTTGGTGAAAGACAAGATGAATTATGTAGTCATGGAAACCGAAAATACGGGCATGATCAAAGGGACACTTTCTACATTAATGAGTGCTATGGCAACTTACAAGGTACAGTTAGTTATTTTAGAACCAAATGAAACATTAGATACAGATGAAATTAATTTTTCAAGTTTAACAAAACTGAAATTGATGTATCCATCAGTAAGCCGAGAAAATGAATCTTCAGAGGCTTTAATTTTTGAAAAAGAATACAAAAAGAAAAATAAAGTCTACCCAAGTGTTTTTGCAACTCGAGGATTTGATGTGACCTTTGATACGCTTTTGCGTTTGTCACAAGGTAAAAAGTTTGAGGAAACAACCTTTGAAGTTGCAACAGAGCAAGTAGATAATAAGTTTGATTACTCAAAAAACACAACGGGAGGGTATAGTAATAACGGAATTTATATCTTGTATTATGATACAGATTTAACGATAAAAGAAGCAAAGTAATGACATCAAGAGTAACATATCTAGGGGATTTAAGAACATCGTCGATTCATTTACAATCTGGAACAGAAATTCTTTCGGACGCACCAGTAGACAATAACGGAAAAGGGGAAGCTTTTTCACCTACAGATACCGTTGCTAACGCATTGGCTACATGCATGATGACTATTATGGGTATTAAAGCAAGAGATTTAAATGTTGATTTAAAGGGTTCTATTGCAAATGTTACTAAAATCATGAATGCAGAACCAAGAAGAATAGGCAGAATTGAAATCGCATTTGATATTTTTGGAACTCAAAATGAGAAAGAAAAAACAATATTAGAAAGAGCTGCCTTAACGTGTCCTGTTTTTTTAAGCTTACATCCAGAAATAGAAAAAAGCATTTCGTTTAACTGGAAATAATACATAGTAATCAATACATATAAAGCAAGAGATTTATTTCTTGCTTTTTTCTTTTTATAAAATGGATCAAAATCAAAAACAGCTTATAAAACTGGCTCATACTAAAATGCCCTTTGGTAAATATGAAGGCTGGTTTTTAATAGAAATACCTGAATATTATATTGTTTGGTATGCCAATAAAGGCTTTCCAAAAGGTGAGTTAGGGCAACAATTACAATTGGTTTATGAATTAAAACTTAATGGCCTAGAGGATTTGATTCGGAATATTAAAAAAAAATATCCCAAACCATAGCATTTAAATTTTGCTTTTAAGTTATCAATATGGGTTTAATCCTTCCGTTTTTTAAACTATAAAATCTCAGAAGTATATGTTCTAATAGTCCAATTAAATTTGTACTTTTGCCACGTTTTTTTACACAACTACAACACAAAACTCAACAGAATGAATCAAACAAAATATATTTTTGTTACAGGAGGTGTGACTTCTTCTTTAGGAAAAGGAATCATTGCAGCATCTCTTGCAAAATTGTTACAAGCAAGAGGATATCGTACAACTATTCAAAAATTTGATCCGTATATCAACGTTGATCCAGGGACTTTAAACCCTTATGAACATGGAGAATGTTATGTTACTGATGATGGAGCAGAAACAGACTTAGACTTAGGTCACTACGAACGTTTTTTGAATGTGCCAACGTCTCAAGCTAATAATGTTACTACAGGTAGAATTTATTTATCTGTGATTGAAAAAGAAAGAAGGGGAGAGTTTTTAGGTAAAACGGTACAAGTTGTACCTCATATTACCAATGAAATTAAAGAAAGAATGCAATTGCTTGGCAATTCTGGGGATTATGATATCGTAATCACAGAAATTGGTGGAACTGTAGGAGATATTGAATCCCTGCCATATATTGAGTCTGTTAGACAATTGGTTTGGGAACTTGGAGAGCATAACGGTATTGTAATTCATCTTACTTTAGTTCCTTTTTTGGCCGCAGCCGGAGAATTAAAGACAAAGCCTACACAGCATTCAGTAAAAACATTGATGGAAAGCGGTATTAAAGCGGACATACTTGTTTGTAGAACTGAGCACGAATTGTCAGAAGAATTGCGCAATAAACTGGCTCTTTTTTGTAATGTAAAACGTGAAGCAGTAATACAATCTATTGATGCTTCAACTATATATGAGGTTCCAAATTTAATGCTCGAAGAAGGATTAGATGTTGTAGCTTTGAAAAAATTAGATTTACCAAAGAAAGCAGCACCAGATTTAAAAAACTGGAATATTTTCTTGAAAAGATTAAAAAATCCTAAGCATACAGTTAACATTGGTTTGGTTGGGAAGTATGTGGAAATGCAAGATTGTTACAAGTCTATATTGGAGGCTTTTATTCATGCTGGTGCAGCCAATGAAACAAAAGTAAATGTAATTTCAATTCACTCGGAGCATTTAGATGCTAGCAATATCAAAGAAAAATGTGCAAATTTAGATGGGATTTTAGTAGCACCAGGTTTTGGAGAAAGAGGAATAGAAGGTAAGATAGCTGCTGTACAATTCGCTAGAGAAAATAAAGTTCCTTTTTTCGGAATCTGTTTAGGAATGCAAATGGCTATCATTGAGCAAGCTAGAAATATTTTAGGGTATGCTGACGCCAATTCTACTGAAATGAATGAACATACAGCACATCCTGTTGTAAATTTGATGGAAGAACAGAAAACCGTTACTGATAAAGGCGGTACCATGCGATTAGGTGCTTGGAAATGTGACATCAAAAAAGATACACTTGCATACAAAATTTATGGAAAAGAAACCATATTTGAGCGTCATCGTCATCGTTATGAGTACAATAATGCCTATGTGAACCAGTTAGAAAATGCTGGATTGATATCCTCTGGAGTAAATCCTGAAACAGGATTGGTTGAAATTGTAGAGATTAAGGACCATCCTTTCTTTATAGGTGTTCAATACCATCCAGAGTACAAGAGTACGGTGGCAAATCCGCATCCTATTTTTGTTAATTTTGTAGCAGCTGCAGTTCAAGCAAAAAAAAAATAGTAAGGTTGTAGTGAAACATTTACTGAAACTTGCTACTAATAGATTAAACACTTTTAAATATTAAAATGGAACAAAAAAAATTTGACCTCAATTCAATTATCGGTTTTGCCTTAATTTTTGTAATCTTGATTTTTATCATGTATCAAAATCAACCAGATCCAAAGGTGGTTGCAGCAGAAAAAGCGCAAAAGGCATTGCAAATTAAAGAGGCAAAAGCAAAGGCTCTTGAAGTAAAAAAAGTTGAAATTGCTGCTCAAGCTGTTGCCGCAACTGGGGATACAACACAATTGGCACAATTAGAAAAATCTTTAGGTAGTTTTGCTTATTCTGCAACTTTGCCATCTGCAAAGGCTAGCGTAACAACAATTGAAAACGACTTGGTAAAACTTACAATTGCCAATAAAGGAGGATATATTGTTGAGGCAACCTTAAAAGAATATGAGAAATTTAAAAAAGGTTCTGGACAGTTAGTAGAATTAATCAAAGACAATAATGCAAATTTAAACGTGCAGCTAGTCACTTTGGATAACCGTACTTTGAATACTAAAGATTTGTATTTTGAGCCATCATTAACAAAAATTGGTGCAGACCAAGTTTTGTCTATGAAATTAAAGGCTGGAGCCAATGAGTTTTTAGAGTATAAATATATTTTGAAGCCAAATAATTACATGATTGGTTTTGATATTCGTTCTCAAGGTCTTCAAAAAGTTTTGAATACTTCAAAACCTTTAGATTTAGAATGGAATTTGAAGGCGCATAGAAATGAAAAAAGTATTTCATATGAAAACAAGTATACTGAAATATATTACGAACACAAAGACGGTAAAGTAGACTATGCAGGACTAGGAGCTTCTGAAAATGAGTTACTTGAAAAACCAACTTTTATAGCATTCAAACAACATTTCTTTGCTTCAATATTAGTTTCTAAAACTCCATTTGAGAACGCACAAGTTACATCAACTAACTTAATGAATGATGAGGAAGTAGATACCACTTTTACCAAGTCATTTAAAGCAAATATTCCGTTAGCGTTTACTAATGGTGAAATTGATCACAAATTAAGTTGGTACATGGGACCATCTGATTATAAAACCTTAGCAAATTATGATCTAAATTTAGAAAAAATCATAACAATGGGTTGGGGAATTATAGGCTGGATTAACCGTTTTATATTTGTACCATTATTTGGTTTCTTAGGATCGTATATTGCCTATGGTATTGCAATTATATTGTTTACTATATTGATAAAATTGGCTATGTCGCCTATAACTTTTAAATCATTCTTGTCTCAAGCAAAAATGAAGTTACTGCGTCCAGAAATTGCAGAGCTGGGAGAGAAGTTTAAGAAAGATCCTATGAAAAAGCAACAAGAAACAATGAAGCTTTACAATAAAGCAGGGGTTAACCCTATGGCTGGTTGTATACCAGCATTAATTCAAATGCCTTTTTTAATGGCTTCGTTTCAGTTTTTCCCATCTGCATTTGAGTTGAGACAAAAAAGTTTTCTTTGGGCAGATGACCTTTCTTCTTTTGATGAAATTGTAAAATTACCTTTTTATATTCCTTTTTATGGAAATCATATTAGTTTGTTTCCTATTCTTGCAGCTATAGCCATTTTCTTTTATATGAAAATGACATCTGGAGATCAGCAAATGGCAGCTCCTCAACAAGAAGGAATGCCAGATATGGCGAAGATGATGAA
The DNA here is from genome assembly GCF_918731615.1 of Flavobacterium sp. CECT 9288. Lineage (NCBI taxonomy): Bacteria > Pseudomonadati > Bacteroidota > Flavobacteriia > Flavobacteriales > Flavobacteriaceae > Flavobacterium > Flavobacterium sp. CECT 9288. The sequence continues at coordinate 1,809,608 of NZ_OU957226.1, read as the reverse complement.
AATCATGATTTACGTTTCGCCAATAATGATGTTGTTTTTCTTTAATAGCTATGGAGCTGGATTGAGTTTGTACAACTTTATATCAAACTTGGTTACCATATTAATTATGTTGGTTATTAAAAAGTATTTTATCGACAGTGATAAAATTCATGCACAAATTCAAGAAAATAAACTGAAAGAACCCAAAAAACAAAGTAAGTTCCAAAGAAAATTACAAGAAGTAATGGAGCAAGCCGAGGCACAAAAAGCTTTAGATAAAAAGAATAAATAAAATAGCTTTTAATAGATTTTATAAAACCTCATAGAACACTAGTTTTATGAGGTTTTTTTATTTGAGTGAAGTCAAATATTTGTAAAATCATACGGATGCTGTAAGAATTGATTCTGATAGCACGGCGGATATAACCTTAAAGTTACTTTCAAAGATAGAATCAATAATTCAAGATTGATTAAGGTATATCTACGCTGAACCTAAAAATAAACATGATATTATCGCAATTTTGTATTGAGCTATAATCGTAACTTAATTAATTAACGGTTATAATTTATAGTTTATAAAACTACTTATAAAAAGCTAAAGCTATCAAATATTGCATTTGATAGCTTTTTTAAAGTTTAATAATTAAATTATCTAAAGTAACACTACGGATTTGGGAAAGTAGGTAATAATACTTTATCTAATACATGAATTACTCCGTTTGAACATTGTACATCAGTAGCAGTTACATTAGCAACTCTGTTTCTTACATCTGTAATTTTAGCACCTCCTGTTAGTGTTACTGTGAATGTTTGTGGTGTTTGTAACGTTGGTAGAGTTCCTGCAGTCAAAGCAGTTGCTAAAATGTTACCGTTAACTACATGGTAATTTAATACTCTTGTTAAGTTTGCAGCTGAAACACTCGCAATTCCTCCTGGAGCAAGTTCTGTGTTTAAGGATGTAAATGCTGCATTAGTTGGTGCGAAAACGGTAAAAGGTCCTGTTGCTGAAAGAGTGGCAACAAAGTTAGGTTGTCCAGCTCCTGTTAATGCACCTACCAATGAAGTAAAATTAGGATTTGCAGTAGCGTGTGTTACAATTGATGGCAAATTAATTACAGCATCTACAATATGAATAACTCCGTTTGAAGCCATTACATCTGGAGTTGTTACAGATGCAACACCGTTTAATCGTACACCCGAAGCTAAATTTACATACATGCTCATGGTATTTGTTCCAGATGTTGCGCTTGTAGCTAATGTTTTAACGTATCCAGTTTGTAAATCTGTAGATTTAACAGTTCCGCTAACTACGTGATTTAATAAAATTCTAGTTAAAACATCTTGTGGTACTTGGTTAATACTTGTAAAATTGTTCGCGGTCAAAAATGCGTTGAATGCAGCATCCGTTGGAGCAAAAACGGTGAAAGAACCAGTTCCTTGTAAAGTTGTTGCTAGGTTTGCACGTGTAAGTGCTTGAACAAGAACGGTTAAGTTAGGTGCTTTTACAGCAGTTCCTGTAATGGTATTGTCAGTATTTTTTTCATCATTATCATCGTCACAAGAGAAAGACAATAATGCAACAATTGCAATCATGGCAATGTTTTTAAATTTTAAAAGATTTTTCATTGTTTTTATGTTTTATTGTTTACGCTAAACTAATAATAACATTTTATTTTTTGTTTAAATTTTTGAAATATTTAATAAACAAAATGTAAATTTATAATTTTTTTTAGGATTGTTTGTTTTGCAAGAACATTACTTTATGTTGTGTTTAATTGTGGATTATCCCTGCTTATATATGTTATTTCTATTTTATAGCTATTATTAGTGTTTTGTATTTAGGTATAATCGTTAAACAAAATAATAATAATTTTTATACTTACATAAGTTATAAATTGATAATGTAAAAATTGCTATTTATTTTTGCATTATTATTGCTTGCATCTAGTATTGATATTAGTACTCCTTTTTTTTAAAAATTAATTGTGTGTACTAAATTTGATAAAAACAAGTTCTATGTTAAACTAAATTATTTTACAATGTATAAATTCCACCTGCGATTTTTATTTTTATTCATTTTTAGCATGTTAGCACCTAAATGTATTGCCCAAACAGAAATTAATCAACTTGATGATAAAGGTAAAAAGCATGGTTTATGGAAAGGAACCTATCAAGAATCTAAAAGGCCACGCTTTGAAGGAACATTTGATCATGGCAAGGAAACTGGTATTTTTAAATTTTATGATGATACAAAGGCCATGTCTGTTATAGCAACTCGTGAATTTAATTTAAAAAACAGTGCTGCTTACACAATATTTTTTGATCAAAAAAGCAATAAAGTCAGTGAAGGAAATGTGATAAACAAACTTTTTGAGGGACAATGGAAATATTATCACGAAGCCTCAAAAACCTTAATGACTGTTGAGAACTATGTAAAAGGTAAATTAGAAGGTGTGCGCTCTGTGTATTATCCTAACGGTGCTATTGCGGAGGAAATTAGTTATAAAAATAATTTAAAAAACGGTCTTTATAAAAAATTTGCCGAAAACGGAGTTGTTCTTGAAGAAACATTTTATAAAGACAATATTTATAACGGTTCTGCAATTTTTAGAGATGCAACTGGTGCCATTGTCTCGCAAGGCAAATTTGTAAATGGAAAAAAAATGGGTATTTGGCAGTTTTATGAAAAAGGAAAGCTTGTCAAGGAAACAAATATGAGCCTGCCAGAAAAAAGTAAAAACACCAAAAACAATTAAAATATTCTTGGGAATATCTAATCTAAATCTTTTGTAACTTTACACCCTTAAATACTATAATTTTTTTTAGATGAAGCGTGTTGTTGTTGGACTTTCAGGTGGGGTAGATTCAAGCGTTGCAGCTTATTTGTTGCAACAAGAAGGATATGAAGTTATAGGATTGTTTATGAAAAATTGGCACGATGATTCAGTGACGATCTCTAATGAATGTCCTTGGTTAGAAGATAGTAACGATGCTCTTCTTGTTGCTGAAAAATTAGGTATTCCTTTTCAAACAGTTGATTTAAGCGAACAATATCAGGAGAAAATTGTGGATTACATGTTCAATGAATATGAAAAAGGAAGGACTCCAAATCCAGATGTGCTTTGTAACAGAGAAATAAAGTTTGATGTTTTTATGAAAATCGCACTGAGTTTGGGTGCGGATTTTGTTGCTACAGGACATTACTGTCAAAAAAAAGAAACTGAAATTGATGGCAAGAAAGTTTATCAACTAGTTGCTGGTGCTGATGGTAATAAGGATCAGTCTTATTTTTTATGTCAATTATCTCAAGAACAATTATCAAAATCATTGTTCCCTATAGGCGCATTGACCAAACCTCAAGTTCGTGATATAGCAGCTCAGATGGAACTTGTTACAGCCGAAAAGAAAGATTCTCAAGGACTTTGTTTTATTGGTAAAGTTAGGCTTCCTGAATTTTTACAGCAAAAACTTCAGCCTAAAGAAGGAGCCATTATTCAAATTGATAAAGATCATCTTATATATCAGCAAGAAGACAATTCAGGATTAACGGTAGAAGATTCACTCCGTATTGAAGCTACAAAAATTGCTTATACGCCAGAGATGGGGAAATTCATGGGTAATCATAAAGGAGCTCATTATTTTACTATCGGTCAGCGTAAGGGTTTAAATGTAGGGGGTACAAAAGACCCATTGTTTATTATTGCAACGGATGTAATTACAAACACCGTATATACTGGACTTACAAGCCATCATCCAGGTTTATTTAAAAAAGCATTAAAAATAATCAATGACGAAGTGCATTGGGTACGAGAAGATTTGGCATTAACCAATGGGGAAACTTTAGAAGTAATGGCACGTATACGATACCGTCAACCATTACAAAAAGCAACATTACATCAATTTGAAAATGAAATGTTTATTTCTTTTGACGAACCACAATCAGCAATTACCGAAGGGCAATTTGCAGCTTGGTACTTAGGAGAAGAATTAGTAGGCTCTGGTGTGATTTCATAATTTTTTAGAATTTCTTTGTACACATAATAGATCAATTTTAAATTTTATACATTCAATAATACAGGGCACTATGAAAAAAAAATACTTCATCTTATTATTTATATGTACAACTTTACTTCATGCGCAACAAGATGCTTGGGTGTATTTAAAAGACAAACCTAGTGCGTCAATATTTTTTAATACACCCGTAAAAATGCTTTCGCAAAGGGCATTAGACCGACGAAGTACTCAGAAAATTGACTTAGATGCAAAAGATGTTCCAATAGAAAGTACCTATCTCAACCAAATAAAAAGCAAGAGCGGAGTTTCTGTTATGGCTACTTCAAAATGGCTTAACGCAATACATGTTAGGGGAACACAAACAGATCTCAATGCACTGAAAGCATTACCATTTGTTGAAAAACTTGATTTTGCAAATAAAGCGTTGAATCAATCAGCCAAAAGTATTGCGGTTATAAAGGAAAAAAATGTTTTAAAAACAGCAAAGACTAAGGTAGAGTATGCTTATGGTACATCATCTAATCAAATTCAAATGCTAAACGGGCATTTATTGCACCAACAAAACTATACAGGTTCAGGTAAGATAATTGCGGTTATGGATTCTGGTTTTCCAGGAGTCAATTCAGCTCAACCATTTAAGCGATTAAGAGACAACAATCAAATTTTAGGAGGTTATAACTATGTTTTAAGAAATCCAGATTTTTATACGGGAACTTCTCATGGAACATCGGTACTTTCTACAATGGGAGGCTTTAAGGAAAATCAGCTTGTTGGTACAGCACCTGATGCTTCTTATTACTTGTTTATCACTGAAAATGATACATCTGAAAATCCAGTAGAAGAATCTCTTTGGGTTGAAGCTGCCGAAAAAGCGGACAGTTTAGGTGTAGATATCATCAATACTTCTTTGGGTTATTTTGATTTTGACAATGCATCTTACAATCATACGTATAGTGAAATGGACGGAAAAACAGCATTCATGTCCCGTGGAGCTGAGATTGCTTTTTCAAGAGGTATTATTGTAGTTAATTCTGCAGGTAATTCTGGTGCGTCTTCCAATCCAAATATAGCAGTTCCAGCAGATGCTGTTTCTGTTTTAGCTATCGGAGCCGTAAATGCAAACGAAATTAGAACTTCGTTCAGTTCAATTGGTCCTTCTTTTGATAATAGAATTAAACCAGACGTTATGGCTCAAGGTCAGTCAGCTATTATTTCAGATCCTTTGGGGAATATAGTAACAGCTAATGGAACTTCTTTTTCAAGCCCAATATTGACAGGTTTAGTAGCTTGTTTGTGGCAGGCCTTACCTAATAAAACAAATAAAGAAATTAGAGAAATAATAATCAAGTCGTCAGATAGATTTGCGGCTCCAAACAATCTATACGGATATGGAGTTCCAGATTTTAATGCTGCTTTCTCAAATCAGTTAGATTTAAATGAAATAGCAGTTAATGAAGTAGTTATTTATCCTAATCCCACTGCCGATCAACTATCTTTAATTTTGCCAAAAAATAGTACATCTGGAATAATACAATTTTTTAATACTACAGGACAAAAAGTTTTTGAAAAAAAAATAGAGAATAACGACTCATCAATTTCAATTAAAGAACTTCAAAGTGGATTGTATTTATACAAGTTTCAATCTCAGGATTTCGTTAAAACTGGAAAAATTTACAAACAATAGTTATAGTTAGACTAATGAATAAAATTACGACACTTTTTAATATCAAGTATCCAATAATTCAAGGTGGAATGATATGGAATAGCGGTTACAAACTAGCAAGTGCAGTAAGTAATGCCGGTGGCTTAGGGTTAATTGGAGCAGGATCTATGTATCCAGAGGTATTACGGGAACACATTCAAAAATGCAAAAAAGCAACATCAAATCCATTTGGAGTTAATGTACCGCTCTTATATCCCAACATTGAGGAAATAATGAAAATTATTGTAGAGGAAGAGGTGAAAATTGTATTTACATCAGCTGGAAACCCAAAAACGTGGACTTCTTATTTAAAGCAAAATGGAATAACGGTTGTTCATGTAGTTAGCAGTTCTGTTTTTGCATTAAAATCACAAGAAGCAGGAGTAGATGCCGTAGTTGCTGAAGGTTTTGAAGCAGGAGGTCATAATGGAAGGGAAGAAACCACGACACTCACATTAATACCGATGGTAAAGGAAAAAATTCAGATACCATTAATTGCTGCAGGAGGGATTGCAACAGGCCGAGGAATGCTTGCCGCAATGACATTGGGTGCTGATGGGGTTCAAATGGGGAGTAGGTTTGTAGCTTCTGTAGAGTCTTCGGCACATATTGATTTTAAAAATACAGTTGTAGAAGTTAAAGAAGGGGATACCCAACTTACATTCAAAGAGCTTGCGCCTGTACGATTAATCAAAAATAAATTTTATCAAGACGTTCAGGATTTATACGCAACTTGTCCTACTAAGGAGGATTTAATACAATTACTTGGAAGAGCAAGAGCTAAACGCGGTATGTTTGAGGGTGATCTAATTGATGGTGAATTGGAGATAGGTCAAATTGCGGGTGTAATTCATAATGTAGCACCTGTAAGTGTAATTATGAATGATATTTTAGAACAGTTTGAGGAAGCCAAAAAAGAAATGTCTAAAATTAATTTTTAAGTGATGAAATTGAGTATTAAATTTTTAATCATACTATTTTTTATAATAACGGGACCTGTTTTATATAGTCAAAATTATAAATTCAAAACTTCGTCCCTAAGTGTTTCTACAAAAAATGAAAAAGGCAAATGGGGGGAGTGGTCTGCGCCAAAAAATGTGAATCTAATCGTCACATTAGATACTAAGAAAAATAGAATAGTCGTGTATTCTCAAATTATTCAATTATTTGAAATCGTGGAGTATTATGATACTGATGAAAATGATATTGATAAAGTAGACACGTTTTATTGCAAAGACAATCAAGGAGAAGAGTGTACTTTGTCTGTAATCACTAGAAAAAAACAAGAAAACAGAAAACAACTTTACATTAATTATGAGGATAGGATAATTGTCTATAATCTTATTTAATTCAACAAGGTTTGTTTTTATATGTCTTTAATATAAGAGTCGTATTCAAGATAAAATAGCTCTAACGCATTCATATTTTCATAATAAAAATCAAATATTTCATCCCAGTAGGTTCTATTACTCACACTAACGTGTAGTTTTTCGACCCAAATACGACTAATAGTTTTTCCACTCTCTAAGGTATAGTCCTGCTCATAAACTAATGAGGATACGTACTCTTCTTTTAAGATGTTTTTTAAGGAAACAAGTTTTTCAAAATAGGCAATTCTTTTTTCGGTACTTCTATGTTCAATATCAATAAGTACTTGAGCTTTTTTATTGTCTACAAAAAACTTAAATGAAAAGTCTTTAATTTTTGTGTCATAGAGCAACCATTTTCTAGGGTATTTTTCAGCAAATGCGATCCAAAATTCTCGTTTTAATCTCTGGTTTTCCTCTTTGCTATACATGTGTAAGTATTTTGTTTGTGGTAATATTTGCTATACTCTATTATCTAAACTACATTTAGATTTTATTTCAATTTGCAAAAATAGACATTGATTATGGATTTTCAAGAATTTTTAGAGATTGTTCCAGAAATAATAAATTCCCGTTTACCAGCTTTTGACGCACACATAAAAATGGCTCCTCTTGAACGAATTGAAAGCCTTAAAAAGACAGATGCTTCAAATGAAATTCATAGGTTAGCTTCGGTTTTAATGCTTTTGTATCCCAAAAATGGAAAAGTTCACTTAGTTCTTATCGTTAGAAATTCGTATGATGGCGTACATTCAGCTCAAGTTGCATTTCCTGGTGGAAAACATGAAAAAGACGATTTAGATTTTTCATACACCGCATTGCGAGAAACTTATGAGGAGATAGGAATTGATCCAAGTAAAATCAAAATTATAAAACCTTTTACTGAATTGTATATTCCCCCAAGTAATTTTTTAGTATACCCTTTTTTAGGTATTAGTAAAGAACCTCTCGATTTTATTCTTGATCCACTAGAGGTTGCTCAAATAATCGAAATACCCTTGATGCTACTTCTCAACAATGAAATTCTAGTTAACAAAAAACAAATTACCTCTTATTCAAATGAGATTTTTGTTCCTGGTTTTAATATTAATGAACATATTGTTTGGGGAGCAACAGCAATGATATTAAGTGAACTAAAAGAGGTTTTGATTCAGGTGTTACAACCTAATAGGGAATCATAGTATATCCATTTTTTACTCATTTTTAGCAATTATTTTTTTTCGTAAGTTTGCATTCTATTTTAAAACAAAAAAACATGGGATTATTCAAAAGAAATCCTTTCGGACATATACTCTTTATCAAAAAATGGTTGATTAGAATCTTTGGTGCATTTACGCATCGTAGATATAGAGGCTTTAATGAACTTCAAATCGAAGGATCGGAGATCATCCGAAACTTACCAGATAATAATGTACTTTTTATATCAAATCATCAAACCTATTTTGCTGATGTTGTGGCTATGTTTCATGTATTCAATGCAAGCCTAAGTGGTAGAGAAGATAATATTAAGGATGTAACCTATTTATGGCAACCTAAAATGAATATTTATTATGTTGCTGCTAAGGAAACAATGCGTGCTGGACTTTTACCAAGAATTATGGCTTATGCTGGAGCAATTTCTGTAGAACGTACTTGGCGCCAAAAAGGAGTTGATGTCACAGAAAAAAAAGATATCAATCCAGACGATACGGAGAATATTAAAATCGCTCTCAAAGATGGTTGGGTAATCACATTTCCTCAAGGTACTACAAAATCATTCAAACCAGTACGTAAAGGCACTGCTCACATTATAAAACAACACAAGCCTATAGTAGTGCCTATAGTCATTGATGGTTTCCGCCGTTCCTTTGATAAAAAAGGATTGCGTATGAAAAAGAAAGGCATTCTTCAGTCTTTTATCATCAAAGAACCACTTGATATCGATTATGAAAATGACACCATCGATGAAATTGTAGAAAAAGTAGAATATGCAATAGAACAACATGCATCGTTCTTAAAAGTAATACCAGCAGAGATCATCCAAGAGCAAGAGGAATTAAACAAAACCCGTAGATGGGAATATTAAATTTTATTTGGGCGTTCCCTTATATAAAACAACAAGAGTAGCAGTTGATTCTGCTACTCTTGTTGCTTTATATAAGGTCGGGCTCTTCGCTACAAGTCCTCGTTCCTTCCTTTCGGTCGTCACTGTGGGCTTTTCGCTGCTATCCCTAACGCAGTTTGAGAACCTAGAAGACGTTTTTGTTAGAGAAGTAAATACACTACCTAACTATATAATGGTGTATGATATCTAGCAAAAAGAGCACTGCCTATATATAATAGAGTACAATGTTATAATTGCAACACTAGGAAAGCCAGAACAACTTATATGTAGAATGCTATCAAACACCCTCCACGGTCATGATTTCACAGTAAAACCATCCTAATTGTAATTAACTGGAAAAAAGTTTATGTTTTAAGAGTCGTTTAATCAGTGCTTTAGTTTAAAAGTTAAGAAAAGAATAAAAAAAGGTTCAAAAAAAGCTTGTAAAAGCGAATAAAGGTTGTAGTTTTGCACCCGCAATGACGCAGACGTTCTTTAAATGATTGGCAAGAAAAACAAAGTGATTAGAGATTTATTCTTTAAAAAAACTTTAAAAAAAGCTTGTGAGATTTAAAAACGAAAGTTATCTTTGCACCCCGCAAAACAACGGAAGTTCCTTGAGAGATTGATAAGAAATAGAGAAGCAAACGAGGTAAAAATTATCTCAAAAAAACTTTAAAATTTTCTTGCCAGTTTAAAAAAGAATAACTACTTTTGCACCCGCTTTGAGAAACAAACGAAAGGCGAAAAAATAGTAAGAATACGTTCCTAGACATATTGAATTGACAGCCGTTTTGTTCGCAAGAACAGAACATAAAGAATAAGAGTAATAGAATCGGAAGATTTGAAAAAACCACTAGAACAGAGTCGAATAACAATAGTTCGCCACGGCGAACAAACAATATACGATGAAGAGTTTGATCCTGGCTCAGGATGAACGCTAGCGGCAGGCTTAACACATGCAAGTCGAGGGGTATAGGTTTTCGGATCTAGAGACCGGCGCACGGGTGCGTAACGCGTATGCAATCTACCTTTCACAGAGGGATAGCCCAGAGAAATTTGGATTAATACCTCATAGTATAGCAGTTTCGCATGAAACCACTATTAAAGTCACAACGGTGAAAGATGAGCATGCGTCCCATTAGCTAGTTGGTAAGGTAACGGCTTACCAAGGCAACGATGGGTAGGGGTCCTGAGAGGGAGATCCCCCACACTGGTACTGAGACACGGACCAGACTCCTACGGGAGGCAGCAGTGAGGAATATTGGACAATGGGCGCAAGCCTGATCCAGCCATGCCGCGTGCAGGATGACGGTCCTATGGATTGTAAACTGCTTTTGTACAGGAAGAAACACTCCCTCGTGAGGGAGCTTGACGGTACTGTAAGAATAAGGATCGGCTAACTCCGTGCCAGCAGCCGCGGTAATACGGAGGATCCAAGCGTTATCCGGAATCATTGGGTTTAAAGGGTCCGTAGGCGGTTTAGTAAGTCAGTGGTGAAAGCCCATCGCTCAACGGTGGAACGGCCATTGATACTGCTAAACTTGAATTATTAGGAAGTAACTAGAATATGTAGTGTAGCGGTGAAATGCTTAGAGATTACATGGAATACCAATTGCGAAGGCAGGTTACTACTAATGGATTGACGCTGATGGACGAAAGCGTGGGTAGCGAACAGGATTAGATACCCTGGTAGTCCACGCCGTAAACGATGGATACTAGCTGTTGGGAGCAATTTCAGTGGCTAAGCGAAAGTGATAAGTATCCCACCTGGGGAGTACGTTCGCAAGAATGAAACTCAAAGGAATTGACGGGGGCCCGCACAAGCGGTGGAGCATGTGGTTTAATTCGATGATACGCGAGGAACCTTACCAAGGCTTAAATGTAGATTGACCGGTTTGGAAACAGACTTTTCGCAAGACAATTTACAAGGTGCTGCATGGTTGTCGTCAGCTCGTGCCGTGAGGTGTCAGGTTAAGTCCTATAACGAGCGCAACCCCTGTTGTTAGTTGCCAGCGAGTCAAGTCGGGAACTCTAACAAGACTGCCAGTGCAAACTGTGAGGAAGGTGGGGATGACGTCAAATCATCACGGCCCTTACGCCTTGGGCTACACACGTGCTACAATGGCCGGTACAGAGAGCAGCCACTGGGCGACCAGGAGCGAATCTATAAAACCGGTCACAGTTCGGATCGGAGTCTGCAACTCGACTCCGTGAAGCTGGAATCGCTAGTAATCGGATATCAGCCATGATCCGGTGAATACGTTCCCGGGCCTTGTACACACCGCCCGTCAAGCCATGGAAGCTGGGGGTGCCTGAAGTCGGTGACCGCAAGGAGCTGCCTAGGGTAAAACTGGTAACTAGGGCTAAGTCGTAACAAGGTAGCCGTACCGGAAGGTGCGGCTGGAACACCTCCTTTCTAGAGCCTTAGTGTTAGTAGTAATACACGCTAGGGAAAGAAGACGAAAGTTCAAGTTGGAAACAGATACCAACATTTTATTACTCTTGCTGTTAATTTAAAAAAAAAGAGAGGAAAGAAGATAGAAAATGGAGTATAGATGTAGTCTATAATCTTAAATCTTTATTCTTTACTCAAAATAAAGAGTGTCTCGTAGCTCAGCTGGTTAGAGTACTACACTGATAATGTAGGGGTCGACAGTTCGAGTCTGTCCGAGACAACAAAAAAAGTATTAAGTACTTAGTAGTAAGTATTAATACAACACGTTCATATAAACAGATTGAAAGGAAATTCTAGGGTTGAAAGATTACGAATTACAAATAATTCATAATTCATAATTCACAATTCATAATTAAATTGGGGGATTAGCTCAGCTGGCTAGAGCGCCTGCCTTGCACGCAGGAGGTCAACGGTTCGACTCCGTTATTCTCCACAAATTTAGTCGAAAGACTAAAGTCTGAAAGTCAAAAGTATGACTTTATGACCTTAGACTTTATAACTTTCGACCTAAATAAAGTTCATTGACATATTGAGATAAGAAATAATAAAAAGTAGAAAGAACACGTTTGTGATTTATCATAAACGTAGAGACACGATTAATCGTGTCTGTACAATAAGCAAACTAAGGGCGTATGGGGGATGCCTAGGCTCTCAGAGGCGATGAAAGGCGTGATAAGCTGCGAAAAGCTACGGGGACGAGCACACATCGTACGATCCGTAGATACCTGAATGGGGCAACCCACTATGTTGAAGACATAGTACACCGATAGGTGGGCAAACCCGCTGAACTGAAACATCTAAGTAGGCGGAGGAGAAGAAAACAAAAGTGATTCCGTAAGTAGTGGCGAGCGAACGCGGATTAGCCCAAACCAATGTTGTTACGGCAATGTTGGGGTTGTAGGACCACGACATTTTATGTACAAGGAACCGGAAGTTACTGGAAAGTGACACCATAGAGGGTGATAGTCCCGTATGGGTAACGAGTATAATAAATAGTGGTATCCTGAGTAGGGCGGGGCACGTGAAACCCTGTCTGAATTTGGCGGGACCATCCGCTAAGGCTAAATACTCCTGAGAGACCGATAGTGAACCAGTACCGTGAGGGAAAGGTGAAAAGAACCGTGAATAACGGAGTGAAATAGATCCTGAAACCATACGCTTACAAGCGGTCGGAGCCCTTTAGTGGGGTGACGGCGTGCCTTTTGCATAATGAGCCTACGAGTTAACGTTGCTGGCAAGGATAAGTGGTTAAGCCACGGATCCGTAGCGAAAGCGAGTCTGAATAGGGCGCTTTAGTCAGTAGTGTTAGACGCGAAACCGTGTGATCTACCCATGGGCAGGATGAAGCGCTGGTAACACAGTGTGGAGGTCCGAACCGGTTGACGTTGAAAAGTCTTCGGATGACCTGTGGGTAGGGGTGAAAGGCCAATCAAACTCGGAAATAGCTCGTACTCCCCGAAATGCATTTAGGTGCAGCGCACGGCGTAAAGTTATATAGAGGTAGAGCTACTGATTGGATGCGGGGGCTTCACCGCCTACCAATTCCTGACAAACTCCGAATGCTATATAATGTTTCCGTGCAGTGAGGGCTTGGGTGCTAAGGTCCAAGTCCGAGAGGGAAAGAACCCAGACCATCAGCTAAGGTCCCCAAATATACGCTAAGTTGAAAGAACGAGGTTTGTCTGCCCAGACAGCTAGGATGTTGGCTTGGAAGCAGCCATTCATTTAAAGAGTGCGTAACAGCTCACTAGTCGAGCGGACGAGCATGGATAATAATCGGGCATAAGCGTATTACCGAAGCTATGGATTTGTAATTTATTACAAGTGGTAGGGGAGCATTCTAACAGGGTTGAAGGTGTATCGTAAGGTATGCTGGACTGGTTAGAAAAGAAAATGTAGGCATAAGTAACGATAATGCGGGCGAGAAACCCGCACACCGAAAGACTAAGGTTTCCACAGCTATGCTAATCAGCTGTGGGTTAGTCGGGACCTAAGGCGAACCCGAAAGGGACAGTCGATGGACAACGGGTTAATATTCCCGTACTAGTTATTACTGTGATGGGGTGACGGAGTGATGAAAGCGCCGCGAACTGACGGAATAGTTCGTTGAAGTACCTACCTATAAGACCCGCAGGCAAATCCACGGGTTTTGGGGAAATACGATAGTACTCGGATACTTCGGTAGAAGAGATAGTGCGCCTAAGGGCTTCCAAGAAAAACCTCTAAACTTCAGGTAATAAGTACCCGTACCGCAAACCGACACAGGTAGTCGAGGAGAGAATCCTAAGGTGCTCGAGAGATTCATGGCTAAGGAATTAGGCAAAATAGACCCGTAACTTCGGGAGAAGGGTCGCCCCGAGCAATCGGGGCCGCAGTGAAGAGGTCCAGGCGACTGTTTATCAAAAACACAGGGCTCTGCAAAATCGTAAGATGAAGTATAGGGCCTGACACCTGCCCGGTGCTGGAAGGTTAAGTGGAGATGTTATCTTCGGAGAAGCATTGAAATGAAGCCCCAGTAAACGGCGGCCGTAACTATAACGGTCCTAAGGTAGCGAAATTCCTTGTCGGGTAAGTTCCGACCTGCACGAATGGTGTAACGATCTGGACACTGTCTCAGCCATGAGCTCGGTGAAATTGTAGTAGCGGTGAAGATGCCGCTTACCCGCAGTGGGACGAAAAGACCCTGTGCACCTTTACTATAGCTTAGTATTGACCTTGGATAAATGATGTGTAGGATAGGTTGGAGACTGTGAAGTGGCGTCGCTAGGCGTTGTGGAGTCATTGTTGAAATACAACCCTTTGTTTATCTGAGGCCTAACCCCATAATGTGGGGGACATTGCTTGGTGGGTAGTTTGACTGGGGTGGTCGCCTCCAAAAGAGTAACGGAGGCTTCTAAAGGTTCCCTCAGTACGCTTGGTAACCGTGCGTAGAGTGCAATGGCATAAGGGAGCTTGACTGAGAGACATACAGGTCGATCAGGTACGAAAGTAGAGCATAGTGATCCGGTGGTTCCGCATGGAAGGGCCATCGCTCAAAGGATAAAAGGTACGCCGGGGATAACAGGCTGATCTCCCCCAAGAGCTCATATCGACGGGGGGGTTTGGCACCTCGATGTCGGCTCGTCACATCCTGGGGCTGGAGAAGGTCCCAAGGGTTGGGCTGTTCGCCCATTAAAGTGGCACGCGAGCTGGGTTCAGAACGTCGTGAGACAGTTCGGTCTCTATCTACTGTGGGCGCAAGAAATTTGAGTGGATCTGATTCTAGTACGAGAGGACCGAATTGGACAAACCTCTAGTGTATCTGTTGTCACGCCAGTGGCACCGCAGAGTAGCTACGTTTGGAAGGGATAAGCGCTGAAAGCATATAAGCGCGAAACCCACCACAAGATGAGATTTCTTTTAAGGGTCGTGGGAGATGACCACGTTGATAGGCTATAGATGTAAAGGCAGTAATGTCATAGTCGAGTAGTACTAATAACCCGTAAGCTTATGTACACCCTTTTCCTCCCGAGTAATCGGGAGGGAGAAACTTTCTAATACACTTTTTATATTCTTTATCTCAGTATGTTAAGATATTTGCTCGACGCAAGAGCAGTCAAAAGACGAAAGTCACAAGTCCAAAAGGTAACTTTAGACTTTAAGACCTTCGACTTTAGACTAACAACCTTAAGGTGGTTATTGCGGCGGGGCTCACCTCTTCCCATCCCGAACAGAGTAGTTAAGCCCGCCAGCGCAGATGGTACTGCAGTTATGTGGGAGAGTATGTCGTCGCCTTTCTTTGAAAAGCCTATCTGAAAAGATGGGCTTTTTTTTAATTTACTTATTTAAGTAAGGTACCTTAGCTCAGATGGTAGAGCAATGGACTGAAAATCCATGTGTCCCTGGTTCGATCCCTGGAGGTACCACAACCAGCTCGGATGGTGAAATTGGTAGACACGCTGGACTTAAAATCCAGTGAACAGCAATGTTCGTGCGGGTTCAAGTCCCGCTCTGAGTACAAAATCCTTTTAAACTCCCTAGTTTTTAGGGAGTTTTTTGCGTTTATGAAATATGTTTTTATTTTACTTTCGTATTTTAAGGATGTTTTCTTTTTTTTGCTCTTGTATTTGAACGGCTAATTTCAGATTAGTTTAATTATATGAGTTAATTTTCAAAAATAATAAGTTTGGTAAGCATAAAAAAAAGCAAAATTAAATCTTAACATTCTGTCAAAGGGTTAAATTAAATTCCATGATGCCTTTATATACTTGTTTTAGTGTTTACTTACATTATTGAAGCGTAGTTTTTATTCAGTTGTGGAAATATTTCATATTTAATTAATAAACTTTAACTTCTAAATATTTTTAATGTTTGGGCATTTTTTTTTGATCAAAAGGGAAAATTATTTTGTATTAGTTATCATACTTGATGACCTTTCTAAATTAGAAGCTATAATTACAAGTGATAATTAAACTTCTTGGAACAATATTAGTTGTATAAATACTTGTATAATAATCTGACGTGTGTACTTCAATAAAGCGCTCGTTATTTAAAATGTTTTTTGCATTAAAGCTGTAATTAAATTGTTTGTTTTTAGGAACATACTTAACTATTAAATCGAGGAAAGAATAATTAGCTTTCTTGTTTATTTTATAAAAATCATACGTTAAACTGAAAAACCATTTTTTATTAGGTGTATAATATAACTTGAATGCATTATTCAAATCTTGGTTTTCAAAACTGGCATTAGCATCCGTTGAATTTTTTGAAAGATTAAATTGAAGGATATTTTGAAAATTAAGTTTACCATCGAAAGCTGATTTCAAAAACAGCTCATTCCTACTGCTTTTACTTATGTTATTTCGTAATTCGGAATAGTTGATGAGATTTTTATAATCATAAATATTGTATTGAGTTCTAAATCTTATCGTGGATTGTATAAATGGTAAATACTTTTCTATTTTAAAACTTAAATCTACATTTCTGAATTTTTCATCCAAAAAGAAATAGGCTATTTGTGAATTATTTTGATCAATATTTAGATTGGAGAAAAAATTACCTTTGTTTTCAGAATAATTGATAATTGCATTCATTAAAAATTGTTTTGATAGGTCATATAAATTGTAACCGATAGCACAAGAAGCTGTTCTTTGTAGTTGTAAATCAAGATTGTTTTTTATTGTGGTTCTGTTGCTAATAAGAATGTTGTTTGAATAGTTGTAATTGTCAATCAAAGGATTTACTCTTGAACTTAAATTAAAATGAAAACTAGATACTCTGCTGAATTTATAGCTTAAACTAATGTCTGGCTCAATTAAAATCGAAGTGTTTTTGATTTCGGTTTTTGATGCATTATTTTTGATAGCCTGATGTAATATAGCGCTATTAAAATTAGAAATAATAAGTATGTTTCCCCAGTCATAATCTAACTTATTATTAAAAAAAACTTTAGTTTTGATGAAATCAATATCGTTAGCGCTTGTATTCTCTGTCGGATTCTCTTCTGTCTGTAGATCAGAGTAGAGCGGATTTGATATCAATTCAGTTCCAAGGATTGAATTGTATTTAGCTCTTTTTATTTTACGAATGTAATTAGCTTGAAGGTCAAAAAACGCTTTTCTTTTTTGGATACCTTGGATGGCACTTACAGCGGATGTTTGTGATTGTGTTTTGAAATTCTGATATAGATTATCAAATGTTTGATGTGATGTAATTTGAATTGCTTTTTTATCCGATAGTCTTTTTGTAAACTGAAATTTAGATTTTAAAAATAAATTTTCGGTTCGTTGTTCAGTATTAAAAAAGTCTTTTTCATTTTGAAATAATGAAGAAGAAGTATTGATTTTTTCATTATTGATGATAAAGTAGTAATCAATAGTTGATGTTTTTGAAATAGAATGCTTAACGTCAAAATCCATTCGAAAAAACATTGGTTTTTTATCTGCATTTATTTGATCGCTTGTTGCAAATTTTTGATCGTTTATTAAATTATTAGTCTCGTTTAAACTTAAAGAATTAATAAGATCTTTTACAAAATAAAAATTTGATTTATAAGTAGTGTTAGGTCCTGTTTTTAAAGAGATGTTGTAGTTAGCAAATATGGAATTATTAAGTATAGTTCTTTTATTGTCTAGTATATTTAATGAACTAAATTCGGATATGATTTTGCTATTTTTAAAAGCAGTGTTGGCATTTTCATTTTGTGTTCTAAAATTGCCAAAATAATCAAATGGCGAATAGTTGACAGCAATATTATTAAAACTAATAGTGCCAAAGGATTTAATTTTTGAGGATAGTGTTAAGAAATTAATATCAGTGTCTACAGCAGTTTTCATTTCTTTAAAAGTTCCTAAAGATGAATTCAAACTTCCTGAGATGTCTCTGATATTTTTTTTTAGTTTAAGATTTAATGCTACTTTTCCATCGCCTTCTAGACCTTTTAAAAGTTTGTTGCTCGAAAAATTTTCAAGTGCTTGAACTTTATCAATCATGTCTACATTAATATTTTTGGTGCCAATTGTGTAATTGCCACTAAAAAGATCATCGCCGTCTAGCTGTACTGTCTCTACAGCTTTGCCTTTGTATTTAATTTCACCTGTATTGTCATTTACTTCCATTCCGGGTAGTTTCCTAATGATGTCTTGTATTTTTCTATCAGATCCATCTTTATAAGACGCCACATTAAAATTGACAGTATCTTTTACCTCAGTGTAAGGCTTTTTTTTAGCAAAAATTTTTACATCTTTCAGCAGTATTGTGGTTTCGTGGTTTAATATAAAGTCATGTGTGTAAGTTGTACCTTGTTGAGGGTTTAATATGGTATGACCTACTTTAGCATAATTATTTGCGGTTACTTCAATATATAGGTTTTTATATGCTTTGGTAAGTCTAATTTCATATGCACCGTTTCTGGCTACTGTAAATTCTTTAATACCTCTGGCATTAGCTGAATCTTTAATGACAACACTTGCAGTTACAAGGTCTATTTGGTCCGATGATGTAATTTTGCCTTTAAGAATTTGTGCTTTTAAACTTATTGTAAAGATTACGAAAACTAATAATGTTCCTGTTATCCTCATTTATTTAAATTCTATTATGGGTAAATCTAAATCGTTGATCGTCATTTTTAAAACAGAATCTGGATTTTTAGATTTTTTATATTTAAATTGAGTTTCTACACTTTTTATTCTAGCTTTAATTCTTTCAGCACGATCTTCTATTTTTTTGAATGTTGGCAAGCTGTATAGATATGTGCTACTAGGCATTTTTTTTATAGATGTAAAATAAAAATTATGATTTCTATCTATGCTATGTACTTCAATAATTAAACCTGGTAAACCTGATAATTTCCATGGTCCATCATGAATTGCTATTTCACTAGTAAACCAAATTTCAAACTCGCGACCATAAACAGATGCAATTGCTTTTTGACAATTGTAGGTACTTATAGTTTTAAATTCGTCTTGAATTTTAAAATCTATTTTTTCTAATTTTTCTTTAACAAGAATGGCTCCTGGGGTACGTAAGTAAATAGAATCTGTTTCCATAAATTTTGTAACTACATAACCTATGCTGTCACCATAAACCATCCCTTTATCCTCTGATTTAAATTTTTCTTCTAAATCTTTATTAGGATATTGCAATTCTTGTTCGTATCGGCCATTAATTACTCTGTCCTTGATGAATTTAGATCTAACATTGTCTGTATATAGATAACATTTGGAAATGGTTTTAGCATTGCCAAAACTGTCATTTGTTTCACTTGTGTAATCGTATTCAATTTTATATTGGCTGTAACAATTACAAGCTAATAATAATAGTATCAGTAGTTTTTTCATGTTTTATTCAAAAAAAGTTCTAGGAATATCAAGGTTATTTATGGTAACTGTGAATTTTACATTGGGATCCCCTTGAGCCTTATTAAACTTAAATTTATTTTCTTCAATTTCTAAATATCTTTTTTGAAAGGTTTCTAAATCAATCGTTTTCTTGTACGGAAAAGCTATAGTAGCATTATTTAAAGGTTTTGTTTTGTTGATACTTCTGGCAAGATATAAATGAAGGTTATCGGTAGATTTTATTTCTAATATAAGCCCTGGTAATCCTTGAAATAGCCATGGGCCATCACTGATAGGAATTTCGTTTGTAAACCAAAGTTCAAATTGCCTATTTTCAAAATTCACTAATGCTTTTTGACATTTATAATTGCAAATTGATTTATATTCCTCTATTACCTCATATTGAAATTTCACCATTCTCCGTGGTATTTTTACATATTCAGACTTGTCATTTAAAAGTCTCATATAGATAGAATCTTTACTAAAGTTTTTGGCAATCACGTATCCTAAACTATCTCCTTTTGCATATTTATTACTTTTATTGGCGCTTTCCTCTAAATCAGCCATCGAATTTTCAAATTTCAGATCGACTACGCCATTAAAAACACGATTTTTTACAAATCTTGAATAGATTCCATCAGTAATTAAAAAAGTATTGGCTCTTACAATACTGATATTACCGGGTAACTGATTAGTGATTACATAATCATATTCAATCTTATACTGTGCCGTTACAACATTTAAAAAATTAAGAAAGATGAAAAGGATACCTATTTTTTTCATGATTTTATATTGAATTTTTTAAATAAAATAAAAGTTGTTGCAGCTATTCTATTTATTTCATATTATTTGATAAACCGAATGATTAGAATATCGAATATATTACATTTTTATTACAAAATTATAATATTGTTACTTATTAGTACTACTAATGTTTAAAATACTAATAGTTTAGTTTTTTTAGTGTCATAAAATCATTTTAAATTGTTTACGCTCCTGATTAATATTTTACTACATTAGATAAAAAATAAAAAATACATATTTTTATGAAGAGAAGATCTTTTTTGGCTTCATCAGCTATTGCAGCCATTGGAATAAATACTTTTTTTGTTACTGGTTGCGATTCTAAATCAAATGATAAAAATACATCAGCTTCTGGTGAGGAGTTTAATTTGAGTTTTGAACTTGATGAAGAATCAATTGCTTCTTTGCAATCTAAATTGAAATCGGGCACTTTTACATCGGAACAATTGGTGCGTTTGTATTTAAATCGAATTGAAGAAATAGATAAAAAGGGACCTAAACTCAATTCAGTAATTGAGGTTAATCCAGATGCTTTAACCATTGCAAAACAGATTGACGAAGAACTTAAAGCTGGAAAAACTCGTGGTGCGATGCATGGAATTCCCGTTTTGATAAAAGACAATATTGATACGGCTGATAAAATGCAAACAACGGCTGGATCTTTGGCAATGGCTGGGAACATAGCTTCTAACGATGCAACTGTTGTGAAAAAGTTAAGAGATGCAGGCGCAGTGATCATTGGTAAAACCAATTTAAGTGAATGGGCAAACTTTAGATCAACACAGTCTTCATCAGGATGGAGTAGTAGAGGCGGTCAAACTAAAAGCCCTTATTTTTTAGATCATAATCCTTGTGGTTCAAGCGCGGGTTCAGGAACAGCAGTTTCAGCAAATTTATGTGTTGTGGCTGTAGGTACAGAGACAGATGGCTCTATTGTTTGTCCGGCTTCGGTTAATGGAATTGTGGGTATTAAGCCTACTGTAGGTTTAGTTAGTCGTTCTGGGATTATTCCTATTTCCAAGACGCAAGATACTGCAGGTCCTATGGCTAGAACTGTATCTGATGCAGCTATTTTATTAGGAGTACTAGCTTCTATAGATCAAAAAGATCCTTTAACTCTTGAAAGTAAAGGAAAATCTGTAACAGATTATAGTTCTTTTTTAAAATTAGACGGATTAAAAGGAAAGAGAATTGGTATTGAAAACAAACCTCAAGGAGAGAATCAATATTTAAATGCTCTTTTTGATGACGCTATTAAATTATTAGAGAAGCAAGGGGCTACGGTTGTAAAAATTGATTATATAGACAAAATTAATGCATTAGGACAAGCTGAGTTTGAAGTATTGCAATATGAATTCAAAGATGGACTCAATCAATATTTAGCTACCGCTAATGCTAAAGTAAAAACATTAAAAGATGTTATTGATTTTAATAGCAAAAACGAAGACAAAGCGATGCCTTATTTTAAACAAGAAACGCTGCTGAGTTCTAATGCGAAAAAAGATTTAAAAGCATCTGAATATCAAAATAGTCTCGAAAAGAGTTTTGAAGGTAGTAAAAAAATATTGAATGAAGTCATGGCTCAAAACAGTCTTGACGCCATTTGCGGAATTACAATGGGTCCTTCATGCAGTATTGATACTATTTATGGTGACCGTTGGGGAACTTATTCCCTAACTTCACCAGCTGCAATGAGTGGTTATCCTCATATCACAGTGCCCTGTGGGCTGGTATATGAATTACCTGTTGGGCTTTCCTTTTTTGGTAAGCCGTACACCGAGGGCTTGTTAATTTCTTTAGGATATGCGTATGAACAAGCCACCAAAAAAAGGGCAGTGCCACAATACAAAGTCTCTTTCTTGAGCTAAATGAAAAAGGGATTAAGTCATTATACTGCACCCCAAAGTTTAGACAAATTTATAATTAATTTTGATAATAATGAGCTCGATATTGTATCGGGCTCATTCCTTTTAAATTGAGTTTTATTCTTTCATTATTGTAATATTTGATATATTGTATAATTTCAGTTTTTAAGTGGTTTATGTCTCTAAATTTCATAATATAAAACAGTTCTGATTTTAATATTCCAAAGAAGTTTTCAATAATTGCATTATCCAAACAGTTTCCTTTTCTAGACATACTTTGTACTAATCCTTTTTCTTTCAATAGTGTTTGATATTGTTTCATTTGATATTGCCAGCCCTGATCTGAGTGCAGTATTAGATTGGTATTATTAGGTATTCGTTTAAAAGACTTTTTAAGCATGTTGGTTATTTGATTAAAATTAGGTCTTTCAGATAATTCGTAACTTATTATTTCTCCATTATATAAATCAATAATAGGTGATAGATATAATTTGTTGCCTGAAACATTAAACTCTGTTACATCAGTTGCCCATTTTTCATAGGGATTTGCTGCTTTAAAATTGCGTTGTAAAATATTTGGAGTTATTTTTCCTTGTTCGCCTTTGTAGGATTTGTATTTTTTAACTCGTATTAAACTTTTCAATCCTAAACTTTTCATCAATCGTAATACTGTTTTGTGATTAATTATAATTCCCTTTTGTCTGATTACTAAAGTAATACGACGATAACCCAATCTGCCTTTATGGTGATTGTAAATCTGCTTAATCAATTCTTTAATATCCTTGTATTTGTCAACTAATTGACTTCTTTTTTCATAGTAATAATAACTACTTCTGACCATTTTCATACAATTGAGTAGAACCTCTAAATCGTATTTATGCCTTAATTCCATTATGGTTTGAGCCTTTTGTTTTGCTTGGCTTGTTCGGCTTGAACTAAGGCATTGAACTTTTTTAAAATTTCGTTCTCTGCTCGTAAATATTCAAGTTCTTTTAGAAGTTCTTCTTCTCTGGTTAATGGTTTATCTGTTTTTCGTTGCTTTCTCTTAAAATTCATAGTTACAGGTCTGCTTTTAGGTTTATCTTGTAAACCTGCTGCTCCTTCAATTTCGTATTTTCTTTGCCAACTTGTTATAGTTGACTCTCTTGGAATATTAAAAGTTAAACAAGCTTTACTCAAAGATATTGACTTATTTTCAATAGCTCGTAGTACTTTCAGTTTAAAGTTTATACTATAGTTTTTGTTTTTCTGTCTTGGTAAAAGACCCTCATTTCCAAATTCAATATAAAACTTAATCCAGCGATCAAGATTAGAACTTGATATACCATTTTCATAGGCTACCGAATAAACCGAACGATGTTTTCTTAGAACTTCTGCCACACAGCGAAGTTTAAATTCATAATTGTACTTGACTTTTCTTTCCATAAAAATGCCCCCAAATAGCGTCTAACTTTTTGGGGGCAGTTCACATTCGTAATTAATCCCTTTTTATCGTTTACTTAAAGTTGATTGAGAGCGAATTTACACAGTATCTTTGACCTGTTTTTGTAGGGCCATCATTAAAAACATGTCCTAAATGGCTACCGCAATTGGCACATAAAATCTCCGTACGTTTCATTCCGTGAGATACATCATCAATATATTGTACTTTTCCAGGAATTGATTCATCAAATGAAGGCCATCCGCAATGTGCATCAAATTTTGTATTGCTTTCAAATAAACTTTCATTGCAAGCTCCACAAGTATAGGTTCCTTTTTCAAAGTGTAAATTGAACGTTCCTGTATGCGGATATTCGGTGCCTTTGAGACGTAATATTCTATATCTTTCTTCTCCCAAAAGTGCTTTCCATTCTGATTCCGTTTTTTCTATTGGATATTTCATGTTGTAAGTAGTTTGTAAATTTAATTTTCTAAAAAAACTATTGTTGCTTCAATTACTTTTGAGTTTCCTAATATTTTTCGGTGTCCAAGACCGTTTGTTATCATTAATTCTCCTTTTTTTAAATGATTGTGAATATTCAGGGCAGCGCTTACTGGAACTTCAGGATCATCTTCATCATGAATTACTAGAACAGGAATATGTACTTCCTTTGCTGCATGAGATGCCGAATAATTATTCATATCATCCTTGTATTTTTCTTCGAAGTGAGCTCGTAAAGAGAGACCTATTTTTGGGTCTAGTTTTAGTTTTGCTATAAAATCATTTATTATGTCAGAGACAACATCTCCGCTACCTATAATAATTGCTTTGTTGACTTTGATTCCGTTTTTTATGGCGTTTAATACCGACATTCCTCCTAATGAATGACCAATAATACCTTCAAAGGGACCATGTATTTTATCAATTTCAAGTATGGAAGCTATAAAGTCCGTCATCACTGCTGAGGAACCTTGGGATTTTCCATGTGCAGGTGCGTCAAAACTAATTGTTTGATAATTTTTTTGCAAAAGAGCATCTGCTATTTTGAATAATTGTGTCCCGCGTCCAGCCCAACCGTGAACAAGTAGTATTTTTCTATTACTATTACCATATTCATAGAGGGAAATTTCTTTGTTAATTGCAGGAACGTGTAATTTACTTTTTAAACTTTTACTTTCCATTGTGAGTTCTCTTTTGGGAACCTTATATTTTGTAGGTGTAGTGAATAGTTTTGCAGCAAATAGGGTCACTAATTTTGAAGAGAAAAAAGCGATTAATTTGCTAGTATGTAAAATTATCTTGGGAATTTTTAAGGATTGTGTATGAACGGTACTCTTTTTTGTCATTATACTAAATTTTCAAAAGGGTTATTTTTTTGTAATTTTTTTACTAAATTTAGAAAAACATAAAAGTACTTTTTTTTAAATCTTTAAAAGTAATTTAAATGTTTTTTTAACAAAAAGTATTTTTTAAAACACAAATTAAATTCATGGAGTTATTTCATATTAGTGCTGAATGTTTTCCCGTTGCAAAAGTTGGTGGTCTTGCAGATGTTGTAGGCGCCCTTCCTAAGTATCAAGCACAAGCAGGACATGAAGTTCGGGTTATAATCCCAGAATATGATGTGGTTTTTATGAAAGAAAATGCATTTGAAACTGTTTTTCATGGTAATGTGCCTTTAGGGACGTTTAATTTTTTATTTACTGTTCACAAAGAAGCAACCAATAAATTAGGATTTGAGTTGTATTTGATTGCCATTCCAGAATTATTTGATAGGAAGCAAGTATATGGTTTTCAAGATGATATTGAACGCTTTTTGGCATTTCAGATTGCTGCTTTAGATTTTATTTCAAATAGAGAGACAATTCCAGATATTATTAATTGTCATGATCATCATACAGGTTTAATTCCGTTTATGATGTTGTACAGCTTTAAATATGAAAAACTACGAGCTGTTCCAACCGTGATTACAATTCATAATGGTTTATACCAAGGACAATTTGGGTTCGAAAAAATGAATTACATTCCAGAGTTTGATTTGATTCACAAAAATGTTTTAGAATGGGATCATTGCATTAATTCATTGGCTGTAGCCGTAAAATGTGCAGGAGGAGTTACCACCGTTTCACCGAGTTATTTAGACGAAATAAATGGTTTTGCTAATGGATTAGAATCGCTGTTTCAAAATGTACGGTACAAGTCCAAAGGGATTTTGAACGGAATAGATGTAGAAATTTGGAATCCTTTGACGGATGAAATGATAGAAAGGAATTATGCAATAGCTGACTTTGAAATTGGAAAAAAGACCAATAAAGAAAAGCTTTGTTCACTTTTTAATCTAGATGCAACAAAACCACTTTTTAGTTTTATAGGAAGATTATTTGATGAAAAAGGAGGTGATTTACTACCAGACGCAGCATTCTTTGCCTTGAAAGAACATGCCAATGAAATCAACATTTTTGTTTTAGGGTCTGGAAATGCAGTTATAGAGAATAAATTACAAAATCTTATTCCTGAATTTAAAGGTAATTTTAATGCCAGTATTGGTTACAATGAAGCTCTAGCACATTTAGTTTATGCAGGTTCTGATTTTATGTTAATGCCTTCGAGAGTCGAGCCATGTGGACTGAATCAAATGTATGCTATGCGTTACGGGACAATTCCAATTGTGAGAAGAACAGGAGGATTAAGAGATACGGTAATTGATTTTGGTGATGATGGAAACGGTATTTGTCATGATCAGGCATCTGTTGTGGATATTTGTTATTCAATACGGCGTGCAAAACAGCTTTTTCAAGACAAAGAAGCAATTAACGAAGTTATTGAGAGAGGAATGAAAACAGACAATTCGTGGGAACGTGTCTGTCAAGAATATTTAGAAATGTACAATGCTATAATTGACAAAAAATGAACGCTAAAAAGAAAAATGTTATTGCAATTATTTTAGGTGGTGGACAAGGTTCCAGATTATATCCTTTAACAGAGTCGAGATCTAAACCTGCTGTGCCCATTGGAGGGAAGTATAGATTGGTAGATATTCCTATTTCAAATTGTATGAATTCAGATATTTATAGAATATTTGTATTGACTCAATTCAATTCGGCGTCCTTAAATGCTCACATAAAAAACACCTATAACTTTAGCATTTTTAGTCATTCTTTTGTTGACATATTGGCTGCGGAGCAAACTCCAGATAACCCAACTTGGTTTCAAGGCACTGCAGATGCTGTAAGGCAATGTATGCCCCATTTTTTAAATCATGAGTTTGATTATGCATTGATTCTTTCTGGAGATCAATTGTATCAAATGGACTTTAATGAGATGGTTGAAGAACATATCAAACGACAAGCCGATATTACCATTGCAACTTTACCAGTTAATGCAAAGGATGCACCCGAATTTGGTATCCTTAAAACCAATTCTGAAAGTTGTATTGAATCTTTTATTGAAAAACCTGCCAAAGAATTGCTCCCAGATTGGGAATCAGATGTAAGTGACCAAATGAAACAGGAGGGTAAGCATTACCTAGCCTCAATGGGTATTTATATCTTTAACAAAGATTTGTTAGTAGACATCATGTCTAATAAAGAAACAAAGGATTTTGGTAAAGAAATTATTCCACAGGCAGTGGGGCATAAAAAAATACTAAGTTATCAATATGAAGGATATTGGACCGATATTGGAAATATTGATTCTTTCTTTGAAGCTAACATTGGTCTAACAGAAGACTTACCAAAGTTTAATCTATTTGATGATACCAATAAGATTTTTACAAGACCGAGACTTTTGCCTCCTTCTAAATTTCAAAAGACCATGGTTGAACGTTCTTTGATATCTGAAGGTTGTATTTTGAACGCCAAAGAAATAAACAATTCTGTTATTGGAATTCGTTCAAGAATAGGTACTGGAACAGTTATTCAGAATTGTTACATTATGGGAAATGATTTTTATCAAAATATTGATGAGATGGATCATGACATTACCAATGGAAAACTATTAGTAGGAATTGGTGAGCGTTGCTACATCAATAATGCAATAGTAGATAAAAATTGCCGAATAGGGAATGATGTTCATATAAACGGAGGAAGTCATCTAGCTGATTTTTCTGCAGATTTATATGCCATTAAAGATGGTATTGTCGTAATAAAAAAAGGAGCCGTATTACCAGATAATTTTAGTATTAAATAATTTAAAAAGTACATCATTTAAATGTGCACAAATCCTATATGAATACTGTTATCACACACTCCCTTTTTACTGATTTTGATATTGACTTGTTCAAAGCTGGCAAGCATTTTCGTCTTTATGAAAAACTAGGTGCACACATTTTGTCTGTGAACGGAGTGCAAGGAGTGTACTTTGCAGTTTGGGCACCATCGGCTCATTCAGTATCTGTTGTAGGGGATTTTAATTTTTGGCAACAAAATGAACATTTGTTGAACGTAAGATGGGATTCATCAGGAATTTGGGAAGGATTTATTCCTAATATTAAAAAAGGAGCCATTTACAAGTACAAAATTCAATCTAGTATTGATGGGGTTGTTACAGAGAAAGCAGATCCTTTTGCTTTTTTTTGTGAGCAACCGCCAAAAACAGCCTCTGTAGTATGGGATCTTGATTACGATTGGAACGATGCAAAATGGATGCAAAATAGAAAAGAAAGAAATAGTTTAAACAAACCTTTTTCTGTTTATGAGATGCATTTAGGGTCTTGGAAACGTCACGTTGAGGATAATAGTTTTCTTTCGTATCAAGAATTAGCACTTGATTTAGTTCAATATCTCAAAGAAACGGGGTTTACTCATGTAGAGTTTATGCCTATAATGGAGTATCCTTACGATCCATCCTGGGGATATCAGTTAGTAGGATATTTTGCGCCAACATCTAGATTTGGAAATCCTCAAGATCTCATGTATTTGATAGATAAATTACATCAAGAGGGAATAGGAGTGATTCTGGATTGGGTGCCATCTCATTTTCCAGATGATGCACATGGTTTAGGATTTTTTGATGGTTCTAATCTTTTTGAACATCCAGATCGAAGAAAAGGCTATCATCCAGATTGGAAAAGTTTGGTGTTTAATTACGGACGCAATGAAGTTCGTTCTTTTTTGATCAGTAATGCCTTGTTTTGGTTACAGCATTACCATGCAGATGGATTGCGTGTAGATGCAGTGGCGTCTATGTTATATTTAGATTATTCACGAAAAGAAGGAGAGTGGGAGCCCAACATTTACGGAGGGCGAGAAAATTTGGATACAATTAGTTTTCTTAAAGAGTTTAATCAAGCAGTTTATCTTAATTACGAAGGTGTTCAAACCATTGCAGAGGAAAGTACATCGTTCCCAATGGTTTCAAGACCTACCTCTATAGGTGGTTTAGGTTTTGGGATGAAATGGATGATGGGTTGGATGCATGATACCTTGGATTATTTTAAAAAAGATACAATTTATAGAAAATACCATCAAAATGAGTTAACATTCTCTATGACATATGCCTTTACAGAAAATTTTATATTACCACTATCACATGATGAAGTGGTTTATGGTAAGAAATCTATTTTAGGAAGGATGCCAGGTGATGAGTGGCAACAATTTGCAAATCTTAGACTTTTATATGCCTATATGTTCATGCATCCAGGTACCAAGCTCTTGTTTATGGGCGGTGAATTTGGTCAAAGTAGCGAATGGAATTTTGAAAAAAGCTTAGATTGGCATTTACTTGAATTTTCTTTTCACAAAGGAATTAAAAAGATCATTTCAGATTTGAATGAATTGTATAGATCGCAACCTGCATTGTATGAAAAACAATTTACTCCTGATGGTTTTGAATGGATTAATTATTCGGATCATCAAAATGCAGTCTTTTCATTTATCAGAAAAGGAAATAATCAAGAAGATGATTTAGTTATTGTGTGTAATTTCACGCCAGTAGTTAGAGAAAACTATACCATTGGTATTCCAAGATCGGGTACTTTACAATCGATATTTAATAGTGACGAGACTATTTATGGAGGAAGCGGTGTTCAAAACTTAAACAGAATGTTAATACAAAGTATTCCTTATGATGGTAGAGATTATTCTGTTGCATTGACTCTTCCACCATTGAGTGTAATTACTTTCCAGATTGTATAAATATTTGTATGCAAATTTTAATTTTTATTTAAAAAAACGGTTAGCGCATGTCAAGAATCATATATAACGTTTTCGTTAATAAACAGCAGGTTTTAAATAGATTACGTTCATTTTTTGTATGTTTGATTTTTGAAAACCAGTCCAAATAAATACCATACCACATGATTACAAATACAGAACTAGAATATAAAGGAGATTTGTATCCTACAAAAATAGTATCGTTCGAACATGATGTTGATTCTGTTTATTTTCACACAGATAACAGTGTTATTTTAAAAGTAACGGTATTAAGAGATAGTTTAATACGTTTTAGATTTACTACTAAAGGCTATTTTAGCAATGATTTTTCGTACGCGGTAGATAAAAGCCATTCGCATGGGTATAATTTTCTTGAGGTAAGTGAGCACGAAATGTTTTACCAAATAAAAACAAGCAAAGTTAAGTGCAGGATTCAAAAATCAGACATGAGACTTTCTATTTATGACTTAGAAGATACCATTATATTAGAGGATGAACTAGGATTTCACTGGGAAGAAAGTTATGAATATGGTGGGAACATTGTAAAAATGAGTAAGTCATCAAAAGACGGGGAATGTTTTTACGGTTTAGGTGATAAAGCCACTCAAATGAATCTAAAAGGAAAACGTATTGAAAATTTTGCAACAGATCAATATGCATTTCAAAAAGATCAAGAACCACTTTATAAAGTAGTTCCATTTTACATCGGTTTACACAACAAAAAATCATACGGAATTTTCTTTGATAATACTTTTAGAACATTTTTTGATTTTTGCCATGAACGCCGCAACGTAACAAGTTATTGGGCCGAAGGTGGCGAAATGAATTATTATTTTATTTACGGTCCACAAATGCAAGATGTGGTAACAACTTACACAGATTTAACAGGTAAGCCAGAATTACCGCCTTTATGGGCGCTGGGATACCACCAGTGTAAGTGGAGTTACTATCCAGAGAGTAATTTAAAAGATGTTGCTGCTAAGTTTAGAGAGCTAAAAATCCCTTGTGATGCTTTGTATCTTGATATTGATTACATGGATGGTTTTAGATGTTTTACATGGAACAAAAACTATTTCCCGGATCCTAAAAGAATGGTAGCTGAACTTGCCGAAGATGGTTTTAAAACAGTAGTAATTATTGATCCCGGGATAAAAATAGACAAGGAATATTCGGTTTACAAAGAAGCATTGGCAAATGATTATTTTTGTAAACGTGCAGATGGTCCTTACATGAAAGGGAAAGTCTGGCCAGGAGAATGTAATTTTCCTGATTTCACAAATCCCACAGTAAGAGAATGGTGGGCTGGTCTATTTAAAGAATTAATATCGGATATTGGTGTAAAAGGAGTTTGGAATGATATGAACGAGCCCGCCGTTATGGAGGTTCCTAATAAAACATTTCCTATGGACGTGCGTCATCATTACGATGGAAATCCATGTAGCCACAGGAAAGCACACAATATTTATGGTACTCAAATGGCTAGAGCTACCTATCATGGTGTAAAACGTTTTGCTTACCCTAAGAGACCTTTTGTCATTACACGATCAGCTTATGCTGGTGCGCAACGTTACACTTCTTCATGGACAGGTGACAATGTAGCTACATGGGAGCATTTATGGATTGCAAATATTCAAGTACAGCGCATGTCCATTTCAGGAATGGGTTTTACGGGTTCAGATATTGGAGGTTTTGCAGAGCAGCCCTCGGGGGAATTGTATGCAAGATGGATACAATTAGGAGTGTTTCACCCCTTTTGTAGAACGCATTCATCCGGAGATCATGGCGATCAAGAACCATGGGCTTTTGATGAGGAAGTCATAGATATCACAAGAAAGTTTGTAAATTTAAGATACCAATTGTTACCTTACTTGTATACCATGTTTTGGCAGTACATCGAAGAAGGTGTGCCAATGTTGAAACCATTAGTATATTTTGATCAAGAAGACATACAAACGCATTATCGTAATGATGAGTTTGTTTTTGGAAATCAAATATTAGTTTGTCCTATTTTAGAACCTAATGCTTTAGGTAGAAGAATGTATTTACCTCGTGGTGAATGGTATAATTACTGGACAAACGAGCTATGCAAAGGTGGAAAAGAACTTTGGGTGGATACTAAATTTGATCAAATTCCAATTTTTATAAAAGCAGGAGCCATTATTCCAAAATATCCGGTTCAACAATATGTAGGTGAACTCGAGTTTGATGAATTGATACTAGATGTTTATTACAAAGACGGTAAAGAATTATCTGTAGTCTATGAGGATGCTCAAGACGGCTATGATTACAAAAAAGGACGCTATAGTTTTATGTCTTTTCAGGCAACTGGAAAAGAAAACGAAATGATTATTCAAGCTCATCAAGAAGGTAAGTACGTTACTAATTATTCAAAATATAAAATGAATTTAATAGGGTTGCCTTTTAAGGTTGAAACTTTAGAAATTGATAATGTAGCAGTCGCATTTGATAGTGATACCTTAGAAAGAGAAGGATTTATTCTTGTTGAAAAAGGATTTATATCTTTTCATATTATGGGTAACTTGGATTAATATTGAAACTATTTTTAATAATTATGTAAGTACAGAAGGTGCATTTATTGTATTTTTGATTCTTATAAAATTACAGTTATGAAAAAATATGTATTAGTTGGTATGATCACATTAGGAATTGTTTATTCTTGTGCTACCAATCCCATTACCGGAAAAAAAACACTCAATTTTGTACCAAATAATCAGTTGTTTCCAACAGCCTTTCAACAATACGATACTTTTTTGAAAGAGAATAAAGTAATTTCAGGAACTGCTGACGCTAAGAAAGTGGAAGCTATTGGTTTCCGAATTAAAGCAGCAGCTGAAAAATATTTAAATTATTTAGGACAAGGACAGTATTTAGTAGATTATCGTTGGGAATATAAATTAGTTGATAATAAAGAGGTAAATGCATGGTGTTTGCCAGGTGGAAAAATTGTAGTATATTCTGGAATTTTACCAATTACTAAAGATGACGCAGGTCTAGCTACTGTTATGGGACATGAGGTTTCGCACGCTCTTGCAGATCATGGTGCACAACGTATGAGTGCAGGACAAGCTCAAGAGGTACTTGGGCAAGTTATAGCTGTGGGAACATCAGGTAAAAGTGAAAGAACACAGCAAATTATTGGTCAGGCCTATGGTTTAAGCTCTCAATTTGGTGTTATGTTGCCTTTTAGCCGCAGCCACGAAACTGAAGCTGATAAAATAGGATTGGTTTTAATGGCAATTGCAGGATATAATCCTGAAACTTCTATTGCTTTTTGGCAGCGCATGTCGGCTCAATCTAATGGTCAAGCACCACCAGAGTTTATGAGTACACACCCGTCAGATGCTACCCGAATTGCTAATCTGCAAGCGTACATTCCCGAAGCAAAAGCTATTGCAGCTAAAGTAGGAGTGATTAAATAGAGCTAAACTTATTCACAATCTAAGCTATCCATTTTGGGTAGCTTTTTTTGTTTACATATGATGATTGTATGAATAATGATTTCTTAATGTGTAAAAAAAATAGGATTTGCATTGTTCTTAAAAAAAAATAAATACATTCGTATTCAAAAAAATAAAACAAATGGCTGAATTAGAAAAAGGAAGTAAAAAATTATTAAATGCGTGGGCTTTTTATGATTGGGCAAATTCGGTATACACCTTAACAATTGCATCAGCTGTTTTTCCTATCTTTTATGATGCTTTGTTTGCCGACCGTAGTCATTATATTGATGTTTTTGGGATGCACCTTAAAAATTCAGCGTTAATAAGTTTTATTACTGCTTTTGCTTTTTTGCTAGTTTCAATCTTATCTCCATTATTATCTGGAATTGCTGATTATGTTGGAAATAAAAAGGCGTTTATGAAATTCTTTTGTTATTTAGGGGCCTTATCTTGTATGGGTTTGTATTGGTTTGACCTTGATAATATATATGTTGGTTTATTATTTTATTTATTAGGTTTAATAGGATATTGGGGGAGTTTGGTTTTTTATAACTCTTATTTACCAGATATTGCTCATGAAGAGCAGCAAGATCAAATAAGTGCCAAAGGCTATTCCATGGGATATTGCGGGAGTGTTATTTTATTAGTTATTAATTTATTAATGATTATGAAACCTAAGCTTTTTGGAATTTCTGGAACAGATGGTGAAGCTGCAATGAAGGCAATGCGCTATTCTTTTGTTATGGTAGGTGTTTGGTGGATTCTTTTTAGTCAATATTCATATTATTATCTACCAAATGGAAACAAAAATAATGGTCACAAAGTTACCCGTCAAGTAGTGTTTAATGGTTTTAATGAACTCAAAAAAGTATGGCTTTTATTGCAAGAAAATAAAGCTTTAAAAGCATATTTAAGAAGTTTTTTTGTGTCGAGTATGGCTGTACAAACCGTGATGCTGGTAGCTACTTATTTTGGTGCACAAGAAATTCAATGGCCTACTAAAGAAGAAGGAACAGTAGGTTTGATAATTTGTATTTTGCTCATTCAATTAGTCGCAGTTTTAGGAGCTTTCTTAACGTCAAGAGCTTCCAGTAAATTTGGTAATATCCCAACATTAATTTTTATCAATTGCTTTTGGGTTTTACTTTGCGTTGCGGCATACTTCATTACTCAACCTTTAGAGTTTTATATTATGGCTAGTTGTGTAGGACTTGTTATGGGGGGCATTCAGTCGTTATCAAGGTCTACTTATTCAAAGTTGTTGCCTCAAACTACGGATACGGCATCGTTTTTTAGTTTTTATGACGTAGCCGAAAAAATAGGTATTGTTATAGGAATGGTGGTTTATGGAATTGTAGATCAAATTACTGGAAGTCCTAGATTAGCTATTGTTATTCTGGCATTTTTCTTCATAACTGCTGTTATTCTGTTGAATAAAGTGCCAAAAAAAGGTGTTTTACAATCGTAAAACACCTTTTCAATATCTTTTAAAATAGGTTTTTTAGGATTTCGATATACTCCCTGATCCACTTACTTTGGTGTCTTTTTTCTTTGGATCGCCTTTGTATTCGATATCACCTGAACCAGAAACTCTAGCGTGTAAGTTATCAGAACAATAAACAGTAGTGTCTCCTGAACCTGATACGGCAGCATGAACGTTTTTAGCCTTTAGTTTTGAAGTATCGATATCTCCAGAACCGTTTAGGGCTGTATTTAGCTCCTCTGTAGTTCCTGAAATAGTGACATCTCCGGATCCTGTTACATCTATTGCAACTGAATTTGAAGCTACTTCTAAATTAATATCCCCAGAACCAGTTAGCTGTACTGATAACGAATTACTGTTGATTGTTTTTTTTGTATTAACATCACCTGATCCAGTCAAACTTATTTTGTTGATTTCCTCAAAGGGAACCGAAATTAAAATTTGCTTGCCTTTACTCGTACTCAAGTACTTATTTTTTTCGGAACTAATTTTAAGTATATTGTTTACAACTTCAATTTTTAAGAAAGGTATTAAATTTTCCTCTCCTTTAACAGTAATGTCTCCTTCTTTTCCTGAAACCAGTTCTACATCAAAGAAACCAGATACAGCAATAGCATCATAATCTGTTGTGGTTCTTTTTTCAGAAACTATGTTTCCATTTCCTTGAATTTTATTTTTGCTAGACCACTGAGCAAAGGTTAAATTAGTAGATAATAAAGCGCAACCTGCAAGTAATAAAAGTGATTTTTTCATAATTAATTTAGTTTAGTTTATTGGTTTTGTGTGAGCACTACGTTCCCATAATTAGATGTTATAGTCATGCTATTTACTCCTTTTCTTTTATGAAAGCCAGTGTATTTTTTTGTTTGTGAGGTTTCTTCTTTACTGTCCATTTCAAGAGCGCTATCGTATTTTAGATTAGCATATTTTAAGATGGCATTCAAGTCAAAATAATAATTGGGTTGAAAACCAATAGTTATTCCTGTATAAGCTGTTGATATCATTTGAGACTTAGCTTTTGCATGAACAGATTGAATAGCAAGCGAACTGTATTTTGTTTGGAGTGATAAACTTCCTGTAATTTCTCCTATTTGAATAGTAAGATAGTCTCCACTAGCTTCTAAGTTTCTTATTTTTGAAATTTTAATTTTACCATAATCACTACTGTAAGCAACAGAATCACCATTTAAGATTTCTATATCTGTATAATCAGATGTTAATTGAAGTTTGGAGGTCTCATCAATCTTAATACTTGAATATCGGGCGTTTATTTGTCCGTTTTTAATAAGCTCAATGCTGGAATTGTTGCAATATTCTATATTGATGACGCTAATTCCTTGTAATTTTCCAGTGGTAATCTTACCGTATTTGCATTTTATTTCAGCATTTGATACAATATCAGTAGTGGTAATGTTACCATATTTGTTATTCAATTTAATACTTCCATTTCTAGGTATTTTGAGAATGTAATTTATTTCAAAACTATTTTTTTTTCCAGAACTTTTAATATTCGAATTTTCAAATATTGTTTTTGCGGTTACTAATCCTTTTAGAGCTTGTATATCAATTGTTATAGCGTCTATTTTTTGATTGACCCAATTTTCGTTATCACCGCTAACTCTTATTTGAACATCTAGTTCTATTTTATCTTCATCCCATGTAGTTACCATAAGAGATCCGTATGAATTATCTACCGCTAGAATAGCATTAGAATTAACATAGTATGCTTTTTTGATGTTTTTTTGTTTAGAATGAATAAAATCATTTGTAACTGCCTGCCCTAAAAATGGTACTAATAGCAAGAATAGTATATAGTTATATTGTTTTTTCATCTGGAAATACGTTTTTGTTTTCGTTGTTTTCAAGGTGTTCGAGTACCTTTTGCAAAAAAGAAATGCGTGTTTGTAAGTTACTAATCATAGCATAAATAATCTGTTTACTTTCGCCATTGACTTCTAATTCCTGAATTATTTTTTCATAGTCAGCATCTAGTTGTTTCATTTGTTTTAGTGCATCGGCTATAATTTTCTTGTTTTCGGGTGACTTCTTTTCTTCAATTTTTTCTAATTCTCTTTCAATTAAAACTGTAAAAATAGAATCGGTTTGAATGGTTTCTTTTGATGCGTATTGCAATTCCGAAGGTTTTTTATAGGTTGGATCACCCATAGTTGTAAATAAGAATATTGCTATTGACGCCGCAATGCCAATACTTACTATGAATCTCCAATTAAATTTCTTTTGATTTAATTTTTCTTTAAAACGCAATTCATGATTTGCTTCTAAATTCTCAATATCCCATTGAAATTGGTTTTTAATAAAGAGTTCGTCTATTGGGTCTGCGTTCCTTTTCATATTTCTTCTAATTTTTTTCTCAAACTGTCTTTGGCTCGGCTCAAGGTTGTTCTGCAATTTGCGTAGCTAATATTAAGTATTTCACTAATCTCTTCTTGGTCATATCCTTCAATGTAAAATAATGTCAAAACCATCTGATAGTTGTATTTTAAAGTTGCTATGGTTTCTAAAATTTGTTTGACTTTCAAATTAGTAAAGTCACTATTAATAGAGAAATCCGAATCTATATCTTCAATTTTATGTAAAGTCACCTCAAAATCTTCCGGCTTAAACTGATTATTTTTTTTATAAAAATCAATGCTTTGGTTAACCACAATTCTTTTTAACCAAGCGCCAAATGAAACTTCTTGCTTGTAATGTTCAAGTTTTGCAAATGCCTTTAAAAAACTTTCTTGCATTACATCCTCAGCATAATGGCTGTCTTTTACGATTCTTATAGCTACATTATACATAGCAGAAGCATAACGATTGTATACTTCGTATTGTGCTTTTTGATTGTTTTGCTTACACAATACAATCAGCTCTTCGATATTACATTGGTTAATGTTCAAATAGTGGTTTTGTTTTAATAAAGACTTGGGAATGGTATAAATGTTACACTTTGTATAAAAATAAGTTTTAAAGATATTGATTTACTGCAAACCATTTGTTTTAATGAATCTTATTTATAAGATAATTAGCATTTGATTCATTTCTTTTGGCATAAAGATTGAGACTTTTACTTGATGGTCATTTAATAAAGATTAATCCTTGTTTTTTTCAATAAAGACGATTCTGAAATCCTATATTTGTGATCCAAAAACTTTTTTTAATGACAAAAAGACTTAATTAAATATATGTCAAATCATAAAATACTTACTATTGACAATTTGTCACTTCAAGAATTTGATTCAGAAGCAGATTTAATTCCATTATTGACTCCAGAGGACGAAGAAGAAATGAATAATGAAGCTTTACCTGAATTGCTTGCCATTTTACCTTTGCGAAACATGGTTTTATTTCCAGGAGTTGTAATTCCTATTACAGCCGGTAGAGATAAATCTATAAAATTGATAAATGATGCTAATGCTGCGGGTAAAACCATAGGTGTAGTGGCTCAAATTAACGAGGAAGATGAAGATCCAACCAAGGATGATATTCATAAAATAGGTACTGTTGCTCGGATTTTACGCGTTTTAAAAATGCCGGATGGCAATGTGACTGTTATTTTACAAGGTAAAAAACGTTTCGAAATTGATTCTGTAGTTTCAGAGGAACCGTATTTAACTGCAAAAATAAAAGAAGTACCAGAGAAACGACCTAAGAAAAATGATTCAGAATTCTTAGCCATTCTTGATTCCATAAAAGAACTTGCTATTCAAATTATCAAAGAAAGTCCTAACATTCCTAGCGAAGCAACTTTTGCAATAAAAAACATTGAGAGTCAATCTTTTTTAATCAATTTCGTGACTTCAAACATGAATTTATTGGTTAAAGAAAAGCAAGATTTATTGGCTATCAATGAGTTGAAAGGAAGAGCACTAGAGACTTTGCGTTACATGAATATCGAGTTGCAAAAACTCGAATTAAAAAATGATATTCAGTCAAAAGTTCGTTTTGATTTAGATCAGCAACAACGAGAATATTTCTTGCACCAGCAAATGAAAACCATTCAAGAAGAATTGGGAGGCGTTTCTCAAGAGGAAGAAATGGACGAGATGCTTCAAAAATCCTTAACTAAAAAGTGGGATGAGAAGACTAAAAAGCATTTTGAAAAAGAACTTTCTAAAATGCGGAGGATGAACCCTCAGGCACCAGATTTTGGTATTCAAAGAAATTACTTAGAGTTGTTTCTTGATTTGCCTTGGAACGAATATTCTAAAGATATTTTTGATTTAAAACGCGCTCAAAAAATCTTAGATAGAGACCATTTTGGTTTAGAAGAAGTTAAAAAACGAATGATTGAGCATTTAGCTGTTTTGAAATTGCGTAACGATATGAAATCGCCAATCATTTGCTTGACAGGACCTCCAGGTGTTGGTAAAACCTCAATTGGGCGTTCTATAGCTGAAGCGTTGGGTAGAGAGTATGTGCGAATTTCATTGGGTGGTTTGCGTGATGAATCTGAAATTCGTGGTCACAGAAAAACGTATATAGGCGCTATGCCAGGCCGAATCATTCAAAGTTTGAAAAAAGCAGGTACATCAAATCCGGTTTTTGTTTTGGATGAAATTGATAAATTGTCAAACAGTCATCAAGGTGATCCATCATCAGCATTGCTTGAAGTTTTAGATCCGGAGCAAAACAATTCTTTTTATGATAATTTCCTGGAAATGGGATATGATCTTTCAAAAGTAATGTTTATTGCTACTTCAAATAATATGGCAGCCATTCAGCCCGCTTTGCGAGACAGAATGGAAATCATCAAAATGTCAGGCTATACCATTGAAGAAAAAGTAGAAATAGCACGTCAGCATTTGTTTCCTAGACAATTAAAAGAACATGGTTTAACTCCTAAGGATTTGACTATTGGTAAAAAACAATTGGAAAAAATTGTGGAAGGCTATACCAGAGAATCAGGTGTTCGTGGTCTTGAAGGTAAAATTGCGCAAGTGATTCGTAATGCTGCGAAATCAGTGGCAATGGAAGAGGAGTACAATAAAAAAGTTACCGATGAAGATCTTGTAAAAACACTTGGTGTTGCGCGTTTAGAGCGTGATAAATACGAAAATAATGATGTAGCGGGAGTAGTTACTGGATTAGCGTGGACTTCAGTTGGTGGTGATATTTTGTTTATCGAATCGTTGCTTTCTCCAGGGAAAGGCACCATGAGTATTACGGGTAATTTAGGTACTGTAATGAAAGAATCGGCTACAATTGCTTTGGAATACATCAAGGCCAATACTAAACTTTTAGGATTAGAATCAGATATGCTATCTAAATACAATATTCATTTGCACGTTCCTGAAGGAGCTACGCCAAAGGATGGACCAAGTGCAGGTATTGCTATGTTGACGTCATTAGTTTCTTTGTTTACTCAAAAACGTGTTAAGAAAAACCTTGCCATGACTGGCGAAATTACTTTGCGTGGTAAAGTATTGCCTGTAGGCGGAATCAAAGAAAAAATTCTTGCTGCTAAAAGAGCAAATATTAAAGAAATCATCTTGTGTCACGAAAACAAAAATGATATTGAAGAGATCAAACCAGAATATTTGGAAGGACTAACTTTTCATTATGTAAAGGAAATGAGCGAAGTATTGCAATTTGCTTTAACAGATCAGAAAGTTAAAAACGCAAAAACTTTGTAAGTAAGTCGTTTTCGAAATCAATAAAAATCCAAATTCCTAAACTGTTTTTTCAGTTCAAGAATTTGGATTTTTTTATTAGTGGACACTTCATTCTACAACTGCAAGAGCGCATTTGTTTTTTGTACCAAAAGAGAAGGATAAAGTTTTGGCGCTTGTAGGTGATCGCCTTCGTAAATCCAAAGTTCTTTTTTTGATTTGGTGTTGTTGTACACTGTTTCGCATTGGCTAAACGGTACGTCTTTGTCGGTTTTAGAATGAATAAACAAAACAGGTACTGATTGTATGCTTTTGATATCTTCTGCTGCGGAATAAGGTGAAGTAACATACATACGAATCATTTGATGCTGTGCTTCGGGAGTTTTACTAACTGCTATTTCTGTAAAGGAACTAATAACGCCATCAACAATTAATCCGCTTATTTTATCTTGATTGTTTTTGGTTAAATTAACCGCAACTTGTGTTCCCATTGATGCGCCGTAAATGATAATTTTTTTGTTTTTAAAGTCGGGATTTTTAAGAATTTCATTAAAAATAATTTGAGCATCTGCTGCAATGTTGAGGTGAGTGGGTTTGCCGCTTGATTTTCCGTAGCCTCTCATGCTGATCATGATCACGGTATATCCGTCATTTACTAATGGTTTTACATAGCCTGCATAATTCATACAATTGCCTCCTGCACCTTGAAAATAAAGTATTACTGCTTGTTTTGCTTTTTGTTTTGGCGATAAAACAATGGTGTTAATAGTGTCTTTTTCTATAAAATAATTTTGCTCCTTGAATTGTAAAGAATCTATTGTAATTGTTTTGGCTTTTTTAGGATAGTAAAATTTATCGTCCATTTGAGCTTGAACATTATACATACATAAAAATAGTAGCGTTGTAAAAAGTAAATTTTTCATGGTTTTTAGTTTTAGGTTTTAATTCTTTGTCAAAACTAGTAGTAAACCAAACGTTTCAAAAAGGTTTTATACTGAACTGTTGATTTTAAGGACTGAATTGTCCCTTTTTAAACTTTTCTTTTTCTAAAAAATAATATCTTCGCACTGGCGTTATTATTTTGTACTTTTGGCGCTTTTGCAACATGTTTAAAAAAATATTGATATTCAGTTTGTTACTCTACGGTACCGCATCAATCGGTCAGATAGGCGGTAAAACAATATATCAGTTTTTAAATCTCGTTGCCTCTCCAAGGCAAGCGGCATTAGGAGGAAAAGTGTTGACTATATATGATAATGATGTGAATCAAGCTCATTTTAATCCAGCCACAATCAATGCTGAGATGGATAATCATTTAGCACTTAATTACGGAAATTACTATGGAGCGCTTACGTACGGGACCGCTTCTTATGCCTACACCTATGACAGACACCTGCAAACGTTTCAAGCGGGTGTAAATTATATCAATTATGGTAGTTTTGAGGGCTATGACGAAAATGGTCAAGCCACAGCTGCCTTTTCAGGAAGCGAAGTAGCCTTGTCTATGGGGTATGCGTACAATATTCCTTATACAGATTTGCATATTGGTGCTAGTGCCAAGTTGATTTCGTCTAGTCTAGAAACCTATCATTCTTTTGGAGGAGCATTAGACATTGGTGCTTTATATATTGATGAACGGAACGATGTCAATTGGGCGTTGGCCATACGAAATCTAGGGACTCAATTTTCAACTTACAATGGTGTTCGAGAAAAGTTACCCTTGGAGGTTTTAGTAGGAGTTTCGCAAGAGTTAGAAAATGTACCTATTCGATGGCATTTAACATTAGAGAATTTACAACAATGGAATATTGCTTTTGCTAATCCAGCACGATCAGAACAATCTTTTAATGGAACAGCAACTCCTGAAAAAGTATCTTTTGTAAATAATGCTTTGAGGCATGTAATTGCTGGAGTAGAGTTGTTCCCAAAAAGAGGATTCAACTTGCGTTTGGGATACAATTTTAGGCGAGCCGAGGAATTACGTATTCAAGAACAACGTAATTTTTCTGGACTTTCATTCGGTTTTGGACTCAAATTAAACAAACTCAAGTTTAATTATTCCTATTCCAGATATACGCTTGCAGGAAACACGAGTCTCTTTGGGCTCACCATAAATTTTCAAGAATAGTTTATTCATTTCAATTACCTTAAATTTTATATTTTGACAAAAAAAATTACCATTGCAATAGATGGATTTTCATCAACGGGAAAAAGTACGCTAGCAAAACAATTAGCAAAACATTTAGGATATATTTATGTAGACACAGGAGCAATGTATCGTGCCGTAACTTTTTTTGCAATGAAACAAGGATACATTAATGCAGATGCTTTTGATAGTACCACTTTAATTGCGAGTTTGCCTGCTATTAAACTGCATTTTGAATTTAATAAGGAGTTAGGATTTGCAGAGGTTTTTTTGAACGATGTCAATGTTGAAACCGAAATTCGAACCATTGAAGTATCGCGTTTTGTGAGCAAAGTTGCTGAGGTTTCTCAAGTTCGAGCTAAATTAGTGGAACAACAAAAGGAAATGGGCAAGAACAAGGCTATTGTTATGGATGGACGAGACATTGGTACTGTGGTATTTCCTGATGCCGAGCTTAAAATATTCATGACGGCAAGTGCTAGCACCAGAGCACAAAGGCGATATGATGAGTTAATAGCTAAAGGAGATACAGTAACATATGAAGAAGTCCTGAAAAATGTAGAAGAACGGGATTACATAGATACCCATCGAGAAGATTCACCTTTAGTGATGGCGGAAGATGCAATTGAAATTGACAATTCACATTTAAGTCGTGAGGAACAATTTGCTCAAGTTTTAGAAATGGTAAACGAAATCACTAAAACGATATAATTATTTGCAGATATCATTTTTAATGGTAGATTTACGCCTTGTAAATTTTT
The DNA here is from genome assembly GCF_918731615.1 of Flavobacterium sp. CECT 9288. Classification (NCBI taxonomy): domain Bacteria; kingdom Pseudomonadati; phylum Bacteroidota; class Flavobacteriia; order Flavobacteriales; family Flavobacteriaceae; genus Flavobacterium; species Flavobacterium sp. CECT 9288. Next base: position 1,766,481 of record NZ_OU957226.1, on the reverse strand, counting down.
TAAAGTAAAAAAACAATTCATCTCATGGGAATTAAAAATAGATTGGTAATAATGAGTTTTCTCCAGTTTTTTGTTTGGGGAGCTTGGTTAATAACAATTGCAAATTATTGGTTTGGTACGAAAGGATGGGAGGGAACGCAGTTTGGATTGGTTTTTAGTACCATGGGAATCGCTTCTTTGTTTATGCCAACGCTTACGGGAATTTTAGCAGACCGATGGATCAATGCTGAAAAGTTATATGGAGCTCTACATATATTGTATGCTGCGGTTTTGTTTTATATTCCGCAAGTTACTACACCTGAAAATTTTATTTACATTATGTTATTGGCTATGTGTTGTTATATGCCAACAATTGCACTGAGTAATTCAATTTCATACAATGCTTTAAAAACAAATGGTTTGGATGTAGTGAAGAGTTTTCCACCTATCCGTGTTTTTGGAACTATTGGTTTTATTGCAGCAATGTGGATCACCAACTTAACTGGTAATAAAGCAACTGCCTATCAATTTTACATTGCAGGTTTAGCAGCGGTAGTACTAGGTTTATACGCCTTTACTTTACCGCCATGCAAACCACAACGATTGTCTAAAGAGAATGCTTCTTTAATGGAGACCTTAGGTTTAGAGTCGTTTAAATTATTTGCAAATTATAAAATGGCTTTGTTTTTTATCTTCTCTATGTTTTTAGGAGGCGCTTTGCAATTAACAAATGCTTACGGTGATGTTTTCTTAGATGAGTTTAAGCATTTTCCTAAATACGCCGATTCATTTGTAGTAGAATATTCTACAATTATCATGTCGATTTCTCAAATTTCTGAGACCTTGTTTATATTGGCAATTCCGTTTTTCTTGAAGCGTTTTGGTATCAAACAAGTAATGCTTATTAGTATGTTGGCTTGGGTATTGCGTTTTGGGTTGTTTGCTTACGGAGATCCAACAAGCGGTTTGTGGATGATTATTATGTCTTGTATTGTGTACGGAATGGCATTTGATTTCTTTAATATATCAGGTTCATTATTTGTAGAGACTAATACTGATGCTAAAAACAGATCGTCAGCGCAAGGATTGTTTATGATGATGACCAATGGAGTTGGAGCAGTTTTAGGTAGTTTTACCTCTGGTTGGGCAATTGATAAATTTTTCACCAAATCATTTGCAGGAACTGGTGATTTAGCAGCTTTCTTGCAAACGGAACCTACTAATGCAAAAATGGCTGAGTTTGTTACAAGTCAAGGTAAAACTATTGGTGCAGACGGCTTTTTTGATTCGGTTATACTTATGAAAGATTGGCACACAATTTGGCTATCTTTTGCTTTGTACGCGCTAGCAATTGCAATAGCTTTTGCAGTTTTGTTCAAGCACAAGCATAATCCTGAAGATGTAGAGCAAATTAGTCACTAAAATAAATTCAAAACCCGATGCCAATTTGTATCGGGTTTTTTAATGAATCACTTAATTGTTTACTGATTCTTTAAAAGATTGAATGTTATAATCACTTTCGAAATCCAGAATTTTCAAAACTTCAGATAGTGTTATTGTTTTTATTTGAATTAGCGTTCGTAAAAAAGGGTATATTGATTCATGTTGCGCCTCATATTCTTGTCTGAAAAAGATTTTATTTTTGACACCATTTTGTAAACAATATTCAATCCAATTATTTGTACCGTTTGAAGCTAAAGGTATTAAATTAGGACTGTGAGGATTGACTCTCGAATAGAGTTCCCCGATAAAATCCCCTATAGATAATTGAATGGATTGAATTTCTGACAAATCAATTTTAGTATTGTTAACGATAAGGTATTCTTTTTCAAAAACAATGAATCCTTCTAATTTGCCTTTGATTGGCTTAATTCTATCTGTTCTCGTAACACGTAAGTATATGTGAACAATAAGAAATACTATCAGTATCAAGTTGATAATATTGTGGTAAGGTTGCACGTGCATATTAAAAAATAAGGTTACAAATACTGCCAAAGGGATATAATAAATTAAATTAATATTAAGTGTATGTTTGTTTTTATTAGGTATAAAAATTTGAAATGAATTGTACATAAACCTTTTTTTCTTACAAATATATGTAATTAGTAAGAAAATGTACTGATAAAGTTGATTTCATTGTATTATGTTCCTATTTTGAATGATAGCATTCTATTATCATGTTAAATTTCGCTCCTGATTGATAAACAATTATCTAAGGTTTAAAATTTTGGTATTCAAGATTAATGTGTTACTTTTGCACACCTTTTGGTGAATAAGAGTTTCCATTGGGTTGCAGTAAATTATACCAACAACTTCTGCTGTTTTCTATCACATCATGAAACTCAAGAAAATACAGAATACAAATTTTTAATCAGCATGTCTGAACAAGTAAAATCACAAGAAGAGTTTTTAGCAAATTTTAACTGGCACAATTTCGAAGAAGGTATTGATGCTGTTGATGAAAAAAACTTATTAGAGTTTGAAGAATTAGTTTCTAAAACTTTTATTGCAACTGATCAAGAGGAAGTTGTAGAAGGAACAGTTGTAAGAATTACAGATAGAGACGTTATCGTTGATATCAACGCTAAATCCGAAGGTGTAATTTCATTGAATGAATTCCGTTACAACCCAGCATTAAAAGTAGGTGATACTGTTGAGGTATTAATTGACATCCGTGAGGATAAAACAGGTCAATTAGTATTATCTCACCGTAAAGCACGTACTATCAAATCTTGGGATAGAGTTATTTCGGCTAACGAAACAGGTGAAATCGTTAATGGTTTTGTTAAATGCAGAACTAAAGGTGGTATGATCGTTGACGTTTTCGGAATTGAAGCGTTCTTACCAGGATCTCAAATTGATGTTAAGCCAATTAGGGATTACGATGTATACGTAAACAAAATGATGGAGTTCAAAGTTGTGAAAATTAACCACGAATTTAAAAACGTAGTTGTATCTCACAAAGCGCTTATTGAAGCGGATATTGAAATCCAGAAAAAAGAAATCATTGGTCAATTACAAAAAGGACAAGTATTAGAAGGTGTTGTTAAAAACATTACTTCTTATGGTGTGTTTATTGACTTAGGTGGAGTTGATGGATTGATTCACATTACTGACCTTTCTTGGTCTAGAATCAACCACCCATCTGAAGTTCTTGAATTAGATCAAAAATTAAACGTTGTAATCCTTGATTTCGATGATGAGAAAACAAGAATTCAATTAGGATTGAAACAATTAAACGCTCACCCGTGGGATGCTTTAAATGCTGATTTAAAAATTGGTGATAAAGTTAACGGTAAAGTAGTTGTAATCGCTGATTACGGTGCATTTATTGAAGTTGCTGAAGGTGTTGAAGGTTTGATCCACGTTTCTGAAATGTCTTGGTCTACGCACTTACGTTCTGCTCAAGATTTCGTAAAAGTTGGTGATGTTGTTGAAGCTGTTATCTTAACTTTAGATAGAGATGACCGTAAAATGTCATTAGGTATCAAACAATTGTCTCAAGATCCTTGGACTGATATCACTGCTAAATACCCAGTAGGTTCTAAGCATACAGGTATCGTTAGAAACTTTACAAATTTTGGAATTTTCGTAGAATTAGAAGAAGGAATTGATGGTTTAATCTACATCTCTGACTTATCTTGGACTAAGAAAATCAAACACCCATCTGAATTTGTAAATGTTGGTGAGAAATTAGAAGTAGTAGTATTAGAGTTAGATGTTGACGGACGTAAATTATCTTTAGGTCACAAACAAACAACTGCTAATCCTTGGGATCAGTATGAAGATTCTTTCGCTGTAGGAACTATCCACAATGGTGAAATCTCTGAGATTGTTGACAAAGGAGCTACTGTAGAATTCGGAGATGATATCGTTGCTTTCATTCCAACTCGTCACCTTGAAAAAGAAGACGGAAAGAAATTGAAAAAAGGCGATACTGCTGATTTCAAAGTAATCGAATTCAACAAAGAATTCAAAAGAGTAGTTGCATCTCACACTGCTATCTTCCGTGAAGAAGAAGAGAAAAATGTGAAATCAGCTTCAGAGAACACATCATCTAACTCTTCTACAAATGCACCAGCTGCAACTTTAGGAGATAACAATGATATGTTAGCTGCATTGAAAGCTAAAATGGAAAAATCAGAGAAAAAATAATTTCTTGATTTTTTGAATATAGAAAGTCCCACAGCAATGTGGGACTTTTTTTTGCTCTATAGGATTTATTTAATCAGAAAAAGAGCTAGTTTAAATCAAATGTATATATTTGTTTCTCTAATATTTACTTATGAAAAAAATCTACTTTTTATTGATAACATTAGTTTCTCTGACTACTGTTCATGCTCAAATTATAAATATTCCAGATGCTAATTTTAAAACGAAGTTATTACAAGCGAATACGACAAATACTATTGCAAAAAATTTATCTGGGAATTTTTTTAAAATAGATTCAAATAATAATGGTAATATCGAAGACGCGGAAGCAAAACAGGTTTCAGTTTTATATTTACAGGCTTCTTCAATAACATCTTTAGAAGGTATACAATATTTTATAAATATTAATCAATTAAATTGTAGTACTAATAGACTTGCAACTTTAGACCTTACAACACTTGTAAATTTGAAATCAATCGAATGTTCTTTTAATAATTTAACATATTTAAATGTTAATCATTTGGTACAACTTGAAACATTAAATTGTCGATGGAATCAAATTGTGAATTTAGATGTAAGTAATTTGGCTAATCTAAGAATATTTACTTGTGATAATAATAAATTAACTTCCATAATTTTAGGAAATCACCCAAAAATTTCAAGTTTTGATTGTACAAGAAATAATTTATCAAGTTTAAATCTATCAAGTATGTCTAATTTGAGGATTTTAATTTGTCAATATAATTACTTATCAACTCTAAATGTTAATCATATGGTCAATTTGGATACTTTATTATGTGGTAGTAATTATTATTTAGCTGTTTTAGACATTAGTAATCTTACAAAACTTAGGCAATTAAATTGTGATTATAATTCTTTAAAATCTTTAAATGTTAGTAATTTACCAAATTTATATATTCTTTTTTGTAATAATAATTTAATAAGTAATCTCGATATTTCGGCTATTAAAGGCCTAGAAAGGTTTAGTTGTGCTAATAACCAAATAGCAAATCTTGTAGTTGGATCTTCACCTTATAATAAATTGTTCGATTGTTCAAATAATAAATTAACATCTTTAGATTTGAATAATTATAAATTAGTTGAAGATTTAAATTGCTCTAATAATTTATTAAAATCATTATATTTAAAAAATGGTTTTTTTGAGCAAAATATAAATTATTCTGGTAATTCAAACTTAGAATATATTTGTATAGATGAAAATGAATTAGATAGAATAAATAACTTAAATCTTTCTTATAATTATACAAAATGTAATGTGAATTCTTATTGTACTTTTACCCCAGGTGGAAAATTTTATACGATTAAAGGTAATATTAAATTTGATCCCAATAATAATGGTTGTGATGTTTCTGATTTTGCATTTCCAAATTTAAAAATCAATATATCAGATGGTTTAACAGTTGGAGAGATAAGTCCTGATAAATCTGGTAATTATTCAATTCCTGTTCAGTCTGGTTCTCAAACAGTTACTCCTATTTTTGAAAATCCTACTTATTTTAATGCTTCTCCTACTAGATTTATTGTATCCTTCCCTTCTCAAGCTAGTCCATTTAGTCAAAATTTTTGCATTACTGCTAACGGTGAGCATCCTGATTTAGAAATAACGCTAATTCCGCTTGAAGTTGCCAGACCTGGTTTTGAAACTAAATATAAAGTAATTTATAAAAACAAAGGAAATCAAACACAATCTGGTTCCGTAAATCTAACTTTTGATGATGCTACTTTGGATTTTATTTCAGCAAATCCAGTTGTAACTACTCAAAAATTAAATAGCTTATCATGGGATTTTACAAATTTTAAACCATTTGAAAGCAGAGAAATAAGTTTTACATTGACAGTAAATAAACCAACTGAAATTCCTGCAGTAAATAACGGAGATATATTAAAATTTGTAGCCACAATAACATCTCAAGTAACAGATGAAATACCAATTGACAATACATTTACTTTAAATCAAATTGTTGTTGGTTCTTACGATCCAAATGACAAAACTTGTTTGGAGGGCAATGTAATTAAACCAGAATTGATTGGGCAGTATGTACATTACATGATTCGTTTTGAAAATACAGGAACTTATCAGGCACAAAACGTTGTAGTAAAAGATATGATTGATTTGTCAAAATTTGATATTTCAAGTTTAATTCCAACTAGTTCAAGTCATTCTTTTGTTACTAAAATTTCTGATAAAAATAGAGTAGAATTTATTTTCGAAAATATCAATCTTCCTTTTGATGATGCAAATAATGATGGTTACATTGCTTTTAAAATTAAAACGCTTCCAACATTAAAAGTTGGGGATTCATTTACCAATGAGGCTAATATTTATTTTGATTATAATTTTCCGATACTTACCAATAAAGCGACGTCAAAATTTGAAACTACCTTAGAGACTCAAGATTTTGATTTTTCTAATTATTTCAGTTTGTATCCAAATCCAGCAAATGAAGAATTAAATATTATCGCCAAACAAAATATAGAAATACAGTCTTTAACAATATATGATATATTAGGGCAAGTAGTTATTGCTGTCCCGAATGCTAAATCAGAATCAAAAATTGATGTTTCAAAACTTTCATCAGGTAACTATTTTGTAAAAGTAAAATCAGATAAAGGAATTTCCAGTATGAAGTTCATTAAAAATTGAGTTAAAAATTTTAGTAAAAAAAATAATTTTCAGTTTTTATAAACAGAAGTCCCACAGCAATGTTGGACTTTTTTTGTGGTTATTTTTAATAAGAAAAAGCACTAGTTAAAATCAAATGTATATATTTGTTTTCTAAATATTTATATATGAAAAAAATCTACTTTTTATTGATAACATTAGTTTCTCTGACTACTGTTCATGCTCAAATTATAAATATTCCAGATGCTAATTTTAAAACGAAGTTATTACAAGCGAATACGACAAATACTATTGCAAAAAATTTATCTGGGAATTATTTTAAAATAGATTCTAATTATAATAATCAAATTGAACTTACTGAGGCATTGCAAGTTAGTTATTTAGATATGAGTAATTCGACTCTTTCTTCATTACAAGGTGTTTTGAGTTTTACCAATCTGCAAAGTTTGTATTGTTCAAACAACAAAATTACTTCTTTAGATTTAGGAGGTTTGATAAATCTTCAAAACTTATATTGTTCAGATAATCAAATTACTTCATTAAATATTGCAGGCTTGAATAACCTTCGAGTTTTATTTTGTGATATTAATTACCTATCTTCAATTAATTTGAGTGGTTTAACAAATCTTCAAATTTTGAATTGTTCAAGTAATAATTTTTCATCCTTGAATTTAGGGGGATTAAAAAATCTCATTGATTTAGATTGTCATGATAATAGTTCTTATATCTCGACATTAGATTTAAGTGGATTAACAAATCTAACGCGTTTAGATTGCAGTAATATAACCCTTAATAAATTAATTATAAGTGGACTAACAAGTCTTCAACAATTAAATTGTAGAAATAACAGCCTTATTGCACTTGAACTTACAGATTTGATTAATCTAACTAATTTAAATTGCTCTACTAATAATCTCGTAACGCTGAATGTTAGTGGTTTAACAAATCTTCAAGTTCTAAATTGTTCTCGTAATATGCTGAAATCTATAGATGTTAAAAGTTCAAAAAAACTTCAAAATTTAAATTGTAGAGCAAATCCATTTGGTTCATTAGATTTAAATGGTTTGTCAAATCTAAATATTATTGACCTTGATTTTAACACAAGTTTAAAATCACTTTATTTAAAGGACATTGGGTTTAATAGTAATGATCCAACTCATTTATTTAATTTTGACACTCAATTTGCTTTACAATATATTTGTGCTAATTCTGGTCTAATTCCTTATTTGCAACAAAGAACATCTAAGTATGGCCAAAATGGTGCCGGTTATAATTGTCTGGTAATAGATTCCTCTTGTTCTTCCAATCCAAATAGTGATGTTATTGTTAATGTTCCGGATGTAAATTTTAAAAATAATTTGGTGTATTCTAATTGTTTTACTGCTACCGCTAAAGATTTAACTGGCAAGATAATTAGGATTGATAAGAATGCTGATGGTGAAATTCAAGTCAATGAAGCATTACAAGTAAGTTATTTATTTATTGCTTCAACACAACCTATTACTTCTTTAATTGGAATTAAAAATTTCACGAATCTTCAAAATTTGTATTGCAACCAGTTACAACTAACGTCGTTAGATTTAACTGGTTTGACTAAACTTCAAACTGTTCAAGGATCTAATAATGCTCTTACATCTGTAAATGTTACAGGTCTAATAAACCTAAATAATTTGTATCTTGATTCTAATAAATTGTCACAACTAAACTTGAACGGTTTAGCTAATCTTAAAACTTTACATTGTAGTTCTAATCAACTGAAATCATTAAATTTAAGTGGGCTAGGTAATTTACAGACTTTAGTATGTTATTCGAATCTACTAAGTTCAATAGATTTGAGTGGTTTAACAAATTTATTAGATTTGAGTTGTCAAAGTAATAAACTTACTTCTTTGAATTTTAATGATTCAACAAAAATTCAATCTCTAGCATGTTATTATAATCTTCTTACAAATTTGGATGTTAGTAATTTGTTTAGTCTTGGCTCATTATATTGTAATAATAATCTATTGAAGTCATTGTTTTTAAAAAACGGTATCAATGAGAAAAATCTAGAATTTGGCAATAATCCTGGTTTAACTTATATATGTGCAGACGATATACAAATATCAAATGTAGAAGCACAAATTTTAACCAATAAAATGAGTGGTTGTAATGTAAATTCATATTGTTCGTTTACTCCAGGCGGAAATTTTTATACAATTAAAGGAAATAATAAATTAGACAGTAATGCTAATGGTTGTGATTTTTTAGATAATGGTGTCCCATATGTAAAATTAAAATTGATAAATGGTTCAATTTCTGGAAGTTTAATATCTGATGCTTCTGGAAAATATTCAATTCCACTACAAGCAGGAATGTACACTATAACTCCAGCATTAGAAAACTCAAATTATTTCACTATTTCTCCATCAACAGTAAATATCAATTTCCCAACTCAAACCAATCCTATTATCCGAGATTTTTGTATTACGCCAATTGGTGTACATCCGGATTTAGAAATCACATTATTGCCCATACAAAACTCTAGACCTGGTTTTGACTCAAAATATAAAATAGTTTATAAAAATAAAGGAAATCAAACACAATCTGGTTCCGTAAATCTAACTTTTGATGATACTACTTTGGATTTTATTTTAGCGATTCCAGTTGCAACTGATCAAAAAGTAAATAGTCTGTCTTGGAATTTTACAAATCTTAAACCATTTGAAAGTAAAGAAATAACTTTTATACTAAATGTAAATTCACCAATGGAAACTCCTGCAGTAAACAATGGTGATCTATTAACATTTGTAGCCACAATAACATCGCAAGGACCAGATGAAACACCAATTGACAATGCATTCACTTTAAATCAAACTGTTGTTGGTTCTTACGATCCAAATGATAAGACATGTTTAGAGGGCAATAAAATCAAACCAGATTTGATTGGGCAGTATGTACATTACATGATTCGTTTTGAAAATACAGGGACTTATGCAGCACAAAACGTTGTTATAAAAGATATGATTGATTTGTCAAAATTTGATATTTCAAGTTTAATTCCAACTAGTTCAAGTCATTCTTATATTACCAAAATTTCAGATGGAAACAAAGTAGAATTTATCTTCGAAAACATCAATCTCCCTTTTGATGATGCAAATAATGACGGTTACATTGCTTTTAAAATTAAAACGCTTCCAACTTTAAAAGTTGGGGATTCATTTACCAACGAGGCTAATATTTATTTTGATTATAATTTCCCAATACTAACAAACAAAGCGACATCAAAAATTGAAACTACTTTAAATATTCATGATTTTGATTTTTCTAATTATTTCAGTTTGTATCCAAATCCAGTAAATGAAGAATTAAATATTATTGCCAAACAAAATATAGAGTTACAGTCTTTAACAATATATGATATATTAGGGCAAGTAGTTATTGCTGTCCCAAATGCTAAGTCAGAATCAAAAATTGATGTTTCAAAACTTTCATCAGGTAACTATTTTGTAAAAGTAAAATCAGATAAAGGAATTTCCAGTATGAAGTTCATTAAAAATTAAGTTAAAAATATCAGATAAAAAATAATTCTCCGTTTTTTTATAAATAGAAAGTCCCACAGCAATGTGGGACTTTTTTTGTAGTTCTATTTCTAGGAGCTTTTTCCTGCTATTCACTTCAATCTTTTTTATAGGATACAGCCCTTAAATGGCTGTATCCTATAAAAAAGGATTTACGCTGCTATCAGGGCTAGGGAGTTTATTTGCAGCTGTCAATTACGTTTTAACATTGGTATTTATTTCAACGACTCAAAAATTATGGGGCTAATTAGCTGCCAATAATTGAGATTCTTCTGGAGTAAACTCATTAACGATCGCATAGGTATCAATTTTGGCAATAGCCATTTCATCTAGAATGTCAACTAAGTTTTTATAGTTGCATTTTTTACTCGGTTTTATAATCACAATTGGTCCTCTGTTAGGTTTACCTATTGCCGATGTGTATGCATGCACTTTAGAATTTATTACTGAAAGTTCCCTTTGAATACCTTCTTTACCATAGAGCGATTCTTTTGGACCTTGCAGTGGTGCAAATAACAAACCATGATATGTTATGAGTTTATCATTATCATCGAGTAAAATTGTATAAGTTCGAATTTCATCTGGCATATTGCATATTGGTTCAGGACCACAACCACCTCTTTCTCCAGAATAATATTCGATCATTTTCGGCTTTGCCAAATCAATAGTGACCATAAAAAACACTATCAAAAGAAAAGACACGCTAACCATAGCGGTTAAATCAACTCTAGACTCTAATTTTTTGCTTCTAATTTTTTCAGGTAGGTTTTTCATTGCATAAATTTTATATTCTAAGGTACTAAAAATAGTTTACGGTTGTTAAAAAAGTGCTAATTTATTTATATTTTTATTTGTCAATGTACTGATGTATAGACACTTGTATTTTTAATTTGCTTTTCTTTGTTTTTTACTTGAAACCATATTCATAAAAGGTGCGTAAATGACTTTATATAACTTAAAAAAATAAATTTTATGAAAACTAGAAAATTTTTATCAGTTGCTTTTATGGCATTAGTATTTGGAGCAACTTCTTTCGCTCAAAAAACAGTAATGGTAGGTGGAGCTGCCATGTATCCTTCAAAAAACATTGTTGAAAATGCTGTAAATTCAAAAGATCACACCACACTAGTTGCAGCAGTACAAGCAGCCGGACTAGTAGAAACATTACAAAGTAAAGGACCATTCACCGTTTTTGCCCCAACAAATGCAGCGTTTGATAAGTTGCCAGCAGGTACAGTTGATACTTTATTAAAACCAGAAAATTTAAAAACATTGCAAACTATCTTAACTTACCATGTAGTTGCAGGTAAAATGAATGCTGTAGATATTGCAAAAGCAATTAAAGCAGGAAATGGAAAAGCTACACTAAAAACAGTAAGTGGCGGAACATTAACAGCTTGGATGAAAGGTAAAGATCTTTACATTACAGATGAAAATGGTGTTCAGTCAAAAGTTACTATTGCGGATGTGAACCAATCAAATGGTGTTATTCACGTAGTAGATACTGTTGTGTTACCTAAAAAATAAATGTAAGAATGAGGTTGATTTTTGGTTAGTTTTTGTAGCCCTACACTTTTTGTGTGGGGCTATTTTATTATAATCAATTTGTAAAATCGTAAATATGGAAACTTTTCTTTACTTATTTTTCTTATAAATAAACGATTTTTAAATAAATGTTAAAAAAAAGTGTAGTTTTGTTTAAATTTTAATACTATGACTATAAAATCACCTTTTTTTTCGACTAAGGTTGTTTGTTTTGTTGTTTTTTATTTCGCTTTTCTTTCGCATTCTGCTTACAGTCAATGTGAAGGAATTGCTGGTACTGATAACGTAGCGCTTGATATTTGTGATATAACAAACATTTCCAGTAGAAACATAGATCTTAAAACGCAACTTGGTTCGCATTCTGCTGGCGGTACGTGGAGAGATGAAGATAGATCAGGCGGTCTCAATAGAACCACAGGAATTTTAAATGCTCAATTAATTCGTCGTAGCGGAACATATAGGTATTCTTATACCGTTACAACAAGTTCAGGTTGCATTGATACAGCTATAGTTACGGTTCGAATTGGAGGATATACTGGAGTTCCTGGTGCGAATACCTCTATTTGTAATACAGAATCTGCATATAATTTATTTGAAGCCTTTAATGGAGATTTTCTTCCTCCACAAATAGGTGGTACTTGGGTAGGAAATACCACTAGCCTTGGATTATCAAACAATACTCTTAATACCATCAATCTAAATCCCGGTAGTACATATGAATACACCTATTCTATTCCTGCTATAGGTTCATGTCCTGCTCCACCAGATGTAAAAATATTTGTAACCATATATCGTTCGCCTCGTGCTGGAACACCGGACGATGTCAAATTATGTTCTAATGAGTTAAACTCTTATACTAACTACAATCTATTTGATGGTTTAGTAGGCGAGGATGCTGGAGGTGTATGGCGAGAAAGTGGCACTAACGAGTTAGATGATACTGATGATACGGACTCTGTTATAAACATTCAAAATATATACAACACACGTGGACCCGGATTTTACCGTTTTACGTATACTGTTTTATCAGATAACAACGTGTGTGTTGATCAAACATCAGTGTTGTTTATTACCCTTGAAAAACAGCTGGATTATACAGGTGCCACTTTGCAGGTAAATGCACCAATTTGTGAAAATGAGCGCGGTACAACAAATTTTTCAGCTTCGATAAGAAATGTAGTTGCTATTCCCAATGGAGTTTATACGGTTACATATACCATTTCTGGTAATTCTACTGTTTTTTCTACAACGCAAAATTTTACCAATAACGTTTTTACTTTTCCTTTGCCATCTAGTAATTTTAATACTGTTGGAAATTATACCATAACTATACTCAATATAGAAAGCGCAACCACTCTAGGTATTTGTACTAATATAATTCCTGCTATTGCCGCTGATATTGTAATAAACCCAATTCCACAAACAAATAATGCCTCCTTACTTATAAATTCTATTTGTCAATCAACAAATGCAGAAGTTACTTTGTCAGGAATTAGTAATCTAACATATGGGGATTATAGTATTGTGTATTCTTTATCTGGAAGTAATAGTCTCGCTAATCAAAGCATGAGCATTACGGTTCGTGCAGGAGTTGCATCATTCCAGATTCCTGCTTCGCAAATTCCTAATGTGGGAAATACTAATTTTATCATAAGCAGAATTACAAACTTGGCTACTAATTGTACTAATACCGCATCAATAGTTAGTTCATTTTTGATAAAAGCGCTACCAGATGCGCGCAATTTATCAGTTGCTATTAGAGCGGTTTGTAAAGATCAGCCCGTAATTGTAGAACTTTCAGGATTAGGGAATTTAACCGCTATAATAATTAGTTACTCTTTGTCTGGTGCCAATACTAGCGGTGTTCAAATGGTTCCTTTGCTTGTTAATGCTGGTAGAGCCACTTATACCATTCCTAATTCATTATTATCCAATACCGGAACAACATTATTTAATTTACAATCTCTTACAGATTCAAATACGAGCTGTCTTGCTTTAATGAATACTATTAGCAAAGATTTTGTGATTAACGCCTTGCCTATTACACCTATTACAAGCAACCAAGAATTTTGTAAAGTCCAAAATGCAACCGTAGCTAGTCTAGTACCTAATGGTCCTCAGTACAGATGGTTTAATTCACTTACAAGTTCAACTGCCTTACCTGCGGCAACGGTTTTACAATCTGCGAATTATTACGTAAAAGAGATAAATACAACTACCGGGTGCGAATCTGGTTTAGCTCTTGCTCAAGTTGTTATTAATGAATTGCAAACTCCTGTTCTACTACAAAATGGTGAAAAATTTTGTGGGTTAGATTTGCCTACTATTCAAAGTTTATCTAATAATGTTGCTTCAAATGGAACTGTAGTATGGTATGATGCTGTTACAGGAGGAAATTTATTAGCAACCACAGCATTACTTCGTGATAATGGAATATATTATGGTTTTGACTCTATAAGTGCAAACAATTGTTTATCAACAACTCCTTTACAAGTAACAGTTTCCTTAACTAATTGTGATGTCCCGCCTCAATTTTTTATTCCAGATGGGTTTTCACCCAATGGTGATGGTGTAAATGAAACTTTTTCTATTCCGGATATTGATTTTATCTATCCTAATTATACATTAGAAATATTCAACAGATACGGAAGTCTCATGTATACAGCTAATAAAAACAAGCCAAAATGGGATGGTACTTCATCAGACTCTAAAACAAGTAGCAACGGAAAAGCGCCTGAAGGAGTTTATTTTTATGTTATTCATTTTAATAAAGACGGAATTTCCCCTAAGCAAGGACGCCTTTATTTAAATAGATAACAATCTTTATTTTTTAAAAAATAGTACATGAAAAAGTTCATACTACTATCAAGTCTTTTCTTGATAATAACAAAATTAACGGCGCAACAAGACCCTCAATATACCCAATACATGTATAATATGAGTGTTTTAAATCCTGCATATGCTACAGGCATAGAGTCTAATTTAAATTTGGGTGCCTTATATAGATCCCAGTGGGTGGGTGCTGTGGGTGCACCAAAAACATTGACATTATTTGCACACATGCCTGTAAATGAAAAAGTAGAAGTAGGGTTTTCATTAATATCAGATGATATAGGTGGCGGAGCAAAAAAAGAAAATAATTTTTTTGCAGATTTTGCTTATTTACTAGAGTTTAATAACAATCATAAAGTATCCTTTGGTGTAAAAGCGGGATTTACCAATTTGCAAACAAATTTTGATGGTTTTGTATTTGAAAGTGGTAATCCTGGAACAGATGATGCTTTTTCAGAAAACAGAAATGACATCATGCCAAATGTAGGTGTTGGAGCCTTTTATTTTACAGACAATTATTATGTGGGTTTATCTGCCCCAAATTTATTAGCCACAAAACAATTTGAAAATAGGTCAGGAACCAATTCATTTAGTAGAGAAAACACCCATGTTTTCCTAACAGCTGGATATGTATTTCAAGTATCTGAACAATTCAAATTTAAGCCAGCTGTTATGTCAAAATACGTTTCGGGTGCGCCAATATCTCTAGATGTAACTGCCAATGTTTTGTACAATGAAAAGTTTGAGTTTGGAGCGGCATATCGTTTTGGAGATGCTATAAGTGCAATGACAAATGTGAAAGTAACACCGAGCATTCGTGTTGGGTACGCCTATGATTACAATACTTCTAATTTAGGTCAATTTAACTCTGGAACACATGAAATTTTTGTATTGTTTAATTTAGATTTATCCAGCAGAGGATATGATAAATCACCACGATTTTTCTAAGACATAAATTATGAAAAAAATATACTTGCTACTATTGGTATTTTCTATCCAATTACTTCATGCACAAGACGACAATCTAAAAAGAGCTAACCAACTTTTTGAACGCACTTTTTACAATAAAGCAATTCCATTGTATAAATCAATAATACAAGATAATAATTCGCAAATTGTAATTCAAAACCTTGCTGACTGCTATTATTATACCAATGATTTTAATACTTCTCAGTATTACTACAAACTTTTAATTACAAATTTTGGAAATGAAGTTGGAGAAGAATATTATTTTAAATATTCACAAACTTTAAAAGCATCTGGAAAATATGATGAAGCTTATACCGTTTTACAAAAATATTATGCTTCCTTATCAGATAAAGATGTTTTGATAAAGTATCAAAATTGCCTTCAAGTTCTTGAAAACGTTACTGCTATTGGGGATAGATACCAAATTAAAAATTTGAAATTAAATACACCCAATACGGAGTTTGGAGGCTTTATTACAGGTAATTCTTTTGTATTTGCAGGTGTCAAATCTAAAATGGGTATGTTTGATAAACGTTTTAAATGGAATGGCGAATCATATCTTGATTTGATGGCAATTCCGTTACGCAATGTAAACGCAGTTGACTCAGTAGCCACTAGTTTTGACAATAAAATAAACACAGCTATGCATGAATCAAATGCTGTATTTACAAAAGATGGGAAAACCATGTTTTTCACCAGAAATAATTATAAAAAAGGCAGACGCGGAAAAAATAAAGATAAAGTTTCGAATTTACAGTTGTTTAGAGCTTCATGGCATAACGGAAAATGGACAAATATAATTTCGTTGCCTTTTAACAATGATAATTATTCAACAGAACATCCAGCATTAAGCATGGATGAAAAAACATTGTATTTTGCTTCGGATATGCCAGGAACATTGGGTTCATTTGATATTTTTTCAGTAGAAATTTACGGAGATACTTTTGGGGTACCTTTTAATTTAGGTAATACAATTAATACTGCTCGAAAAGAGCAATTTCCATTTGTTTCAAAAGACAACAAATTGTATTTTTCTTCAAATGGACATGAAGGGTATGGTGCATTAGACGTATTTGTTTCGAATTTACAAAATGGAGTTCCTACGCAAGCCGAAAATGTTGGGTTACCCATAAACTCGGGGTATGATGATTTTGCTTTTTTTATTAATTCAGATATAAAGGAAGGTTTTTTCTCCTCAAACCGTTTAGGAGGTATTGGAAGTGACGATATTTATTCGTTCACAGAAGAGAAACCATTGATTATTGAAGATTGTAAGCAATATATAACTGGAATTATTACAGATATTGATACTAAATTACCATTAGATAATGTCTTGGTACAATTACTAAACGCTGATGGTGAAATAGTACAAAGTAGCACAACAACTAGCGAAGGTAAATTAAGTTTTGAAGTATTATGTAAATCCACCTATAAAATTACTGCAGAAAAAGACAATTATACTTCAGCATTCAAAAAAATAGTAGTTAATGCTGAGCGCAAAAAGAATAATGATGCTTCAATGCAAATTAAATCAAATGAGGCAATTAAACGAGAGCAGCAACTTGTTTTAGAGGTAGAAGAGAGAAATAGGCTTACAGCTCTAGCTTTGCAACAAGAAAAAGAAAAAGTAGCTCAGGCTGAGAAAATTAAAAGCATAGCGATAGATGCAAAAAGAAATCAAGAATTAGCTGAAGCCAAAAAAAATGAAAAAGTTGCTACTATTTTAGCAAATGAAAAAGATGTTGTAAAAGACAAAGACCGCTTAATTATCAAGACCGATCCTATTTATTTTGATTATAATTTATGGTACATCAGAAAAGACTCTAAAACTATCTTGAATAAAGTTGTTGCTTTGATGAAAAAATATCCAGAAATGATCGTAGAAATAGGTTCCCACACGGATAATAGAGGAAATGAAAAATTTAATAAAGACTTATCTCAAAAAAGAGCACAGGCTACAAGAGATTACTTTTTAGATCAAGGAATTTCACCAAAACAAATTTTTGCAAAAGGATATGGTGAATCAGTTCAAATTATAAAATGTATTCCCGAAGAAAGCTGTACCGAAGAAGAACATGAGCTCAACAGAAGAAGTGAATTTGTAATTAAGAGTTTGTAAAAAAAGTATTCATATGAAAATGCCCCAAAAAGTGATATGCTATTTGGGGCATTTTTCATTAAATTTATTTGGTTAAAATTGAATTTTAAATAATAACGATTTTGTTTTTTATAGCATAAAGTACAAGGCCAATTCTAGTTTTAATTTCAAGTTTTTCAAATAGGACTTCTCTATAACCATCGATTGTTTTTGGACTTAAACACATTTCGTCTGCAATTTCCTTGTATGTTTTTTCGGTACAGGCTAGTTTTAAGAAAATGAGCTCTTTTTCTTTTAAAATGATTTTTTTACTGTCATTATCAATTCGATTAATCAAAATAGATGAAACTAACTCAGTAAAATAAAAGCCTTTTTCAATTACCGCAATAATTGCTTCTTGAAATATTTTGGGGCTAGTATCTTTTAGTAAATATCCTTTGGCACCATTGGTAATCATTTTTATGATGGTTTCATCTTCATTGTTTACTGAGAGGGCTATAACGTTCAAGTTGGGTTGGTTTTCCTTTATCCATTTAATGGTGCTTAATCCATCTAAGATGGGCATATTAACATCCAAAAGTACTAGATCAACATTGGTGTCAGGGTTTTCTTGAAGATGATTGATAAATTCTTTGCCATTCTCGAAGCTATTAACCACTTCAAAATCATCAAAACTATTTATTAAGAGTTTTAAAGATTGAGAAAAGAGTAGATGATCATCAACAATAATTATTTTATTGGTAGTCTTCATGATTTGTGGTTAAAGGATAAATTAACTTAATTGAGGTGCCATTATTGTTGGAATGTATATCTACTGATGCTCCAATAAGTTGAGCTCTTAGTTTCATGTTGTTCAATCCAGAACCGGTAGATAATTCATTGGTATTGTATCCAATTCCGAAATCTGTTAAGGTTAATAGGAAGTGATTTTTTGAAGTTTGAATTGTGATTTCAAAGGTTTCACTATGCGAATGTTTTAAACTATTGTGAATGGCTTCTTGAAAAATTCGGTAAATAAATAATTCATGTTCAAAATGTATTTGTGGTGAAATTCCATCCCAATTTAAAATACATTTGATTTTTTTTAATTTTTTAATTTTATCTAAATCTAGCTGTATAGCTTCAATGAAATTGCATTGCAAGGTATTTTCTTTATTAATTATTCGCGATAAAATTCTAATTTCATCCAGCGCGTTTGCAATGATATCTTTTAGATTATTAAGTTCTTTGGGTTTAACAATTTTTTTTTCGTCTTGCAGAAATAAGTTTA
Organism: Flavobacterium sp. CECT 9288; assembly: GCF_918731615.1. NCBI lineage: Bacteria > Pseudomonadati > Bacteroidota > Flavobacteriia > Flavobacteriales > Flavobacteriaceae > Flavobacterium > Flavobacterium sp. CECT 9288. The sequence continues at coordinate 1,747,432 of NZ_OU957226.1, read as the reverse complement.
GTTGCATTATGGCCACAGATAAAATTTGTCCAATATTATCATGAAGTTCTTTACTAATTTCGGATAAGGTTTGATCTTTTATTTCTATCCTTGTTTTTACTAGTTCAGATTGAAAGTAGTGCTTAGATTTCATTTGTTCAATCAAAAAAGAATTCTTTTTCTTTGAAAAATAAAAGAACAAAGTCAGTAGTATTACAATTAATGTAAAGAAAATTATACTAAGTGAAATAATTAATAGTTGTATCTCTTTTCGCTCCATAAAAATCCAATGATAAAACAGCCGTTCATTAATAGATTCAATATAAAAAGCACTAAGCTAAATATTGATTCATCATTTTTTATTAAAAACCATTTTATAGCCAACATAAAAGGTAAAAAAGGTACGTGAAAAAGCAAAATTCCAAGAATAAACCAAAAGTAAATTGATTTCTTGAAATTAAGTATTTTTTTAGAATTAAAAATTTCTATGAAATAGCAACATGATAAGAGTAATACAAAAACTACTCCAAGTGCAAAACTATTTGTGAATACGGTATCGTTATGATATTGAAAATAGTAAAGGTTAAAAAAGTAAAATAAATAGAAGATAATTAAGAAGCAAATTGCAATTCTTTTAAATTCTAATTTAAGTAAGAGCGCGTACAACAATACGATATAAGCAGTGAAACTAGCTAACATATAAAAATTATAGACTGAAAAATTAATTAATCCAGTCCATAATGTAAAGTATTTGCCTATAAATTCCGTTAAAAACGAAAATACAATTATAAACAATATAAATTTAGCTTTATTATTAGGCAATTTATAATAGAATCGAAATCCTATTAAACTTGATAATAAAGCTAAATAAATAATATAAAATCTTAAATCTTCAAACATTTATTAAATATAAGGGATTGGAGGTGGATTACCAATAGAGCCATAGTTTAATGGTGCAATATTTAAGGAGTCATCATTTTCTATAGATTTTTCCATTTTTGACACTTCTGTAGTTTTTTTAATTTTCTTTGACCCTGTTGGAGCTAAAAAAATAGTTGTTAAACCTGCTTTTTCGGCATATGCTTTATCTTCAGGATAAGCGCCAAAATGAAAGCGAATTCCATCAATTTCACCTTTTTGTTTTTTTGCTTCGGCTTTTATGTAAGCAATATAGTTTTCTAATTCTACTATTGAAAACCAAATCGCATTAGCATCTTCTTTTTTTATAGCTTCCTTGATTAAAGGATATCTGGTTTTATTATAATTTTCATTTAGCAATTTAGCAAATTCCTTGGTAATTAATTGTTTTGGTTTTACTTGTTTTTGTTCCATAATGTTTTTTTAGTTAAGGTTAGATTATTAAAAGATAACAGGGCAAAACTATTTCAATTCAGTAGAAACCACAAGGGGAAATATCCCCTTTTTTTTAGGGCAAATAGAAAAATAAAATAGGGTGTGTTTACTCTTTTGTACAAACTTGTTATGATTCAACTTTGTACCGAACCATTTGGTGCACAAAATGGAGAGGTGGAATCTGAAAAACCTTAATAAGAGTAAGAAAAAAAACTTAACAATAAGAATTATGTCAAATTTAGTAGCAGAATTAAATAGTTTAGATTTTAGTGTTTACATCGGTGGACCATTACAAGCAGCTGTTCAAGCTCAAAATGCAGCCTCTATGGCACAAGTTAATTTTATACAATCGGTTGGTTTTGAGGAAGGAAGTTCTTCAACAGCACCAAAGCAGTTGCGTTATGTAGATTTCAACTACAAAAAATCAGTCCCTAATCCTGATTATAATGGTAGTAATGATAAATTTCTTGAAAAAGAAGTCGAAATCAAAGTTCCATTCTTAACCATGTTATCTATTCCAAGTATCAGAATAGAGGAAATGACCATTGATTTCAATGCTAAGCTTACTTCTACTGAGACCAAAAGTGTTTCCAGTGAGTTTAACGTAAGTGCTGAACTGGGGATTAATTACAAAATTGTCAATTTCAAAGCTTCTGCTTCGTACAAGAGGACTTCAGTTACGGGTTCAAATGTTGAGAAAACCTATAATCTAGGCGTACACGTTCGTGCTGTTAATGATGAATTACCAGCTGGATTAGATCGTATATTGACAATGCTAGAAGATAGTATAGCTAGTGTAAACGAGTAATAATATTAAAATAGATTGGCTGTCTTGTTGGGGTGGCCAATCTATTTAAAAAATAAAAAACTATGATAAAATTAAATGATTACCTAGGAAGTATTGTAGCTAGTTTTACCAATGCTAAAATAATGTCTGACCTTCAAACTGTAAAATTGGCCGAAGAATATGCAAAACATGATTATTTGAAACATTTTTCAATTCCAAGAATGCGAATTGACGATGTTGAAATGACCATTCCCATTGCTTTAGATGAAATTGAAAACATCTCAAAACCTCCAGTAATTGGTTTTGATAGTATCAAGATTAATACTTTGGTTTATAGTTTTCTATTAGAAAAATTTGGAGTCTTAAAAATCACAAAAGAGCCTTCCAGATTGCTACAAACGGAGACAGCTAAGCAAGTAGGTATTTTGGAAAAACAAATTAAACTAACCAACAGTCACGATTCTATTTCGGGTTTTTCAAAAGAAATTGTAGTGTATTATTTAAAGATAATTGAAAAATATGCTTTAATAAACAAAGAGTTATTAGCCAAAATAAACATTGATTTGATTATTAAAGATTTAATTACAGTTTTAACGCGAGAAATTACAATTACTAAAGAGGTAGAGGCTTTAACCAATCTTAATATAGTTGTTGAAGCTAATAAATTAAGAGAACTTAAGTCTGAAAATTTAATCTTCATTAAATTAAAAATTTCTGAAAACGGAATGGAGTGGAGTAGATCTGAAAATGCTAAAGGTGAAATAGAATCAAAATTATTACCTGAATAAAGATGAGAAAATCAACATTGAACTTGGTTAGCGTTTTGAAAAATAACTTGTTAGAATTTCCAAAAATAACAAGAAGTCTTCAAACAAAAGATCCTTTTTTTATCGAAAAATTAACAGCTTGGATTGCTAAAAATGAAGAGATTTTAAGCACATATACTATCAGTGAAGTATCTGAATTGTCTGGTTTACATAGTAAATTGTTAATTCCTAGATTTTCAGATAATAAAAGTATCTCTTTAAAGAAAGCGCAATTAAAAGCTGCCTCGGAGATATTATATGATTTACAAAGCTTGATATTGACAGTTTTGAAACCCTTTGAATTAAAAGTTGAGGAGTGTAGAGAACTGGTAAAGCAAATCTTATTGATCATTAGCCAGGCAAAAGTTGTAAAGTATGATCCTGATTTACCGTTTGAAAATTTTGTAGATGCTATTTGGAAATTTACGACATCAAATGAACAATTACAGGCTGGAGCAATCAAATTGAAAACAATGTTGATTATGTCTGATATCCAAATGCTTATTGCCGAAGAAATAAACTTAGAAGATTACTGCTAAAAAGAAAATTGTAAACTATTTTTAGTGTTTCAAAATATTTAAAAAAGCGGTCGACTTCAATTTAAAGCAACCGCTTTTTTAATTTCCACAATATGTATTATCTTAAAACGGCACCAAGTTCCGTTTCAAAGTTCTTTTGCAACTTACTCATAATTTTATCAATTTGAGTATCAGTAAGTGTTTTTGCATTGTCTTGAATGGTAAAACTCATGGCATATGATTTTTTGCCTTCGGGTAAGTTTTGACCTTCGTAAACATCAAATAGATCAATGTTTTTCAAAAGTCCTTTTTCAGTTTGTCTAGCCAAGTTGTATAAGCTTTCATAACTAACTGTTTGATCTAGCAATAAAGCTAAGTCTCTGCGTACCTCAGGATATTTTGGAATCTCTGTATATTTAATTTTAGTACTTATTTTTTTAAGGATTAAATCCCAATTAAAGTCAGCATGAAACACTTCTTGTTTGATTCCAAAATGTTTTAATATTACTTTTTTAACTACTCCTAATGATACGATTGTGTCATTCCCAACAACAAGTGAAATTCCTTCAGCAAAAACATCAAGTTCAACTGGTTTAGTTTGTAATTTATCAATACCCAATCGAGATAAAATACCCAAAACATATCCTTTAAACAAAAAGAAATCAGAAGTTTTTTGTGTTCCAGTCCAGTTTTCTTGGTTTCTATTACCAGTAAGTAATAAACTTAAATGTTTTTTTTCTTCATAACCAGCAAGGTAATTGTGGTATGTTTTACCAAATTCAAACAGTTTTAAATCAGCGTTTTTACGATTAATGTTATACGATACTGCTTCAAGTCCAGAGAATAGTAATGATTGTCTCATGGTTGATAAATCAGCACTCAAAGGATTTAACATGGTTACATTATTCGTAGGATTTAGTTGGTCAGAAAGTGTAACGTAGTTTGCCGTTGTCAATGAGTTAGCCATCATTTCATGAAATCCTTGAGAGTTCAATTGAGAGGCAATAACATTTTGAATTTTATAATCTTCGTTTCGTGGCGCGTTAAAAACCGTTGCATTCAATTTATTTGAAAAAGCAATATTGTTATAACCGTAAACTCTTAAAAGTTCTTCAATAACATCAATTTCTCTCTGTACATCTACACGGTAAGCAGGAATAGTCAATCCAAGTCCAGCATCCGAAACACTATTTACCTTAATGTCTAATGAAACTAGAATTTTTTTAATAGTATCTTTTGGAATTTCCTGACCAATGATTTTATTAACATTTTTAAAGTTTAGAAAAACATTAAAATCTTCAATTTTCTTTGGATACACATTCACTACATCTGATGTGATTTCGCCACCAGCAACTTCTTGAATTAGTAAAGCAGCGCGCTTTAATGCGTATTCAGTAATGCTAGGATCAATCCCTCTTTCAAATCTAAAAGAGGCATCGGTATTAAGTTGATGTCTCTTGGCTGTTTTTCTAATACTTACAGGATTAAAATAGGCACTTTCCAAGAAAATGGAACTAGTACTTTCTGAAACTCCAGATTTTTTTCCACCAAAAACACCTGCAATACAAAGTGGCCCTTTTTCATCACAAATCATTAAGTCCTCCTCGTGTAATTCTCTTTCAACATCATCAAGAGTGGTAAATTTAGTCCCTGCTGCAAGAGTTTGTACGACTACTTTTCCGTTTATTTTAGCAGCATCAAAGGCATGAAGGGGCTGACCCAATTCGTGTAAAACATAGTTAGTGACATCAACAATGTTATTTTTTGGGTTTAACCCAATAGCTTTTAATCTATTTTGTAACCAAGCAGGAGAAGGTTTTACCTCAATACCAGATATTGTAACGCCACAATATCTAGGTGCTAATTTTGGTTCTTTAACATCAATATCAATCTTTAAAGTTCTTTTATCTACCCTAAAATTACTAACTGAAGGTGTAATAAGCTCTACGCTAACTCCATTTTGTAAAAGTCCAGCTCTCAAATCTCTTGCTGTACCTAGGTGACTCATAGCATCAGCACGATTTGGTGTTAATCCTATTTCAAAAACTTCATCATTTTCTATTTTAAAGACAGTTGCAGTGGCTGTTCCAGGAACCAATGAATCGTCAAGGATCATGATTCCGTCGTGGCTTTCGCCAAGACCTAATTCGTCTTCTGCACAAATCATTCCGTGACTTTCTTGACCTCTAATTTTTCCTTTCTTGATCGTAAAAGCATTACCTTCTTTATCATACAATTCAGTACCAATTGTAGCAACAGGTACTTTTTGTCCTGCACCTACGTTACTAGCACCACAAACTACTTGTATGGGTGTTCCAGTTCCTATATCAACCGTTGTTATTTTCAGTCTGTCAGCATCTGGATGTTGTACACATGTTAATACATGACCTATAACTACTCCTTCTAATCCTCCTTTAATAGATTGGTACTTTTCAACCACTTCTACTTCAAGCCCTAAGTCTGTAAGCAATGCAGCTGTTTCTTCGGATTTCCAGTCTATTTTTATAAATTGTTTTAACCAGTTGTATGATATTTTCATTTGTATTTTTTAATGATATTGCTTTACAAGTCCCGTTTTCAAAGACGCGTGCAAATATAAGGATTGCAGTTTGTAGTAAGAAACTATTTTTTTTGTTTTTTAAGTTATAATTGTATTCATTTTAAATTACTGTTTTTTAAAACTTTTGAAAAAAATTTAAAATTATTTAATTCGTATAAAATTATATTTAAAAAAATGTATTTGAAAATTTTATGCTATAAATTGAATGAATTGTGCTATTTAGTTTCTTAATAGTTAAATATTTTTGGATAAACTAAAAACAAAATATAAAATGAGTACATTACTTCAAAGACCTGAATTTAAGGCTAAATATGATAATTATATTGGAGGGAAATTTATTGCTCCTGTAAATGGGAACTATTTTGATGTTGTTTCACCTGTAGATGGTAAAGTGTATACACAAGCAGCACACTCTAGTAAAGAAGATTTAGAACTTGCCGTAGATCATGCGTATAATGCCTTTCAAACTTGGGGTAAAACATCGGTTACAGAACGAAGTAATTTATTGAATAAAATAGCACAAGTTATTGAGGACAATCTTGAATATCTTGCTATTGTTGAAACTATTGACAACGGAAAAGCCATTCGTGAAACTATGGCAGCAGATTTACCTCTTGCTGTAGATCATTTTCGTTACTTTGCAAGTGTAATTAGAGCTGAAGAAAGCACTATTACAGAGCTTGATTCTCAAACGGTCTCTATTGCATTAAGTGAACCTCTAGGAGTTATTGCACAAATTATCCCATGGAATTTCCCTATTCTTATGGCTGTTTGGAAACTCGCTCCTGCACTTGCCGCAGGAAATACTGTAGTTTTGAAACCAGCCGAAAGTACGCCAATTTCAATACTAATCCTTATGGAACTTATTGGTGATTTATTACCAGCTGGAGTTGTAAACATTGTAAACGGATTTGGATCTGAATTAGGTCGTGCCTTGGTATCCAATAAAAAAGTATCAAAAGCAGCATTTACAGGGTCAACACCTACGGGAAGATTAGTCATGCAATACGCTACAGAAAATAATATACCAGTAACATTAGAACTAGGAGGGAAGTCTCCTAATATTTTTATGAAATCTGTAGCCGATGCCGATGATGATTTCTTTGACAAGGCTGTTGAAGGTGCGGTAATGTTTGCTTTAAATCAAGGCGAAATATGTACTTGTCCATCCAGATTATTGGTACATGAAGACATTTACGATCAATTTATTGCAAGAGTTATTGAGCGAACCAATGCTATAAAATTAGGTAACCCTCTTGATACAAACACCATGATGGGCGCACAAACTTCATTAGTTCAACAAGAGAAAATTATGGCCTACATTAACCTTGGTATTGAGGAAGGTGCAGTACTATTAGCAGGGGGCGAGGCAAATGAAATGGGTGATGATTTATCTGAGGGGTATTATATCAAGCCTACTTTATTTAAAGGACATAATAAAATGCGAATCTTTCAAGAAGAAATTTTTGGACCTGTACTTGCAATTACCACATTTAAGACTACAGAAGAGGCTATTGCCATCGCAAATGATACTATGTATGGTCTAGGTGCTGGTTTATGGACTCGCGATGCACATGAAATTTATCAGGTTCCAAGGGCAATTCAAGCAGGTAGAGTTTGGATTAACCAATACCATTCTTATCCAGCTGGTGCGCCTTTTGGAGGTTACAAACAATCTGGAATTGGTAGAGAAAACCACAAAATGATGTTAGGTCACTACCGTCAAACTAAAAATATGCTTATTTCTTATGATAAAAAGAAGTTGGGTTTCTTTTAATAATTTCAATTTTTAATAAACCTCATTTCATTAACAAACCTGGCAGTTCTCTCTGTCAGGTTTTTAAATTAATATAATAAAGATGCAAAAAAGAATAGATGCCACAGAAAAAGCAATTGAATTAATTAAAATTTTAAAAGAAAAACACGGTGATTTGATGTTTTATCAAGCAGGAGGATGTTGCGAGGGTACACAGCCACAATGTTTTGAAAAAGGAGGTTTTTATCAAAGAATGGGGGATGTATGCATTGGAACGATTGAAAATACAGAATTTTGGGTGGATAAAGATTTATTCGAATATTGGAAACATGCTCACTTTACTTTAGATGTTATTGATGCTTTTGGTGTAGGCGGTTTTTCTTTAGAAACTCCGATGAAAAAAACATTTAAAATTATTTACCGACTCTTTACACCTGAGGAAACTACTTCTTTAGAACCTGTATTTTATATTGAATGAATTAATTAACATACAACAATTGGTATTGTTTTGGGGTAATGCCTTCATGTTTTTTAAAAAGTCTTATGAAATAATTACAGTCTTCGAAACCGGAGAGATAACATATTTCGTTGATTTGCATACTCGGGTTTTTTAAAAGTTGTTTGGCACATTTTATCTTTTCGTTTATTATAAATTCAACGGGTGTCATGCCTAATTCTCTTTTGAAAAAACGATAAAAAGACGTTGTACTCATACACGCTTTTTCGCTAAGTAGTTTCATGCTAAATTTTTCCTTTAAATTTTGTCTTATAAATTCAATAACAGGATTCATAGGATTATTAGTTTGTGAAAACGAGCCTTCACTTACTGCTTTTGCTGTTTGAGTTTGTATAATCCTAATTAATAATTCTTGCAAAGTTAGGTCGGCAAGTGCATCTTTGGTTATAGAGACACTCATACATTCTTTGATCAGTTTGTTGATTGTTGTGGCTAATTCAATATTGTTGTAAAAAAAATAATTTTGGTAATTCAATTGCCAGAATTGATTATCACCTTCTTTAGGATACCTTTCGTTTAAAAAATGTAAAGTATCTGTTATTTTTTTCGGGTCTATCGCCAAAGCTAAACACTGGGTAGGGTTGCTTTTTGAAGCTTCTGGAAAATCAATTTTCATAGCCACATTTGATGGAATAACAACTGTTTCGCCTGGTAAATACACAAAACCAGGATCATCAAAAAGGTGCATTACTTTTTTACCTCTCAACATGCTAGTAACTACAAAATCCTTAAATTGTAATGGTACTGAAGTTGATGTTTCGTAGGTTTCGAAAATATTTAATTCACAGTGATTTAGTGAGTAAACAGTTCTGTTTTCTACTAATGTTTTTAAAGATTTTTCACTTGTTAATAGTGGTGGTTGTATTAAAGCTCGATTTGTATTCATATCTTTAAATTTGTTAAAAAACAGAATCTAAATTTACAAAATTAAATAGCTAGTAATTGAAACTTTAACACAATTTAAATAAGTTCCTCTATATGCTTCTTGATATTGGCTGCAATTTTTGGAGTGGGTAAATCATTCTCATCTGTACCAAAAGGATCCTCTATTTCCTCTGCTATTAATTCTAGACTAGCCAGTACATAAAAGATAAATATTACAACAGGTATGACGTAATACCCTAAACTAAAAGAGTATCCAAAAGGTAAAGTCATTACATAAAAGAATATGAATTTTTTCAAAAAAGCACTGTAAGAATAAGGAATAGGCGTATTTTTTATTCTCTCACAAGCGCCACATATTTCTGTAAATGATTTTACTTCATCGTTTAAAACAATCAATTGATCTCCAGAAATTACATTTGTTTTATAGAGCTCATTTATTTTTTGAAATAATAATTTAGCAACTTGATTCGGTTTGTGTTTTTCATGGTCTATTTCAAATATTGCATCATCAAACAATTCTTTACTAGTTTCTATATCCTTTAGATGCTCATCAAGAACAGTTGCGTACATGGGAATCCATTTTTTAAAGTATTCTAGATCCTCTTTATCATTAAGCATTACCGAAAGTTTAATGGCAAAATTACGGCTATTATTCACGAGTGAGCCCCATAATTTTCTTCCTTCCCACCATCTATCATAAGCTGTATTAGTTCTAAAAACAAGTAAAAGTGAAATTACAAAACCAAGCATACCGTGCATAATGGTGATGTTCTTTACATAACTGTTGTCACTAAGTTTAAAATATTCAACTTCTAGATATCCAATAAAGCCAGAATAGATACCAATAGCAATCATAACAGGAAACAGTGTCCTAAACGTATCTGCTTTGTGGAATTTAAAAATAAATGTAAACCAATCTTTGGTATTGTATGAAATCATAATACTACTTAAATTTTTTAGAACACTAAATTCCCAGCCAATTCTCTAAGCGCTATTTCTGAGAGTTTTCCTTGAAATTGAGCATTGTTATAACGTACTTTTGCATTAACATAATTGAGCTGTGCGGTTCTAAACTCTAGGGTTGTTATGGTTCCTATTCTAAATTTGTCAAGGGTAATGTTTAAATTTTGCTTGGCTATAGCCTCGTTGTTCTCCTCTAGTGTGATCAACTCTAAGTTAGTTAAATACGTTTGATATGTTGTTGCTAATTGGGAGTTGAGAATCAGATTTTGTTGATCAATATTCAATTTGGCATTTTCAACCAGTAATGAAGCTACTTTTTCGTTTCTTCTTTGATTGAATCCATCAAAAATATTTACTGATGCTGTAAAACCATAATTAAAACCTCGAGACTGTGCTTGAGCCACAAATCCTAAACTAGATTGACTTTCAGAAAAATTATAGGCACTATTCACTCGTATAGTAGGGTATCGTCCTGCTTTTACTTGTTTTAATTCTAATTCAGCAACTCTCTTATTGATTATTTGAGCTTCTAATTGCGGATTTTGCTTTTCTGCCAGTGCCTTTAGTTCAGCTAGTTGTAACAATTTATCAACATCTAATTTATCAATAACTGTAAAGTTTGTGGTAACATCTCTTGCAAGAAGTTGGTTCAAAGCAATTTTACCATTGGCATACAATTCTTTCTGACGTAACAAAGCTACTTGATCCGTGTTTAAATCTACTTGGGCATTCAAAACCTCAAGCTTTGATGCTTTTCCAATTGTGAATCTGTTTTGAGCGAGTTGCAATCGTTGGTTTGAGATTACAATTGTAGTGTCAAGTGCAGCAAGTTGCTTTTGTTGTTGTACCAAATCATAGTAAGCCGCATTTACATCGCTAATTCTAGTAATGATGGCAAGTTTAAGTTGCGCTTCTCCCAGTTTTTGTAACTCTTTTAACTGATCTCTTCTAGCAAACATGCGCATCCCGTCAAAAATGGTCCAATCTAATCCTACGCCATAGGTTAAACTGTTGTTTTTCGCATTATCAAGTTCGTTTTTGGTTCCGTCCTGCCTTGTCTGAGAACTATTTTGTATGCTATTATTATCAACAACATTTGCAGTAAGAGTTGGAAGCATACCTGCATTTCCTAAACTTACATTTGTTTTTTGAATTAAGGAATTATTGGATGCAATTTTAATTTCATAATTGTTTTCTAATGCAATTTTTAATGCATTTTCAAGCGTGAGAACTTCTTGAGCCTCAACTTTTGGTATAAAAAATAACAGTAAAATAAAACTGTACAACAGTATTTTAGTATGTTTCATAGGTTTCTTATTTTGTTTAGATTTTTATTTTAAAATCCTTTATAATAATCTAAACAGCTCTATTTTATAATTTTAATTGAAATTTTTCTCATACTCCTCAATATGATCAAATTCTGGATAATGTTTACGAGCTTTTGACCACATTAAGTAAAGTGCTGGAATTACAAATAGTGTAAGTACTAATGAAAAAATAGTTCCTCCTACAATAACTACTCCCATTCCTATTCTACTGGTAGATGCCGCTCCTAGAGATAATGCAATAGGTAAAGCACCTAGAGAAATGGCTAAACTAGTCATTAATATAGGACGCAATCTCGCTTCTGATGCTTCAAGAATTGCCTCTAGTTTTGGTTTTCCTTGTTCGCGTAACTGATTGGCAAATTCAACAATAAGTATTCCATTTTTGGTTACCAAACCAATAAGCATTACGGTTCCAATTTGACTAAAAATATTCCAAGTTTGATCAAATAACCATAATGAAAATAAAGCTCCGGCAACAGCCATTGGCACAGTCAAAATAATAATGAATGGATCAATAAAACTCTCAAATTGCGCTGCTAATATTAAGAATATCAACAATAAGGCAAGTCCAAAAGCGAATGCAGTATTCGAACTACTTTCAACAAAATCCCGAGATTCACCGCCCAAGTCGGTTGTAAAAGTATCGTCAAGCACTTTTGCTTTTATTTCGTTCATGGCATCAATACCGTCGCTAATACTTTTGCCTGGAGCAAGACCTGCAGAAACTGTTGCAGCCATATAACGGTTGTTGTGGTACAATTGCGGCGGATTGCTTTTTTCCTCAATGGTCACAACATTATCCATTTGGATTAATTGTCCCATATTATTTTTTACAAACATTGAGGTTAAGTCTAAAGGTTTTGATCTGTCTTCTTGATCAAATTGTCCAATTACTTGATACTGTTTTCCATTCCTCATAAAATATCCAAAACGTTGACCGCTCAAAGAAAGTTGCAGCGTTTGTGCAATATCAATTACAGATATGCCCAAGCTTTCTGCTTTTTCTCTATCAATGGTAACATTAACTTCGGGTTTATTAAATTTTAAGTTCACATCATTTACTGCAAACGTTGGATTCTTAGCTACTTCATCCATAAAAAGCGGAATCTTCTCTTCAAGTTTGTTAAAGTTGGGTGCTTGAATAATGTACTGAATAGGCAAACCTCCACGTCTGTTTACAGCGATGGTTGGCTGTTCTATCACTGATGTCTTTGCATCAGGATATTGTTTGGTCCACTTGGTTAATTTTTCGGCTATTTCTTTTTGAGAATTTTTTCTTTCATTTGGTTGAACCAAAGAAACTCTAACAAACCCACTGTTTACAGATGAAGACCCAAAACCAGGAGAAGTAATTACCAAAGCCACTTTTTTGGCAGGAATAGAATCATCAACTAATTTTGAAATTTCTTGCATGAATCGGTCCGTGTATTCATATGAGGAACCTTCGGGAGTTGACATACGCAATACAAAACCAGAACGGTCGTCATAAGGTGCGGTTTCTTTTTGTAAAAGTGTAAAGAACATGTATATCAATCCGAAACAAGCAATCAAGATTGGGAAACTCAACCATTTTTTCTTCATGAAACTTGATAACGCACTTGCATAACCATTGTTAAGTCTTTCAAAATAAGGTTCTGTACGAATGTAGAATTTTGATTTTTTTTGTTCACCACCTTTCATTAAATATGCATTCAACATTGGCGTAAGCGTCAAGGATACAAAAGCGGATATCAATACGGCAGCTCCTATTACTACACCAAATTCCCGAAAGAGTCGACCAACAAATCCTTCTAAAAAGATTACAGGAAGAAAAACTGCTGCTAATGTGATTGAGATTGAAATTACAGCAAAGAATATCTCATTCGATCCCTTAATCGCAGCTTCAATAGGTGTCATACCTTCTTCTACTTTCTTGAAGATATTTTCGGTCACCACAATTCCATCATCAACTACAAGACCAGTAGCGAGAACAATGGCTAATAATGTCAATACATTTATGGAGAAACCAAAAAGCCACATAATAAAGAACGTAGCGATTAAAGATACTGGAATATCAATTAAAGGTCTAAAAGCAATTGCCCAGTCTCTAAAGAATAAATAGATGATTAAAATTACCAATATTATTGAGATTCCTAATGTTTCAGCAACTTCAATAACTGATTTTTTTACAAATATAGTATTGTCAATAGCAATGTTTAGTTGAATGTCTTTTGGTAAATCTTTTTTTAATTTTTCGAATTCTTTATAAAATGCTGCCGAAATATCCAAATAATTAGCACCGGGAAGCGGTACAATCGCAATTCCTACAAGAGGAGTACCTGATTGAGTCATTTTGGTTTCGGTATTTTCAGGACCTATGCTTGCTGTACCTACATCACTAAAACGCACTACTTTTTCACCCTCTGAACGAATAATTATATTGTTAAACTCCTCGGCAGTAGAAAGGTTACCAACAGTTTTTACAGTAAGTTCTGTATTGTTTCCGGTTAATTTTCCCGATGGTAATTCTACATTTTGCTTGTTCAATGCATCTCTTACTTCGGCAACTGTACATCCGTATGCGGCCAGCTTCACGGGATCAATCCACAAACGCATGGCGTAACGTTTTTGACCCCAAATTTGAACGCCACTTACGCCAGGAATGGTTTCAAGTCGTTGTGAGATAACGTTTTCAGCATAATCACTTAATTCTAAAGCATTACGAGTATCGCTTTGTACCGTCATCGAAATAATAGCATCTCCGTTGGCATCTGCTTTTGAAACTACTGGAGGTGAATCAATATCTTGTGGTAAGTTACGTACCGCTTGTGATACTTTATCACGTACATCATTAGCCGCATCTTCAAGATTTTTATCTAAATTAAATTCAATGGTGATGTTACTACTCCCTTGAGCGCTAGAAGAGGTTACGTTTCTAATACCATCAATTGAATTTATTGCTTTTTCTAGAGGTTCAGTAATTTGTGATTCAATAATATCAGCATTAGCACCAGCATACCGGGTACTGATGGATACTTGTGCGGGATCTATAGAGGGAAATTCTCGTACTCCAAGAAAGGTATAACCAATCAATCCAAACAAAACAATGGCTACATTGATTACGATGGTAAATACAGGTCTTCTAATACTAGTGGTTGATAAACTCATTTAAGGATTATAATTAAAGTTGCTAATTTAGATTTCGGTTTGCAAGTTTCTAAAAGCTTTGTTTATTTGATTTTTACTTTTACTGGTGTTTCATCTTTTAAGGACATTACTCCGCTTGTAATAACAGTATCTCCTGGTTTTAATCCAGATAAAACAAGTAATGAAGAAGCAGTTCTAGTAGCAGTTTCAATCATAACTTCTTTGGCTTGACCGTTACTTGTAATAAATACTTTCTTACCTTTTTGCACAGGAATTACAGCTTCGGTAGGAACAACAATAGCATCTTTTATAATGTCTAATGGCAATTCTACGTCAGCAAAAGTACCTGGTAATAAAATTCCGTTTTTATTATCAGCAATAGCACGAACTTGAAGTGTACGTGTAGCTACTTCAACCTCTGGTTCTATAGCGTATACTTTAGCACTAAATATTTCAGTAGATCCTGCAACCTTAAAACTCAGCGAAGTGTTGTTTTTAACTTGAGTAGCATATTTTTCAGGAATAGAAAAAGTAATTTTTAATTTGCCTGTATTAACCAGTTTTGCAACAAGAATAGCAGGAGTGATATACGTTCCTGGTGATATGGATCGCAATCCTATTTTACCAGAAAAAGGTGCTCTTACTACTGTTTTTGCTATTTGAGCTCGTATTAATTGACTTTGTGCTTGCGCTGATTTTAAATCGGCTCGAGCCAAATCATATTCTTCTTGACTGATGGCTTCTTTTTGCAATAATAATTTTGCTCTACGCTCATTTTCTGATGTTAAACCTTCGCGAGTAGTAGTTTGTCTTAGTTGTGCACGCAGTTCAATATCATTTACCTTGAATAAGATTTGACCTTTACTAACATTGCTTCCTTCTTGAAAATAAATTCCTTCAACAATGCCAGATACTTCGCTTCTTATTTCAACTTGCTCGTTGGCTTCTATGGATCCAGATAATGATAAATTGTTATCAAAAGTTTCTGGAGTGGCAACAATTCCAGTTACATTCATGGTTTTGCCTTTTCCTTTTGGGTCTTTTGAGTCGCCGCCTTCGCTTTTGTTTTCGCTAATACGGTATCCTATAAAACCAATAAATCCGATGAGTAACAAGGCGTAAACGAGGTATTTTATTTTCATAATTTGAGTTATAAAGTAAGATTTAGTTGCAATAAAATAAGTTAAATTCAAAATTAGCCTTTATGATTGAATATTGACTTCATGTTAATTATTATTTAACGTTTGTATCTACAAGTATTAACAATAAAAACAAAAAATGCCCCTTCAAAACAAAAATGCTAAAAAAACTATGACATTAGAAAAGCCTAAAGGTTTAATCTCGAGTTGTAAAAAAATATTATTTTTTGATAAATTTTAATAATGGATTTAGAAAATGACGCTTATTCTTAAAAAGAATCCTTAAAAGAAGATTATAATTATGCATTGTGTAAAATAGATCAAAAAGGAAATAGTTCATTTTAAACTATTTCGAATCCTAGGTATATTAAAACCTAGTATAATTTAACTGATATAGTTCCAGATATTTTTCTTTTTTGTCATTTCTATAAAAACGGCTCTCAGCGCTGCATGCTCTGGTTTTTCCATGGGCGCATCGTCTTTTAATAGTTTTACGGCATAGCTTCGGGCAAGTGCAAGTGTGTCTCTGTCTCGAACTAAATCAGCTATTTGAAGATTTAAAACGCCACTTTGTTGTGTTCCCATAATGTCGCCTGGTCCTCGGAGTTTAAGGTCTACTTCGGCAATTTCAAAACCATCGTTAGTTTGTACCATGGTTTCCATTCTGGTTTTACTATCGTTGCTTAATTTATGGCTTGTCATCAATATGCAATAACTTTGTTCAGCACCTCGACCAACACGACCGCGTAATTGGTGTAGCTGTGATAATCCAAAACGTTCTGCACTTTCAATAATCATAACGCTGGCATTTGGAACATTTACTCCAACTTCAATGACTGTAGTTGCAACCATAATGTTGGTTTTACCTTCAGCAAAACGCTTCATTTCGGCATCTTTATCTGCGGGTTTCATTTTTCCGTGAAGAATAGAAATGGCATATTGCGGTAAGGGAAAATCTCTTGAAATACTCTCGTAACCGTCCATTAAATCTTTGAAATCCATTTTTTCCGATTCTTGAATTAATGGGTACACAATATATATTTGGCGGCCCAAAGCAATTTCATCCCGAATGAACTTCCAGACTTTTAATCGGTTACTATCGTATCTATGAACCGTTTGTATGGGTTTACGTCCCGGGGGAAGTTCATCAATAACCGAAATATCAAGATCGCCATAAAGGCTCATGGCTAGTGTTCTAGGTATGGGAGTTGCAGTCATTACTAGAACGTGTGGAGGAACTATTTCACCACCTTTTATTGGATCAGGATTTGATTTTTTCCACAATTTAGAGCGTTGTTCAACCCCAAAACGATGTTGTTCATCAATAACTGCAAGACCTAGATTTTTAAATTTTACTTTATCCTCTAGTAAGGCATGTGTACCAATGAGTAGGTGCAAAGATCCGTTTTCTAATTCTTCATGAATAATGCGGCGTTGAGCAATTTTTGTAGATCCTGTTAGTAATTTTATATTGATGTTTAATGATTGCGCTAGTTCTGATAATCCTATAAAATGTTGATTGGCTAGAATTTCGGTAGGGGCCATCAAGCAAGCCTGGTATCCATTATCAAGTGCCAAAAGCATGCTCATAAAGGCTACAATGGTTTTCCCAGAGCCTACATCACCTTGTAACAAGCGATTCATTTGAGCTTGGCTACCCATATCCGATCTAATTTCTTTAACGACTCTTTTTTGAGCATTTGTCAATTGAAAAGGCAAATGATTTTGGTAGAAATCATTAAAATACTGACCAACAGTAGTAAAAGGATGCCCTTTGATTTTGTGCTTTCGAACTAAGTTTTTAGTTATTAATTGCAGCTGAATGAAGAATAGCTCTTCAAAGATGAGTCTAAATTTGGCTTTAGCCAATACCTCCGTATTTTTTGGAAAGTGAATGTTGAATAAAGCAGCATTTTTTGGAATTAATTTTAATTCATCAATGATTTTTGCAGGCAAAGTTTCAGTAAACAAAGTGTGCGTTTCATGAAACAATTGTTGCATGAGTTTATTAATCACTCTGTTTGTGATACCTCTGTTTGTCAAGGTTTCAGTTGATGGATAAACGGGTTGCATGGCCGATCTTAAGCTTTTTTCATGCTCGCTCAACAATTCAATTTCTGGATGCGCCATGTTGAAGTTACTACCAAAAGCAGTACATTTTCCGAAAATAACGCACATTTCATTCAGCTTTAGACTTTCTCTAATCCACTTGTGACCCTGAAACCACACAAGTTCCATTTGGCCAGTATCATCAACAAAAGTAGCTACTAATCTTTTTTGGTTTTTACCAAATTCAACCGTTTTGATGTTTATAATTTTACCAATAATTTGAATTTCAGCAACAGAACCGGCACTTCTAGAATGTAGTTCATTGATTTTATAGTAGCGTGTTCGGTCAATATATCGGTTTGGAAAAAAATTCACTAAATCCTGATACTTATAGATTCCTAATTCTTTCCTAAGTAGTTCAGCCCTGTTGGGACCAACGCCTTTCAAAAATTCAATAGGTGTAAGTAAGAGGTTGTTTGACATTGAAACTTTATTAAATGAATCTATTTTAGTGGACAATTATACGAACTGTAAAAAAAAATACTGTTTTGATAATTTGTAAAATGCGAAGATAGTTTATTGAATGTAAATTTGGAAATGAGTTCTTTTGGAAATGGAGTAGCAATCATATATATTTGGTTCTAAAATTAAGGGGTTGTTTTTTAATGATCTTCTAAAAGCTTATTATCTAAAAAAAAACTACTCAAAACTCTTTTAAAAAAATATAAAATGACAACTCATCTCGCATTGCTTCGTGGTATAAATGTATCTGGTCACAGCATGATTAAAATGGAAGCACTAAAATCAGCTTTAGAAGCAATAGGTTTTCATAATGTACAAACATACATTCAATCTGGTAATGTTTTTGTAGATACTCATGAGGAGAGCGGTGCAGCTGTGGGATTCAAAATTAAGCAAGAAATTTTTAAAGTTTTTGGGCATGAAGTTCCCGTTGTAGTCATCACAGAAGATGATTTAAAAAACTGTTTTAAGAACAATCCATTTTTAAAAGAAAAAGAAGTGGATACTAAGAAATTGTATGTCGCGTTTTTGTCGTCTACTTTACAAGGAAACAGTATGAATGATCTTAAAACCAGCCAGTTTAAACCTGACGAAGCTAGTATTGATGGAAATAAAATATTTATAAAATACGCAGTAGGAGCAGGGAAAACGAGATTAGATCAAAAATACATAGAAAAGAAATTAAATGTTATTGCAACCATTAGAAATTGGAATACCGTAACGCAATTACTTCAAATTTTTGAGGATAGAAAGATTGTATAGATCAAAATGAGGTTGTTGGTATTAAAAATTTACTAATAAAAGAACCAACTCGTTATAAAATTACGTAAATTTATTAATACACATTAAAAAGAAACTCATGAAAAAAATCATAGCAATAGTTATTCTTAGTATTTCGTTGCATTCTTGTATAAAAGAACAAGAAGTAAATGGCTCCAAAGAGGATTTTAATGGGAAATGGACGCTAAGCCGCATGTCTAGTTCAAGACCTAATACTGAAACAACTGGCGAAGCAATGTTATGGCAAGAATCGTACACGTTTAACAAAGACAGTACTTTTACTAAAACTCGGGTTGAAAACGAAAAAAGTACATCAGTATCAGGAACATTTTCTTTTAAAAAAGAAACTGATGGTGAATACTTAATTCTTACTCATGCAAAGAAAACGGAACTCATAGGCAGTTGCATGGGAAATTTGCAAGAGATTTTCTATTTTTTAGATAAAAATACCCTTTCAAGTACTTGGAAAAACTGTGATGGACCTGGTTTAGAATACAAGAAGTAATTTTACTAAATGTTATTTTTTGTGTTTTAAGTGTTCAATGAAGTTTCTAAACTACTAAATTTTCTATAAATTTTTTTCATTGTAAATCCTTTAAAAATGGAATAGTTTACCTTTGAAGTATACTAAAACAGGTAAATATTCTTGAAATAATTTACTTACTATTTGCTAAGAATACTTAAATGTTTTGGTTTAACCTCAAAAACGAACCATGATAAAGACAGATGCATACAAACATGAATACGAGCGTTTACAAGCACTTGAATCGTATTCAATTTTAGATACTTTGCAGGAAGAGGAATATGATAATTTAACGTTTTTGGCTTCGCAAATTTGTGGTACACCTGTAGCTTTACTTGGTTTTGTTGATGAAACAAGACATTGGTTTAAATCAGCTGTAGGAATTAATAATCTAACTCAAAATCCTAGAGAATATTCTTTTTGCACACATGCAATTCAAGAGCCTAATACTGTTTTCATTATTCCAGATGCTCGCTTGGACAACCGCTTTCTTAATAATCCCTTGGTTACGGGAGATATGAAAGTTGTTTTTTATGCTGGTGTTTCTTTGGTAAATGATGAAGGTTTTCCATTAGGGACTATTTGTGTAATTGATCATAAACCTAATTCTTTGTCGGCAAACCAGATTAAATCGTTAGAGGCCTTGTCTCAACAGACAATGAAACTACTTGAATTACGAGTTAATAAAATTAAATTAGAAAGAGCGCTTCACTCACTAGAAAACAAGAATATTGAGTTAGAACAATTTGCATATACTGCAGCTCATGATTTAAAATCTCCATTGGCTAATATCTCTGGTCTTACAGATTTTTTAATCGAAAATTACATTGACAATATTGATGAAGAAGGCATCGAAATCATTCAATTGATTAAAAGTTCCTCTTTAAAATTAAGAGAAATGATAGAGAGTTTGTTGCAGTATAGTAAATCAAACAAATTGTCCCACGAAAACTACACCAAAGTATCCATTTCTAAACTAGAAAAGGAACTTATTGATCTCTTTTCTTTTAATAAAAATTGTGATTTTGTATTACAATCTGAATTACAATTTATAGAAACTAATAAAACAGCATTAGAGCAAATTTTAATTAATTTAGTTTCTAATGCTATAAAATACAGTGACAAAGAACGAACCAAAATAGAGATACTCATTTCTGAAGATGTTGATTATTATAAAATTACCGTATCAGATAATGGTGCTGGTATTGAAAAAGAACATCAAAAAGTAATTTTTGAAATCTTTGAAGTAGCTATAGATAAAGATCGTTTTGGAGAAAAAGGTCACGGAATAGGATTGGCTACGGTTAAAAAAATAATCGATAATATGGGAGGGAGTATTATGGTTAATTCAATAATAGGATTTGGTTCTACCTTTGATTTTACTTTGGCGAAAGCCGAAAAAAAGTAATATTTTATGGCTACAGTTTTAAAGATTTACTGGAATTAAATCACAATACCAAAATCCAAATTCATACACACTTTCATCAGAAGTATCACAAGCTGTATTAGAGGACTCGTTTGTTGCTGGTTTTTCATATTTTCTGTAGACAATTTCCCCTTTTTCGAATAGTATAGGTGTAGAGAATATTGGTCCATCATACGTAAAAGTATGAAATTCTCCGTTTTCTCCACATACATCAACATCGTTAGGCAAATCATTCAAAAAATCTTGATCTATAGTTCTTCCTACAAAACTTTTGTCTAAAAACCGTTCGCTTACACAAACAACAATGGTTTTAAAACCTAGTGCAAGAAATTCTTGAATTAAGTCATGAGTTGGTATTTTCCAGAGCGGGAAAACGCCTTTTAATTCCATTTCAGCCAGTTTGTCTTCGCGATATTTGCGTAAATCTTCTAGGAAAATATCGCCAAAAATAGAATGTGTGATGCCTTGTTCTATGCACTTTTGTAATGTGATTTTCATAGCTTCTTCATACGCTTCCATAGTGGGCATTTCGGGAATTTGCATGATTTCAAGAGGCAATCCTATACTTTTTGCCTGTTGTTCAAGCAGTGTCACACGTATACCGTGCATAGACACACGCTGGTATTGCTGGTTTACGCTCGTGAGCAAGGTTGTGATTTCAAGCATAGGATTTTGAAGTGATTTGTATAAGGCTAGTGCAGAGTCTTTGCCACTGCTCCAGTTAAAAAGGGCTTTGTTTTTCATATGATTTAGTTATACAAAAGTTTTGACGAAATATAAACGATTTTCATATAGAAAACCTTTGTAACTTTGGATTTTAAAGGATTATTAAGCAATGAAAAAAGTTCTATTTTTATTATTTTCAACAGTTGCTATGGCGCAGCAATCAAATCACGTTGATTTTATAACTGCTTTAGGCAAAGTTACAATAAATGATACTTCCAAAATTGTAAAAGGTACGGTTGAATTTGAATTTAAAGTGTTAAATTCAATTGACACCATAAAAATTGACGCTCAAAATATGGAGTTTTCTAATGTGAAACTAAATGATAAACCGGTTCCATTTATAAATACTCGTAAAGAAATTCAAATTGTTTTTCCATTTGTTAAAGGAAATAACAACTTGACTTTTGATTATCAGGCAAAACCCATACAAGCAATGTATTTTATAGGTTCAAAATCTACAGATGATTTACAGATATGGACTCAAGGGCAAGGAAAGTATACTAGTAATTGGTTTCCAAGTTTTGATGATGTAAATGAAAAAGTAGTGTTTAATTTGGATATTATTTTTGATAATAGATATGAAGTTTTGTCGAATGGGGTATTAAAAAAACAATCCAATCAAGGCGAAACTATGAAATGGGAATATAGAATGGAAAAACCCATGAGTTCCTATTTGTTGATGTTAGCCATTGGGAAATTTAAAAAACAAACGCAGCGATCAAAATCAGGTGTTCCTCTAGAACTGTATCTGGAAGAAAAAGACAGTTCCTTGCATACAACAACTTATAAGCATACTAAGGAGATATTTGATTTTTTAGAAAAAGAAATTGGTTTTCCTTATCCGTGGCATGTGTATAGGCAAGCGCCAGTTAAAGATTTTCTTTATGCGGGTATGGAGAATACAAGTGCAACTCTTTTCAATACGCGCTATGTTGTGGATGCTATAGGGTTTAAAGACCGCAGTTACCTAAATGTAAATGCACATGAGTTAGCGCACCAATGGTTTGGCAACTTGATTACAGCAGAAACGGGTAAACATCATTGGTTGCAAGAGGGCTTTGCAACCTATTTTGCATTACTAGCGGAACGTAACATTTATGGAGAGGATCATTTTTATCATGCCTTGTATGAAACAGCGCAGCAATTAAAATTTGCATCTAGAACTGATACAATTCCGGTTTTAAATCCAAAGGCAAGTTCTCTCACTTTTTACCAAAAAGGAGCTTGGGCGCTCTTTGTAATGCATGAAACTTTAGGAGATAAAGATTTTAAGAAAGTGATTAAAAACTATCTCCAAAAGAACGCATTTCAAAACGTAAATACACAAGATTTTTTTGATGAGATTACAAAGGTTTCAAAATTTGATGCTGAAAATTTTAGTAAAGTATGGCTAGAAACCACAGCATTTAATACATTAGAAGCTAATGAATTATTGCTGAAAAATAAATCAATTCAGGAGCTTTTTGAAGTTAACAAACTAAAAAACACACCGTTTCAAGAAAAGAGACAGTACTTAGAAAAAGTAATGCAATCGGATGTTTATTTTAAAGTCAAAGAAGCAGTTTTAAGTCAAATTCAAAATGAAAGCTGGAGCGATAAAATTAAACTCTATGAAATGGCTTTAAGGTCTAATAATACATCTTTACGACAATTGCTGGCTGTTGTGGTCTCTACCATTCCAGAAAATTTTAGATTGCAGTATGAAACCTTGCTTTTAGATGCCTCTTATGAAACCCAAGAAATTGCATTGACCACTTTATGGAATAATTTCCCAGATCATCGAACACGCTATTTGGATGTATCCAAAAACTGGATTGGTTTTAAAGATTTAAACTTAAGGATTGTTTGGCTTTCACTGGCGCTGGCAACACCAAACTATGTTTCGGATCAAGATATTTTGCAAAAGGAATTGATATCCTACACATCTCCAATTTACGAAGCAAGCGTGAGGCAGAATGCATTAGAACAGCTTTTACTCAATCAAATTTTGAGTGATGAAGTTTTACGGAGTCTAGTAAATGCAACCACACATCATGCTTGGCAGTTTTCTAAATTTGGTCGAGATACAATCCGAAAATTGATAAAAAATTCAGAAATAAGAATTGTTTTTCAAACCTTGCAACCTACGCTGCTGGAACAAGAAAGGTTACAATTGCAACGGTTATTAAATGAATAGTTTATGAAGTTAAAATTAGTTGGTTACCACAACTCACTTACTTCGTTTTTTAGGTAAGCCAGCGCAGCATTACTTGGAGATTGTTTGTCTAGTAAATCATTTAAGATTTTTTCTCGCATGGCGTCAGCATTTACAATATCTTCTGTTCTACTTACTTTGCGAATCATTTGAATCGTACTGTTTTTTGCAGTCAAAATAATAGTCCAAGAAGCATCTGATAAATACAACTGTTGTGTTAAATTATGTTCAAATTCTTGTTCAATTTGCGATATAATCAAGTTTTCATAATCACTTTTTTCTTGAGAAATAGGAGCAACTCTCAACAACATTTTAGTGGGATTGATACGCTCCAAGAATAGCACCATACGCTCGTATGCTTGAATTCTTTGCGGAAAAGCTAGTTTTTGATTTTCTTTTTGAATCAACCATCTTCGGGTATTTTGTTGATCTTTGAAATAAGATATAAAAATAGAATAAGCAACACCTCCAGTAATTAATGAGGGTAATGTATAGGCCAGTATTTCAAGAATTTTTGTCATGTTTCTATTTTCTAATTTTTTGCAACAAAAATATACTTTTTTAATCATAAATCAACTCCTGTTTAAATGAATAACTGCAAATGGAATCTTATTTTTGCATACATTTTTTTAGAAAATAATAAGACAACTCAATGGATTCATATGTTTTACCATTATTATGCTTAGCAGCATTTGCGGCCGGTTTTATTGATGCAGTAGTAGGAGGAGGTGGTCTTATTCAAACTCCTATGGGGCTTGTTTTATTACCAAGCTTGCCCGTTTCAACGGTTATTGGTACTCTAAAAGTTCCAGCTTTTAGTGGAACATCTTTTGCGGCCTATCAATATTTAAAAAAAGTAACATTAAACTGGAAATTACTCGCTATAATGATGGTATTAGCGTTTCCCTCGGCATATTTAGGGTCTACCTTGCTCACGTATGTAAGCAATGATTTTATGAAACCAGTGCTTTTAGTTGTTTTGTCACTGTTAGTGGTGTATACTTTTGCAAAAAAGAACTTTGGCCAACATATTGAGAAAAATCAATCCACGAGAACCCAAATTGCGAATGCAATAGGAATAAGTTTTGTGATAGGGATGTATGATGGTTTTATTGGGCCTGGAACGGGAAGTTTTTTGGTTGTAGCCTTTATAGTTATCATGGGTTTTGATTTTTTGCAAGCTTCCGCCAATGCTAAAATGGTCAATTTAGCAACAAATTTTGGATCTATTTGTTTGTTTATTTCTAAAGGAAAAATTATTTGGTCTATAGCTTTGCCTATGGCTGCATGCAATGCTTTAGGAGGCTGGCTTGGTGCAAAAGTTGCTATAAACAAGGGGAATTCCTTTATTAGAATCTTCTTTTTGATTGTCATAGTGGGTACATTGATCCGTTTTGCTTACGATGTTTTTTGGAAATAAAAAGAAAGTAATTCAAAGCATTTAGATACAAATTTACAAATGTAAATGTTGTCTTATTTACGTCTAAAACTTCGTCCAAATTCGTTATTTTTGCTTTATAAAATATACAACTATCCATGCATAAATACATAGATCAACTTAATGAAGCCCAACGCGAACCTGTTTTACAAAAAGATGGTCCTATGATCATTATTGCTGGTGCAGGCTCAGGAAAAACCAGGGTGTTGACCATAAGAATTGCCTATTTAATGCATCAAGGGGTTGATGCATTTAGCATCCTTTCCCTTACGTTTACCAATAAAGCAGCTCGTGAGATGAAAAAAAGAATCTCAGATATTGTAGGAGCTGGTGAGGCCAAAAACTTATGGATGGGTACTTTTCACTCGGTTTTTGCCCGAATTTTACGGTCAGAGGCTGAGCATTTAGGATATCCATCTAACTTTACTATTTACGATTCGCAGGATTCTCTAAGAGCAATTTCGGGAATTATTAAAGAAATGCAACTCGATAGAGATGTGTACAAACCCAAACAGGTTTTAGGTCGTATTTCTAATTTCAAAAATAGTTTAATAACGGTTAAAGCCTACTTTAACAATCCCGAATTACAGGAAGCCGATGCTATGTCTAAAAAACCTAGAATGGGCGAAATTTATCAAAATTATGTAGACCGCTGTTTTAAAGCTGGTGCTATGGATTTTGATGATTTGTTATTAAAAACAAATGAATTACTTACACGGTTCCCAGAGATTTTAGCCAAATATCAAAACCGTTTTAGATACATACTTGTTGATGAGTACCAAGATACCAATCACTCTCAATATTTAATAGTAAGAGCCTTATCAGATAAATTTCAAAATATTTGCGTTGTGGGAGATGATGCTCAAAGTATTTATGCTTTTCGAGGTGCAAACATCAATAACATTCTTAATTTCCAAAAGGATTATGAAGGTGTAAAAACCTTTAGACTAGAGCAAAATTACCGTTCCACAAAAAATATTGTTGAAGCTGCGAATACCATAATCGATAAAAATAAGGTTAAGCTAGATAAGATTGTTTGGACCGCAAATGATTTTGGACCCAAAATTAAAGTCCATAGAAGCTTAACAGATAATGAAGAAGGGCGCTTTGTGGCCAGTACCATTTGGGAACAAAAAATGCAGCAACAATTACCAAACGGTGCTTTTGCCATTTTATACAGAACCAATGCTCAATCCCGTGCTATGGAAGATGCTTTGAGAAAAAGAGATATTCCTTATCGTATTTATGGAGGCTTATCTTTTTACCAAAGGAAAGAGGTAAAAGATGTTTTGTGCTATCTTAGACTAGTTATTAATCCTAAGGACGAAGAAGCCTTGATGCGTGTGATTAATTATCCTGCAAGAGGAATAGGAAATACAACTATTGAAAAGCTAACCATTGCTGCAAATCATTACAAGCGTTCTATTTTTGAGGTAATGCAAAATATTGAACGAATTGATTTAAAATTAAATTCGGGAACCAAACAAAAACTATTGGATTTTGTAACCATGGTTCAGAGTTTTCAGGCCATTAATGAAAATCAGGATGCCTTTTATCTTGCCGAACATGTAGCCAAGAAAACAGGATTAATTCAAGAACTTAAGAAAGATGCTACTCCTGAGGGAATGGCTAAGATTCAAAATATTGAAGAATTGTTAAACGGTATCAAGGACTTTACCGAAGGCCAAGTTGAGGTTGATGGCGCCAGAGGATCTCTAGCGGAGTTCATGGAAGATGTAGCCTTGGCAACAGATTTAGACAAAGATACTAGTGACGAAGACCGTGTCGCGCTTATGACAATTCACTTGGCAAAAGGATTGGAATTTCCTCATGTTTTTGTGGTAGGAATGGAAGAAGATTTGTTTCCAAGTGCCATGAGTATGAGTACCCGAAGCGAACTTGAGGAAGAACGTCGCTTGTTTTATGTAGCTCTTACTAGGGCTGAGCATCAAGCGTATTTAACTTATTCTCAATCTAGATACCGCTGGGGTAAATTAACAGATAGTGAACCGTCTCGATTTATTGAAGAAATTGACAGTCAATATCTGGAATACATGACACCTCCAGAGAATAATTATAGATACAAACCCATGATTGATAGTGATATCTTTGGGGATATTGATAAATCTAAATTACGTCTTGCAAAACCCTCAAATGGAGTTCCACCCGTTAAAAATAACACTGAACCAGAACGTAATAATGAAATTACAATTCGAAAATTAAAACCTTTAAATAGTAATGCGCCCTCAACTAATACAGGAATGCTAGATTCTGGTCTAATGGCTGGTAAAATTGTCATGCATGAACGTTTTGGCAAAGGCGAAGTTTTAAATTTAGAAGGAGTAGGAGCTGATAAAAAAGCCGAAATCAAATTTGAAGTTGGAGGTATAAAAAAATTACTATTACGCTTTGCTAAACTTAATATTATCGAATAAGATTTAAAATTAAACCTGCAAAGGGTATTAGAAAGTCTAAATTAAAGCAACTTAACATATAAAAAATGGCTCAATTTATTAAAATTTACGAAAATAATCCCAACGAAGCTGCAATAGCAAAAGTGGTAAAAACACTTCGTGATGGAGGGCTAGTTATTTATCCTACAGATACTGTGTATGGTTTGGGTTGTGATATTACTAACACCAAGGCTCTTGAACGCATTGCAAAAATCAAAGGAATTAAGCTTGATAAAGCAAACTTCTCTTTTATTTGTCATGATTTAAGTAACCTATCAGATTATGTAAAGCAGATAGATACACCCACATTCAAGATTTTAAAGAGAGCACTTCCTGGACCGTATACTTTTATTTTGCCCGGTAATAATAATTTACCAAAAGAGTTTAAAAAGAAAACTACAGTAGGGATCAGGGTTCCAAACAACAGTATAGTTCTTGAAATAGTAAAACAACTAGGGAATCCAATAGTCTCTACCTCAATAAGGGATGAGGATGATGTAATTGAATATACAACTGATCCTGAATTAATATTTGAGAAATGGCAAAACCTTGTAGACCTTGTTATTGATGGGGGGTACGGAGATAATGTAGGATCTAGTATAATAGATTTGTCTGGAGATGAACCAGTTGTGATTAGAGAAGGGAAAGGTGATTTAAATATTTTATAAAGAGTTTATGATGACATTTTTAAGGGTAATTTTAGTTTTGTTTTTAGTGCAAAATACTGTTGCACAATCTATTTCTGGTAAAGTTGTAGATGAAAAATCAAAACCTATTGAAGCTGTAAATGTCTATTTTGATGGAACAACAATAGGTACTCTTACAGATAAAAACGGAAATTTCACCCTTAATTTTGGTGCTAAATTAAATAGTATTTTAGTTGTAAACTGTTTAGGATATAATCCAGAGTATATCACTAATTTTAAACCAAATGAGTTCTTAAACATAAAACTTAATATGTCTGTTAATGTACTCCGTGAAGTGGTGGTACAGCGTGATGGTTTTCCAAGAGCACAAATGATGGAGGTTTTTAAAAAGCAATTTTTAGGAACTACAAAACATGGAAAAAGTACCGTTATTGAAAACGAAGAAGATATTTATTTTGCATATGATGCCAAGACAAAAGTTCTAGAAGCTTTTGCTGATAATCCTTTGCGAATTATTAATAATTCTCTAGGATATAAGATAAACTACCAACTTGTCAAATTTGATTGCAAATTATATCCATGGACAACTATGCCTAAAGCGGTCAGAAATTGTTACTATGCCGGTCTTACTCGATTTGAAAGTATATCCAATCTTGCTAAAATTAAGAAAAAAAGAAATGCTGTTTACGATGGTTCTCGTTTGCATTTTTTTAGAAGTGTAGCAGCTAATAACTGGAAAAATGATGGCTTTAGATTGTTTAGAAAGAGTTGGGAAGTAAATCCCGCGGCTTTTTTTGCTGTTAAAGATACTCTTGATTTTAAGAAGATTACGGTTACTACCAATAAATATCAACCTGCTATTGTGAAAATTTTAGCTGAATTTGATTTATTACGAAAAGGGGATCAATCTAAAATAATTTTTGAAACGGATACTTTTTTTGTAGACAAACTAGGAAACAATTCCCACTCAGACAAAATTTATTTTTCTGGTTCTATGAGTGAACAAAAAGTAGGAGATATGCTTCCTATGGATTATGGAATTAATTGAATCTAAATAAAATAGTTTCAATCAAAAGGGAATTGTAAGACTAAGTTTTAGAGCTTTTTTTTCTATAAAATGCATAGTGGTCTTGAACTATTACATATTTCCTAATAGATATAAATCGAATAGGTTATATCAAAACAAAAGTGAAAAATGGTTTTCTTTTTTTTAAATTAGATTAGTTCAGCTTAATATTGAATCTATTTAGTATTACGCTTCCACAGTTTAACCAACTCATACCATAATACAGAAACTGCACCAACTCCAGTGGCTATCAATACTTGTTTCACGGTAAGATGTTCAAATTGAAAAAAATTGGTGAGTGGTTTTAGATAAAGCAACAATCCCGTAATAGCTATGGTAATTCCTGTAATTATGAAAACCAAATTGTTTTTATATTTTAAAGTAGTCAAAATAGAATAATAAAAAGAACGGTTTATTAGAGTTAAAAATACATTTGAAGTCACTAATACCACGAAAACCATTGTTCGTGTGATGTTTTCATTAAACCCATTGTATACTGAAAATTGATAAACAGATAAAGTTCCAATAGTAATAATCAAACCCTGAAGTATACTTGTAGAAAGTTCTTTCCAGCTAAAAAAAGTAGTGGTAAATGGTCTTGGTTTTTGTGTCATTGTATTCTTTTCCATAGGCTCATTTTCATATACTATGGAGCAAGTTGGTCCCATAACTAATTCTAAAAATATAATGTGAATGGGTGAAAAAATATTGGGATAAATCCATCCTAATGCCAAAGGGATAAATACGGTAAGTATAATAGGAATATGTATGGATATGATAAATTGTATTGCTTTTTTTAAATTTGAAAAGATTTTTCTACCCATTGCGATAGCATCTACCATTTTTGATAAATCATCATTGATTAAAATAAGGGAAGCGGCTTGTTTAGCTATTTCGGTACCTTTTTTTCCCATTGCAATGCCTATATGAGCAGCTTTTAGTGCAGGGCCATCGTTGACACCATCTCCAGTCATGGCCACAATTTCTGAATTCGATTTTAGTGCATTTATGATTTTTAATTTTGCCTCAGGAAACATTCTGGTAAATAAATTGATTTCTGAAACTTGTTTTTTGAATTCTTTATCTGATAATTGCATTAATTCGTCACCCGAAATACTTTTCTCATAGCCTATAAATCCTATTTGTTTGGCTATTGATGAAGTGGTTTCGGCATTGTCTCCAGTTATGATTTTTACTTTAATTCCTGCTTTATAAAAATGTTGCAACACTAGCTTAATGTTCTTCTTTGGCGGATCATAAAAAGCTACAAGTCCATAGAATTCAAATTGAAATTCTTGTTGGGTTTTGGGATAATTTTTACCTTCAAAAATAGCTTTTCCAACTCCTAAAATTCGATATCCTTCAGCTGATAATTCCTTTATTGCTCCTAAGATTGCGGCTTTTTCTTCATTCGAAAGTTTTGAAATGGCCATTATAGCTTCTGAAGCACCTTTGGCAGCAATAATCATTTCTCCGGTTTTATTTTCAAAAATATGGGTCATCATAGGAGGTTTTCCAGATAATGGATATTCATGAATCATTTTAAAATCGGGCCTTTGGTCATTTTCAATAACCTTAGAATAGATTTCGTGCAATGCTACTTCCATGGGATCAAAAGGAACGGGTTCACTTGCCCACATGGAGGTGGTAATTAATTCTTTTTCTTCATTGGATAATTCATTTTCTATAGTTGTAATTTTCTGAGATTTGAGTGTAAATATTTTAGCGAGACTCATTTTATTTTCGGTAATCGTTCCTGTTTTGTCAATGCAAATTACAGTAGCGCTTCCTAAAGTTTCTACAGTCTTCATTTGTTTAACTATAATTCCATTTTCCATCATTCGCCAAGCACCAAGAGCCATAAAGGTGGTAAATGCAATTGGAATTTCTTCGGGTAAAACACTCATAGCAAGTGTTAATGCTTTGAGCAAGCTGTCTAATATATTACGAGAATTTAAAAAGTTTATTATCCAAACAATCACAAAAATTACGGCTCCTGCAATAGCCATTTTTTTTACAAAATTGCCAATTTGAACTTCTAAGGGCGTTTTCTCTTCTTGAATTTCTTCTAGGCTTTTTCCTATTTTCCCTAATTTAGTTTCGCCGCCAATAGCAGTAATGGTTGCAATGGCAAGTCCGCTTGCTACGGTTGTCCCGTGATAAACATTGTTATCTTTGGTCGATTTGTCTTTGGTAACCGACATAGATTCTCCTGTGAGGATTGATTCATTTACAGAAAAATCATTAGAGGATTCAATAATTCCATCAGCTGCAATTGCATTTCCTTCTTCAATTAATAAACTGTCACCTATTACTAATTCTTCGGTCTTTATTTCAATTACTTCACTATTTCTAATGACTTTGCATTTGGGTTTTGTAAAATCTTTTAATTTTTCTAAAGCGTTGTGACTTCTTGCTTTTTGATAAGATGAAATTGTAGCTATCAAAATAATTGCTGAAGCTAAAAAAATACCATCCGAAGTTTTTCCGCTAATGAAATAAATGGTTGATGCGACCAATAATAAAATGGTCATAGGATCTTTAACAATCTGAATTAAGCCATTTAAAAACATATTGGGTTTTTTATAGACCGTTTTATTCTGACCGTATTTTTCTCTTGCTTCAACTACTTGTACATCTGTTAAACCATTAATATTAAAGGTATTAGAGTTCATAGGAATGTTTGATAAAATTGAGGATTTTAGTTTAATATCTAGGTTTAAAGTTTCAAATTCCGCAATCGCAGTGCATTTCCTATTACTGAAACTGAGCTAAAACTCATTGCTAGGGCAGCTATCATTGGCGAAAGCAAAATTCCAAAAAATGGATATAAAACCCCAGCTGCGATTGGTACACCTAGTACGTTGTAGAAAAAGGCAAAAAATAGGTTTTGCTTACTATTTCTCATTACGGCATGGCTTAAATTTTTGGCTTTTACAATGCCTTGTAAATCGCCTTTTACTAAAGTTATCTTGGCACTTTCTATGGCTACATCGGTTCCTGTCCCCATTGCGATTCCAATGTCAGCTTGCGCCAATGCAGGTGCATCATTGATACCATCTCCTGCCATAGCTACAATTTTGCCTTCTGCTTGTAATCGTTTTATTTCTTTGAGTTTATCTTCGGGTAAGCAACCTGCTTTATAAGAAGTTAAATTTAGGTCATCCGCAACTGCTTTGGCAGTATTCACATTGTCGCCAGTAAGCATAATTACTTCTATACCTTGACGCATTAATTCTTTTATGGCTGCTGCGCTAGATGTTTTTATAGCATCGGTAATGGAAACAAAACCAACAGCAACGCCATCAATAGCAATATAAGAAACTGTTTTTCCTAATTTTTGTTCGGCTATAATTTTGTTTTCTAAATCATCTGAAACTGTAGCTTTTACTTGTTCCATTAGTTTTTTATTGCCTAATGCAATCTTTTTGTTGGTTACTGTTCCTATAACTCCTTTTCCTGCAACGGCTTCAAAATCTTTAACTTCAATTAAAGAAATGGATTTTGTTTTAGCATAATTTACAACGGCTTGCGCCAAAGGGTGTTCACTGTATTGGTTCAACGAAGCGATGTTTTGTAAAAGATCATTATCGTCATTATTTGACGAATAAACCTTTTCTACCGATGGTTTACCTTCTGTTATTGTTCCAGTTTTATCGGTTATTAAGACATTAACTTTATTCATATTCTCTAAGGCCTCAGCGTTCTTTATTAAAACTCCTGATTGTGCCCCTTTACCCACGCCAACCATAATTGACATAGGTGTTGCCAAGCCTAAAGCGCAAGGACAGGCAATAATTAATACCGCTATGGCATTTATAAAACCATAAACTAATGATGGTTCAGGACCAAATTTTGCCCAAATGAAAAAGGTTATTGCAGAAATAATAACTACAGTAGGTACGAAATATTTAGCAATCTTATCGGTTATTTTTTGAATAGGCGCTCTTGATCGAGAAGCATCATTTACCATTTGAACAATTTGAGAAAGCAAGGTTTCTAAACCTACTTTTTCAGCCACCATAACAAAGGATTTGTTGCTGTTTATTGTCCCTGCAATTACATTATCGTCTTTCTTTTTGTCAACAGGAATGGGCTCGCCCGTAATCATGGCTTCATCAATGCTGCTTTCACCATCGGTGATTTTTCCATCAACAGGAATTTTTTCTCCTGGTTTTACACGCAATAAATCGCCTTTTTTGATATCGTGGATTGAGATTACTTTATCGTTTCCATCGATTACCAAAGTAGCTTCGGTTGGCGAGAGCTTTAATAATTCTTTGATTGCTCCGGTTGTTTGACTGTGCGCTCTGGCTTCGAGTAATTGCCCTAATAAAACTAACGTTAATATGACCGTTGTCGCTTCAAAATAGAGTGAAACAGATCCGTTGTGTGTTTTAAATTCAGCCGGAAAAATATTTGGAAAAAACAATCCAACCAAACTAAACAGAAAAGCAACACCAGACCCAATTCCGACTAAGGTAAACATATTCAAGTTCCAAGTAATTATAGATTTCCAGGCACGCTCAAAAAACATCCAACAGGCGTAAAAAACAACAGGAAGCGATAAAAGTAGTTGTACCCAATTCCATTTTGAGGCCTCCATTAATTTTAATAATGGATTGTTTTGCACCATTTCTATCATTGCAATGGCGAAAATAGGAACAGTAAATACAACCGCTATTTTCATTTTTTTAACCAAATCTTTATAGGTCTTTTGGTCTTCGGTATCAGTTGGATTCATTGGTACTAAATCCATTCCGCAAATAGGGCAAGCACCTGGCGTTTCGCTAATAACTTCGGGATGCATTGGACAAGTATATGAGGCTTTACTAACAGTCAAGTCTGGTGCTTTGACTAAATCCATTCCACATATAGGACAATCGCCAGCTTTATCATATACTTTTTCGCCCTCACAATGCATGGGACAATAATATTTGCCAATAGCGTTATTTGGTGTATTTAATTCTTTTTTGTGACTATGTGAAGGTGAAGTACAACATGGTTTATTTGTAATATCATTTGTTGCTTGAAGCGGTATTTTGCTAGTAGACATTTCTATATTATATTTTCCAACTGCAGCTAATGCTTCTTGAAACTGTGTTGTAGGAATGTGCTTTACCATAGTAAGAGTAGCTATTGGTGGATGTAATGAAACCTTTGCTTCAACGCCATCCATAGCATTCAATTTTTTTTCGACTTTGGTGCGACAACCATCACAAGTCATTCCGGTAATGTTGTAAGTGTGTATCATTTTTTATTTCAATAAATACTATAAATTAAACTTGTCATAACTTACTAAGTTTAATTCAGTTTTGTAATGTTGAATTAATTACTTTCCTCTTTTTTTTCAGGAACAGGCTCTGTTAATTTCATACCACATTTTAGCATTTGTCATTCATTTTTCCCTGTACTTCGGGATGCATTGAGCAGGCATACCTATTTTCTTGATTCCCCATCATTTTAGTTTTATCGTTCATTATTGTACTGTCATTGTCCATCATGGTACTATCATTGTTCATCATGAGGGAATGATCTGTTGTAGTTTCAGTATTTTTTTTATTACAAGATACCAATACGGTTGCCATTACTATGGCTGAAAAGAGTATTTTTTTCATTTTTTTTAGATTTTAATTCATAAATAGTTAGACCATGTTAAGCGATACAAATACCTTTTGTTTAGAATTAAATTAAGGTCGTGCATAATTGATTTATTTTATTGCAATAAATAATACTAATTTACTGATTTTGGGATTGATAAACTAGTATTTATAGTTGTAGCATATTTTTTAAATTTTAAGTAGTAGGGAATAGCTGTTTAAACTAGCTGCAGTTTTAGGTAAGTTTTCAATATACTTTTTTTTAATCGGCTTTGGTGGTTTTGGGTCTTGGTGTTTATAACAGGAATATCAACTAGTATTATTAACAATTCATTTAGTATTTCCTCAAAAGTTTGCTCTAGTAATGCAATAGTTTTTTCCATTTTTTGAGCATTTTTTAAATCTAAAAATTAGTCGTCAAATTCAATATATAAATCATTTTGTACCTGCGTAACACCTGGAGCATTCCACGCAATTCTGCTAGCCTCATTTTTTTGATAGCAAGAATCTACGTGTCCTATTAAAGTGACCACATTATCAACTACATAAACACGGATATCTTTGTTTTTTATTGCGCAGTTGCGCTCAATGGCAATTTCAATATCTTTTTTTTTAATGGTGTCTTTTGATAATGAAATTATCTTGATGTTATTTGTAATTCCTGTAATTCCGATGAGGTTATTAAGTGCATTTTTAGTTGCTTCTTTTTGATAGTTCCATTCCAGTTGACCACTTAAAAACACCCATCCATTTTCAACAATGACTTTAATTTTTTCGGTTGGAATATCCCAATGCCACATAAAAATATCCTCAATTACATTCTTAATTTCAGGATCAGGTCTACTGTTATTAGTACCACAAACAACTTTGATATCTTCGAGTACTGTTGCTACTCCAGCTACGTTTTTAGCAGCTTGTTCAGCTCCGTTTTTTTTAGCATAAGTATTTACTGATCCGGTTAGAGTAACCACGCCTCTATTAGTCATTACCCCAATTTCTGCGGCTTGCAATAGGGGTTCCCAATTGATTGCATCCACAACATTTTTTTGCAGTTCTTCGTTGCTTTTCATTTTGAAATTATTTAGTTTATAATGTATGTAAAGCTTTAGTTTTCATATAGATCTTAAAATGACCCAGAGCATCAAAAAAAATGATTTTTGTTACTTTAATTGGAGTTGGTCAGTAGTTATGGAATGGCGAAAACTACTTCATTTTCTGTCTTTACCTTATCTTCAAATGAATTGAAATTACTGATTGTTACCCTAGCAATTTCGTATAAAGCTTCTTTAGTAAAGAAAGATTGGTGTGGCGTAATTAAAACATTATTAAAAGACATTAGTCTTTCGATTTGGTCGTCTTTTATAATTTTATCTGATAAGTCTTTAAAGAAAAGGTTTTCTTCGCCTTCATACACATCGATTCCTAAATATCCAATTTGAGCATTTTTAAGCGCTTTGATTGCATCCTTGGTATTGATAATGGCTCCTCGACTTGTATTAATGATCATAGTTCCTTTTTTTATTTTTGAAAAAGTCACATTATTAAAAAGATGTCTAGTTTTTGGAGTTAAGGGACAATGAATTGAGATAATATCAGATTGTTCTAATAATTTTTCAAAAGAAACATATTTGACTCCTTTTTCAATCAGTGATTTAGATGGTAAAATATCATTTGCGATAACATTGCAACCAAATCCAAGCATTATTTGACAAAAAGCAGTTCCAATTTTTCCGGTTCCAACAACACCAACCGTTTTTTCAAACAGATTAAAACCCATCAAATTTTGAAGCGAAAAATTATTTTCCCGAACTCTATTGTAAGCTTTATGTGTTTTTCTGTCGAGTGTTAAGATTAATGCGGTTGCGTGTTCTGCAATGGCTTGAGGCGAATAAGCGGGTACGCGCATCACTTTTATGTTATGCTTTGCAGCAGCCTCTAAATCTACATTATCATAGCCAGCCGTTCGCAAGTCAATCAGTTTTATGTTTGCTTTTGCAAGTTGGTCAATTACATTAGCATCTAGTTTATCAGTCAATTGAATGCTTACTGCATCAAAACCTTTTACAACGGAAACTGTTTCTGCATTTAGCGGAGTTTCAAAATAGGTGAGTTGGTGTTTACCATCAACATTAAATTTATCAAGATATTCACGTTCGTAATATTTTGTACTGAAGATGGCTATTTTCATTTTTTGAGGACTATTTTTAATTTTATTTAATTGATTATTAGTTATTTATAATTAAATTTTTAATTTACAAGCTGTAAGTTTCTATTGTCAGTAAAAACTGTTTTAGTCTTATTGTATTCTATTTCTGCTCTGCATTTTTGTATTGTTAGTCTTG
This sequence comes from Flavobacterium sp. CECT 9288, assembly GCF_918731615.1. Taxonomy (NCBI): domain Bacteria; kingdom Pseudomonadati; phylum Bacteroidota; class Flavobacteriia; order Flavobacteriales; family Flavobacteriaceae; genus Flavobacterium; species Flavobacterium sp. CECT 9288. Next base: position 1,709,949 of record NZ_OU957226.1, on the reverse strand, counting down.
CCATAAGATAACTAACCGTAGATTCGGCTCCTTGATTGAGGTTCATGTAGTCTTCTTCTAAACCATCATAACAACCACCTGTGCACGGATTGTAAATTATTTTTTGGAGATGATTGTTACCCAGAAACCAACTAAAAGCTGTTTCCATTTTTTGTAGATAGGCAGTATTTTTAAAAGTATCGTAAAATTTAGCTAGAGCCAAGATGGTATAGGCAACATCAATAGGTTGTTCTCCGCCAATTACTTCTTTTGTAACGGCTTTGTTATAGTGTAACCATCCTTTATTCGAAATGACTTTGATAGAATTTTCAGTTATTGTTTTTGATAATAAAAAATCAAAGGAAGTCTTGGCTATTTCTTTGTAAATCATGTCGCCGGTAGCAAGGTAAGCACAAAGTATGGCTTCGGGAAGAATGCTGTTTCCATAGGTCATATAGCTCTCAAACCAATGCCAATTTGCTTTAGATTCATGTCTGTACATTTGAACTAATCGGTTCGCTAATAGTTTTATGAGCGCCTTATTTTCAAAATTCATTTCTTTTTTATTGCTGTAATAAATTCCTTTTATAGTAAATGCCATTGCCCTTGTTGAATGCATGCTGGTAGCTGATTCCAAGGCAGCTTGCATTGTTTTTTTGGCTTGGGTGATTAATGATTCTGGTAATAAATCATGCATAGAAACTAGAAATCCTAGCGCCCAAATTGCTCTTCCGTTAGAGTCTTCTAGATTTTCACTATTCTGATCTGTAAACTTTTTATTTTCGTTTACATAATTCAAAAAGGAACCGTCTTTTTGTTGACAAAACTGGATAAACTGATAATATTGAGTGATATAGGCCAAATCTTTCTCATCATTTGTCAATTCAAAATGCTGACACATGGCTACTAATGCTCTTGCATTATCATCTAGAGTGTAGCCGCTATTTAAATCGGGCTTGTTGATAATGGAGAACTGTATCATTGCAAAAGGCGTGGTCAAACTTTTAAAGTGTTCTAAATTGATTGCGGGAGTTTTGTACTTTAATTTAGATTTTCGATCCATTACACTATTTAACAACAAGGCATGTGCAATTGCAGCGTTTTCCCAAGCTGTTGGCGCCATTTTATGAATGCCTTTATTGGAGATTTCCTTACATAACTGTGGATTGTTTAATAAATTTAAAACTTGTTTTTGCAATTGCTCTGAATTTTCGAAGTCAATAATTATTCCGCCTCCATTTTTTAATAATTCAGAAGCATGGGGAATAGGGGTAGAAATTACGGGACAACCACAACTTATAGCATAAGAAAATGTTCCGCTCACCGCTTGATTTGGATCTTTTGAGGTAAAAAGATAAATATCCGTAAGTTGCAAATAATCCAGTAATTGCTCAAGTGGTAAGTAAGCATTGATAAATTTTACATGCTCTTTTAGCCCTAATATTTCGATTTTTTGCTCTAAACTATTGCGGTATATTTCACCTTCTTCCTTAACCACCGAAGGATGTGTTTTTCCAATTATAAGAAAAAGAATATCTGGATTTTCAACAACAATTAAGGGCATGGCATCTAAAGTAGTTTCTATTGATTTTCCAGAACTCAATAAACCAAAAGTTGAAATCACTCTTCTTTTTGATAGGTTGTATTTTTCTTTTAAAGCTTCCTTATCCGTATGTTTTACTAAATGAGTTCCGTGTGGAATGACGGTAATCTTATTTTTTAAAATACCGTAATCGTTTTCCAATAATTTTGCCGAAGCATTTGTCATAACTATAAATGAATCTACAAGCGCATTCATTTCGGCTATGTTTTCTTTTAATATTTCACTTGGATTGGGCAGTACGGTATGAAAAACAATAATTATGGGTTTATTTATCGCTTTTAAAAAAAGGATAAAATCTGCTTCATTCGTTTTGAATAAACCAAACTCATGTTGGATTAATGCAAGAGCTATATCCTTATTACTATTGATATTTTGTGCAAGAGCATCATAAGAATATGTATTGTCTGTTTCTAATACGTAAGTTACCTCATCATCATAAGCATACTTATTATTTTGCAATTCCAAGGCTGCAATTTTAATATTAAAGGTATTTTGGAATTTGTTGTTTAATGCTAAAATTAAGTCCTGTGAGTAGGTAGCTATACCACATTCACGAGGCGGATAAGTGGTAATGAATAAAATTTCGGGCAGGCTTTCTTTTTCTTTGATTTGAGTTTTATTCAAACTATACGATTTACTATTTTTAGCTGGATACGTATTGTTGCAATTTAATCTTAATTTATTTATCATCTTGTTTGTTATAAAGTAATAATTCTTTGATCAATCCTGATAGCGAAACAGAAGCAGTAGCAATTCTCTCGTCTGCAGCACCATAATAAATGTATAAAGTGTCTTCAAATACTACTGCACCTGATGGGAAACACACATTATTTACTTCGCCCTTTAATTCCCAATCTAATTCGGGTTTGAATAGGGGATACGGTAAGCGAGCAATTTCTTCTTTTGGATTTTCTAAATCCAGTAAAGCAGCACATGCCGAATAAACATATCCATTGAGTCCATCTTTTACACCATGGTAAATTATTAGCCAACCTTGATCTGTTTCTATAGGAGGACAGCCTCCACCTACATAACTAATTTCATGATCATATTTTGAGGTAAGTACTACATAATCATTAAAATGGCCGAAATAATCCTGATAGAATGCTTCGGTTAAATTTTTTAAATCTTCAACACCTACAACTATTTGAATGTCAGGTTTTATGCGGTGCATGAAATAGAATTTTCCGTTTATTTTTCTCGGAAAAAAAATAACATTTTTGTCCCAAACTAGTGATTTTTCCTTGTCAGATTCTAAAGCACTGATGTGTTCGTTATAACGAAAATATTTTTGATTAATAGGACTACTTTGCTCTGCCAGTTGATCAAATGCAGCGTAACTAATTTGCGGTACAATAATTCCTTTTTTTTCAAAATGAATTAAATCTTTTGAAATGGCAAGACATCCTAACGCGTTTATACCATCATAGGCAGTATAAGTTAAGTAGTATATGTCTTCTATTCTTACAATTCTGGGATCCTCCATGCCTTGACATTCGTAGTCAAATTCAGGTGAAAGCAGTGGTTTTTTGTGTCTATTCACTACTAATAAAGGTCCTTCAAGTTTACAATACCCAATGCTAGAATGATTGCCTTGGCTTACTGCACGATAAAAGAGATGTACAAAATTGCCTTCTCTTATGGCTGCGGGATTTAATACACCCTCATCTTCAAATGAAAATAACGTTTTGGTTAACAGTACCCCTTCTTTTTTGACTTGTATCATTGTTTATAAAATTAAAGTGAAGATTGACAAGAGCCAATCTTCACTAAATTAATTTAATAGTTTGTTTTCAATTCTACTCTACGGTTTTTAGCTCGACCTAGTGCAGTTGCTTTTGTTGCTACGGGATTGCTTTCGCCTTTTCCTATCCCAGTTATTCTGGTTGCTTCAATGCCTTTCCCGATCAAATAATTTCGTACCGACTCGGTTCGTTTTTGTGATAGTTCAATATTAAATTGATCAGATCCGTTGCTATCAGTATATCCTTCAATAACTAAACTTGCCGCAGCATATTTGTATAATATTTTTGTGAGTTCATCCAGTTGAGATAATGAGGCAACTATTAATTTATCGCTATTGTTCTCAAAGAATATTTTGCTTCCTAAATAAGTAATACGCACTGCATCTTGTTTTGTAATTTCGGGACAACCTTTGTTAGCCATTGTTCCTTTTATTTCGGGACATCTGTCATCTAAATTAGCGACTCCGTCTCCATCGCTATCAGGACATCCTTTTAAAGCTAACAGACCTGCAACATCAGGGCAACGATCTACATCATCCATGACACCATCATTATCGCTATCCATGATACAACCTACTAAATCTACTTTGCTTCCTGCTTTGGTATTAGGGCATTTATCATCTAAATCGGCCACGCCGTCGTTATCACTATCTGGGCAACCTTTTAATGCTTTGGAGCCAGCTAGTTCTGGACATCTATCCTCTGAATCAGTAACACCATCGTTGTCTTTATCTGGACAACCATTCAATGAAGCAGTTCCTGAAACGTCGGGACAATTGTCCAAGTAATCGGCTACACCATCCATATCACGATCTAACGGGCAACCCTTTTTATCTACAGTAATTCCTGTTAGAGTATCAGGACAGCTATCATTTTTGTCTGAAACTCCATCCTGATCGGCATCTTTCACACTTCCAAGATTAAAGGTTAGCCCAATCATGTGAGAGAGGTAGCTGTCTTTTTCGCCTGCTGTTACTCCATCTCTTTGATCTTTATTGGAGAAAGAAAAAGTTTCTTGAAGATTCAGCATAATTTCTGGGGATAATCTAAAATTGATACCTGCTCCAGCAGTTGGCAAAACATAATCAATTCGATCTTGATCAAAATTAACCTGATTGTCAAAAAGAATAAAACCAGCTCCAGCCACTACATAAGGTCTGATGACATATTCTGGAGCCGCCAAGTTAAAACGCAAGTTGAATGAAGCCGCATTAAAATCACTCTTAAAGCTTCCGGTATCTCCATTGTACCCAATAGTACCTTTGGTTAATAATAAATTGACATCAAAAAGTTTACCTAAATAGCGGGAAACCGACAGACCTCCAAAGCCATAAAAAGCTTTATCTGTCTTGTAAAAACTACGCCCGAGATCTCCATGATATTGAGTTACACCTCCATGATTACCTATGTTCCATTTTTTTTCGGCTGTTTGTGCATTGGCTGTCAATGTACATGCAATGCTTATAGCGAGTAGTACTAATTTTTTCATTTTTGTTTTGTATTAAAGATTAATTTTGTTTTTCGCTTTCAAGCGTTTCTAGAAGTAATTTTGCCACTGCTACTGATGAGGCTGCGTTTTGTCCGGTAACCAGTAAACCATCTTGTTTTACATAGGATTCAGAATCTTTTCCCTTACTATAAAGCGCACCTATTTTTGTAAGTTCATCTTCCAGTAAAAAAGGCACTATTTTGTTTAGGTAGACTGCTTCTTCTTCGGTATTAGAAAAGCCTGTTAGTTGTTTTCCTTTTACTAAATAATTACCATTTTGAATTTTCACATGTACTAAAGCAGCTGGTGCGTGACATACAAAGGCAATTGGTTTTTTATTAGTGTAAAAGTCTGCGATGAGTTTTATAGAATCGGTATCGTTTGCCAAATCCCATAATGGCCCGTGACCACCAGGATAAAATACAGCATCATAATCCGCATGGTTTATTTCGCTTAATTTTATAGAATGCGCTACTAGGTCAATAGCAGTATTGTCTTTGTAGAATCTTTGAGTATATTGGGTTTGTGCCTCTTCATCCTCACTTTTGGGATCAACAGGTGGCTGACCACCCTTAGGAGAAGCAATTGTGATTATAGCTCCTGCATCTTTAAAAATAAAATATGGAGCTGCGAATTCCGCTATCCAAAACCCAGTTTTTAGGCTACTGCTTCCTAAAGTATCATGTGATGTAAGTACAATAAGTATTTTCATGTTGCTATTATTTTTTAAAACATTATTCTTTTTCTAATCTTCTTGTGGTTATGTATTTACAGTATATTGCTCGTATTATATTGCTAGAAACTTTTAAATTAATTATAAGTTCAAAATTGAGTCTATTTGGTTGAAGTAGAAATGACCATACGCACTCCTAAAAGTGCTCCAAACACTTTTAAACTTTAGTTTTGAAAAAAAAAAAGGATTTTTTTTTAAGTTTTGACATTTGTTTTTAAAATATTCTGTACCAATTAAAATCGGTGATGACTAGTCTTTATTAGTTTGTATTAGTTATATTTTTTATGATTTAATCTAATCTTCTTCAATCAGTAATTCATTTTCAACACTTATAACACCTTTAGTTTTCCAAGCAATATGTCCTGCAATTTCTTTTTGACTCCCTGATTCTACAGTACCTTTTAAAGTTATTTTTGACTCTGAAATTTCTATTTCAATATCATTTGAGTCTAAAGCAATGTGGTTTTGTAATGCAAGCCTAAGGGATGCTGCATCTATTTTAATATCATCTTTTGATTTTATCCTAATTTCATTGCTAACTCCCTTAACACCTATTAGACTAATAATTGCTTCTTTTGCTGCTTCTTTCTGATAATTCCATTCTAATTCACCTGAAAGAGTCACCCATCCATTTATTGCTTTAACTGTAATGGTATCGTTAAGTGTATTCCAGTTCCACCTGAAAGTATTAAGAATTTCGGTTGTGATATCAATATCTTTTTTTTCTTCCCAACTATTAATGATTAAATCGATTTCATTGATAACTGATTTTACTCCGGTCATTTTACTTGATAATCTTTCGGCTTGTGTTTTCTTGTGATAGGTATCTACATGACCTTTCAATGTGATTATTCCATTATTTGAAATGACTATTATATTGCAATCAATACTAAAAAGTTCCTGTTTTAATACCTGAATTACATGTTGCCGTAAAATATCATCTGTTATCATTTTTCCGTTTTTTATATCAATTTCAAAGTGTTTTAAAGTACTTTACAAAGTTGGTTAATACAGTAGTGTATTAAAATGAGCATAGTCTGAGTTATATGTGATTTACAACACTTAATATTCTACTAAGATTAAAAAAGAGTAAATTTCAAAAGATATAGATATAATAATATAAGGCGATAACTACTCAGGTAGACTTATCTTTACATAAGTCAATACACTTTGACAAAATAAGTTATGGAGAAATCTGCTTTACTAGATGCCCTAGTGCATAACGCTATTGACGGAATCGTAACTATTGATGAACTAGGCATTGTAGAAAGTATTAATCCATCAGCTTGTAAATTATTTGCTTATTCAGAACAAGAGGTTTTAGGAAAAAATATATCAATGCTCATGCCTTTTGGTAATAAAGAGGCTCACGATTCCTATTTAAAAGACTATAAAATGTCTGGTCAATCCCATATAATTGGAATTGGAAGAGAACTAATAGGTAAAACTAAAAAGGGAAATCAATTTCCATTTAAAATTGGTGTAAGCGAGGTGAATTATGCAGGAAGAAAAATTTATGCGGGATTTATTCATGATCTTACCCAGCAAAAAAAGGATGAAGAAAGGCTTAAAAATTATGCTTCCCATCTAGAAGAACTTGTAGAAGAGCGAACAAAAACCTTAAACGATACGATTAAAGCACTTGAAAAAGCAAAAGCAAAAGTAAGTGCTACTTTAGAAAAGGAAAAGATTATTGGTAAATTAAAAAATCGTTTTTTATCAATGGCTTCGCATGAGTTTCGTACTCCCTTAAGCACAGCACATTTATCAGCTTCTCTTATCGAAAAATATGCTGAACCGTTAGAGAATGCTAATATCATCAAACATGCTGGTAAAATAATTAATGCTGTTACAAATTTGACCACCATACTAAATGACTTTTTATACATAGAACAATTAGAAGTAGGTAAAGTAAATGCAAAACCCACATGTTTTGATCTAGTGCAATTAGCCGAAGAGATTACTGAGGAAATGCAATTATTAGCAAAAGACAATCAGCAAATACAACATACTCATTATGGATTTCAGAAAGCTATAAACTTAGATCAAAATCTAATTAAAAATAGCATTATCAATCTAATTACCAATGCTATAAAATATTCAGACGATGGTTGTACTATTGAATTTACTACCGAAATAAATGATACACATTGTATCATTTGCGTGAAAGATGAAGGAATAGGGATTCCTGATGAAGATCAATTGCATTTATTTGAACCTTTTTTCAGAGCACATAATACGGGTAATATTCCAGGTACTGGACTTGGTTTAAATATCGTGGCACGTTATATCGCCTTAATGAAGGGTACTGTTTCGTGTGTAAGTAAAATACACAAAGGGACTTTATTTACACTAACATTTTCAACAATATGAGCAAGGTATTAGTAATTGAAGACAATAATGAAATAAGGGAAAATATAGTTGAAATCCTAGAATTGGCAGACTATGAAGTCATTGTTGCTAAAAATGGAAAGGAAGGGGTTGATATGGCTACAATATATTTACCAAACGTCATTCTGTGCGATATCATGATGCCTGAATTGGACGGTTATGGAGTACTGTATCTCCTTAATAAAAATACCGAAACTACTAACATTCCCTTTATTTTTATTACTTCAAAATCAGAACGACTTGATTTGCGTAAGGGAATGGAAATGGGAGCCGATGATTATCTTACAAAGCCATTTGGTAGATTAGAACTTCTCAATGCTATTGAAAGTAGATTAAAGAAAAAAGAATGTCAACATCATTTTTACAGTAAATCTCTAGAGAGTCTGGATAAAATTGTTTCAAAAAATAATGGATTAAACGAGTTAAAAAAAATCATAGCCGAACGAAAAACTAGATTGTTCAAAAAGAATCAAGTCATACACTATGAAGGTGACAATGCTACTGGTATTTACCTTGTAATTTCAGGTAAAATTAAGACTATTAAAATGACCGAAGATGGTCATGAACTGATGACAGGAATATACCAAAAAGAAGATTTTTTAGGAATCAACATTATTCTTTCCAGCAAACCCTACGATGATACAGCAACTGCCATGGAAGATAGTTATTTATGCTTTTTTCCTAAAATTCAATTTGATCAAATGTTACAGCAATATCCTGATGTAGCAGGAAAATTTATTGAAATCCTTTCCAGTGAAATTCGGAACAAAGACGCATATTTATTGCAACTTGCTTATCAATCAGTTAGAAAACGACTTGCTGAGGCAATTTTGAGATTGTTTAAAAATGAAACTAGTATTAGAATTAGTAGGGATGAACTTGCCGCACTAACTGGAACCGCCTCAGAAACCGTAAGTCGGACATTGACAGAATTCAAAAATGAAGGTCTGATTAAAAAAAAAGGAAGTGTATTAACAATTCTTAATTTTGATAAAATTTGTAAAATGCGGAATTAGTTTCTTATTAAAAGATGTAGCTTTTACTTATTAAATTGAAATTTACATTTGTTTATTTTCAAGATTCTAAAGATGAGGTTTGAAGACCATTGAAAGAAATAGGTTAGGGGTAACATGATTTCTGCAAAAACTATTGTACTTCTTTTAAACTGGATTATTATGAAAATATTTTTTAGGGGTTGGAATAACTTTTTTGCGAACACAATCAAACCATTCTACTTCTTTAGTAACTTCTGCGCAGCATTCGTTTTTTGAGTTAAAAAAACAGCTTTTAATTTTGATTTTATCACCAATATAATAATTTTCTATTTTGATAAAAAAAGACTCAGTAAACATCAAATTTTTATAACAAACTAATTCATGATTCTCTACTTGAAGACCCAGATGCTTAGCGTTGAGCTTCTCTTTTGAAAATCCATTATCAAACAAAAAACGATACAATAAACGTAACGTATATGAAATGTATGCGGTGCTTTCCATTTCCATATCATCATTTACATCCTGTCCAGTAACAACATAATTTATACAAATCATTTAAATTCAGTTAGGGATTATTAAAAAGGAGGTCAGTCTAATTGTAAACTGACCTCCTGAAGACTGCTATTTCACAAAAAAATAAGCATTTTGTTTAGCTACTTATAGAGTATGAATGCAATATGAATTATTTAGTTAATGTGAAATTGTATGCAATTTTTACTTTATCGGCAATTTTTTTACTCACTATACTAGGAATGTCAATATTAAAATCCTCTGGTTTCACTTCAAATGAGCCAGTAGCATTAACACCGTTTGCAACTTTTACAACTTTTATGATCACTGATACTGGTTTAGTTTTACCGTGAATGGTTAAATCTCCTTTTAAAGTAAAATTTTTTGTGGTATTTGTTATTTTTGAAAAATCAAAATCTTCAATTTTTCCCTTTAAAGTTGATTTCGAAAACTTTTCTGATTCCATGTAGTTTTCATTGAAATGTTCTTCCATTAAAGCCACTTTAAAACGAAAGCCTTTTATGAGAACTAAAGCTGCGAAATCACCCGTTGATTGTTCTAAAACTGCAGATACACTTTTATTCTCAGCCGCAACTTCTTCATAGGAAGGCATAGAAGCCTGAAATTTTATATTTCCTGTTTTTGTTATCAGTTTTTGAGCAAATCCATTGGTATTTACTAGAATAATCAATAAGAGTAAAAAGGAGTTGATAAAGGATTTTTTCATCTGTTAGCTGTATTGGTTTTATTTAATTTATGCAATCCGCTTAGTTTTGTACGTGTTTGGTTCATCGTTTTTCATTTTATCTTGGTTTTGATGATTTCCAACTCTAATTAATCTACGGTTACGTTTATTTCATCATTAATTCTCTCTAAGTCCATCTGTATTCCACTTAAGAATTATGTCAATATTCGCTTGAGACATTCTTCCTGCTTGTGGCATAATTCCTGATTGTCCGTTTTGTAATTGTATACGGCCTAATAAATTTGCGTTTTCAACAGCTGCTTTTACTTGTGCAAATGTTGTTAAAGGTCTAAATGAAGCAGAACCTCCACTTGAATGGCAGCGTACACAATTGTTGTCTACAATAGTCTTTGCATTTCCATTATAAGTAAATGTTGATGCTGTTGGAGGTGTAGGATTTGGCGTAGGATTTGGTGCAGGATTAGCTATTGGTTCAATAGTGTCGGTAGTGTCAGAACTACAGCTCCATAATCCAGCAAGTAAAATTGTTAGTGCAATTGTTTTTTTCATAGCATTTATTGTTTTATGGTTAATTAGAATACTCTGTATAAGTTAAATCCGAAAAAGAAATTTCCTTTACCCCATTCGCCAGATGCATTGGTAAGATACGCACTCTCGCTCATGGCTTGTGAATTGGTAAATATGAGTTGAAAAACATGTCCTCCTGTTTCTACATCAAGTCCCACTGATAATGGGTTTGTATAAAATTTAGGCTTGTCAAAATTGTGCATGTATTCTAGATTGACTGATAATCTTTTGGTGATTTTAAAGCGTCCACCTCCTCCAAAAGAAAACTGATTGTCTCTTTCTATATCAGGATTGTAAAGATTTTTGTGTACAAATGAAGGAATCAATTCTAATGACAGTTTTTCATTCACCTTTCTTGATATCAATACCTGTTGAACATAAGCTATACGGTGCTTAAATTCTAAGCCAGGAAATTGTTTCTTCTCTAAAAACGTATTAATATCTGCCACGGAATACCCCACAATGTCTAGAGGAAAACTATCGCCTTGTCTTGCCATTCGGTACTTTATTCCTGTTTCATACATTTTGTTTAAAGTATGTCGAGAAACATTAACGGATAGCCATTCTGTAATTCCATAAATACCACCAAGTTTTGTTGTGGCATTATCTAGACCAAAAAAACTATCCAAACCATCTTCAACAGAGCCAAAACGATGAGATACCACAAAATAAAATTCTTTTTTGGCAGGCATTTTTGTAGTTTGTAAGGTTACCAGTTGCAGTGCTTTAAAAGTAGCGGTACTGTAGTTCTCAGCTGTTTGATTCGTATCAAGACTATTAAGTAAATCATCCTGTGAATAGGCTAGAGTAGTCAAAAAAAGACAGGTAGAGATTAAAAAATTCTTCATAAAATGGATTAGTTGCTTTGTTTATTAATGATACATTGGTCTAGTTTAACTTCTTGAAATAGCTCGTCGTAACCAATGCATTTGCCTTTAACGGATAGTCGACTATTTAATAGTTTGTTTCTTTTCTTTTTAATGAAAAGGCAAAAAACAATGCTATCGAGAACCACTACAGAATCCGTTTCTTTAGTTACTTTTCCAGTTACCTCAATAGTTTTATTTAAATACAGTGAATCTGACTTTTCTTGATTTGAATTATACTCATTCATCAGATTTGTCGCAGATGTACTTACTGTTGGTTTTTCGGATTCTATATTGCGTGCTTCTTTAAATAGAAAACCATAATAAAAATAGATACCTGCTGATGCTAGTAGGAGTAGCGTTACAAATATTGTTGCTGTTTTTTTTCTTTTCATATTTTTAATTGGATATGATTCAATAGTAAAACAGCTAGGGTCCAGGTTACCCTACCTAAATAATTGCTATTTTTAGAAAAAAAATAAAAAGAAGGACAAGGTTATTTGTAAGAACCTTGTAAAGAGTGCTTTATAATGAAATTCTGAAGCTTATGTTTGGCGTTCTTTGAAGTGAAAAAGTTTCCACTTCCTCTATAGCGTTTGATAAAGAGCTAATTCTATAGTACTCGTTAATCTCATTTTTTCTGTTCAAGATGTTTAAGATGGATATTCCTAATTTATATTGGACTCCATTTGCAGTTACCCACTTGTAAGTAGCGGAAAGATTAACTTGTGAAAAAACGTTTACATTGGTATTGTTGGGTTTATTATAATTGATCACGGGGTTAGAAGGGTCGATTTGCGAACTAGCTGGAGAGGTTTTTGGTCTACCTGAAGTCCATTTTGTACCGAGTGCCATTTTGAAATTGTTTCTCTCATAAACTCCTGCCCACGAAAAAGTATGCATCAACTCAAAGTTGTTAGGAAAAATAGGGTGTTCGTAATTAGAAAAATCATAATTATTATCATTATAAGTATAACTTACCCAAGTAAGAAAGTGATTCATCTTTTTTTGAATCAGAATTTCTGTTCCAAATATTTCATAATCTCCTGTTGTTCGAATAAACTCTAATTGATTTTGAAAACCTTGACTTGAGGTTGTAATTCCAGTAACTTTTTTATAAAAATTTTCTATATCCAAGATCCAATCGTCCTTTTTATAAAATAAATTCAACGATACTTGTTTGCTCCTTTGAATAGGAACTGTGGTGTTGTCTGATAAAACCCAACGTCTTTTTTCGATGCCGAAATAATCTTTTTGCAAATAAATAATCTGTTGCGAATTCTGGCTTTTTAACTCACCTAATAGTCCTATATTCAGACTTTTACTAATGCCGTAATTCAACTGAAATCTTGGTTCTACAATATATTTATTAAATTTTTCGATATAATTCATTCGTGTTCCTAGCTTACCATATATTCTAGAAATGGTGTCATTATATATTCCTTCCAAAATCAAAGTATGCGATCTCAACACCTCTTTGGTTTTACGATAAAAATCAGGATTAGTTACCTGCTCCAAATTCGTAACTCCTATTTCGTTAAACTGATAACCATTATTAAAACTAAATTCAGCACTAATGGTATGGTTATTTTCCAAATTTATTCCATTATTTTGCACTGTATTTTCCTGAATAACGATTTGATTCCCAGTAGTAGCTTTTTGGTTGGCCAAAAGTTTATAGGAAGAGTTATAAGTATTAATTTTAGAAGTATTCTTGCTATTCCACTTTCTTTTCCAAGATAAATTTCCGCCATAATTTTGCTGCTGCAACACATTTTTTTCTGATTTGTTTAGGTCGTTTGTAGCCGCACTTTGTAACACTTTCAAATTGTCTTTTATGGTTATTACATCCAGTACTATTTGGTCTTTGGCTCCTATTTTTTGAGCATATTTAAGCGTTGCATCATAGAAATCAAATTCTTTATCGCTTTGATACTTGATATTTTGATTTTTGGAGAAATCAGAGATTGTTGTATTTTGAAATATTTTATTGAAGTATTCTTTAAAGGTGGGAGTTTCTATAAAATCAGTAATCGATTTACGTGCAGCAATTTCGATATAACTCTTTTTCGAAAGGTTGTACTTTGCATACATATCAGCATTAATCATGTTGATTCCTGCGCTAAAAGTATTTTTTTCTGCAGTTTCTGGAGTAGAAGAAATATTTACTACACTAGACACACTTTCCCCATAAAAAGCAGAACTTCCGTTTTTATAGATAGCAATAGTATGAGCCAAATTAGGATTAAAAACCGATATTAAACCAAAAAAATGTCCCGTTTGAAACATTCGTATTCCATTCCACAAAAATAAATTTTGGTCGTGAGTCCCACCGCGTACATTGATGCTAGACACACTTTCGTCAATACTATTTACACCTGAAATTTGCTGCATTGTTTGCAAAGCATCTGGCTCGATAAGTCCTGGCAAAATACCAAATTTCTTGGGTTTAATTTCAAATGAACCGTCCTTACTTTTTGAGATTCCCGAAGCCAAAATAGCATTGGTTTTAATCTCTTCTAGTTCTGTGATATCAGGGTCTAATAGAATTTCCAAACACTTTTTATGACCTGAATTAGTAGCAACAATTCTTTTGGTTATGTATCCGATATGACTAATCCAGAGTATGTTTTTCTCAGATTTTTCACTTTCAAAATAACCATTTGCATCCGTTGTAAGCTGGATTTTATCGTTTAAATTGATATTTGCGTTCTCGATAGGTTTTTTGTCTGCCGAAAAAACGTAGCCACAAATTATATTAGCTTCCTTGTCTTTTTTGTAAATATTAATGAATTGATTTCCTATATTTTCAAAAGACAAATTGGTCTTTCTTTCAAGATATTGTAGTTTTTGATTTAGTGAAAGTGACCTTTTAGGAGGGTGTAGTTGCAGTCCCGTGATATTGTCTTCGGTGTAATTAAAGCTAACCTTATGCTGTTGTTCGATCTCAATTATAATTTTTTTAAAGGGCATACTCTTTTCTTTGTCCTGAGCAGATAGACTCAGGACAAGAAAAAATGTAAAAAACAAAAAATAAAATTGTTTGGGGTACAACATTTATTTTTCGTCAAATATTATTTTATTCTTTGAGACTTTTTTTATCTCTAAACTATAGGTTGTACTAATTATTTGCAAAGCAACATCTAGATTTTTCGTGGGCAATTTTCCAGTAAATAAGGACGTAGTATCTTTTGCGTTTACTTCAATTGTAATATTGTATTGTCTACGAACTTCGTCTAGCAAGGATTTGATATTTTCCTTATAAAAAGCGATTTGATTGTCCATCCATTCTGGCTTCGATGAAGTTGTTCCTCTATTTATTTGTTTACCATTTTCAAAAATAACGCTTTGTCCATGCGTTAACAGCACTTGAGTGTTTCCATAATTTACTTTTACACATCCTTCGTAGCAGACAACATCAAACCTATTTTTTCTAGCTTTTACGTTGAATTGCGTCCCTAAAACGGAAACTTTCCCCAGATTAGTCTGCACTTCAAAACGTTTTCCTTTGGCTACTTTGAAATAAGCTTCTCCGTTTAGTTCAAGATATCTGTTGCTGTCCCAATTCCATTTTTTAAAGTGTATTTCAGAACCCGCATTCAGCACCACTTCGGAATTATCCGGTAATAGAAAGGTAGTTTTTTCACCAAAGTTTGCTGTTTGTGTTTGTGGTACAAAATTTTGGATTGCGAAAGTAATTCCAAGCGCCAAAACAAGGATTGCCGCTGCTTGAAAGAACCATTTTTTGTATAAAGGAACTACTTTTGTAACTGTTTTTTTCTGCTTTAGAATATTCGCTAGCATCGCATTTTCATCCCAATCCTCTACTTCTAAATGTGCGGTATAGTCCTTAATTTTTTGGTATTTTTCAAAATCGGGACTTGCTTCAAATGCCATTAATTCATCCTCTGACAAATCATTGTTGAGCCATTTCGCTAGTATGTGATTTTCTTTCATTGTACTTTTATTATATATTAAAACAACTGGGACTCTGTTTACCCTACTTTTACAAATCAATTTCTTTGCGTAAGCTTACTAAAGCCAAATGAATGCGCTTTTCTACTCCCTTTACGCTAATATTTAAATCCAATGCAATTTCGCTATATTTTTTTCCATCAATACGATGCATCAAAAAGGCCACGCGTTGTTTTTCGTTTAAATTTTCAATGGCTTTCAACAGTTTTGCTTGAAATTGTTTTTCCTCCAAAAGATATTCTGGGCTTTCATTTGTTTTATCTAAACCTGTAAAGTTTTTTTCATATCGCAACACCACTTTTTGATGTGCAATTTCATTTAAACTGCTATTGTTTGCTATCGTATAAATATAGGACTTTGCCTTTTCAATCGGCACTGCATCACAGTTTTGCCAGAGTTTGACAAAAGCTTCTTGTGCTACATCTTCTGCTTGTTCTTGATTGCCAAATTTGTAAATAAGAAAATTCCGAAGTGCTTTTATATGACTTTTGAAAAATGAGGAAAAGATTATTTCGTCGCAAGTGTTAGATTGGTTCGTATTTGGCATTTATATTTTCAATTTATACCATGCAAAAGTATTTGTTTTTAATTTAAGTAGGGTAAAAACAAGACTGATTGTTTTATACAGGTCTGAAATGTTTTTTATATTCATGAGGTAATTTGGTTTAAAAATAACAATAAACCGAAAACCTTGATGCTGAATTTATTGAAAAACTGTTTCTTTAAATTTTATTACCTTTGTAAAAACAGAAATATGTTCCCTTTAAAAAAATATATATCAATAGCAGTTTTCCTAGTTTTATTATCTTGCCAAAGCGAAATAGTAGAAGAGGATAATAATATACAGGGAACAGTTACAAATGTTTCTCCTCTTACGACTTATCTGCAAAGAGTTGCAATGGTCAAAACGGTACAAGATAATATAATAGACAAGTCCAGTTATTGTACCATAAAACTTCCTTATACACTTACGGTTAACAATACAAACATAGCCGTAAATACTATTTCCGATTATCAAAAAGTAGTAGATAATATTACTGCAAATGCTACTGATGATGATATCGTAAAAATAGATTTTCCAGTAACTATGGTGTACTATAATTACTTCGAAAAATTGATTCCAAATGAGGCTGATTTTAAATCCTTAATTGATTATTGGAATCTATATCCTGATCTTTTGAGTAAGATTAATGGTTTAAATATTAATTATCCAATTACAATAAATATTTATAACAGTTCTAATCAGTTCGCTAGTTCCATGTCAATCATTAGCGATCAAGCCTTTTTTTATTTTATAAAAAATTTGACTGCTAGTCAATATATTTCTTTACAATATCCTATTTCAATAGTGGATCATAATAATCAACCAAGGACGATTTCAAGTAATCAAGATTTCGAAAATGCAATCAAATATGCTATTGATTACTCCCCAGAAAATAATATTGTGTCCCTAGATTTTACAGAAACAATAACAAAGGGTTCATGGGCAATCCCTTATTTTTTTGTTACTTTAGATAAAACTTCCTTGTATAGCGATTATTCATTTGTCTTTAAAAATGATTATACGGTTGTCGCTACAAGAGGAGGTAGTATTGAAACTGGGCAATGGGAATATGTACTACTGAATGGAGTAAGAAAACTAAAAATAAATTTCAATTCACAATTACTGAGTAAACTGAATACTTATTGGGAATTATTTGAGTTTAATAATTCCCAAATACGGCTACGTGCTGTAAGTAGTAATACCAATTATCTTTATTTTGAAAAAAAATAACTTCTGATATCAGTTGAAATTATTTTAAATAGTTGTTTACCTTAGAATTCAAAAACACAATTCACGACAGTACTGGTTGATTTATTGTACTAATTATTTTTGGTACAATAGCCAATCATTTTTACAAAACGCCGATCGCTGACGTATTTTTTGGTTTTATCCTTTTTTTAATGCTTTCAAAGTTAACAATGCAATTTCTTCGGTTACTTGAGTTGGAGAATTACAATCACAATTAGTCAGACCTATGACATAAATATCTTCACTCGGAATATAAACTCCCATTGATTTAAAGCCAAAAACGCTACCACCGTGTCTTCTTAATTGATTTCCATTTACATTGATTAAATGCCAACCATAACCATAAGTGAATTCTTCACCATTGTTCAATTTGTATTTTGTGAATGCCTTTTTTAGTGTTTCGGTATTCAGTAATAGATTAAGATTTAAAGCATTTTGCCATTTGAACATATCGCCAGTTGTCGACATTAAAGAACCTGACGAAAATGGAATGCTGAAACTAATTTGTGTTTTATTAACATATCCATATTCTTTTTTCTGATAACCATATGCTCTTTTAAGTATAATTTTTCTGTCACTTGCATATTGTGAGTTATTCATGCCAACCTTATCAAATATATTTTTGTTAATAAATTCTTCGTATTTTTCTCCCGAAACTAATTCTATAATATATCCTAAAAGCACATATCCTGAATTGTTATAATCAAATTTTTCGCCAGGAGCAAAATCAGCAGGTTCATTTTTAAAGAAATCAACCATCATTTTTGGTGTCATTTCCTTTTGAGAAATATCACGTAACGACTTCATTTTTGTAAAATCTTTGATGCCTGAGGTATGTGTCAATAAATGATGTAAGGTAATTTTGTCTCCCAAAGGATAATCTGGAATGTGTTTAGAAACTAGATCATTAACACTCAACTTACCTTTTTCTTCTAATATTAGAATAGAAATTGCTGTAAATTGTTTTGTCATTGAACCAATTTGAAATACATTATCAGAAGTTAAATTAACATCAAGTTCAAGGTTGGCTTTACCGAATGATTTTTGATAGATTGGTTTTCCTGCTTTTGCTACCAAAAATTCTCCACCTGGGCCATTTTTATCTGTAAACACTTTTAGAAGTAAACTATCAATTTTAGCTTCGAGATTTTGAGAATAAACGGAGTTTAATGGATTGCCGATAATGATAAAAGCAATTAAAAGTAAATAAGTTGATTTGATATTGATGATTTTCACTTGATGTTTTTTGATTCATACTTTATTTATCCAGACTATTTGTCATTTTGAAACCTATAAATAAAGACACTCCTGCCATTAAAAATATCATTGCAGGATAGAGTGCATCTTTATCTAATGATGTGTAAGTTGCTAACAGTAAGGCAATAAAAACGCCTGCGCCAATACCCATAAATAAAAGTGCTAGATTTAAAATAATTATTTTTTGAAATGAGTTTCTATTAGAACGAAAAATACTAGCATTTGCGCCTTTTTCTATAAGTGCTAAACGTTCTTTGTTTCTCGTTGATAAAAAAATATAAACAATACCGAAGATTGTTAAAAAAAGACTTGTTGGAATTAAAATTGCTTCGTACATAATTTTTGATTTAAATTGATTATTAATTAATAGGTTCATAAACTATGACGGCCATAGTTTTATTTTGGTTACACAATTATTAAAAATATTTTTTGTTTGAACTTGTAACCCAATTCGGTTTATTGTCGTCTTATCATCAATATGGCTTTTATAAACGATCAATATCATATTAACCAAGTAATCAAAGGGAACACAAACGCATTTTCTATATTGGTAAACCAATATAAAGATTTGGTGTTTACTTTGTCTTATAAAATGCTGAAAAACAAAGAAGAAGCAGAGGAAGTTTCCCAAGATACGTTTGTAAAAGTTTTTAATTCATTGCCTAAATTTAAAGGAGAATCTAAATTTTCGACTTGGATTTATACAATCACCTACAATACCTGTTTAGATAGATTAAAAAAAGTTAAAAAAGAGAGAAGTGTTCTTTATATAGAAGATTTTAGCGAACATCAAGTAAAAGCAATTGAAAAGGTTTTGAGCACAGTTGATGAAAATGAGAGGAATCAAAAAATTCAAGAATGTTTGTTATTATTACCCAGCGAAGAAGCGTTTTTGCTAACTTTGTATTATTTTGATGACCAATCTATAGAAGAAATAGCAAAAGTAATAGATTGCAATTCAAATAATGCTAAAGTAAAATTATTTAGAAGTCGAAAAAAATTAGCTTCAATTTTAAGAGAGCGATTAGAACCCGAAATACTAGCATATTATGAAAGTGAACGAAGATGAACTGTTAGAGAAATTTGTAGATAATATGATGAAGGATTCTGTATTAGAAACCCCTTCGTTTGATTTTACTTCAAAAGTAATGTCGCAAGTATTGGACGCAAAAACCAGTGAAGTTTATGTTTATAAACCATTGATTTCAAAGCCAGTTTTCATAATTATTTTGGGATGTTTTATTATATCATTTATTTATATTTTTATTAATAAAGAAACCCAAACAGATACTTTGGTTAATTATCCAAATTTCGATTTCATTCCCAATTTTAATATAACCTCAATATATATTTTCCCTAAAATCACAATTTACGCAGTTGTTTTAGCAACTTTAATGTTATTTATTCAAATTTCTTTTTTGAAAAAACATTTTGACGATCAGTTTGATAAATAGAATTTTTTTGATTTGTGGTAAATTGTTTTAGATTGGTGTATGTGTTAAAAATAAAACCAAATTTATACTACTACAGCGGGTTTTAAATTATATTAAACCCGTTTTTAGATTTGCCATTTCAGCGATAGTGAACAGCTGCAGCAAATCGAATAGATATAATACCAACTTTACATGAAATCAGTGGCTTAATTTTGTAGCTGTAAAGCTCATTTTATAATTCTTTTGAACTCAGGTAGATTGATTTTTGGTTTTTAGTAAGCTCATGTAAAATTAAATGAGCAAGAAATATTATATTGTTTATGGAAATGTGAACATATGAAACTTAAGTTTACTTTTTAATTTAATTGACAGTTTTGACTAATTACTTTACAATCTGAATTTCATTATGTTAACAAAAAAAAAAACACTCTAATTATCACCGAAAACACATTCCAATTAGTGTTTTTATAAATTTTAGTAATCAAACTCAGCTTACTAGTTTTTGTTAGACTACCATGCAAACATTATAATTCAATTAACACCTCAAAACATAGCCTCATCCTCTTAATGCCTAATTTTGTATTACAAATAAAATTTTTATGAAAAACGCTATTCCTATATCTTTATTAGAATTGGCTTTAATTACAGAGAACAGCAATGCCAGTGATACCATGCAAAAAACCAAAGAGTTGGCGCAACTGGCAGATCATTTGGGATACAATCGGTTTTGGTTGGCAGAGCATCATAATATGGCTCACGTAGCCAGTACGGCAACGGTGGTTTTAATTGGTTATATTGCCAGTCAAACTCGAAATATTCGGGTAGGATCAGGCGGGATCATGTTGCCCAATCATTCGCCATTGATCATTGCGGAACAGTTTGGTACCTTGGCTACTTTGTACCCTAACCGAATTGATTTAGGTCTTGGAAGAGCGCCAGGAACTGATGCGTTGACAGCACAAGCCATTCGAAAAGATTTTTTTGAAGAAGCCCAACAATTCCCCAAGAATGTATCCAAATTACAAAGATATTTCTCTGAAGCCAATGCTACAGAAAAAGTGAGGGCTTTTCCGGCCGAAGGGATGAATGTACCCATTTGGATTTTAGGTTCTAGTATGGATAGTGCAAAATTGGCAGCTGAATATGGCTTGCCGTATGCTTTTGCAGGGCATTTTGCACCCAGACAAATGCTACAGGCATTTGAATTTTACAGAGAAAATTTTCAACCTTCAACTTTTTTGAGCCAACCCAAAACAATGGCTTGCGTGAATATCATAGCAGCCGACTCTGATGAAGAAGCTCAATTTCTATCGACTAGTTTGTATCAAATGTTTTTGAATTTAATACGAAACGATAGAAAAGCTTTGCAAGCTCCCGTAGCATCTCTTGATGAAATGATGAATGAGGAAGAGCGCTTTCATGTGAATCAAATGACTGCTTGCACCTTTACAGGCAGTAAAGAGAAACTGACTAAAGATTTAAAAGAATTTATTCAATATACTCGCATAAATGAATTGATGATTACCAGTCCCATTTTTGACCATCAAGATAAATTAAAAAGTTTACAGATTTCTAAATCGGTAATGGATGCGATTAATGAATAATGGATAGGGTAGTTGCCAATAAAAAAACGCTGTAAAATTTTAGTTTTACAGCGTTTAGCTTTTAATTCCGCGGAGAAAGAGGGATTCGAACCCCCGGACCTGTTACAGTCAACAGTTTTCAAGACTGCCGCATTCGACCGCTCTGCCATTTCTCCAGTAAGTCGCTATCATTTTTTGATTGCGAGTGCAAATATAATAAGTTTTTTCGAATCTGCAACATTCTTTTATGATTTTACTAAAAAAAGAATGTTAAAAAAACAAGTATGGTATACGGATCAATTTTTAAAAACAAAAAACAGCACGAATTTTACGTCTTTATATTTAGCTAAGAAAATTGGATTTCTAATGAGATCGTAGAAGGGGAGTCCTTTAATGAAAACGAAAACATTTGAAACAGAAGATTTTTAAGGCTTTTATGAAATAGAAAAGCCCAAAACTTGCGTTTTGGGCTTTTTTTGCGGAGAAAGAGGGATTCGAACCCCCGGACCTGTTACAGTCAACAGTTTTCAAGACTGCCGCATTCGACCGCTCTGCCATTTCTCCAGTATGCCGATCTCATTAGCTGATTTCGACTGCAAATGTAAGGCTCTTTTTGGGTTATGCAAGAGTATTTTTGAAAAAAAATAAAGATAATTTCGAATTATTTTATAAATTATTCATAATCTTATGGTTACAAATAAATTTATTTTTTACTTTTTTTTCAAAACAAACTAATACCTTACGTATTCTGTTATTTCTAATCCATAACCAATCATTCCAACGCGTTTTGTGCCTTCGGTATTAGTTACTAATCTTATTTTTGAAATGTCAATGTCATGTAGTATTTGAGCACCGATACCAAAATCTTTGCTATCTATAATAATTTTTGGTGCTTTTAGAGTTCCATTTTGTTGTAAAACTTTTAATTCACTCAATCTATTTAAGAAGTTTAATGATTGTATGTCTTGATTTATGAAAATTAATGCCCCTTTTCCTTCTTCATTAATCACCTTAAACATGTCGTCTAATTGTTGGTCGGCATTATTAGTTAATGTTCCCAATAAATCATTATTCACAAGTGATGAGTTAATTCGAGTGAGTATGGAATCCCCTAAGTTCCAAGTTCCTTTTGTTAAGGCAATATGAATTTGCTTGTTTGTTGTTTGTTGGTAAGCTCTTAGTCTAAAAGTACCAAAACGAGTTTCTATATTGAAATCTTCTTTTTTTACAATCAAACTATCATGTTGCATTCTATACGCAACTAGGGCTTCAATTGAGACTAATTTTAAATTGAATTTCTTAGCAACTTCTACTAATTGTGGAAGGCGAGCCATGGTTCCATCTTCATTCATTATTTCTACAATGACACCAGCAGGTTTAAACCCAGCAAGTCTTGCAAAATCAATTGCAGCCTCGGTATGACCTGTTCTTCTTAATACACCACCTTGTTTTGCTATAAGCGGGAAAATATGTCCTGGTCTAGCTAAGTCATGTGGTTTTGTATTTTGATCTACTAATGAAAGAATTGTTTTAGCTCTATCAGACGCTGATATTCCAGTTGTAACTCCATTTCCTCTTAAATCCACCGAAACAGTAAATGCAGTTTCCATAGGATCTGTATTATTACTTACCATTACATGAAGTCCTAATTCTTTACAACGGTTTTCTGTCAATGGTGCACAAATTAATCCACGTCCGTGTGTAGCCATGAAATTAATCATTTCGGGTGTTACCATTTCGGCTGCTGCCAAAAAATCACCTTCGTTTTCACGATCTTCATCATCAACAACTATGATTACTTTACCTTGTCTGATGTCTTCTATTGCTTCTTCAATAGTGTTAAGTTGTATTGTATTTGAGCTCATTGTGTGTGTTAGTTTTGTGTTGTTGGGAATAATTTTTTTAATAACTTTTGGATAGGCAAAAGAATGACATCCATATTAATAAGTCCAATATCGTTTGTGGCTCGATAGGTTAGTAATATAGCAAAAGGTGTTAGTATAATAGAGGATAGCCAAGCTCCTAAAAAAGGAGTCATTCCATCTTCTTGTGCAAGTCTTTTTCCAAAAGTATTGATGAAGTGGTAGGTTATAAAAATAAGAACAGCAAAAACAATTGGCAATCCTAAACCACCTTTTCTAATTATTGCTCCAAGGGGTGCACCAATAAAAAACATTAAAAAACAGGCAAATACAATTACAAATTTATCGTAAAATGCTAGAAGGTGTTTATTGATGTTTTTTTGTTTGTTTAAAATTTCACTTCTAATTGTTTCAATAGAGTAGGAGGTGTTAGTAATATTACTGCTTGCTATTTTTAAAATTTCTGATTTTTGCTGATTGGTATACAAACTCAAAATATCAGTAGGTAACTCTTTTTTGACTTTTGTTTTTGGGAAAATTTTTGGAGCAGGATAATTTATTCTTGCAGTTGGATTATCTGTAAAATTTTTAACTTCCATTTTGATATTTTTATTCAAAGAATCAAGGGTGTATGATAATTCATTGATGGTCAACATCGTATTGGTATTGGTTACCGATGCATCGTTGACGTCAGTTTTATTTAATTCAGATAAATCAATGTTGATTATTTGTTTTTTGAATGAGCTTTTAGCAAAAGGCATCTTGCTTCTGTCTTCGTATTTCTTTGGTACAATATCTTCATAATAATACCCATCGTTTAAAACTAACTGCAAAATACTAGATTCTTCGCTACTAATCAACGAACCGTTTTTGGCTTTTATTACAGTTTTACTTCCATCACCAATATTAGATTTTTTGTGAATGGTGATGCCAGTAAGATCATTACCTTCTTTTCCTGACTTTTTGTTGACTTTAATGTTGTAAAACCCTACGTCATTAAATTGTCCTTCAGCAATAGCAAGTGCTGGTTTTACTTGAGCAATATTTTTACGGAAATTAATAAACTTATATTCAGCATATGGAATAACATTGTTGGCAAAAAAGAAAGCCATGATGCTCAACAATATGATAAAAATTGTTAGCATTCTCATGGCTCTTTGTAGTGATATTCCAGAGGATTTCATGGCTGCAAATTCATAATTTTCAGCAAGATTCCCAAAAGTCATTATGGAAGCTAGTAAAATAGATAATGGTAATACTAGCGGAACTATACGCGGCATTGCAAAGGCTAAAAATTTAATAACCATTACTAGGTCTAAATCTTTACCCGCTAATTCTGATATAAATAACCAAACGGTTTGTAAAATGAAAATAAAAAATAAGATTACAAATACCGTAGTAAATGTAGTCAGGAACGTTTTTAATAAGTATTTGTCAAGAATTTTCACCTAGTTCATTAATCTAATTTGTTGATGTAGTAATTTGGATATTTACTTGCCGCAAATGTAAATTGATTTTTTGACAAAGGTTGATTGGTTTTAAAAGAATTAACGGTTAATGTGGTTTTTGTTCCTTTTTTACCTATTTCAATAAGATTATAGATGTGTTTTGTTTGAATATCAATACCCAATAAAACCTCTTTTCTTTGATCTTTTGTACTTACTGGCACCAATTTTATATATTGAATTTTTCTACCCTTAACATTTTGAACAATATCCATTGTGTATTTGTAACCTGAATTAAAAAAAGTCAACATTTTTGACGGAGTGATGGCATTATCATCTTTTTCATTAACAGTTGAAATAGTAATTTCTTCGTCCTCTGGGACAATAGTGTATGTTTTTTTTCCGTCAAATATTTTAGTTACTCCCATGAAATTTAGAACGTATTGATTCCCTTTCATTGTTACATTTCCTTTACTATCTTGGTTGATGTTTTCTTTTGCATTATTTAATGAATATTTAAAATCAATAGCAATATTATTGTAGCTTTTAACTTTGGCAGTAACTTGATCCAGTAAATCTTTGGCTTTTTTATCCTGAGCATTCACTGAAAAAGCAAGCAAAAAAAGCATACTAAATGTAATAATTTTTGAACTAAAAGTTTTCATCTCAATCTTTTTTGTTTTCAAAGCGTTTAATTTCATGTTTTAATTATTTTGTTCATTGTTGAAAAATTGATCTAGAGAACTCATATCAAGTATGTTTACGCTTCTTGCTTTACTTCCTTCAAATGGTCCAACTATACCAGCAGCTTCTAATTGATCAATAAGTCTACCGGCTCTGTTGTATCCTAATTTTAATTTTCGTTGGAGTAGCGAAGCCGAACCTTGTTGTGCATTAACAATAATCTCTGCAGCTTCCCTGAAAAGCGTGTCTCTTTCAGAAATATCTACATCAAGATTAATGCCACTTTCTTCTCCAATAAACTCTGGTAGCAAATAAGCAGTAGCATAGGCTTTTTGAGCTCCAATAAATTCTGTTATTTTTTCAACTTCTGGCGTGTCAATAAATGCACATTGTACACGAACTACATCGTTACCATTTGTGTATAACATGTCTCCACGTCCAATCAACTGATCAGCTCCTTGCGTATCCAAAATTGTTCTTGAATCAATTTTTGAAGTTACTCTAAATGCAATTCTCGCAGGGAAATTGGCTTTTATCAAACCCGTAATTACATTTACAGATGGACGCTGAGTTGCAATAATTAAATGTATTCCAATAGCTCGGGCTAATTGAGCCAGTCGTGCAATAGGTACTTCAACTTCTTTTCCTGCAGTCATGATCAAATCAGCAAATTCATCTACTACAAGAACAATATAGGGTAAAAAACGGTGTCCATTTTCTGGATTCAATTTTCTAGCCTTGAACTTATCGTTATATTCTTTGATATTTCGTACCATCGCATCCTTCAATAAGGAATAACGATTGTCCATTTCTACACAAAGAGAGTTTAATGTGTTTACAACTTTAGCATTATCTGTAATAATAGCATCATCCATATCAGGGAGTTTAGCTAAATAATGTCTTTCTATTTTATTAAAAAGAGTAAGTTCTACTTTTTTTGGATCAACCAATACAAATTTTACTTCAGCTGGATGTTTTTTGTACAATAATGATGTTAAAACCGCATTTAACCCAACTGATTTTCCTTGTCCAGTTGCACCTGCCATCAATAAGTGCGGCATTTTGGCTAAATCCACAACAAAAGTTTCATTAGAAATAGTTTTTCCTAGTGCGATAGGCAATTCCATTTCGGCCTCTTGAAATTTGGCTGAGCCAATGACACTTTTCATAGAAACCATAGTAGGATTCTTATTTGGTACTTCAATACCAATAGTTCCTTTTCCTGGGATAGGAGCAATAATACGTATTCCTAAAGCGGATAAAGACAAGGCGATATCGTCTTCAAGACTTTTAATTTTTGAAATTCTAATTCCAGCCTCAGGTACAATTTCATATAATGTAACCGATGGACCTACGGTAGCTTTTATTTGTGCAATTTCTATTTTATAATTGCGTAAAGTATCTACAATTTTATTTTTATTTTCTTCCAGTTCTGCCTGGTTGATTGTAATTCCTCCTGTTGAATATTCTTTTAGTAAATCAATTACAGGAAATTTATAATTTGATAGATCAAGAGTAGGGTCAAATAAACCAAAATCAGCCACTAGTCTTGAAGCCAAATTCTCTTCAATGATATCTTCTTCAGCAGCTTTTTCAATCACAAAAGTATCTTCGGTATTTTTAATGATTTCAGGTTCCCTTAGAGGCGCAACAACCATTGAGAGTGGTTTTGTTACAGGATCCCGAACGATGTCTGAAGCATGACTAATTGTAGGTTTTAAAGCATCTTTGTTAATTTCAAACTGATTCCCATTCGTTTTTAAATGAATATCATCTTTTTCTTCTTCGTCAACAGCAAATTCTTCTAAGTTGTAATTACTATTGGATTCATTTTTTGTTGAAGCATTTACAGATTCTATTGTATTCTCTTTGGATCTATCAAAAAAGGATTGAATGGTTTCTGGCGAAAGTTTCATTTTGAAAATGATATAAATCACTAATCCGAAAATTAAGGTAAGCAAGGTTCCTGTTTTACCCAAATAATCTTGTAGGAATAAATTGAGTTCATACCCAATAATACCTCCTAATTCTGGTAGTGAAGTGGCAAAAAAACCAAATAGAATTGAAAGAACAATAATTGCAAATAAGTCCCAAAACCAAATGTTTTTCAATCTCTTAACGGGAATTCCCACAATAAGATACATACCTGATAAGAAAAATAAGCGAACAAATATAAAAGAAGCAACACCAAAGCCTTTATAAACAAAAGTGTCTGCTAATAATGCTCCAAATTTACCGAGCCAGTTTTGAACAAGTTCTTCTCTATTAGTTAATTCTTGAACTGCACTTTGATCTTGCTGTCCGTAAATGAAAAATGAAATAAAGGCCAATAACAAAGCCACAGAGAATAGTACTAGCATGGTGCCAAAAACTATTTTCTGTTGTTTTGAGATTTGGATTTTTTGGGTGCTCGTAGAAGTAGTTTCCTTCTTTTTATTGATAGGTGCTTTTACTGTTTTTGCCATTGATGTATTTATAAATTACCTAGAAAAGAAACGGGATGTAAATAATTAGCCCAATAACAAATGCTGTGATTGCGGCAAAGAAAACAGCACCAGCAGCAATATCTTTGATAAACCCAATTTTTTCATGAAAATTAGGATGTATAAAATCAGCAATCTTTTCTACCGCAGTATTTAACCCTTCTATGCTTATTACCATACCTATAGCTAGGGTTTGTATTAACCATTCCGTTTTTGAAATACCAAAATAAAAACCAGCAATGGTAACAATGATTCCAAGGAAACATTGTACCATAATGCTGTGTTCTGTTCGTATTAATTTGGTTGCGCCGTTAAAAGCAAAACGAAAACTTTTTAATCGTCCTCTAAAAAAAGTATTGTCTTTTTTGAACTCCATTTATAAGGTATTAAAGCACGTTTAAAGCGGCTTCGTAATTAGGTTCGTCAGCTATTTCAGCAACTTGTTCCGTGTGCGTGATAACACCATTTTCATCAACAACAATGATTACTCTAGAATGTAATCCAGCAAGTGGACCATCTGTAATTTCTAAACCGTTTGTTTTACCAAAACTACCTTCGGTAAAATCAGATAAATTTACTACGTTCTCTAATCCTTCAGCACCACAAAAACGTTTTTGTGCAAATGGTAAATCTCTTGAAATACATAATACAGTTGTGTTTTCAAGGGCACTAGCGCTTTCGTTAAATTTTCTAACAGATGCTGCGCAAGTACCAGTATCGATACTTGGAAAAATGTTTAAAACTAATTTTTTACCTGCAAAATCTTGTAATGATGCAACTGATAAATCAGTTTTAACTAATTTAAAATCAGCAATTTTACTTCCTATAGTTGGTAATTCGCCCGAAGTGTGTATTGGATTTCCTCCTAATGTTATTGTAGCCATGTTTTGTGTTTTTTTATGAAGTTCAAAAGTATGAAATTTATTTAAGAATAATGATGCATCGACAGTTCTAAAATTGATGTTTTTTTTATATTTAATCTTGTATTTTTTTTGGTTTAACCAAAAAAAACGCACCCTAAAAAGTGTGCGTTATATTCTTATTGTAGTACTGATTATTTATCAATAGAGCCTAAAACTCGTTTCATGAAGGAGTTTAAAGCTTCTTTTTTATCAGTGCCATTTTTAACAAGTTTGTGGACTTCTAAGGCACCATACATATTTGAAATTAACTCTCCGATAACATCTAGCTCTTCATCTTTTAAGGACGAAATCTCAGTCATAGATTCAAGAACATCAATGGTTTCAATTAAAAAGTCTTCGTCATTTTCTTCAATAAATTGAGTTAAATGTTTTATAACGGGTAGTTTCATTTTTTATAAATTTTAAGTGTCTGATTTTAAAGTATAATATTCTAAATTACATTGGCATTAGACTTATAGATAATGCACGGAAATTTTAAAATTTAAACAAAAATATCATTACACTATTTCGTTTACCAATTCGTTTAAAACTTCGGCTTTATTGGTCTGAGTTTCGTTTACCAATTGTCCATTTACAAATGTTGCAAATGTTGGTAAATTACTCACGTTAGCTAGTTTTCTTGATTCTGGAAAATTTTCAGCATCAACAAGAGCGAAAGTTATAGTTTCATTTTCTGAAGCTAATTTTTTGAACTTAGGCTTCATGATACGACAATTTCCACACCAAGAAGCAGAAAATTGAACTACTACTTTTTCGTCTTTTGCAATTAAATCTTTAAGGGTATCATCGGTTAATTCGATTAACATAAGTTTTTTTTTTTAGGTTTAAAGAGGCAAAGGTTCAAAGGTTAAAGTTTTTAGAACTCCATGAATTTGAGCAACAAAAAACCTTTGATGCTTAGAACCCTGAACCTTTGTATCTTTATTTAAATTAGTTTAAACTCAAGTATTCAGCAGTACTAATTCTATCAGCACTCATTGCTTCTTTACCAGCTTCCCAGTTTGCAGGACATACTTCACCTTTTTCTTGTATGTGAGTGTAAGCATCTACCATACGTAAGTATTCGTTTACGTTACGACCAAGTGGCATATCGTTAACACTTTCGTGGAAAATTTTACCAGTCTCGTCAATTAAATAGGTAGCTCTGTAAGTAACATTAGATCCTTCAATGATGATTGAATCTGTTTCTTCGCTATATTCTGTTGACTCAATATCTAAAATACCTAAAATGTTAGAAAGGTTTCTGTTTGTATCAGCAAGAATTGGGTAAGTAACACCTTCAATTCCACCGTTGTTTTTTGGTGTGTTCAACCATGCAAAATGCACTTCGTTAGTATCGCAAGATGCACCAATTACAATTGTATTTCTTTTTTCAAATTCAGGTAATGCTGCTTGAAAAGCGTGTAATTCAGTTGGACAAACAAAAGTAAAATCTTTTGGATACCAAAACAACAATACTTTTTTGTTGTTGTTTGTAGCCTCTTCAAAAATATTTATTTTTAAATTATCACCCATTTCAGAGATGGCGTCTACTGCAATACTTGGAAATTTTTTACCTACTAATGACATTTTATTTACTTTTAAGTTGTTTTATTTGATGGTGCAAAAGTAGTTATACTTTATTATAAATAAAACGCTCAATGATTATAAATGTTTATTGATTGATAAGGATTTCTTATGACATTAAATTTAAAATTATAACAAGTTAATTTTTACAGGAAGTGCGCCTTTAGTGGTATGATTTTTAGTAAGCAGCTCGGCGGTAACTTTCTGAAATTCTTGAAAATCTTGATATGTGTGTACTAAACCTTTTGCTTTTTTTAAGTTAGGTATAATTTGTAAAGCATAAGGATTTCCAAAAGTGTACACAAAACAGTTTTTGTTTTGAAGTAATACACTTAAAAAATCCAAAACTGAATCTTCGATTTCAAAATTATTTAAAGGTTTTACTTTCGGTACAAAAATAGCGACCAAAACCGTTTCAAATGTATCCAGTTGACTTTTTAAAACTTCTAAATTACCATTATCTAAAGTAAAATTAAAACTCGAAGATGGCAGTTCAGATGCAAGCGCATCAAAAAAATAATTATTAGCCTCTTTGTAAAAACTTACTTTGGCTAAACTATTCTTTTTTTGTGCTTCAAAAATTGAAGTTGAATTGTTTGAATCTAAAATTGTTGTAACGCTCAATTGAGCAATTTTAGAATTTAAGTCGGATGTTTTTTTAAAATCAAAATCGACTTTTTTATAGACATCTATTTGATTATCAATATCAAGAATCCCAACTTTTTCTTTACACTGCATGATGCGCTCAAAACTTGCATTGATTCTTTCAAGAGATGCATTTTTTACAATTTCATCTATACCTTCGGCTACGTTTTCAGCAAAACACAATACATCATTTCCAGCGTGAAAAGCTTCCCATTCTAGTTGTCCTTTTTTCTCATATAATTTAGAAACACTGTGCATGTTTAAGGCATCAGATATTACGAGACCTTTATATCCTAATTGCTTCCGTAAAAGTGTTTCGATTATGTTTTTTGATAAAGTAGCAGAAGTATTTTGGTTTTCGTTCCAAGACGGCACTGCTAAATGGCCAATCATTATAGAATCGACGTTATTTTTAATTCCTTCTATAAAAGGTACTAATTCATTTTCCATCAATTCTTCTCGTGATTCTTGAAGCACCGGTAATCCTAAATGAGAATCTACGCTAGTATTTCCGTGTCCAGGAAAATGTTTAAGACAACCTAATACACCCGCGTCAGTAAGGCCTTGTAAATAAGCAACAGCAAAATCAGCTACTTTTTTTTTGTCTTCGCCAAAAGATCTATATCCAATCACAGGATTGTTGGGATTGTTATTAATATCAGCCAGAGGTGCTAAATTGTAATGTATACCAACTGATTTTAAATCTAATCCTATTTGTTTTCCAACTTGATAAACCAAATCAATTTCGCTATCTGGCAAAGCGCCAAGCGTAATGGCATAAGGATATTGAGGCGTTTTTTCTACACGCATGGCCAATCCCCATTCGGCATCAATGCTCATTAAAAGGGGAGTAGAGGCGCATTTTTGATAGCGCACAATCAATTCTTGTAATCGAATGGCGCTATCATCATTGAACTCTATTTTTTTATTCGATTCGTAATTTGTTGCAGCACTAGCACGACTGTGAAAAAAAGTCAGTCCGCCAATGTTGTATTTTTTAATAAGAGA
This sequence comes from Flavobacterium sp. CECT 9288, assembly GCF_918731615.1. Taxonomy (NCBI): domain Bacteria; kingdom Pseudomonadati; phylum Bacteroidota; class Flavobacteriia; order Flavobacteriales; family Flavobacteriaceae; genus Flavobacterium; species Flavobacterium sp. CECT 9288. The sequence continues at coordinate 1,677,709 of NZ_OU957226.1, read as the reverse complement.
CTCCATTTCTTGAATGTGCTCTTCGCTGTCATTGATAAAAACAGCTGGAAAGAAAAATTGACCTACTTTTTGTTCTAATGTCATTGTGAAAGGAATATGTCGCTAATTCTAAACATATAAGTCATGTAAGTAAATTAAACAGAATGAATAATTACATAAAACGGATTGTATGCAAACAGTCATTTTAAGAGCGTCTTAGATACTTAAAGGAACTTATATGACTTATATGTTAAATGAAAGCTAGTTTGTTTTCTCTTGTTCTAATTTTTTTCCAAAATCCTTTGGGAAAATTAAATATCTAGACAAAATGATTCCTGGAATGGTTGCCAAAAACACCCAAATAAAGAAATTGCCATACCCGAGATATTCTTGGATATAACCACTTAACATCCCTGGAAGCATCATTCCTAAAGCCATAAATCCGGTTGCTATAGAATAATGTGAAGTTTTTGATTCTCCCTCAGCAACATAAATTAAATACATCATAAACGCTGCAAAACCTATTCCATACCCTAATTGTTCAATAATAACCACGGCAGTGATATAAGGATTAAAGGACCAATCGATAGTAAAAAGATTCAAGTCTAAATAAAGGTTAATTAGTGTAGTAGGTTGAAAATGAGCTAACAATACAAATCCAATAATAGGCAAATGCATGATCAAAATCATAGGTAGCATACAATAGCCCAATCCTTTTTTTGAAATAGCAATACCGCCTAAAATACCGCCAATAGTTAGCGCAATTAACCCAAAAGTTCCGTAAATAAGTCCCACATCTTCGGTAGATAATTCAAGTCCACCTACTGTTTTTTTATCTACTAAAAAAGGAGTCAGCATTTTAAGAAGTTGAGATTCTCCCAGCCTAAAAAGCAAAATAAAAGCCAGAATTAAACCGATTTGTTTCTTTTTGAAAAAACTAGCAAAAACGGTGCTGAAATTCTTTTGCTCTGTGACACCAATTTCTTTTGGTAACTCCTTTTTTGGTGTAGCAAAATAATTATAAATCGTTAAGAAAATCATTACTAAACCAACGAAAATCATTGTATAGGACCATGCTTTTTGCGTATTAGCATAATGATGTTCAAGATAACCTGCAAGCAAAATAATCAATCCATTTCCTGTAAGCATAGAAGCTCTGTAAAATGTACTTCTAATTCCTAGGAAAAAAGACTGCTGATCTTTGCTCAATGCTAGCATGTAAAATCCATCACTTGCCACATCATTAGAAGCTGATGCAAATGCTGCTACCCAAAAAATGGATAAACTCAACAAGAAAAACTGACTAGTTGGTATAATAAAACCAATAAGCAAGAAAGCAATGGAGATAAACAATTGCATGCTTAAAAACCATTTTCTTTTGGTTCCATGCAAGTCTATAAAAGGGCTCCACAATGGTTTAATTACCCATGGGAGATACAGTAAGCTTGTGTAGAGGCCAATATCCTCATTACTGATACCTAGGTTTTTGTACATCAATACAGAAACGGAAATAATAATTACATAAGGAAATCCCGATGCAAAGTTTAAAAGCGGTATCCAGTACCAAGGTCTATTATCTGTTGCCATAAATCTTAGAAAATTAGTGTTCTGCTACGTTTATAAATGTTGGATCGCTTTCATTTCCATAGTAGTCAATAAAAGTGACTGCGCAGGTCTTGTTTTTATGTAATTTATAAGTTGGAACAAATATTTGAAGCGTTTCTAAATTTTCAATTAAAGCTACTTTATCAATGATATGACTTGCGTCATTAACATCGATTTTAGCATTGGCTGAAGAGCCGTAAATTACTGCATAGCGCATTTTTGAGCCCGTGGGATATACAATTTGAAATCCCGATGCTATTTCATTGCTAAAAGCCGCTTGAACTACTGGTACAACTTCATTTTTTTTAATAGCTGCTGGAACCACGGTAGGTAAGGCTGGGTATTTATATTGGTTTTGTACTAGAAGATTTGTAACACTTTGATTTTTATTTACAAATGACTTGGCACTAAAAAAAGCATTTCCTTGCACGTTTTTATAGGTTCTGGTTAGGTCAATTTGATTGGGTAATTCATTGGGGTTATTCCATTTTTTATCAGAATCTGCGTTAACTTTATAACTGCTATTTCCTATGTAAATGGCTGTGTTATTAGAATTTTCAGACCACCAGCGTAGGAGTTTTGCATACGATGCTTTAGGATGATCAATACTCCAATACAACTGCGGAATAATATAATCAATCCATTTTTGATCCATCCAAGCCAGTGGATCGGCAAATAAATCATCATAATTGGTTTGACCTGCTTCGGTATCAGAACCTTTTGGATCAACTGATTTGTTTCGCCATACTCCAAAGGGACTTATGCCAAATTGAACCCAAGGCTTATTTTTCTTGATAGCAACAGCTGCATCTTTTACAAAAGTGTTCACGTTAGAGCGTCTCCAATCTTCAAGTTTCATTCCGTCTCCGTATAACTTAAAAGATGCACTATCATTAAATTCTTCTCCCGGAATGCGATACGGGTAAAAATAATCATCAAAATGAATGGCATCAATATCGTAATTTGTTACTACTTCATTTACCACATTCAATAAATGTGCTTGTACTTCTGGCAAAGCAGGATTATAATAGATTTTACCACCATATTTTATCATCCATTCAGGGTGTTTGAAATAATCGTGCTCAGAACTTAAAATTTGGGTGTTGTAATCCATAGTTGCTCTGTACGGATTTAACCACGCATGAAATTCAAAACCTCTAGTGTGAGCTTCTGTAATCATCCATTGAAGTGCATCGTAGTAAGGATCTGGAGCTTTTCCCTCTTTTCCTGTTAAAAAACGTGACCATGGCGCAAGTTGTGTTGGATAAAATGCATCGCCCACACTTCTTATTTGCACAATGACAGCATTGTAATTTAGTTTTTTATATGTATCAAGTAGTTCTAAATAATCTGCTTTTTGTTTGCTTACACTATCGGTACCTTTTTTAGGCCAGTCAATATTTACAACAGTTGCTATCCATACAGCTCTAAACTCATTTTTAGGATGAAGATTTGGTGACTGTGCTATACCGTTTGTAAAAAAAAGGAGTAAAAGAATTGTGAGAAATATGGAGTTTTTATGAGTCTTCATTAAAGTCAAATCGTTTTAATTTCCAAAAATAGTTTTTTTAGTGAAATAGAACGCCAAATTTTGAAATATTCACTAAAACATCAGTGCAATTTGTAGACCAAAACTAGAGTTTCATTCTTCATCTTTCAAATTAAGATTCTAAATTGTTCTTTTATCTTCTTTATTTTTTGGTTTAAAACCAAGTGATATTTTTATATTTGTAAATTAACAAATTTAGGACTTATAGATGTCAATATCGCTTCAATTGGAACAATTATCCCAATCATTTGAGGGAACTCTTTTACAAGATGAATTACATAAAACCTTGTATGCCACAGATGCATCTGCTTATCGTATTAAACCGCTTCTTGTAGCTATACCCAAAACTGAGAATGACATCATCAAAATATTACATTTTGCGGCTCAAAATAAAATTTCAATAACGCCCAGAACAGCTGGTACATCACTAGCTGGGCAAACGGTAGGAAACGGAATCATTGTTGATGTATCTAAATATTTTACAAAAATAATTTCCTTTGATGCTACAAATAAAACTGTAACGGTGCAGCCAGGAGTGATTCGGGATGAACTTAATTTGTTTTTAAAGGAATACGGTTTGTTTTTTGGACCCAATACGTCTACCTCAAATCGCTGCATGATGGGCGGAATGGTAGGTAACAATTCCTCTGGCACGACATCCATACGCTATGGAGTCACAAGAGACAAGGTTCAGGAGATTCATGCTATTTTAAGTGATGGCTCGAAAGTTGTTTTTAACGAAATTACTTCTGATGCATTTATCGAAAAAACAAAAGGAAATACGCTTGAAAGTGCTATTTACAGCTCTTTATATGAGGAACTTTCAAATATTGAAAACCAAAAAGAAATTGTCAAAGAATTTCCAAAACCTGAAATACATAGAAGAAATACAGGCTATGCAGTGGATTTGCTGTTGCAGTCAGAACTTTTTGGTGGAAACCAAAAAACTATAAATGTAGCCAAACTCATTTGTGGAAGCGAAGGAACCCTAGCTTTTATTACTGAAATTACATTAAAAGTTGATGTACTTCCGCCTACCAATAATGTTATGGTTGTGGCTCATTTTCATTCTATCCAAGAAAGTCTTGAGGCCGTTGTTACTGCTATGAAGCATCATTTGTACACTTGTGAAATGATGGATGACACCATACTTGATTGCACAAAACACAATAGGGAACAGGCTAAAAATAGGTTTTTTATTCAGGGTGAACCCAAAGCGGTAATTATGCTTGAAGTAGCCTCCTATAAAAGTATGGAAGATGCAGAAAATCAAGCAGATCTATTAATAGCGGATTTAGAAAAAAACAATTTTGGCTATGCCTTACCTAAAATTTATGGTGCTGATATTGATAAGATTAATGAGTTAAGAAAGGCAGGTTTAGGTCTTTTGGGAAGCATTGTGGGTGATGACAAAGCTGCTGATTCTATTGAAGATACAGCGGTTGAATTAAGTGATTTACCGCAATACATTGCTGATTTCTCAACCATGATGGAACGTCACGGTCAAAGTGCTATTTACTATGCTCATGCAGGTGCTGGTGAATTGCATCTTAGGCCAGTATTGAATTTAAAGAGCAAGGAAGGCGTTCACCAATTCAGAAATATTGCTACAGAAGTTGCAATTTTAGTCAAAAAATATCGTGGTTCACTCAGCGGAGAACATGGTGATGGGATTGTGAGAGGTGAGTTTTTGCCATTTATGATTGGGCAAAAAAATTACGAATTGCTTAAAAGAATCAAATTTGCTTTTGATCCTCATTGTATTATGAATGAGGGTAAAATTGTGAATGCTTTCAAAATGGATGAAAATTTACGATTTGAAGCTGGAAGATTAGAACCAGAAATCAAAACGATTCAAGATTTTTCGGACAGTATGGGTGTTCTTAGAGCTACCGAAAAATGCAATGGCTCTGGTGATTGTAGAAAGTTACCTTCGGCAGGAGGAACCATGTGTCCTAGTTATAGAGCAACTAGAAATGAGAAAGATACTACCCGTGCAAGAGCTAATGCATTGCGTGAATTTTTAACACATTCGGATCAAGATAATAAGTTCAATCACAAGGAATTATATGAGGTTTTTGATTTATGTGTAAGTTGTAAAGCATGTGCAAGCGAGTGTCCAAGTAATGTAGATGTTTCTGCATTGAAATCGGAATTTTTATATCAATATCAAGAAACGAATGGCTATTCTTGGAGAAATAAAGTTTTTGCTTACAATGCTAAACTGAATGGTTTGGGAAGTCTTTTTCCCAGACTTACTAATTACATGGTTAATTTGCCATTTGTAAAAAAAAGCATGGGAATTGCACCCAAAAGAGAAGTACCATTATTAGCTAAACAAACTTTTAGAAAGTGGTATGAGAAAAATAGTGAAAACGAAATTACTCGTGTTTTTGAAAACGGAAAAGTATTCTTGTTTTGTGATGAGTTTACAAATTATTATGATGTTTCAGTTGGAATAGACTCTTATCAAGTATTAACAAAATTAGGGTATCAAGTAATTCTTTTGGATCATGAAGAAAGCGGACGTGCGTTTATATCAAAGGGTTTTTTGGAACAGGCCAAAGCAATTTCTAATTATAATGTTTCTGTTTTTTCAGAATATGTTTCTGAAGATGCACCGTTAATTGGTATCGAACCATCAGCAATTTTGACGTTTAGGGATGAATACCTTCGCCTAGCAGATGATAAAGTAAAAGCGAAAGAGTTGGCTGAAAATGTTTACACTATCGAGGAATTCTTTAAAAATGAGATCACAAAAGGTAAAATTACAAAAGCTCATTTTTCAAATAAAAAACAAACCATAAAAATACATGGGCATTGTCATCAAAAAGCATTGAGTTCTACACAAGCTACATTTGCCATGTTAAATCTACCTGAAAATAGTACGGTTACTATTTTCAATTCGGGTTGTTGTGGTATGGCAGGTTCTTTTGGTTACGAAAAAGAGCATTATGAAGTGAGCATGAAAATGGGAGAGGATACTTTATTTCCAAAAATTAGAACTGCTGATCCTGAAATAGTTCTAGTTGCAGCAGGTACAAGCTGTAGACATCAAATTTTTGACGGAACAGGGAAAAAAGCAGAACATCCTATTACAATTCTGAAAAGTTTCTTAATCTAAATTATTAAAATAACATCAAATAAGTTAAAATTAAGTGAATTTAATTTTTTAAAGAATATTAAATAATTTATTTGACTTTTATTTTCATAATTCAAGTCATTTAAATCAAAAAATATTTAAAAAATAAGTGTATAAAACCGTATTAATTCAATTAGTTTTATACTTTTGAAACCGCAACTAACTTTTAGGAACATTTTGCATAGAAGTTTTGCACGAATAGTATCAATTAAAATAGTCAACATGGCATTAAAGGGTTTGTTTAGAAAAAAAACTGTTCAAGATATTTTGAATCAAGTTGAAAAAAACAATGCAGATGGTCACAACGCATTAGGAAAACATTTAACAGCTAGAGATTTAACTGCTTTTGGAATTGCTGCAATTGTAGGGGCTGGTATTTTTAGTACTATTGGAAAAGCAAGTGCTGATGGTGGACCTGCGGTGATTTTTTTGTTTCTATTTACCGCTGTCGCTTGTAGTTTTGCTGCTTTTGCTTACGCTGAATTTGCCTCAATGGTTCCTGTTTCTGGAAGTGCCTATACGTATTCTTATGTTGCTTTTGGTGAAATTATAGCTTGGATAATAGGTTGGGCGTTGATCATGGAGTATTCCGTCGGGAATATTACAGTAGCCATATCTTGGAGTGATTATTTTACCAGTTTACTCTCTAGTGGGGGTATTCATTTACCCCAATGGATCCAAATGGATTTCCTATCGGCGTCACGTGGATTTGACGAAGCCACAGCGCTCATGCAAGCTGGAAAAAGCTATGCAGATTTAAGTCCTGCATTACAAGATGCTTATACTGCTTGGAATACCTCTCCAGTAATTGGTTCTTTTCATTTCGTAGCTGATTTACCTGCTTTACTTATTATTGTATTGATTACTGCCTTAATTTACCGCGGTATGAAAGAGTCGCGTAATGCGAGTAATATCATGGTAGTTATAAAATTATGCATCGTTCTTTTAGTAATAGCCGTGGGTGTTTTTTATGTTGATACTGCAAATTGGGATCCGTTTGCTCCAAATGGAGTTTCGGGTGTTTTAAAAGGAGTTTCAGCCGTATTTTTTGCTTACATTGGTTTTGATGCAATATCTACAACTGCAGAGGAGTGCAAAGATCCACAACGTGATTTACCTCGAGGTATGATGTGGGCTATTATTATATGTACGATGTTGTACATTGCTATTGCACTTGTGCTTACAGGTATGGTGAGTTATGATTTACTTAATGTAGGTGATCCGCTTGCTTTTGTATTTGAAAAACTAGATTTAAAATGGATGTCTGGTATTATTGCGGTAAGTGCAGTAGTAGCAATGGCAAGTGTTTTATTGGTTTTTCAAATGGGACAACCTCGTATTTGGATGAGTATGAGTCGTGATGGATTATTGCCAAAACGTTTTTCTAAAGTGCATCCTAAATATCAAACTCCTTCGTACGCTACCATCGTTACTGGTTTTGTTGTTGCTATTCCTGCTCTGTTTTTAAACTTAACATTGGTGACTGATTTATGCAGTATTGGGACTTTGTTTGCTTTTGTGCTAGTGTGTGCGGGTGTCTTGGTTTTGCAAAATAAAAAAGATATTCCTCGTGGTAAGTTTAAAACACCTTATGTGAATTCAAAATTTATAATGCCTGTTTTATTACTTATAGGAATTGCTGCAGCATTTGGATATAACAAGAAAGCAACAATGGATTTTATTACGAATGAAACTCAGGCTAACAGTTCGTCAGCAATTATTACTGCTCTAAATAAAGAAGAAACTCAAAAAGTGTACCAATACTTAGTTACAGTTGATCCAAAAAATGGTACAACAGAAACACCTGATTTAGAACAGTTGTTAAGTCAGTATCAAGATGATGATGCGGCGTATGCAAAAATTATTTCGGGACTTCCTGTTGATGATGCTATTAAATATGAAAGTGGTTTTAGCTTGTTCAAGCACAAAATTCCAATGTGGATTTTTATCATCACACTTTTAGGACTTACAGTTTGGTCTTACAAAGAAAATTTATCCCTAATTCCTTTACTTGGACTAATATGTTGTTTGTATATGATGGCTGAATTAAGTGTATGGAACTGGATTTATTTTGGAGTTTGGTTGCTTATTGGGCTGGTGATTTATTTTGGCTTTAGCCAAAAAAACAGTAAACTTAACATTTAAAACTTTTTTAAATATCTTGACAAACCTTTATGCAAATAAAGGTTTGTTGTTTTTAAAAGCTTTTTTTGCTAGACCTGAAAAATTTTTCAAGAGTTTTAAATCTTTATTTTAAAAATAATTGCAATAGAAAGGATATTTATAATTTTGACAATCCAAAATCCATTTTCCTATATTTGCTATCTAAAATGTACACCCATAGTGACTCAAATCAATAAACTCAAAATATTTAATGATCCCATTTACGGTTTCATTACCATTCCAAATGCTTTAATTTACGACTTAATTCAGCATCCTTATCTTCAGCGTTTACGAAGGATTTCTCAGATGGGATTGTCCTATTTAGTTTATCCAGGTGCTAATCATACTCGTTTTCACCATGCTTTAGGTTGTATGCACTTGATGCAGAAAGCGGTCGATGTATTGCGTTTTAAAGATGTTACCATCTCTACAGAAGAAGAAAATGCACTCTATATTGCAATTTTATTACATGATATAGGACATGGACCTTTTTCCCATGCCATGGAAAAAAGTATTGTAGAGGATGTGCATCATGAAGCCATTTCATTGCTTTTTATGAATAAATTAAACAATGAATTTAATGGGCAACTCAGTTTAGCAATCCAGGTTTTTAAAGGAGAATACAATCGAAAATTCATGTTGCAATTGATCTCTAGTCAGCTAGACATGGATCGAATGGATTATTTAAAACGAGATAGTTTTTACTCTGGTGTTGCTGAGGGCAATGTTAATTCAGAGCGTTTAATCCAAATGATGAATGTGGTTGATGATTATTTAGTTATTGAAGAGAAAGGAATATACTCGGTAGAAAAATTCTTAATGTCAAGAAGATTGATGTATTGGCAAGCGTATTTACACAAAACAAGTCTTGTAGCCGAGTTGATATTAATGAAAATTTTGAAACGTGCAAAAGAACTTACTCTTAAAGGGATTGAACTTCCTTGCAGTGATCCACTTTTGTATTTTATGCAAAATAAAGTTACCATTGATACATTTGACGAAACTACATTAGATTTATTTGCGCAATTAGATGATTTTGATATTATAGGAGCCTTAAAAAGTTGGCAAAAAAACGATGATTTTATTCTGTCTTCTCTAAGCAAAATGATTGTTAACAGAGATTTGTTAAAAATTAAATTAACAACTGATAAAGTAACTCTTGAGGATTTACAGCCTATGCAAGAACGTTTTGCTGCTCAAAATTCTATTTCTATTGCCGATACCAATTATTTTATTTTTAAAGGAAAAATCAAGAATCAAGCATACAGTAAAGAGGCTGAGCCCATACGTATTCTTAAAAAAGACAGCACAATTGAAGACGTAATTGAGTCATCTGATCAGTTAAATTTGAAATCCTTATCAAAGTTAGTGACCAAGTATTATTTATGTTTCCCAAAACAACTGTTATAAAAACAGCATTTAAAATCTATTTTTTTATATTTTTGTCGCAATGAAATTTACAGCAGCACAAATAGCGGAGATTCTGGAGGGAGAAGTAATAGGGAATCCTATGGCTGAAGTTTCTACATTATCAAAAATTGAAGAAGGAATTGAGGGTTCACTTACTTTTCTTTCAAATCCTAAATACAACAACCATATCTATACTACAAAAGCATCTGTTACGATTGTTAATCAAAGTTTTGCACCCGATAATATGGTAAACACAACAATGATTAAAGTTGATGATGCTTATGCCTCGTTTACAAAATTATTAGAATTTTATAATCAAGTAAAACTCAATAAAGCAGGGGTTGAAGAACCTTCTTTTATTTCTAAAAATGTAATTTTAGGAGCTAATTTTTATTTAGGAAGCTTTAGTTATATTGGCGAAAACGTTTCAATTGGTGATAATGTGAAAATTTATCCAAATTGTTTTGTAGGGGATAACGTAGTTTTAGGAGATGATACAATTCTTTTTGCTGGTGCAAAAGTGTATTCGGAAACAATTATTGGAAAAAATTGTACCATTCACTCTGGAGCAATTATCGGATCTGATGGTTTTGGTTTCGCACCAAATCCTGACGGGACGTACACAAAAATACCTCAAATAGGTAATGTAATTATTGAAGATAATGTTGATATAGGTTCCTGTACTACTGTAGATAGAGCAACCATGGGATCTACTATAATTAGAAAAGGAGTAAAGTTAGACAATCAAATTCAGATTGCTCACAATGTTGAGATAGGGGAGAACACGGTTATTGCAGCTCAAACTGGTGTAGCTGGTTCTACAAAAATCGGCCGAAACTGTATGATAGGAGGTCAGGTTGGCATATCTGGCCATTTAACAATAGGTAACAATGTTCGTATTCAAGCCCAATCAGGTGTGGGGAGAAACATAAAAGACAATGAAGTTTTACAAGGTAGTCCTACCTTTGGGTACAATGATTTTAGTAAGTCATATGTGCATTTTAAAAACTTACCTAAAATTGTAGCTGAAATAGAAGAATTAAAAAAGAAAATTTTAAACCAAAAAAATGGAAACAATGGTTAAACAGAAAACCATCAAAACAGAAATTTCACTTACAGGAGTGGGCTTACATACCGGAAAAGAAGTTAAAATGACTTTTAAACCAGCTCCAGTAAATAATGGTTTTACTTTTGTGAGAGTTGATCTAGAGGGGCAGCCAGTGATAGAAGCTGACGCTAATTATGTGGTAAACACACAAAGAGGAACTAATCTTGAAAAACTTGGTGTAAAGATTCAAACTCCAGAGCATGTTTTGGCGGCATTAATAGGTTGTGATCTTGATAATATTATAATTGAATTAAATGCTTCTGAACTTCCTATTATGGATGGTTCTTCTAAATATTTTGTTGAAGCGCTAGAAAATGCAGGTTTTGAAGAGCAAAATGCAAAACGCAAAGTATATGTTGTAAAAGAGGTAATCTCTTATCTTGACGAAGCTTCTGGAAGTGAAATTCTAGTAATGCCAAGTGATCAATACTGCGTTACAACCATGGTTGATTTTGGAACTAAAATATTAGGAACTCAAAACGCAAACTTAAAAAGTATTACCGATTTTAAAAATGAAATTGCTGATTCTAGAACTTTTAGTTTTCTACATGAATTAGAGTCCTTATTAGAAAATGGATTAATTAAAGGTGGCGATTTAAACAACGCAATTGTATATGTTGATAAGGAAATTTCAGCATCTACAATGGAAAATTTAAAGGTTGCATTTGGTAAAGATGAAATTTCGGTTAAACCAAATGGAATTCTAGATAACCTAACGTTGCATTATCCTAATGAGGCTGCAAGACACAAATTACTTGATGTAGTTGGTGATTTAGCTTTGATAGGTACACGCATTCAAGGAAAAGTAATTGCAAATAAACCCGGTCATTTTGTGAATACACAGTTTGCAAAAAAGATGGCAAAAATCATAAAAATTGAACAAAGAAATTACGTTCCTGTTTATGATTTGAATCAAGAACCTTTGATGGACATTCATAAAATTATGGCGGTGTTGCCTCACAGACCTCCATTTTTATTAATTGATAGAATCATTGAAATGTCTGAAAGTCACGTGGTAGGTATGAAAAATGTGACCATGAACGAGAATTTCTTTGTAGGACATTTTCCAGAAGCTCCCGTAATGCCAGGTGTTTTAATTGTTGAAGCTATGGCTCAAACAGGAGGAATACTGGTTTTAAGTACGGTTCCAGATCCTGAAAATTATTTGACATATTTCATGAAAATTGATAATGTGAAATTCAAACATAAAGTATTACCTGGTGATACATTGATATTTAAATGTGATTTGATCACGCCTATCCGTAGAGGAATATGTCACATGCAAGCAAATGCTTACGCAAATGGTAAGCTTGTAGCCGAGGCAGAACTTATGGCGCAGATTGCAAAAAAACAGTAAAATTGGATTGATATGTTTTAAAGCATTAAACTTTCAATTGCAATAATTTAAAATTAATAAAAAAGAGCTGATGAATCAACCACTAGCCTATGTTCATCCGGGTGCTAAAATTGCCAAAAATGTTGTAATAGAACCATTTACAACCATTCACAATAACGTTGTTATTGGAGATGGAACTTGGATAGGTTCAAATGTTACCATTATGGAAGGTGCAAGAATTGGAAAAAATTGTAATATATTCCCTGGAGCAGTCATTTCAGCAGTTCCTCAAGATTTAAAATTTGGCGGAGAGGATTCACTAGTAATTATAGGCGATAATTGTACCATTAGAGAATGTGTAACTATCAATAGAGGTACTATTGCTTCTGGTCAAACTGTAATAGGTGATAATTGCCTTATTATGGCAACGGCGCATATTGCTCATGATTGCCATGTTGGTAATAATGCCATTATTGTTAATGGTGTTTTACTTGGTGGCCATGTAACCATTGGAAATTATGCCATAATAGGTGGATTGTCAGCAGTTCATCAATTTATAAGTGTAGGTGATCATGCTATGATTTCAGGAGGATCTTTGTTGAGAAAAGATGTTCCACCATATACAAAAGCGGCTAAAGAACCTTTGTCATACGTAGGGATAAACTCTGTAGGTTTACGAAGAAGAGGATTTTCTTCTGATAAAATAAGAGAGATTCAAGACATCTATAGAATTTTATATCAAAAAAATTACAATGTCACTCAAGCTTTGGGAATTATTGAAGCCGAAATGGAAGCAACTCCAGAAAGAGATGAAATAATTGATTTTATTAGAAATTCTTCACGAGGTGTTATGAAAGGATATTCTGGGAACTATTAATTCTATTTCCAAAATAAGAATCAAAAAAAACAAAATAATTAAGTAACTCATTTTCATTTCCTATATTCTCTTATTTTAGAATTAGGATAGATAAATTAAACAAACATTCAAATGGCATCTACATCAGATATTAAAAACGGATTGTGTATCAAGTACAACAATGATATTTATAAAATTATTGAATTTTTACATGTTAAGCCAGGAAAAGGGCCAGCATTTGTGAGAACAAAATTAAGAAGTTTAACAAATGGTAAAGTATTAGATAACACTTTTTCGGCAGGTCACAAAATTGATGAAGTTCGCGTTGAAAACCACAAATTCCAATTTTTGTACCCAGAAGGAGATCAGTTTCATTTTATGAACACAGAAACTTTTGAACAAATTACATTAAACAAGAATATTTTGGACTCTCCTGATTTATTAAAAGAAGGTGAAAATGTAATGGTAAGTATCAATACCGAAACTGACCTACCTTTATCTGTTGATATGCCAGCTTCAGTTATTCTTGAAGTTACGTATGCTGAACCAGGGATAAAAGGAAATACAGCAACCAATGCTACTAAATCTGCTACGGTAGAAACGGGTGCAAGTGTTAATGTACCTTTATTTATCAACGAAGGTGATAAAATTAAAATAGATACGGCAAGCGGTTCATATATGGAGCGCGTTAAAGAATAAGTTCTTACTTGTTCTATTTTTCAAGATATTTTGATTTTAATAAAAAATAGTAAATGAAGTTCAAAAAAAGACATGCTTTACAAGAAATAGCAAGCATCATCAATTGTAAATACATTGGTGATGCTGATTTTCCTGTTTACGGCATGAATGAAATTCATGTTGTAGTACCAGGCGATATCGTTTTTGTTGACCATCCTAAATATTATGATAAAGCATTACAATCTGCGGCAACCATAATATTAATCAATAAAGAGGTTGATTGTCCAGAGGGTAAAGCATTGTTATTGTCTGATGATCCTTTTAGAGATTTTAATGTTTTAACAAGGCATTTTAAACCTTTTCAATTTTCGAATGTTGCTATTTCTAACACTGCTGTAATTGGTGAAGGAACAGTCATTCAACCCAATACTTTTATTGGAAATCATGTGGAAATTGGTAATAATTGTTTAATCCATTCTAATGTGTCTATTTATGACCATACTGTAATAGGTAACAATGTTATTATACATGCTGGTACTGTTTTAGGGGCTGATGCTTTTTATTATAAAAAACGTCCAGAGGGTTATGATCAATTGGTTTCTGGTGGTAGAGTTGTTATTGAAGACAATGTTGGGATAGGTGCTCTTTGTACCATTGATAAAGGAGTGACTGGAGATACAACCATAGGTGAAGGAACAAAAATTGACAACCAAGTTCATATTGGACATGATACCGTTATTGGTAAAAAATGTTTAATTGCATCTCAAACTGGTATTGCAGGTTGTGTAATTGTTGAGGATGAAGTAACCATGTGGGGACAAGTAGGCACAACTAGTGGAATCACAATTGGGGCAAAAGCTGTTATTATGGGACAAACTGGAGTTACTAAATCTGTTGAAGGTGGTAAATCCTATTTTGGTACACCTATAGAAGAATCTAGGGAAAAGTTGAAGCAATTGGCTAATATTAAAAAAATTCCAGAAATTTTAAATAAACTGAAGTAATATGTCTGCTAAAGAAATAGTTCAAAATTTTTATAAATCAGATGCTTTAATTGATAGTACCCTTCTAAAAGAATTTTTGCATCCAGAAATAGTTTTAGAGTGGAATAGTAGCAAAGGATTTGTCGAACATGATTTTGCTTCATTATTATTACTTTCAGATGAATTAAGTAAAGCTTATGTTCGATCAAAAGTTAGAATTAGTCACATTATTGCCGAAAATGATTTGGTATCAGTGCGTTATTCTCATTTTGTTAAAACAATTGAAAATCCAAGAGAAGAAATGCTTTTAGCTCATTTTATTGTAATTTGGCAAATTAAAGATCAAAAATTATATCGCGGATATCAAATGAGTCAATTATCATAATTTAGTGTCAAAAAACTGAACGCTGAATACTGATTACTGATTACTATTTTATACTTTTGCATAACCATTTTAAAAACTACATAAAAAATATATCATGAGTGTTTTAGTTAACAAAGATTCCAAAATAATTGTTCAAGGTTTTACAGGAAGTGAAGGTACTTTCCATGCTTCTCAAATGATCGAGTATGGTACCAATGTTGTAGGTGGTGTAACTCCTGGTAAAGGAGGAACAAGTCACTTAGATAGACCTGTATTTAATACTGTAAAAGATGCTGTTGACCAAGCAGGTGCTGATACAACTATCATTTTTGTACCACCAGCTTTTGCTGCTGATGCTATTATGGAAGCTGCTGATGCTGGAATTAAAGTAATCATTGCAATTACCGAAGGAATTCCTGTTGCTGATATGATAAAAGCAAACAGTTATGTAAAAGAAAGAAATGCAAGATTGATAGGGCCTAACTGTCCTGGAATTATTACTCCAGGTGAAGCTAAAGTAGGGATTATGCCAGGTTTTGTATTCAAAAAAGGAACCGTAGGTATTGTGTCTAAATCAGGAACTTTAACGTATGAGGCTGCTGATCAAGTAGTAAAACAAGGTTTAGGAATCACTACTGCAATCGGTATTGGTGGAGATCCAATCATTGGAACTACTACAAAAGAAGCTGTTGAATTGTTAATGAATGATCCAGAGACTGAATGTATCGTAATGATAGGTGAAATTGGCGGTCAACTGGAAGCTGATGCTGCAAAATGGATCAAAGCGGATGGAAACCGTAAGCCAGTTGTAGGTTTCATTGCAGGAGTTACTGCTCCAGCAGGACGTACAATGGGGCATGCAGGTGCAATTGTTGGTGGATCTGACGATACAGCCGAGGCTAAAAAACAAATCATGAGAGAATGTGGTATTCACGTTGTGGATTCACCTGCTGAAATTGGTAAAAAAGTAAAAGAAGTTTTAGGTTAATCTAAGCTTTTTCTAAATAATAGTAAAGCCTCACAATTTGTGAGGCTTTTTTATGATTAATAGAATTAAAAAAATACCTTTGCACTTTATTGAAAATCTGATTTTACAGCAAAATCAATAAAATGCAAATGAACTTGTTATGGTTTATTTTACTACTCGTAAAATGATGTTCATGGCTAGTTCCTAATAAATAATATATATGTACAAAGAATTAGAAAAATTCAAAGTTACCAATCAATTTTCTTTCACAATTGAAGATAGTCTTGCTGAAGTTTGCAATGCTTCGGATGGATCAGGGGTGTTTTTAGTGTATGCCGTAGGTGATTCAAAAGAATTGATTATGGTAGGTTCTACAGGAACTGTTCAAAATAATGGTGCTTTAAAAGCAAAAAATGGCGGACTTTATGACAAGATTGTAGAGGGGCATCAATTTGCTAAAACGGGAAGAAAATATTCTTGGCCAGCACAAATGAAAATTGAAGACATTACCGCGCTTGAAGTAGTTTGGTATGAAACTTTTAATACAGACTCAAAAGGAATTCCAACTGCAGTTGAAGGTGTAATTTTACAAAATTTCTTTGATGAAAATGGAAGATTACCAAGATGGAATGTAGCTTTTTAAGTTCATTTTGATTAAAAATTAAAAGTCCCCAAATCTACATTTGGGGACTTTTATGTTATTTAAAAGGTGTTGACCATTTTGTATCTACATAGACATTTGTTCCAGTTAAGGTTTTTAGAAAGGCGATTAAAGCGTCTACTTCTGAGGCATTTAAATTTAATTTTTGACCAAAACCATTTGGCCTTAACCTAGCGTCAAGATTTGTATTTCCAGGTGCTAGGTTTATTGTGCCGTAATGGCCAATTACATTTTGAAGCGTATTCAAATTTGCGGTATGCATGAAAGCGCCATTGGTACTTCCATCTGCTTTTACCAAGTCTCTAAGTGATGGAGATTTAGTATTTGTGATGTCAATTCCATTTCCATTTAGTATCCCGATTATTCCATTATTTCTACTGTTTGGGTCAATACTAAATTCAGGAGCTTGATGGCAACCCGCACAACCTACTCCTCCAGCAGTTCTATTTCCAGTAGCGTCAAAAACAGGTGGTGTTAAAAATAAATTTTTACCTTGGTTTTCTTGAGCTGTGAAATTAGGAAACTGTTGATTGTCATTTGCAACAAGGGCGCGACCCACATCATATTCTGCATCGAATGATTGAATGCTTCTTACAAATTGTGATAAAGCAAGTTGAATTTTGTTTTCAGTAATATCCTCTGATCCATATACAAACTTGAACAATTCTTTATAATACCCTATGTTTTGTAGTTTAGTAATTAACGCAGTAAAGTTGCCATCGCCTAGTGTACCACTAAAGCCCATTTCAATATGGTCTTGAATAGGTTGGGTTACTTGATTTTCTAAAGTTGAAGCTCTCTCATCCCAAAAGAATTTATTTTCATTTGAAAATCTAGTATTTATCAATCTCATGGAGTGTCTGCTAGTTGTTCCATTTACTCCTGTACTAGCTACTGCAACATCTCCAAAAGCATTTGCTTGAATGTGACAAGAGGAGCAGGAGATGGTATTTTTTGACGATAAATTCTTATCGTAGAATAAGACCCGTCCTAAAGTAGCGCCTTTATCTGTAATGGCATTCCCTGCAGTATTATCTTTAGTGATATAGCTAGGAATCGTTTGGTTCGAATAATTATCTAGTTTGTTAACATTTATTTTGCCGGTAAATGTTGTTGTAATATTAGGATAGGGATCAATAGCCACATATTCATTTGCGTCATCATTTTTACTACAACTTAGAACTAAAATTAAGCCGATTAATAATATGAATTTTTTCATAATTATTCAATTAATGTTAATATTATATGAATTATATTATTTATTTTGATATTCATTAGACTATGTTTATCTAAAATAGTTTAATTTATGATAATTTTTAATTTGATAACACTTTATTTTATGAGATTTTTAATTTTAAATAAAGTTCCGTTTGTTAAATATTGCATAATATTTTAAATTTTAAAGTGTTTGTTTAGTTTATCATAAAATATTAATTACTTTTGCACCCGTTATCACGAATCCTTCAATAGGATAGCAACCTGCAACAACAAGCAAGGTGCTAAAACGATAAGCCAAATCTTTTGGAAAAAATGTTGTTTACATTCCCAATACCAGCTTTGTTTTTCGTCATAACACTTAATTTAAAATTATTTTTATGACAAAGTTTACTAAGGAATCTGGAAATCCTTTTGCATTGATTCCGCTATTTATTTTTATTTTTACTTTTTTAGGAGCAGGTATTTTGCTTAATGATTTTTATGCTTTTCCTTCTCCTGTTGCTGTTTTGGTAGGCATTGTTGCTGCTTTTATTTTGTTTAAAAACAGTACAGAAGATAAAGTTGATACTTTAATTGCTGGTTGTGGTGATAGTAAAATTATAACCATGTGTTTGATTTATTTATTTGCAGGCGCTTTTGCAGTTGTTAGTAAGGCAATGGGTGGAGTTGATGCAGTAGTGAACCTAGGTATTAATACCATTGATGTAGCGTACTTTCCATTGGGGATTTTCTTGATAGCCTCGTTTTTATCAACTGCTACAGGTACATCTGTTGGAGCTATAGTTGCAATAGGACCTATTGCGATATCACTTGCTGATAAAAGTGGTGCTTCTATGCCATTGATAGCAGGTGCTTTACTAGGCGGTTCTATGTTAGGAGATAATTTATCAATGATATCAGACACTACCATCGCTGCCACTCAATCTCTAGGTTGTGATTTAAAAGATAAGTTTAAGATTAATTTGTTTATCGCGCTTCCGGCGGCAATTGTAACTATTTTAATTTTCTTTTATTTGGGATTTAATTCAGATGTTGTTTCTGTGGATATTGCAAAAAGTGATTATTCATTATGGGCTATCTTGCCTTATGTTTTAGTGATAATTTTAGCAGTTGTAGGTGTCAACGTTTTTTACACTTTACTATTAGGTACCATAATTGCGGGTTTTATTGGTTTTTATAATGATTCTTTTACAGTAATGGAGTTTACTCAGAAAATTTATGAAGGATTTACGAGTATGACAGATATCTTTTTACTTTCTATGCTTACAGGTGGATTAGCAGCTATGGTGGACACAGCTGGTGGTATTACATGGGTTTTGAATCAGATAAAGAAAAGAATTAAAAGTAAAAAATCAGCACAAACAGGAATTGGAGTATTAGTAGGTTTTGCAAATTTAGCTATTGCAAATAATACGGTTTCTATTGTTATTACCGGGCCCATTGCAAAGGAAATTAATGATGAATACGGGTTGAGTGCTAAAAAATCGGCTACTATATTAGATATTTTTTCGTGTGTAATACAAGGGATATTGCCATATGGTGCTCAGATATTGTTGATATTAAACTATGCAAATGGTAAATTAAATTTTATAGATATTTTAAGTAATGCGTGGTATCATTTGTTTTTGCTAGTATTTACATTGATTGCCATTTATGCTGCTTTTTGGGATAAACTAGCATATCGTTTTTTGAAGGTTTAATTGTAAAAATTATTGTTCATAATCAAAGCTAAATTTTTTTTAAAAAAGGAAATAGTATATATTTGGCAAGTCGTTTTTAGCCCTGATAGCAACGGAAATCCTTTTGGGTAAGCGACAGCGGACCTAAAAGATTGCAGTGAATAGCAGGAATAGCTTCAAATAAAAAATAAACTAATTTTTGAATATGAAATTACTAGAAGGAAAAGTTGCCATTATCACAGGCGCAAGTCGCGGAATTGGAAAAGGGATTGCAGAGGTTTTTGCTAAACATGGAGCCAATGTTGCTTTTACATATAGTTCATCAGTAGAATCTGCGATGGCTTTAGAAAATGAGTTAAACGCTCTAGGTATTAAAGCAAAAGGATATCAATCAAACGCTGCAGATTTTAATGAAGCGCAAACATTTGTGGATGCTGTTTTGGCCGATTTTGGAACGGTTGACGTATTGATTAATAATGCTGGAATCACAAAAGATAATTTATTGATGCGTATGTCCGAAGAAGATTTTGACAACGTGATGGATGTGAATTTGAAATCGGTTTTTAATATGACAAAAGCGATTCAACGTACTTTTTTAAAGCAACGTGCTGGTTCAATTATTAATATGAGTTCAGTGGTAGGGGTAAAAGGTAATGCAGGACAAACGAACTATGCAGCATCTAAGGCTGGAGTTATTGGTTTTTCAAAGTCTGTAGCACTGGAATTAGGATCTCGCAATATTCGTTGTAATGTAATTGCGCCTGGATTTATTGAAACCGAAATGACTGCAAAGTTAAACGAAGATGTTGTAAAAGGTTGGAGAGATGGAATTCCGTTAAAAAGAGGTGGCTCTACAGAGGATGTGGCTAACGCTTGTCTTTTCTTTGCTTCGGATATGAGTGCTTATGTTACAGGGCAAGTACTGAATGTGTGTGGAGGAATGCTTACCTAGCTTTGTGAAATGAGTATTTAATTCATTCTACACTTCTATTGAATTCTAGATTACATTTAAGTTTTCAAATTTAAAATATTTTAATAAACACTACATGACAACATCTACCTTGCTACTATTAGTTTTATCATTATTAATAGCGGGCGTATTGTCATATTTTCAATATTTATATAAAGCTAAAAACAAGTCAAAATTGAGTTTGTTTTTAGCTTTTTTTCGTTTTACCTCTATTTTTTGTCTGTTTTTATTATTGCTAAATCCGATTATATCTCGGGATAATTTAATCATCACAAAGACGCCTCTTGCTGTTGTGGTTGATAATTCAAGTTCTATAGCTTTTCTTAAAAATGAAAAGAAAACTAAAGCAATTCTCCAAAATATTCAGAACAATACGGCTTTGAATGATAAATTTGACGTTCAAGTTTTTCAATTTTCTGAGGATTTTAGTCCTTTGTCAAGTATTGATTTTAAAGGCAGTCAAACCAATATTGATCTTGTAGCGAACAATCTAAAAAGTATATTTAAAAATACAGTTTTCCCAACGGTTTTGCTTACTGATGGAAATCAAACATCAGGTAACGACTATGTTTATAGTTTTGATCCATCAAATAGGGTATTTCCTCTTGTAGTAGGAGATACTGCTACTTATCTTGATTTTAAAATCAATCAGTTGAATGTTAATAAGTATGCTTTTCATAAAAATAAATTTCCAGTAGAGGTGTTTTTACAGTATTCAGGTTCAAAAACTATGGATGCTGATTTTTCATTGTCTCAAGGGAAAACTATTTTGAATAAGCAAAGCATGCGTTTTTCTCCTTCAAAACGAACACAATCCCTAACGTTGTTTTTACCTGCAGATAAAATCGGACTTCAACTTTATAAAGCGACAATTACTTCAAAGGTAAAAGAAAAAAACACCTTTAATAATGTAAAGAATTTTGCAGTTGATGTTATAGATCAAAAAACAAATATTGCAATAGTATCAGCAATAAATCATCCGGATTTAGGAGCTTTAAAACGAGCAATAGAATCTAATGTACAGCGTAAAGTTACAGTTGTTAAACCAAACGATATTAAAGATTTAACACCATATTCGGTTTTGATTTTGTATCAACCTAATTCAGATTTTAAATCAGTTTTTGATGCCAATACAAAATTGAAAATCAACAGCTTTATTATTACTGGTAATAGTACTGATTTTAATTTTTTGAACAATCAGCAAACGTCACTTAATTTTAAAATGAGTGGACAAAAAGAGGATTATTTACCTGTTTTTAACAATCAATTTAATTTGTTTGCTGCTGAAAATATTGGCTTTGAAAATCTGCCTCCTATTCAAAATCCATTTGGCACTATAACTACAAATGCTGGCGTTACCGTATTGTTATCGTCAAGAATTAGAGCAATTGATACGCAGATGCCTTTACTGGTTTTTGCAGAAAGTCAATCCGGTAGAAATGCTTTTTTAATGGGAGAGAATAGCTGGAAATGGCGTTTACAGTCTCATGTGACTAACAAATCTTTTGAAAAATACGATGTATTCCTTGATAAAATTATTCAGTTTCTAGCTTCAAACAATTCCAAAAAATCATTGGTGGTTGAGCATGAACGTTTTTACAACTCAGGAGAACCTATTGAAATAACGGCACAGTTTTTTAATAAAAATTATGAATTTGATGAAAAAGCTCGACTATCTATTTCTTTAAAAAATAAAGGCAATAAGCAAACTAAAAATTACGATTTAGTTAAAGGGAACAATACTTACAAAGTCAATCTTGATGGTTTAAAGGCGGGATCTTATGATTTTGTAGTTCAAGAATTGAATTCTAAAACATCTTATACAGGTAGTTTTGAAATTTTAGATTTTGATATTGAAAAGCAATTTGTAAATTCAGATGTTGAAAAACTAAGCCAATTAGCAACTCATACTAGCGGAAAAGTATTTTTTGCAAATCAAGAAGAACAATTAATAAAAACCCTACTCGAAAGTCAAGAATACAAAGCGATTCAAAAAAGCAATAGTGTTAAAACACCATTAATTGACTGGATTTGGTTACTCATAATTATTGCTATTTCACTTGCTACAGAATGGTTTGTACGTAAATACAATGGTTTACTATAATTCAGATTTATTATGGATTTTAGACTAAAAGTTTTTTATACCGTTGCCAATCGATTGAGTTTTACAAAAGCCGCAGCTGAATTGTTTATCACTCAACCTGCCATTTCAAAGCACATACAAGAATTAGAAGAAGAATACGGAATCAAATTGTTTGATAGAAATGGTTCTAAAATTGCTTTGACGCACGCCGGGACTGTATTATTAAAACATGCCAAAAATATTTTTGAAATGTATCGTGAGATCGATTTTGACATGAGCACGCTTATCAATCAGCGCTCAGGGTTATTACGATTGGGCGCGAGTACAACAATTTCACAATATATTATTCCGCCATTATTAGCTAAATTTCATTTAAAACTACAGGACGTCAAAGTAAGTTTGTTAAACGGCAATACGGAACAAATTGAGTATGCATTGGTACAGCAAGAAATTGAAATGGGCATTGTAGAAGGGCAGTCTAAAAATAAATTAATAAAATACATACCATTTTTAAAAGATGAATTGGTTTTAGTTTGTAATAGCTCCAATCCGCTGGTGCAACAAGATGAGATTGAGCTAACTGACCTCAAAAAAATGCAATTTTTAATACGTGAACAAGGTTCAGGAACACTTGAAGTAATTGAGCATGCTTTAAAACCTTTTGAAATTAAAGGCTCTGATTTGCAAGTAGAAATGCAATTGGGAAGTACTGAAAGTATTAAATCGTATTTATTGAACTCTGACTGTGTTGCTTTTATGTCAATTCATGCGGTGCAAAAAGAGCTTCAAAACAATGAATTGGCTATTCTAGACATTAAAGACTTAGTAATAGAACGTTATTTTTATATCATTACATTACAAGGAAAAACAGATTCTTTGTCTGAATTGTTTATTCAAAATATTTCGAATCATTATAATTTAAAGTTATAGTAGATTATAATTTACAATTGGTGCTTTTAGATTAATGTACGCACCTTTGTAAAGTACTAATTCAACAACTTTACATTGGAAATTCCTCATAAAGATATTCATAAACAATCCTATTTATTTTTTAGCGAAAGTAAACTTATACAACAACTTTTTTTTGTTGGGATGCTTTTAATTTGTACCACCGTTTTTGTTTCGCCTCCAATTGCTTTAGGATTAGGATTGATTGTGGCTAATGTATTTGGGCATCCTTTTTTAGCATGGAATCAAAAAGCTACTAATTATTTACTGCAATTTTCAGTTGTCGGTTTAGGATTTGGGATGAATTTTCATAGTGCAGTTACCGCAGGAAAAGAAGGTTTTTTATTTACTATTATTTCAATTGTAAGCACATTAATTTTAGGAACATTGTTAGGTAAATGGTTTAAAGTTGAAAGTAAAACAACTCATTTAATTTCTTGTGGAACAGCAATTTGTGGTGGAAGTGCTATAGCAGCAATTGCACCAGTAATCAAATCTGACGAAAAACAAACCTCAGTAGCTTTAGGAGTGATATTCATATTAAATTCGGTTGCTTTATTTTTATTTCCAGCTATAGGTCATTATTTTAATGTGTCTCAAAGTGATTTTGGAATGTGGTGTGCAATCGCTATACATGATACTAGCTCCGTTATTGGAGCAGCTAGTAAATATGGACCAGAGGCGTTACAAATTGCGACAACCGTAAAATTAGCACGGGCATTGTGGATTATTCCAGTTGCCTTATTCACGGCTTTTATTTTTAAAAACAAATCGGGTAAAGTGAAAATTCCATATTTTATCGGATTCTTTATTTTGGCGCTAGTTGCCAATACATATTTGCCACAAGTGCAGATTTTTGCACCGCAATTGGTTTCCATTTCTAAAATAGGACTCACGATTACCTTATTTTTGATTGGAGCAGGTTTAAATAGAAAGGTTTTAAAATCAGTTGGATTTAGACCACTTGTTCAAGGAATAACACTTTGGGTTTGTATTGCGAGTTTTACTTTTATATGGATTGTCTTGTTTTGAATTTAAAAATAAGCATCTAGCTAATCATTATATTTTAGTCAAATTTTTTTAGAAATGATTTAACATAATCTCAAAATGTTTTTCTTTATTATCACAAATTAATGAAATACATTTGCTTTTCTAAAAAAATAACATTTAATGAAAAATTTTAAATTTAAATCTACATTTATTGCATTATCGTCAGTTGGAGTTGCGTTTTTTTTAATTTCATGGGGCGTAATTGGTCATGAACGTATCAACCGAGCAGCTGTAATGGCATTGCCTAAACCACTGCAGACTTTCTTTTACAATCATATTGATTTTATTACTCAGGAATCAACAGTTCCAGATTTAAGACGTAATGTTTTGAATGATAAAATGGAACCACCACGTCATTATTTTGATATGGAAAACTTTGGTGATGCAGCTTCTTTTCCTAAAACAATGGAAGAAGCTAAAGCAAAATATGACGAAAAGTTTTTAACCAAAAATGGAATCTTACCTTGGCACATTCAAGATTTAATGGTAAAATTAACAAAGGCATTCAAAGAAAAGAGAAAAAACGAAATTCTTTTTATTGCAGGTGATTTAGGGCATTACATAGCAGATGGTCACATGCCTTTGCATACATCTGATAATCATGACGGGCAAAATACAAACCAAAAAGGAATTCATTCTTTGTGGGAAAGTCGTTTGCCAGAGTTGTTTGCTAAGGATTATAAATTCAATGTTCCTCAAGGCGTGTATTTAGAAAATGTAGAAAAATCTACTTGGGATCTGATTTTTGATACACACAGTTTAGTAGAGCCGTTATTAGCCATTGATAAAAAATTAAGAACTGCTACGGCTGAAAACAAAATTTTTGTTACTGATGCAGTTGGTGAAATTGTAAAAAATAAATACGGAGGTACTATGTATTCTGATGAATATGCAAAACAATTGCATGCTGATATGAACGGAATGGTTGAAAAGCAAATGCGAAAAGCTATAACTGTTACAGCTAGTTTTTGGTATACGGCTTGGGTAAATGCAGGAAAACCTGATTTGAGTGGTCTAGATACTCCAGAATTGACTAAAAGAAATAGCAAATTGCTAAAAAAAGACATAAAAACGTACTTGAAAGGGAATCTTTTTGGTTTAACAAGCGATAAAGAATAAGCTGTATTAATTGTCTAGTCCTGAAAAAGTGATACAGGATTAATAAAAAATAAAAGTACAATTTTAGACAGTAGCAAGCTCTGGTTTGCTACTGTTTTTTGTTTTATAGGTTCTCATTTTAATTTTGTTTTGGTGATGCATCTGATTTGGAGTAAGCATGTAATTAGAATAATGAGGTCTGATTTCATTATAGATATCAATAGCTTCTTTTACAATTTTTTGCATGATTTCTGCTTTTTGATTGTATTTGTCAATCCTAAATTCCTGTTTTAAAATACCATTGATCCTTTCTGCCACTGCATTTTCATAAGGGTCAGAGTTTTGTGTCATACTGCATAGAATTTTATTTTTATTAAGTTGCATTTGGTAGTCATTAGCACAATATTGAATCCCTCTGTCTGAATGATGTATCAATGGTAAGTTTTTGTTGTTTCTGTGTTTAAGAGCCATTTTAAAAGCCTTCAAACTGCTTTCTGTGTTCATGTTATCGGCAACATAATATCCCATAATCTTTTTAGAATAAGCATCTGTGACTAAGCTTAAATAGCAAGGATTATCTCTTTTTCCTATATAGGTTATATCAGAGACCCAAACTTGCTCTGGTCTGTTAATTTCTAAATCTAGAATTCGATTTTGATGTTTATTAAATCGATGATGTGAGTTAGTCGTTACATGATAACTTCGTTTAGGATGTATCAATAAATGATTGGCTCTGAGTATATCAAAGAACTTATCTCTTCCAATTTTCATTAATTGAAGTTTATCAAACAAAAGATAATATAGTTTTCGAGTACCTATTCTAGGCATTGTCTTCCTGATATTATTCACCATCAAAATCACTTCTTTGGCTTTGTTTTGTTTGGATGCTATTCTTCTAGTCTTTCGATAATAAACCTGTCTGTCTATCCCGAACAAATAACAGGTAAACGCTACTGTTTTTTGTTCTTTTGCTCTAAAGCGGGCGATTGTTCGGGTGCAGAGTTTTTTCGGATATCTATATGATATTCTTTCTCAGCTAAATCAATCATCATGTCAAACAAGATTGCTTTTTTATCTGCAACGTAAGCTTGTCGTTCTAAAAGAGCCTTTTGTTTTTCTAATAGCTTGACTTGGACTTCAAGTTCCATAATTTTTTGTTCGGGTGACTTTGCCATATTCAAAGGGGGTTGGTTTTCCCAATCAAAGTTACCAAATTTTCGTAACCAGCCCAGAACTGTAGCATGGCTTTGAATGCCATATTGTTTTCTAATTTGGGTAATTGATGAACTACCTTGCTCAACTTCTCTAACGATTTGAAGTTTTAAGGACATGCTGTTATCTCGCTGGGTGCGCTTTACATAATTCGTGTATTCTTCCATAACGATTGTTTTTGTGTATCGCTATTTCAGGACGGGACAAATTTAAAAATGAAGCGGGTGATACTTATGTTTCACCCGCTTTTTTTTGTTAATTTATTTTTTGATATTTTTTATTCTTTAGGATATCAGATGCCGATTGGTAATAGGAAATGGTTTCTTTAACAAGATCGGTTCTCTCGTTTTTTAAGGGAACTTGATCGTAATAAATTTGAAAAATTGGATCCACTTTTTGGTCTGTTTTTAAATGCAACTCAAATTGTTTAACCCTCTGTTTTGGTGAAATAATGGTTAGAACGTTATCTTTAATTAATCCTAAATCTTGATACGTAGCAATCAAAGCTCTTGGTTTATAGTCTGCTTTTAGTACGTCTTGTCCATAAAATTTACTTTGGTAATCAAAATTTAGAAGTCCAAATACCGTAGGCATAACGTCTATTTGTGACATTAGGTTAGTGTATTGAGCTGGTTCAATATAACCAGGACTGTAAATCATAGCAGGAATACGGTATTTATCAACCGGTAATTCTGTTTTTCCTGCACTTGAAGCACAATGATCAGCTAGAATTACAAAAACAGTGTTTGCAAACCAAGGCTGTTTTTGTGCCATTTCAAAAAATTTGCACATAGCATAATCCGTATACTTCACGCCACCATCACGTGATTTAGCATCTCCAGGAATGTCTATCTTTCCATTCGGGTACGTAAATGGTCTGTGATTGCTAACAGTCATGATGTGATTGAAAAAAGGTTGACCTGTTTTTGCTTCTTGATTCATTATTTTAATAGCCTTGTGATACATATCTTCGTCACAAACACCCCAAATATTGGCAAAAGTGATTTCTTTAGGTTCAAATGTTTTTTTATCTACAATGTCATAGCCATTGCCTGTGAAAAAATCCTCCATTTTATCAAAAAAAGCATCACCTCCATACATGAATTTAACTGCATATCCCTTTTGCTTGAAAATGCTCCCTGTTGAAAATTTATTTTTATTGTCTTCGCGCTTCACAACACTTTCGCCTGCAGTAGGAGGAAAGCATAAGGTTACGGCTTCAAGGCCTCTCACGGTTCTATTTCCAGCCGCATAAAGATTGGTGAAAACCAAACTTTTTGTCGCCAAACTATCTAAAAAGGGAGTAATACCATTTTCGTTACCATACATTTTCATAAATTCAGCACTGTAACTTTCAATCGTGATTAAAACAACATTTTTATGTTGTTCAGCAGCTACATTTTGAATGTCTCGTAAAGAGCTATTGTCTGTAATATTTGGAATTTGTTGCTTTAGCTGAGAAAATGCTTCTTGAGTTGGTATCGTTTTATAAAATTTTAAGTAATCCAATTCGCTGTGTACGAAAGCAAAATAAAATTTATAAATACCATTAGCTTGTAGCTCATTCGCAAATACATTTCTCGAATTTTCTTTAATCGATAAATAAGGCAAAGCAAGCAATGCGACACCAAAAAGGAAGAGATAGATTCCTGATATTTTAATTTTTTGTATAAAAGTGGGAATGTTTTCTATATAGCTTTTTGATTTTTGGACAATGAAGTACGTAATGAATCCCGCTAATGTAAACAAAGCCGAGAACAATGGAATTACGGGATAAGATTCCATGATGTTTCCTATTACTTCATTAGTATAAATTAAATAATTGACTGCAATAAAATTGTAGCGAACACCAAATTCATTCCAAAAGAAATATTCACTGATACCATTTTGTAAAATCAACAGAACATATAGTAAAATAACAAAAGAGAACAACCAAAACCGAATTGTATTACGATATTTCGGTAAAAAAAGTAAAAGTCCAAAAAGGATTGTTTTTATAGAAAGAAAACCAATTGCAATTTTTGGTAACGCGCTACCATATTCATTCAAAATAGTATTGCCAAAAGTTATGTAGCAAAGCATTGCTACAAAAAGTCCTAGGATTATATATCCGTAAGGAGAATGATATTTGGCGTTTGAAATGAATATTAAATAAAGCCACAAGAATGAGCTAATCACAATAAAAACCAAAACGTCCGAAAGAAATCCTAAAATATAAATCGAGAAAGTTTCAGTAGCAGTAAATGAAGACTGTGTTATCGGATGAAAATAAAGTGCGAGCCGAATTACCAAACTAATTGTCAGGTAGAACATCAGTAAATAATTAAATGGCGCCGTTAACTTAAAAAACTTCATAATTCTTTTTTCGGAAAATGTAACGGTAGTTAAAACATTGATATTTTAAGATTTGCTTAATGTTGCTCGCTAAATTAATATTAACTTAAGAAAGGCCATTGTGGAAATCAGCAATCAATAAAATGAATAATTTTACAGAGAATTTTAATTCAAGGTCAAATGAAGAAATCCATTATTTTTTTATTCCTCATGATAGGAACAATAGGTTTTTCACAAAGCTGGAAAACATCTTTTACCGAAGCAAAAGCTCAAGCTGCTGCCGAGAACAAAAACATACTTTTAGTTTTCTCAGGATCGGATTGGTGTGCTCCTTGTATAAAATTAGACAAAACCATTTGGCAATCGGAAGAGTTTAAAAGTGAATCTGCTCAAAAATGGGTGATTTACAAAGCGGATTTTCCAAAGAAAAAAGCCAATTTATTGCCAGCAGAATTAACCGAAAGCAATAAAAAGTTAGCTGAGCAATACAACAAAGCAGGAAATTTTCCGCTGGTACTGTTGTTAAATCCTGCAGGTTCAATATTAGGAATTAGTGGTTATAAAAACGTGAGTCCACAAGAGTATATTCAATTGATTCATTCTTTCGAACAAAAATGAAAAAGATAGCCTTTTTAATAGCAGTTATTTGTAGTCTTTCGGCACAGTCACAAATCATTCACAAACGCAAGTTGTTTATGTTAGGGAGCCCATTTGAGGTTACTGCCGTTGCAAAAGATACAATTTCCGCCAACGTTTATATAGATTTGGCTATAGCCGAATCAAAACGAATAGAGAACTTAATCTCAGATTGGATTCCCACCACTCAAATTTCTCAAGTCAATAAAAATGCGGGTATTAAGCCAGTTAAAGTGGACAAAGAAGTTTTTGAATTGGTCGAAAGAGCTATAAAAATTTCGAAGTTAACCAATGGAGCTTTTGATATTTCGTATGCTTCGATGGATAAAATCTGGAAGTTTGACGGGACAATGAAAGTAATGCCTACTGAAGAAGCCATTAAAAAATCAGTAGAAAAAATTGGCTATCAAAACATCATATTAGATCCTAAAGAGCAGACCATTTTTCTGAAATTAGAAGGAATGAAGTTAGGATTAGGAGGAATAGGACAAGGGTACATAGCCGACAAAATAAAGAGTTTATTATTTTCTAAAGGATGTTTGTCAGGAATCATAAATGTTTCAGGTGATATAAATGCGTGGGGAAAGCAACCTGACGGGAAACCATGGACAGTAGGAATTGTAAATCCCGTAAATAGAAATAAAATTTTCGCCACTTTTCCACTAACCGATAGTGCGGTGGAGACTTCAGGAAACTACGAGAAATTTGTTGTTTTTAATGGCAAAAGATACTCACACATCATTGATCCAAGAACTGGTTATCCTGCCACGGGAATTGTAAGTGTGTCTGTATTTGCAAAGCAAACAGAAATTGCAGATGCCTTAGCTACAGGAATTTTTGTGCTTGGAGTAGACGTTGGTTTGGATTTAGTCAATCAAATAAAAGGAGTAGAGTGCATCATTGTAGATGATACGGGTAAAGTTCATTCCTCAAAAGGAATAGATACCAAAAATGCAATCAATTAAATAGTAGTGCGATGATAAAGAAATTAGGATTAATACTAGTAGGATTGTTTGTTTTGCAATCTTGTAGCTCCGTAAAGGAATATGAAAAAGAAAAAATTAACGATCCTGATATGAAGCTATCAGCAAGAACGGCAGAACGTTATGAAACTTCTTTTCAAGTATATCGTGAAGCTTCAGCTGGAGCGAATGGTGGTAAATCAGGTGGTGGCTGTGGTTGCAACTAACCTTGCAAATATTTGACTTTAATAGCAATTCAATTAAAAATGAAGATAAAAATTATAGCACTCTTGCTTATTGGTACAGCAACTGCATTTGCACAAGATACAGCCAAGGAACCTGCATTTAAAAAGCGCGTATTAGAAACTACCGAAGTTGATTTTTTGGCAAGTTACTATACGCAAGATGGTTCAAGATCGGCTGTTTCAGGTGGGCTTGGTTCTGAAAAACTTACTGATGTAGCTTCAAATATTGTAGTGGCAATGCCATTAAATGATGATGATGTTTTAACTATTGATTTGGGTATTTCGGCTTACTCGTCAGCTTCCTCAAGTAATATCAATCCGTACGATACGACCAACGGTACGCCTTGGCAAGCCTCTTCAGGTGCATCACAGAGCGATCAGCTTACATCTATCGTAGCTAATTACAGCCATAGTAGTGATTCACGAGATCTTATTTGGAACGGAGATGTATCTTTTTCTAATGAGTATGATTACACTTCCGTTGGAGTAGGTGGTGGAGTAGCACGTTTGTTCAATGAAAAAAACACAGAGCTTAGCGTAAAAGTGAATGCCTATTTGGACCAATGGAGACCTATTTACCCAAAAGAATTATCAGATTTTGATGGTAATGGAAATAATTTTTTAAGTCAAGGTATTTTCAATGGTAGAACTATTTGGGATCAAAACGGACAAGCTTCGACAGCTTATTTACCGAGTGCTTTTAAGCCAGTTACTGCAGTTAATAGGAATTCATTTTCGGCTTCATTTGGATTTTCACAGGTTTTAACCAAGAAATTACAAGTTTCATTTTTCTTTGATGTGTTGCAACAACAAGGACTTTTATCCTCACCGTATCACAGAATGTATTTTGCTGATAAAGCAAACTTTTATGTAGGGCAGCCGCAATTTATTGCTAATTATACCAATGAAAACAATAAAGGAACGTATCAATTAGCCGATGATATTGAGCGATTGCCTGATAATCGTTTTAAACTTCCAATTGGAGCACGATTGAATTATTATGTAAATGAACGTGTTGCTTTGCGAACCTATTACCGCTATTATTCAGATAATTGGGACATACAATCGCATACCGCGAGTATTGAAGTTCCGGTAAAACTGACGGATAAGTTTACGGTTTTTCCAATGTATAGGTATTATACACAAACACAGTCTAAATATTATGCGCCTTACGAAACCCATTTGTCAACTGAAAAATTTTATACGTCAGACGCTGATTTAGCTACTTTTGATGCCAATCAATATGGTTTTGGAGTGAATTATACCGATATTTTCACAGTTGCAAAAGTTTGGAAATTTGGATTGAAAAATATTGATTTTAGATTCAATCATTACAAACGAAGTGATAATCTTACAGCCGATATTGCAACCGTTGCATTTAAATTTATAATGCAATAAAGCTTAATTTTACAAAAAAAGAAACATGCACTTATTAATTGTAGAGGATGAGGCTGGGATTATTCAGTTTTTGAAACAAGGATTAGAAGAAGAAGGCTATACCGTGAGCAGCGCTGCTGATGGGAGTCTTGCATTTGAGAAAATCCAAAAGGAAAATTTTGACCTCATTTTATTAGATTGGATGTTGCCCAAAATGACAGGTTTAGAGTTGTGCAAAGCCATTCGGTTAAAAAATAATACTACACCCATTATTTTTTTAACTGCTAAAGATACGGTTCAAGAAACTATTGAGGGGTTGAAAGCAGGAGCCAATGATTATATCAAAAAACCTTTTAGTTTTGATGAATTATTAGAACGAATCAAGATCCATTTTAGGAATCAAGGTGAGATTACAAAACTCACTTTAGGAAGCATAACAATTGACTTAGCGCAGCATAGGGTTTTAGTAAACAATGCGGAAGTTGCCTTTACACAACGGGAATTTGAGCTTTTGACATATTTAATTAAAAATAAAGGTAAAGTTTGTACCAGAACACAAATTATTGAAGATGTTTGGGACATTCATTTTGAATATGACACTGGTGTTATTGATGTTTTTATGAATGCAATTCGTAAAAAACTGAATTTAAAATTAGAACAAGACAATATAAAAACTATTCGTGGAGTAGGCTATATCGCTAATGATTAAATAAAAATGCAACAACTTTCATTTAAAAATAGAATTGCTTTCAATTATATTGTCACCACTGCTTTATTGATTTTTGTGGTGTTTTGTATTATCTATTCAATCGTAAAATTTAGTGTCTACAATCATGTCAACACTGATATTAAAAGCGAGGCAGACAAGCATTTAACCGAAATCGAAGTCGTTGGCAATTCATTTCATTTGACTCATAAAGAGGAATGGAAGGAACGCGAACACAACACACTTGATGTGAATCCTGTTTTTATTCAATTTATTGATCAAGATGGAAAATTAATTGAAAAGTCACCAAATCTTAAAAATATGACTTTGTCTTTTGATCCTAAGCATGTTTCAAATGTACTTTATGATGATGTTCTAGCCAATAGCGCCATCAGGCAGATGCAAGTTCCCATTTACAATAAATCTAAAATTATTGGATATTTAATCGTTGCTATGTCGCTTGAAGATGCTACGATGGTTCTTGATAATATCTCCAAAGTATTGATTATTACTTATCCTCTAATTTTATTAGTACTTTTTTTTCTGGCTCGTTTTATTGCTGGTCGCTTTATAAAGCCAATTAGTTCCATCATTACTACTTCAAACGATATTACAAAAGACAATTTGACTTCGCGAATTGTATTGCCTTTTCAAAAAGATGAATTATATGTTTTATCGCAAACAATAAATAATTTGTTGGACCGCATTGAAACTGCTGTAGAACGAGAAAAACAATTCACTTCTGATGCATCGCATGAACTCAGAACTCCACTAACAGTTATCAAAGGAACACTCGAAGTTTTGATCAGAAAACCGAGAGAACACGCTGAATATACCGAAAAAATAAACTTTTGTGTCAACGAAGTAAACCGCTTGAATAACTTAGTAGATCAATTGTTATTATTAGCTCGTTTTGAAAATCAAAAACAGACATTAAAAACAGAAAAAGTATATTTAAACGCCTTGTTTTTAGACACTATTTCTCGATTTTCAGCAATTATTCAAAGCAAGAAAATCAATGTTATTACCAATTTTTCGGCAGAATATTACACAGAAACAGATGGGTATTTATTTTCGATTGTAATTAATAATTTAATATCGAACGCTTTAAAATATTCGAATCAAAACGGAAACTTGACAGTAGTTTTGAAAGAAGTTGACTCTATAATTGAATGCCAAATTAGTGATACTGGGATAGGAATTCCTGCCGAAGATGTAGATAAAATTTTTAATCAATTTTACAGATCTCAATCCAGTAGTCATCCCGAAATTAAAGGCACCGGTTTAGGACTTTCTATTGTAAAAAGACTATGTACTTTACTGAACATTGATATTGCAATTAGCAGTCAAGAAAACAAAGGAACTACGATAATTTTAAGATTATTTGAAGCACACCTTAAGTAGTTCTTAAGGAAATACCTATCTTTAAACCTTACTTTTGAGGTATAAAAAAAGATTAAAATGCTTGAAAAAATAATTGCTTTCAGTTTAAAAAACAAACTCATTGTTTTACTATTCACACTCGGAATTTTTGGATTTGGTCTCTTTTCTGTTTTCCAAATTTCAATTGGTGCAGTTCCAGATGTCACCAATAACCAAGTTCAGGTAATCACAACTTCTCGTAATCTTTCTACACAAGATATTGAACAATTTATTACTTATCCGGTTGAAATAGAAATGGCTAATTTGCCTGGCGTAAAGGAAATTCGATCGATTTCTAAATTTGGTTTGTCTGTAGTCACCATTGTTTTTGATGAGAATTTAGGAACCTATCTTCCAAGACAACTTATCGCAGAGAAAATTAAAACAGCTTCTGAGAAAATTCCGCAAGGTTTTGGTACACCAGAAATGGGTCCAATTACCACAGGACTAGGAGAAATCTATCAATATACTTTAGAAGTTAAACCAGAATTTAAGAATAATTATTCAGTAACAGATTTACGCACCATTCAGGATTGGGTAGTAAAACGCCAGTTATCTGGAATTAAAGGTGTTGTGGAAATTAACACATGGGGCGGATTTTTAAAACAATATGAAATTGCAATTAGTCCATCGAGTTTAAAAGCGATGCACATTACTACCGCTGATGTTTTCACCGCTTTGGAAAAAAACAATAGTATTGCAGGCGGTGCCTATATTGAAAAAGTGAATCAAAGTTATTTTATCAGAGGCGAAGGTAAAGTTAATTCACTAGAAGATATCGGCAATATTGTGGTTACAACTACAAATGGTTTGCCGGTTTACATCAAGAATGTTGCGCAAATTCGTTACGGTCATGCCAATCGTTTTGGTGCCATCACTGGCAATGGCGAAGGTGAAAAAGTTTTGGGTCAAGTCATGATGCTAAAGGGCGGAAACTCCAAACAAGTTATTGATGATGTAAAGACTAGAGTTACCGAAATTCAGAAATCACTTCCTGAGGGAGTTTACATCAACGGATTTTTAGAACGAAGCGAGTTAGTAGGGAAAACGACTTTTACCGTTGCCGAAAACTTGATTTTAGGATGCTTAATCGTAATTTTTGTTGTGGTACTATTGCTAGGAAATTGGCGTTCTGGCTTGGTTGTGGCCTCTGTAATTCCATTATGTTTGTTGTTTGCCATTTCGTTCATGAATATATTTGGAATCGATGCCAATTTAATGAGTTTGGGTGCGATAGATTTTGGAATTATCATCGATGGTGCTGTGATTATTGTCGAATTTATTGCGTTCCAAATAGCCAGTAAATCAGCTCATTTAGGAAATCTTAGTAAGGAAGAACGCCAGTTAGAGATTGACCAAATCACCTATAAAAGCGCTTCTAAAATGATGAATTCGGCTATTTTTGGCCAATTGATTATTCTAATTGTTTTTATTCCAATTTTATCCTTATCCGGAATCGAAGGTAAAATGTTCAAACCAATGGCAATGACGTTTAGTTTTGCTTTGTTAGGCGCTATGATTTTTTGTTTTACCTACGTTCCTGTCGTTTCTTCATTGTTTTTGAAACCAAAAGAAGAAAATCCAAATTCATTATCCAGCAGGTTAATCCGTAAATTGAATTCTTGGTATTTTCCTATTATTACTTGGGCTATAGCCAATACCAAAAAGGTTTTATATGGCGCGCTTGGTTTATTACTGCTGGCTGCTGGTCTTTTTGCAACCATGGGTGGAGAATTTATTCCTACTCTTGACGAAGGCGATTTTGTAATTCAGCCCGTTTTAAAAACAGGAACATCATTGACTAAGACAATTGCAATTACTACAAAAATTGAAAAAATAATCCTTAAAAATTTCCCAGAGGTCACTCAAGTTGTGAGTAGAATTGGTGCTGCTGAAGTGCCTACTGACCCGATGTCTATGGAAGAAAGCGATGTCATTGTGAAATTAAAACCAAAATCCGAATGGACTTCGGCTGCTACCAAAGATGAATTGGCAGATAAAATAAAAGAAGCTTTAGAAAATCAAATTCCAAATATGGAAATCGAATTTACGCAGCCGATAGAAATGCGTTTCAACGAATTAATTTCGGGCACCCGTTCTGATGTTGCTGTTAAAGTTTTTGGCGAAGACCTAACTATTTTGGCTGAAAAGGCTGAGGAAATTAAAAATTCAATTGCAAAAGTAGAAGGTGCTTCGGATATTATCATCGAAAAAACGGAAGGTTTACCACAAATGTCCGTAGTTTATGATCGTTCGAAAATTGCCCGTTATGGGTTGAATGTTGCTGATTTGAACGAAATGATTGCCCTTGGCTTTGCCGGAAAAACCGTTGGAACTGTTTTTGAAGGCGAAAAACGTTTTGATATGGTTGTGCGTTTGGATCAAACCAACCGACGAGATATTGAGGATTTACGTAATTTATACGTTCCAACTCCAAACGGCGAACAAATTCCCTTGCGCGAGTTGGCTTCGATCGAATATACTGAAGGTCCTGCGAAAATTTCTAGAGATAATACCAATAGAAGAATTGTAGTGGGAATCAACGTTAGGAATCGTGATTTACAGAGTGTAGTTACCGATATTCAGCAAATTGTTGAAAACAAAATCAAATTACCAGCAGGTTATTACGTAAAATACGGCGGGCAATTTGAGAATTTACAAAGTGCCAAAGCCCGATTGATGATAGCAGTTCCTATCGCTTTATTTTTGATTTTTATCCTTTTGTATTTTGCATTTGGATCCGTGAAAGAGGCGTTAATGGTCTATTCAGCAATTCCGTTGTCAGCAGTTGGTGGTGTTTTGTTTTTATGGCTGCGTGATTTGCCGTTTAGTATTTCAGCAGGGGTTGGTTTCATTGCACTTTTCGGAATTGCAGTTTTAAACGGAATTGTCCTAATCGAACATTTTAAAGAACTTAAACATCAAGGAATGAAAGACATGGATGAATTAATTTTGAAGGGAACTACAGATAGATTGCGTCCGGTATTATTGACTGCAGCTGCTGCCGCACTAGGATTTTTACCAATGGCAATTTCATCTTCGGCTGGAGCCGAAGTACAGCGACCTTTGGCAACGGTTGTTATTGGTGGATTGTTTACGGCAACTATTTTAACCATGATTGTATTGCCTATTTTATACAAAGTTTTTGAAGGTCAGTCTTTCAAAAAAGCAAAGTTCAAAAAGAATCAAACTACTACTTTTATCATTTTGTTACTGTTGAGTACATCATTTGCTTTCTCGCAAAATACTAATCCAGAATTAGATAATTTATTGTCGAAAGCAATGCAAAACAATAAAGGAATTAAAGCGGCTCAATTGCA
The DNA here is from genome assembly GCF_918731615.1 of Flavobacterium sp. CECT 9288. NCBI lineage: Bacteria > Pseudomonadati > Bacteroidota > Flavobacteriia > Flavobacteriales > Flavobacteriaceae > Flavobacterium > Flavobacterium sp. CECT 9288. The sequence goes on along the minus strand of NZ_OU957226.1, from coordinate 1,639,648 downwards.
AGTGGATAAGACTAAAGCTAATATCAAATCGGCGAATACTTTTGATAAAACCAATATTTATTACAGTTACGATCAAAATAATTTGGCATTGAATGAACTGCCCTTGCGTGTTTTTGGCGTGCAACAACGTTTTGCTTTCCCAACGGTTTATGGGGCGCAGAAAAAAGTATTTTCATCTGAATATGAAAAGGAAAAAGCAAATTTTGAAATTCAGAAAAACAAACTTTCTTTGGCTGTAGCCAAATCGTATCAGCACATTGTTTATTTGCAACATCAAGAAAAACTCTATCAGTATTTGGATAGTTTGTATCAAAATTTCTCCAAAGCCAGCGATAGGCGTTTTGAATTAGGAGAAACAAATTATCTGGAAAAAATTACGGCTCAAGCCAAGTTTAGGCAAATAAGAACCAAGCTTTCACAAATTGAGAATGACAAAAAAGCACAATACGAACTGTTACAATCCTTACTTCAAAACGATGAAACAATTGTGGTAAAAAGCAATAAAATTATACCCTTAGAATCTTCTATTGATGAAACAAGTAAAGCGATATATGTTGCTTATTTAGAAAGTATTACATCTAATTACAAAAGCCAAATTATGTTGCAAAAACAACATTGGCTTCCGGATATTAACCTAGATTATTTTCAAGGTAGAAATAATGGATTATCGCAGTCGTTGTATGGTTTTCAAGTTGGGGTTGCGGTACCCATTTTATTCTCAGGACAAGTAGCAAAAAGTAAAGTAGCAAAGCTTGAATTGCAAAGTTGGGAACAACAAAAGCAAAATGAAGCCACAAAAATAGAGAAGTACATCACTCAAAAAAAGAATGAATTAGCAAAGCATCAAGAAGCAATAAACTACTACAATCAATACGGAAAAAAATTATCGGATGAGATTATAAAAGTTGGAAATAACAGCTACAAACATGGTGAAATTGATTTCTTTCAATACATCCAAAGTCTAGAAAATGCCACAACTATTCAAGTGGATTATTTAGATACTATTTTGCAATTCAACCAAACCCAATTAGATTTACAATACCTCAATTTTTAATATTTTACCAATGAAAAACGCACTCTATATAATTACTTTATCTCTTTTTTTATTTTCTTGCAAAGAAGCGAAAACAGAAGAATCAGAACCAAAAGATAACGGTTTAATTACAGTATCTGAAACTCAATTCAAAACCTCGGGAATGGAGATTGGGAGTCCAACAGAACAGGATTTTGATGTTACCGTAAAAGCATCCGGAAATATTGATGTACCGCCACAAAACCGAGCTAAAGTGAACACTTTTATGGGTGGTTACGTAAAATCGACAACGCTTTTGGTTGGAAATAGAGTCACAAAAGGTCAAGCTTTATTGACTTTGCAAAACACCGAATTTCTGGATATTCAAAAAGAGTATATGGAAGTAGCGGAGCAATTGAATTTCTTGAAATCAGAATACGACCGCCAAAAAACCTTGTACGATGAAAAAATTACTTCGCAAAAAAACTACTTAAAAGCCGAAAGCGACTATAAAAGAGCCAAAGCTATGCATCAAAGTTTAAGAGCCAAATTGTTGCTTTTGAATATTAATCCTAGAAATGTGGAGAGAGGAATTTTGACTTCAACAATCACCATTTTTTCTCCAATAACAGGTGATATTGTGATTATGAATGCCAATGTAGGTATGTATGTAGCGCCTTCGGATGTGATTTTAGAAATTGTTGATACGGATCACTTGCATTTAGAATTAGCCGTTTTTGAAAAAGATATTTTGAATGTGAAAATTGGACAAAAAATACAATTTAAAGTTCCCGAAGCATCAAAAGAAGTGTTTAATGCCGAAGTACATTTAGTAGGAAAATCAATTGAAGGAAACGACAGGACGATTAATATTCATGGACATTTAGACGATGCCATAAAACAAAAGCTTTTGACAGGAATGTTTGTAGAATCTGAAATAATTATCGATTCTAAAGAAGGTTTAGCGATTCCTGCTGAAGCATTGGTGACAGAAAACAATAAAAATTTTGTACTTTTAGTCAAGAATGAAAAAAATGGATATTCGTTCCAGAAAGTAAGTGTTACTGTTGGTTCGAAGTCTGAAAAGTTTGTCGAAATACTGCCAAACACAACAATATCTGCTTCTTCAAGACTATTAACAAAAGGAGTTTTTGATTTGGTTAATTAATAAAAAATGAAATAATGGACTTGAATAAACTTAAAGATCAGTTGCAAACAGAGGTTGATACGGCCTTTTTGTACGATAGTATTGCCGCCATTCAGTCTGATGAAAATCTTTCGAGAGTTTTACTAAGCTTAGGCGAAATCGAGAAGGGACACGCCAAACACATGTTAGATAAAGTTCGTACCATAGAACCGAATTTCAACATGCCTTTGCCATCTGGTAGAGCAAAATTTCAACTGAAGTTGGGTAAAATTTTTGGATACAGTTCCATAATTAGTTCCTTGTCTTCAATAGAAAAACAGTTTGCCGAAAATTCGGTTCGAAACAAAATTAAAACGGGTGAAAAACCAACTGGTTTTGAGCACAATCACCTAAATATTATTGAGGCTGTAAATAATAATGCTGCTCTAAATGTTTCTGGAGGGTTGTTGTCTAAATTTGAGAGTAGGCATAAATCCGTAGGCGGAAATGCTTTGCGTGCCGCCGTTTTAGGATCTAATGATGGATTGGTTTCTAATATGAGTTTGGTCATGGGAGTTGCTGGAGCAGCCGTTTCTAATGATACAATATTGTTAACCGGAATTGCAGGACTTCTGGCAGGCGCTATATCAATGGCATTAGGCGAATGGCTTTCGGTACAAAGTTCCAGAGAATTAAACCAGCGCCAAATTGATTTGGAAACCGAAGAATTAGAAGCTTCTCCTGAAGAAGAAAAAAAAGAATTGGTTTTATTGTATCAAGCCAAAGGAATGAATGTGGTCGAAGCACAAAAATTAGCTGACAAAGCTTTTGAAAATCCGCAAACAGCGATTGATGCCATTATTATTGAGGAATTAGGAATTGACAAAGAAGAATTAGGAGGATCAGCCTGGGAAGCAGCTATAGCATCGTTTGTGCTCTTTGCAATTGGAGCGATTATTCCATTATATCCTTTTATGTTTTTAGACGGAAAAAATGCTCTTTTATTGAGTGTCGGAAGCAGTGTGGTAGGGCTTTTTGGCATAGGAGCAGCCATCACTTTATTGACAGGAAAAAGCATTTTATTCTCGGGATTCAGACAAGTGGCTTTCGGTTTGTTAGCTGCAGCAGTTACTTACGGAATTGGTTCGTTAATTGGCGTTTCCTTAGCAGGATAAAACTCTTAAAAATTAAATATCACTAATAAATACTAACTTAAACTATAAAATTATGAATGATGCACACTTACACCTAGTTGTAAACCATTTTCCTATTATTGGAACAATTCTTGGACTTGGGATTTTAATCGCTGGAATAGTACTCAAGAATAAATCGGTACAAAATACTGCCTATGTATTATTTGTCGTTGCAGCTGTTTTTGGCTTTTTTAGCATGTCTACCGGTGAAGGAGCAGAAGAAATAGTGGAAGATTTCCCAGGAATAGGAAAAGCAATTATTCATGAACATGAGGAAATGGCTGAAAAACTTGCAATTGTTTTATATGCGCTAGCGGTTACATCTCTTTTTGGCCTTTATTCTAATTTCAAAAACAAGCCAAAAGCAAATCTAGTTTCTTATATCGCGACAGTTGTTGCAATCATCGCTGTATTTTTTGCACAACAAACGGGTACAACAGGAGGAGAAGTTCGTCATACTGAAATCAGAACAAATAGTGCGACAGTGCAGGGTAATACAGAAAAAATCAGCCCTTCAAAAGAGGAGGAAAAGGAATAAAAAAATATTCTAACAAAAAAGTAATATTTAGTTAAAGTATTAATTGCTTTTTAAAGAAAAAAGAATCTATCTTTGCAAAGAAAAATAAAACACATGTTTACAATACAATTACATCATCATCATTTTCATTATTGCTCTCAAGCGATGTGTTAATGGTATGCATGTAAATCATCATATTTAAAAACCCGTTTGAGTACATCAAACGGGTTTTTTATTACCTCACATTGTACTCAAACATTATCATTCTAAAAAAACAAAAAACAAAAAAATGAGTACATTAAAAATTGCAATTCAAAAATCAGGTCGTTTAAACGAAGACAGCATTCAAATTCTAAAAGATGCTGGTATCTCAATTGATAACGGAATCGACCAATTAAAAGCCGAAGCATCTAACTTTCCTCTTGAAGTTCTATACTTAAGAAATTCAGATATTCCACAATATTTAATGGATGGCGTAGTAGATATTGCTATTGTTGGGGATAATTTATTGGTTGAAAAAGGCGGAAATATTGAAGTTATTCAAAAATTAGGGTTTTCAAAATGCAAAGTATCTGTTGCTGTCCCAAAATCTTTTCAATATACATCTGTAAAAGATCTTGACGGAATGCGCATTGCTACATCTTATCCTAAAACAGTACTGGATTTCTTTAATTCAAAAGGTGTTACGGTTGACATTCACCAAATTTCAGGTTCTGTTGAAATTGCACCAAATATTGGTCTTGCTGATGCTATTGTAGATATCGTATCTAGCGGAAGTACCTTGTTTAAAAATAATTTAAAAGAGGTTGAAGTTATTTTTAAAAGTGAAGCGGTGTTGGCTGTTTCGCCAAAAGTAAGCCCAGAATCTCAAAAAATTATCGACACCTTGAAATTCAGAATCGAGTCGGTTTTAAGAGCTAGAAAATCAAAATATATTTTGATGAACGTTCCTAATGATAAAATTGAGGCAGTTGGTAAAATTCTTCCAGTATTACGCAGCTTAACCGTTTTACCATTGGCACAAGAAGGTTGGAGCAGTGTACACTCGGTAATTGACAAAGATACTTTTTGGGATGTTATCGATCAGTTGAAAGAGGCTGGAGCCGAAGGAATTTTGGTATGCCCAATTGAAAAAATGGTACTGTAACAATTTTGAATTATAAGTTATGAATTATGAGTTTAAGAACTTAATAATTCTATTTTTTAAATTTTGAATAAAATTAAAAATGAACAAAATATACAATCCAAAACCAGAAACGTGGTCTAGTATTTTAGAACGACCTACAAAAACGGTAGATGATATTGAGGCTACTGTAAAAGAAATTTTCAAAGAGGTACAGAAAAAAGGGGATGAGGCTGTGGCCAAATATACCTCGCTTTTTGATGGCGTTGCAGTAGACACAATGATTGTTTCTGAAGCTGAAATTCAAGAGGCCATCGCTGCAGTACCTCAAGAGTTAAAAGAAGCAATCGCTTTGGCAAAGGCTAATATTATGGCCTTTCACCGTGCTCAAAAAACAGAGCGTGTTGCTGTTGAGACTGTACCTGGAGTTTCATGCTGGCAAGAAAAAAGACCTATTCAAAAGGTAGGTTTGTACATTCCGGGTGGAACAGCGCCTTTGTTTTCGACTGTTTTGATGCTAGCCGTTCCTGCTGAAATTGCGGGTTGTAATGAGATTGTTTTGTGTTCACCACCTGATAAAGAAGGCAAAATTAACCCTGCTATTTTATTTGCGGCCAATTTATGTGGCGTAACTAAAATCATGAAAGTGGGCGGAATTCAAGCCATTGCAGGTTTAACTTTTGGTACAGAAAGTATTCCTAAAGTGTACAAAATTTTTGGACCAGGAAATCAATTTGTAACTGTAGCCAAACAATTGGCAACACAATTTGGCGTTGCTATTGATATGCCTGCTGGCCCGTCAGAATTATTAATTGTAGCTGATGATACTGCCGTTCCTGCTTTCGTAGCGTCGGATTTATTATCACAAGCGGAACATGGAGCAGATAGCCAAGTGATTCTAGTTTCGACATCAAAAAAATTGATCGATGCTGTTGCTGATGAAGTTGCTACTCAAATTGAGGCTTTGCCAAGAAAAGCCATTGCTGAAAAAGCCATTGCCAACTCTAAATTAATTTTTGTCGAAAATGATGCTATAGCTTTAGATTTAATTAATGAATACGGTCCTGAACACTTTATTATTTGTTCTGAATTTGATGATTTTTATAGCAATAACGTACTAAATGCAGGATCAGTTTTTATAGGAAACTATACGCCTGAAAGTGCAGGTGATTATGCCTCGGGAACCAATCATACCTTACCAACGAATGGTTATGCCAAGAATTACAGTGGTGTAAACTTAGATAGTTTTATGAAAACGATGACTTTTCAAAAAATTAACGAACAAGGAATTCAAGCCATCGGAAAGGCAATTGAAATTATGGCTGATGCCGAAGGATTACAAGCACACAAAAACGCAGTTACATTACGATTAAAAGCACTTGAAAATGGAAAATAAGTTCGATATTACTAATTTAGTTCGGGAGAATGTAAAAAACATGAAACCGTATTCATCTGCTCGCGATGAGTTTGAAGACTTTGATACAGCCGAAATGATATTTTTGGATGCCAATGAAAATCCGTTTGAAAATGGAGTAAATAGATATCCAGATCCGCAACAAATGCGTGTAAAACGCCTTTTAGCAAAACAACGTCGTGTACAAACGAATCAGATTGTATTAGGAAATGGAAGCGATGAAATTTTAGATTTACTTTTCAGAGCATTTTGTGAACCGAATACTGATAACGTGATTACTTTGCCTCCAACGTATGGCATGTACGGCGTTTTATCTAATTTGAATGCAATTGAGAATAGAGAAGTTTTACTTTTGGAGGATTTTCAGCCTGAGATTGAAAAAATCATGGAAGCGGTTGATGTTAATACCAAAATGATCTTTTTATGTTCGCCAAATAACCCAACAGGAAACTCCTTTTCGGATGAAAAAGTAGCCTATTTGTTGCAAAATTTCAAAGGACTCGTTGTTATTGATGAAGCGTATATTGACTTTTCTAAAAAAGAAAGTTGGATCAATGAATTGGATGAATATCCTAATTTGATTATCACTCAAACGCTCTCTAAAGCTTATGGATTGGCGGGTATCCGTTTAGGAATTTGTTATGCTTCTAGCGCGGTTACTACTATATTAAACCGAATTAAACCTCCTTATAATGTAAACGAATTGTCGCAAAATAGAGCGGTAGCAAGACTTGAAGATCAGCAAGCTATTTCTGCTGAAATTGAGTCAATTATATCACAAAGAGAACTTTTAATTGAAGCTTTGTCAGAAGTGAGTTATGTGGAAAAAATTCATCCTACAGAAGCAAATTTTGTTTTGGTTAAAGTGGATGATGCCGATAAAAGATACGCTGAATTGATTGCAAAAGGAATTGTAATTCGAAACAGAACCACACAAGCACTTTGTGAAAATACATTGCGTTTGACAGTAGGAACTGAAGAAGAAAATAAAAAATTAATAGTAGCTTTGAAAGCTATTGGAAACTAGTTAGGAACTTTGTTTCCGCGTGAGGGATAGCAGTGGAGCTCTTTGTAGGGCCGCGAAGCTGGGCAGTACAAAAGCGGGAACGAATAGCCCGACCCGACTTTTTTTGGAGGGTCACGCCCAAAACTTGAAATATTAAATTAAAATAACAGAACGCAACCGCACATGCCAATGCGTTTATTAGTAGGATACCATGAAAAAAGTGCTTTTTATAGATCGTGATGGAACGATGGTTTTGGAACCGCATGACTACCAGTTGGATAGTTTTGAGAAATTAGAATTTTACCCAAATACCTTTCAATATTTGGGAAAAATTGCAAAAGAATTGGATTTTGAATTGGTTATGGTTACCAATCAAGATGGTTTAGGAACGGCTTCTCATCCCGAAGAGAATTTTTGGCCGGTGCATAATTTGGTTATGAAAGCTTTTGAAAATGAAGGCGTTGTTTTTAGTGAAGTTTTAATTGATAAAACATTCCCACATGAAAATGCTCCTACACGCAAGCCAGCAACGGGTTTACTAACTAAATACATTGATAGTTCTAACTATGATTTGGTAAACTCATTCGTAATTGGAGACCGCATTACAGATGTGGAATTAGCAAAAAACTTGGGTGCAAAAGGGATTTTCATCAACACAGATGAAGCCTTAGGAAGTGACGAAATAGCTTCAAAAAGAGAAGAATTAGATTCGGTTATAGCACTACAAACTACAGATTGGAAAACGATTTATGAGTTTTTAAAATTAGAAGAACGTTCAGCAACCATTTCAAGAAAGACGAATGAAACTGATATTTATATCAATTTGAACCTTGATGGAACTGGGAAGAGTAAAATTGAAACCGGAATTGCGTTTTTTGATCACATGCTGGACCAAATTGCACGTCATGGTCAAATGGACCTGGAAATCCTTGTAAAAGGTGATCTAGAAGTTGATGAACACCACACGATTGAAGATACTGCTATTGCGCTTGGAGAAGTTTTTGCAAAGGCATTGGGTAATAAATTGGGTATAGAACGTTATGGTTTTTGCTTGCCAATGGACGACTGTTTAGCTCAAGTGGCAATCGATTTTGGTGGTAGAAATTGGTTGGTTTGGGAAACCGAATTCAAACGAGAAATGGTAGGTAAAATGCCAACCGAAATGTTCTTTCACTTTTTTAAATCGTTTTCTGATGGTGCCAAAGCCAATATCAACATCAAGGCTGAAGGTACGAACGAGCACCACAAGATTGAAGCGATCTTTAAAGCTTTTGCAAAAGCAATAAAAGTAGCTGTGAAACGTGATACCGAGAAAATGATTTTACCAAGTACAAAAGGTATGCTTTAAAAATGTTTCAAGTTTAAAGATTCAGGTTGATTCGAGCAACTTTAAACGTTAAACTTGAAACTTGAAACAAAAGTCAAATGAAAATAGTAATTATAAACTACGGAGCCGGGAATATTCAAAGCATTATGTTTGCCATCGAGCGCTTGGGTTTTACAGCAGTGCTTAGTAACGATTGGAAGGAAATAAAAGCGGCGGATAAAGTGATTTTTCCCGGTGTTGGTGAGGCAAGTTCTGCAATGAAAATGCTTATCGATAGTGGTCTTGATGTATTAATTCCTACTTTAAAACAACCTGTTTTAGGGATTTGTTTGGGTATGCAATTGATGTGTAACAAATCCGAAGAAGGAAACACTGCTGGTTTGGAAATTTTTGATGTAGACGTGGTCAAATTTACTTCAAAAGTAAAAGTTCCACAAATGGGGTGGAATCAAATTTATAATTTGAAATCAGATTTGTTCAAAGGAATTGCTGAAAAGGAATACATGTATTTGGTACATAGTTTTTATGCTCCAAATTGCCCCGATGCCATTGCTACCACAAATTATGAAGTAGAATATGCCTCAGCATTGAAGAAAAATAATTTTTACGGAACTCAATTTCACCCCGAGAAAAGCGGTGATGTAGGCGAACAAATTTTAGGGAATTTTTTAAAACTTTAAGTTGAGTCTTTTTGACTTTCGACTTTCAAACTTTAAGACTAATTATAATGAGAATAATACCAGCAATAGACATCATCGACGGGAAATGTGTCCGTTTGTCCAAAGGAGATTACAATACCAAAATTATTTACAACGAAAACCCCCTTGAAGTTGCTAAAGAATTTGAAGCGCACGGAATTGAATATTTACATTTGGTAGATTTAGACGGAGCAAAATCAAGTCAGATCGTGAATTATAAAATATTAGAACAAATTGCAACACAAACCAATTTAAAAATTGATTTTGGAGGTGGTTTGAAAGCAGATTCCGATTTGAAAATTGCATTTGAAAGTGGTGCGAATCAAATTACTGGTGGCAGTATTGCGGTAAAAAATAGAGAATTATTCGGAAAATGGATTGCAGAGTATGGTGCGGATAAAATTATTTTGGGAGCAGATGCCAACAATGAAAAAGTAGCTGTTTCAGGCTGGTTAGAAGATTCAAATGAAGATTTGATTCCCTTTATTCAAGACTATCAAAACAAAGGAATTCAATACGTAATTTGTACTGATATAGCTAAAGACGGTATGCTTGAAGGACCAAGTTTTGATTTGTATGCGAAGATTTTGGCGGAAGCCAATGGCATAAAATTGATTGCTTCTGGTGGAATTTCTACTTTTGACGAGTTACCTAAATTAGCGGAATTAGGTTGCGAAGGAACGATCATAGGTAAAGCTATTTACGAAGGACGAATCTCATTGAAACAGTTAGAGCAATACATATATTAAACAAATAGATTATTTCGCGAAGAAGCACAAAGAAGACGCAAAGATTCACCAAGATTTTTGTGTATCTCTGCGAAACCTTTGCGAATCTCTGTGTAACAATTATAAAAAATGTTAACAAAAAGAATAATCCCTTGTCTTGACATAAAAAACGGAAGAACCGTAAAAGGTGTCAATTTTGTAGACTTACGTGATGCCGGCGATCCGGTTGAATTGGCCAAAATCTATTCGGATGAAGGAGCTGATGAATTGGTTTTTCTAGACATTTCGGCAACGGAAGAAAGAAGAAAAACATTAATTGATTTGGTTCGGAAAGTAGCTGCAACTATTAATATTCCATTTACAGTTGGTGGCGGAATTTCCTCTGTCAAGGACGTTGATGTTTTATTGCAAAATGGAGCTGATAAGGTTTCGATCAATTCATCAGCGGTAAAAAATCCGCAGTTAATCAATGATTTGGCACAAAAATTTGGAAGCCAATGTGTTGTGGTTGCAATTGATGCTAAGCAAATTGACGGCCAGTGGATTGTGCATTTAGTTGGTGGAAAAGTACCTACTGAATTGAATTTATTTGATTGGGCAAAAGAAGTTGAGCAACGTGGCGCAGGTGAAATATTGTTCACCTCGATGGATAATGACGGAACTAAAAACGGCTTTGCTAATGAGGCTTTGGCCAAACTTTCGGAACTAGTTAATATTCCAATTATTGCATCGGGTGGTGCAGGAAATATTCAGCATTTTGTAGATTCATTCATCGATGGAAAAGCCGATGCAGCCTTAGCAGCAAGTGTATTTCATTTTAAAGAAATTGAAATCAAAACATTAAAAGAGGCTCTTAAAAATAATAATATCGAAGTTAGGATATAGAAACAGATACTAGAATAAAGAGAAAAGAGAATCGTACTAGATAATCTTTCAGTTTTTAATCTTTCAATCTTTAAATTAAAAAAATGAACATAGATTTCTCAAAAAATACAGACGAATTAATTCCGGCTATTATACAAGACAGTGACACGAAAGCCGTTTTGATGTTGGGTTACATGAACGAAGAAGCATATCGTAAAACTATCGAAACGCAAAAAGTAACTTTTTTTAGCCGCTCTAAGCAAAGACTTTGGACAAAAGGCGAGGAGAGTGGCAACTTTTTAAACTTGGTTGATATAAAAAATGACTGCGATGGCGATACATTATTGATTCAAGCAAAACCAGTTGGCCCAACATGTCATACAGGTGCTGATACTTGCTGGCAAACAGATAATAAAGCTGATTATGGGTTTATTTCACAATTAGAGCAAACTATCGAAACTCGTAGAGAAAAAGCTGACTCTGAAAAGAGTTATGTTGCTTCATTATTTCAATTAGGAATCAACAAAATTGCACAAAAAGTAGGTGAAGAAGCAATAGAAGTTGTAATTGAAGCCAAAGATGATAATGATGATTTGTTCTTAAGTGAAAGTGCCGACTTATTATTTCATTATTTGATTTTACTTCAAGCGAAAGGATTCAAATTGAATGATGTTGTTGAAGTGCTAAAAAGTCGCCAAAAATAGTCTGACGAAGAAATAAATTGTAACCCAATAGAAAATTTGATTTATTGGGTTATTTTTTTGAAGCAGTTTAGATTTTGTAACCTATTGCAAGTAATAGAAAAGCGATATGTTTATCCTTTTTAACAATTTTGTTAAATAACATTTAGGCAACATTGCTTTTAAGTTTCTGTCAAAATTGTTTTTATATCTTCGTGCGCATTAATAGTATTGCGCTAACCGTTTGAATCCCCTTTTATGAAAAAATTTGTTTGCATTTTTAGTTTTTTAGGATTCTTAAGTTGTAAAGCACAAATTCCTTCAACAGCAAGTCAACCATTAAAAAATAATGAAAACACTAGCTTTACTATTGCTTTTGGTTCCTGTGACAATCAAAAAATTAAAAATGAACTCTGGCCTGAGATAAATAAAAACAATCCTTCAGTTTGGATTTGGGGTGGTGATAATGTGTATTCGGATACAGAAGACATGCAGTTTCTTAAAAACAATTATACTATTCAGAAACAAGATCCAGAATATCTAAAATTCATTGATGGCAAAATTATTCTTGGAACTTGGGATGATCATGACTATGGCGCTAATGATGCAGGAGAAGAATATCCACACAAAAAAGAAAGTCAGCAATTGTTTTTAGATTTTTTAGATACTCCAAAAGATGCTCCAGAACGCAGTAGAGAGGGAGTTTTTAGCTCAAAAACAATTGAAGTTGATGGGAATAAAATTAAAATTATCATATTAGACACCCGTTATTTCCGAACAACGTTAACCAAAGATCCTAATTCAAAAAAGCGTTTTATGCCTAATAAGTTTGGCGAAGGAACTATTCTTGGACAAGCGCAGTGGGAATGGTTATCAAAAGAGCTATATAATTCAGATGCGCAATTCCATGTGATAGTGAGTAGTTTTCAATTTTTATCCAATAAGCATGGCTTTGAAACTTGGGGCAATTTCCCGCATGAGGTCGAAAAACTGGAACAATTACTAGTTTCCTCAAAAGCAAAAGGAGCCTTTATAATATCTGGTGATAGGCACATTTCGACATTTTCCTTAAAAAATGTAACGGGTTTGTCTTATCCTCTTGTTGATTTTACTTCAAGCGGCTTAACTCACACCTATACTGCATTCTCTGGTGAAGAAAATCCTTATGTGCAAGGTGAAGTTGTTAAAGAGATTAATTTTGGTTTGTTAAAATTTGATTTTAAAAATCAGAAAGTCCTAATGGAAATTCGTGGAAAAGAAAATAAAATATTACAAGATTATTCTTTGTCTTTTCCGAGAAATTAAGAAATAGCTGTTTTTTTTGATTCTAAAGTCTATTTTTGTTTTAAAATATAACACTATGAAAAAATATATCGGTTCTGCTTTATTATCCATTTTACTTTGTAATTCAATAAAAGCACAAGGATTATTGAATCAGAAACAATTAAAATTTACGAAACAAGATACCCTAAGAGGAAGTATTACACCAGAAAGAGCTTGGTGGGATTTGAAAAAATACCGTTTAGATGTTAAAGTAAATCCGCGAGATAGTACTTTAACGGGATCTAATACAGTTGTTTATAAAATATTGAAAGAGAATCAAGTCATGCAGATTGATTTGCAAAATCCAATGCAAATTACAAAGGTACTACAAGATAAAAAGAGTTTAAACTTCACAAGAGAAGGCAATGTTTTTTACATTCAGTTACTGGAAAAACAAGTAATAGGGGCCTTAAAAGAGCTTACTATTTTTTATAATGGTAAACCTAAAGTAGCAGTAAACCCGCCTTGGGATGGAGGAATTACTTGGAAAAAAGATAAAAATGGTAATCCTTTTATCGCTTCATCATGCCAAGGATTGGGAGCTAGTGTTTGGTGGCCAAACAAAGATCACATGTATGATGAAGTGGATGAAATGACTATTAGTGTTACTGCACCAAGCAAACTTGTTTCTGTGTCAAATGGAAGATTAACTAGGGTAAAACAGAATAATGATGGTACAAAAACGTATAATTGGGAGGTTAAAAATCCAATTAATAATTACGGAGTCAATATTAATATAGGTGATTACGTTACTTTTTCAGAGAAGTACAAAGGTGAAAAGGGTGAATTAGATTGTACGTATTATGTGTTACGAGAAAACTTAGAAAAAGCAAAAAAGCATTTTCAAGATGTCCCTAAAATGCTTAAAGCCTTTGAACACTGGTTTGGACCTTATCCATTTTATGAAGATAGTTATAAATTAGTTGAAACTCCCTATTTAGGAATGGAGCATCAAAGCAGTGTGACTTATGGAAACGGGTATCAAAATGGCTACCGTGGAAGGGATTTAAGTGGTACTGGCTGGGGATTAAAGTTTGATTTTATAATTATTCATGAATCTGGGCACGAGTGGTTTGCAAATAACATAACTTACAAAGATATTGCTGACATGTGGATTCATGAAAGTTTCACAAACTATTCTGAAAGTTTATTTTTAGAATATTACTATGGCAAGGAAGCTGGATATACTTATGTTAGAGGTCTTAGAAATATTATTGAAAATGATAAACCTATAATTGGTAAATACGATGTAAACAATGAAGGTTCAGGGGATATGTATCCTAAAGGAGCAAACATGTTGCATACTATACGTCAATTAGTGAATAACGATGAAAAATGGAGAGGAATACTAAGAGGTTTGAATAGTACTTTTTATCACCAAACGGTGACAACCAAGCAAATTGAAGATTATTTATGCAAGCAAACAGGAATTGATTTGTCCATTGTTTTTAATCAGTATTTAAGAGATACTAGAATACCTTCACTTGAATATTATTTGGATAACAACACTTTAAAATACCGTTGGACAAATATAGTTGCCGGTTTTAATATGCCTGTAAAAGTCATTCTAAATGGTGCGGAAGTTAACTTGAATCCAAAATCAGAATGGTCTGAATTTATCAACTCTAAAAAAATTGAAACTATTGTATTGGATCCTAATTTCTATGTTTTGAACAAAAAGATTGAAAAATAAGAATTTTTTAATTTAAATATTTAAAATAATAGAAACTCATTTTAAAATTGTCGGTTTAAAAAAGCTCAAGCATAATAAAAGTTTGAGCTTTTTTTGTTTAAAATTATTGTGTTAGGATTATAGTCTTTGATTAAATCATTTAAGTTATAATATTCAAAATCAAATCAAATTAGTGTATTTTTAGTTTATTAACAATCAGATACTTAATCGATTTCGTGATAATTTATTAACATTCAACTCTACTACAACGATAGAGTGCTAATAACTTTAAAAAAGCAAAATATAAATAAGAATAATAGCGAAAATTATATAAATAAAATATTAATTTCATAAAATATTAACTAAAAATAAACTTATGAAAGCAAAAAAATATTTATTGTTGCTCTTTTTACTATTATTGCACCCCATTGTTTATTCGCAAACAACTGCCACTGGGAGAGAAGTAATGATGCAAGGTTTTCATTGGACCACTGATGTTTCAACAACCAAATGGTACGATGTGATAAAAAGTAATTCAACAGCATTGCAAACTGGTGGATTTGATGCTATTTGGTTACCTCCACCAAGTAAATCAACTGGAGGAATGGGTTATATACCAACAGTTTGGTATGACTTGAATAATGCTCATGGTACCCAAGCACAATTAACATCATTAATAACTGATCTTCATTCAAAAAATATAAAGGTTATTGCAGACATTGTAGTCAATCATCGTGGAGGAACTACTGGGTGGTATGATTTTTCGACACCATCATGGAATACTCCAACACAAACTTGGTCTATTTGCAATAATTCAAATATTAGTCCTTCTGGACAAAAAGGAACTGGAAATCCAGATTATGATCCTGTTCAAGCAGGTTTAAAATCTCAAGGGACTTCAGGTTTGTTTTCTGCAGGTAGAGACTTAGATCATTCTAATGTTGAAGTTAGAAATGGTATCAAAACTTGGATGCTTTGGTTGAAAAATCAGATAGGTTTTGATGGTTGGCGATATGATTTTGTTCATGGATTTGATGGAAAATATATTAAAGAATATAACGATGCTACCTCGCCTTATTTTTCTGTAGGGGAATTGTTAGAAGGTGACCGAAATAGAATTGTAAAATGGTTAGATTACACAAAGGGTGGAACTAATACAGCTTCTTCAACTGCTTTTGATTTTGCAACCAAAAGTGCACTCCAAAATGCTTTTAATGATAATAATTTAAGTTATTTAAAAGATGGTTCTGGCAAAGCTTCTGGTTTAATTGGAGTTTGGCCAGATAAAGCAGTAACCATGCTTGATAATCATGATACGGGACCTGTGCCTTATGGTCAAGATTTATGGATTTTTCCTGGATCAAAAGTATTAAATGGTTATGCCTATATTTTAACTCATCCTGGAACTCCTATGGTTTGGTGGCCTCATTATTTTAATTGGGGAATCAAATCTCAAATTGACGCTATGGTTAAAATTAGAAAAGACAATTTACTATCTAACACCTCTACCTTAAATATAGTAGCAGCTTCAAATAATCTATATGCAGCTATTATTGACAATAAAGTGGCAATGAAATTAGGATCAGATAATTGGTCTCCTTCTGGAACTGGCTGGACATTAAAATTATCTGGAACAGGTTTTGCAATTTGGGACAAGGCAAGTGTTGTTGATGTACCAAGCCTTACAGTAAGTCAAGTAGGAGGGTTTTTTACAACCGGAACAACGGTTAACACTACTTTAACAGCTAATACTTCTACATCTACAATTTATTATACTCTAGATGGTACAACACCAACCATTGCATCGCCATCCGCAGTTGGTACAGTTACACTTTCCATAAATAGCACTAAAACTCTAAATGCTTTTGTGAGAAATACTGTAGGTGTAAACTCTACAATCAAAACAGAAACATACACTTTTGGTACACTACCAACATTTACTGTATATTTTAAAAAACCAGCAAATTGGAATTCAGCTGTAAAAGTATACTACTGGTCCCCAACAGGTACAGCACCAACAGTAGCCTGGCCTGGAGTTGCAATGACAAAAGATTGTGGTGATTGGTACAAATTTACTTTCCCATCTACTGTAAGCGCCACAAACTTAATATTTAACGATGGAACATTAAAAACTGCTGATCTTGCTACTACTGCCGGAATTAAGTATTATGATAATGCTTGGTTAGCTGGTGAACCAGCAAATCGTTGTCCTACTCAAACAACTATGACAGTTTATTTTAAACCTCCAACAAACTGGACAACAATACCAAAAATTCATTATTGGAATGCTATTCCTGCTGGAAGTGTAGCCAATACAACATGGCCAGGTGTTGTTATGGTAGCCGATGTAAATGGTTTTTATAAATATACTATAACAGGACCTACATCAATCAATTTGATTTTTAACAATGGCTCAAGTGGGACTGCTAATCAAACACCAGATTTATTAAATAAAATAAATGGATTCTCTTACTCTTGGGGCACTAGTACAGCAAAAGTTACACTAAATAAAGAACTTAAAACAGAAGATACAATCATTTCAGTATATCCAAATCCTGTAAGTAGTCTTTTATATATTAACTCAAGTTCTCCAGTTTTAAATTATAAAATTCAAGATATGAATGGCATACAAGTGAAATATGGAAAATCAAACAACAATGCTATTGATATGAATTATTTGAATAATGGGATATATATAATTCATATTCGCTTTGAAAATGGACTAGAATTAAAACAGAAAATTATAAAAAATTAAAGTATCTTTTAGATTATTAGAGGCTGTTCATGACAGCCTCTTTTTTTTTTTTTTTTTTGATGAAAAATTTAGATCCAAAAAAAAATAATTAAACTTTTAAAAAATAAAACTACAGTAAAACTTTTTTTACGCTATAAACTACAAAATCTGAAGAATTAAATTTTTGATTGTAAAAATACTTAACAAAAAAATCCTAATTATTATATGTTTAATAACTGAATTTGACTTTTTAATCGCTCTATGAGCATACTCATCATGCGTTTGTTAATGTTGGATGTATTAGTAATGTAATTTTCATATTCAGAAATTGTAAACAATCCAATAACTATTCCTTTAAGTGAATTTCTAAATTTAATATCTTTTTGAACTGCATTATCAATAGTTTTTAATTTCTTGTCTAATGAGAAACTATTAAAATCTATTTTATTCTTTTTTAGGTGATGTAGAAAAACTTTACAAATCATTTCGTTTTGAAGTTTTAAAATAGGTCTCAAAACCTCATTCTGAAAGGATTCTTCGGTTGTGGATTGACTAGTTATAATGCCTAATGTTTTTCCTCTAAATTCAGCTATAAATTGATCTCTTGTATTCATTATTTTTTCTTTAAAATTAAAAAATATAAAAGTAAAAAAGTATTATTTTTACCTATAAAATTATAAAAATGAGATTTCATACCAGAAAATGGGTTAAACCCGAAGATTTAAATCCCAATGGTACTTTGTTTGGCGGGAAACTGCTTGCTTGGATTGATGAAGAATTAGCTTTATACACTATTGTGCAGCTAGAAAATCCAAGAATTGTAACCAAATATATGTCTGAAATAAATTTTAGGAGTTCAGCAAAACAAGGCGATATAATTGAGATAGGCATAGATGTTATCAAGTTTGGAACCACATCAATTACTTTAAAATGTGAAGCTCGTAATATGATGACTCGAGAAACCATTATTTCTATTGATCAAACCACAATGGTTAATGTTGATGAGCATGGAAAACCTAAACCCCACGGAAAATCAGTTATTGAGTACGTAAAAGACAGGTTGTAAACAATTTTATTGATTGTTCAATTCAATTTTAGATTCGAATATTTCTAAGTCAAAGTATCCAACAGCAGCGATGATGTGATCAAAAATATCAGACATGATAAATTCATAATTTTCAAAACGTTTGTCATAAGAAAATGCATAAACCTCAAGAGGAACTCCATGCTCTGTTGATTGCAATTGTCTACAAAGCATGAGCATATCTTTGTTGAGTCCAGGATAATTGAATAAATATTCTGTGATGTATTTTCTAAAAAGACCTAAATTAGTCAAATTTCGACCGTTTATTGCAAGTGATTTGTCAATTTTATTTTTTAAGTTAAAAGAGTCAATTTCATTTTTTCGTTCGTCAATATAATCGCTTATCAGGTGTATTTTTTTTAACTCTACCAGCTCAGCTTCTTCAAGAAAGCGAATGCTACTTGTTTTAATTAAGATGTGTCTTTTTATTCTTCGTCCATCTGAGTTGAGCATTCCGCGCCAGTTTTGAAAAGAATCTGAACTTAGACTATAGGTAGGAATTGTAGTGGTAGTATTGTCAAAATTTCGAACCTTAACAGTTGCTAAATTGATTTCAATTACATCTCCGTCTGCGCCAAATTTATCCATCGTAATCCAATCCCCAATTCGAACCATATCATTTATAGAAACTTGCACACTCGATACAAAACCCAAGATTGTGTCTCTAAAAATCAAAATAATCACCGCAGACACGGCTCCTAATATGGTTAAAAGTTCTTTTTTGTCAATATCAAATAATTTAGAAACAATCAACGTGCTACCCACAACCCAAAGCATAATCATGATTACTTGAATAAAACTATCTATCGGCTTGTCACTGTATCGAGGTTTTAGTTTTAAATAATCTCGTAACGCATTAAAAATAGTTCTGATAATCCATAATACGAGTACAATAATATAGATACCAACTATTTTTGCAAAAATCCCTTCCCAATATTCAAATCGATCTAAAATTACGGGTACCGATTTGTAAATAAATAAAAGCGGTATCAAATGCGCAATGTATTTTGCGGTTTTATTTGATACCAATAAATCGTCAAACTTGGTTTTAGATTTCTGAGCAACTATAGCTAGAATGGTTACTAGTACAAGTCTGAAAACAATATAAATAACATACGAAAGTACACATAAGACAATTATATTTAGCAGTAAACTTAAATACGAAGCTACGCCACTACCCATACCTATTTTGCGTAAAATGGGATATATAAAAGTGAAAATTTTCTCGATGTATTTAAACATTTTTCAGGTATTTTCGCTCTATGTAAAATGTTCCAAATGGAGGTATCGAAGCAATACAAATGATAAAATATTTTTTAAAACCCCACTTTTCAGTAAATTTTAAAATAGTAGCTAAAACTATATAAGCAGTAAATAATACACCATGAGCCATACCAATATGTTTCACATAAATAGGATCGTTGAAAATATATTTCATTGGCATAGCAAAGAAAAACAATAATAAAGCTGAAATTCCTTCAACTATAGCTGTGATTTTAAAAATTTTAAGCATTTGTATTTTTTATTTTGAACACAAAATTAAGTATAAACATTGATTTTAGATGCTTAAATCATAAAACTAAATTACTTTTGTTTCTCTAAACTTTGATAATGAGCAAGCGAGATTTAAAAAAATATGTGGCACAATTGACTAAAGAGCAACTTGAAGAACAAATTATAGAGTTGTATGAGAAATTTAGTCCCGTAAAAGTCTATTATGATTTCGTTTTTAATCCAAAAGAAGAGACTTTATTAAAAGAAGCTAAATTAAAAATAGCGTACGAATATTTTCCAGTAAAAAAATCAGGTAGGCGTAGCCGACCCAAAATGAGACGTTCTGTGGCTCAAAAATACATCAAGCACTTTACAGCCTTAGGTGTTGACCCATTTGTCATAGCTGATCTCATGTTGTATAACATTGAAATTGCTCAAACATTTGCTTCAGAGAACATCATAAAACAAGATTTATTTTTCAAAAGTATGTTCAATTCCTTTGAGCAAGCTGTAATTTATCTCATTGCAAATGCTATTTTAACTGATTTTAAATCCAGACTCAACGCTATTCACAACAACGTATTAGATCAAAAATGGCATAATACTCCTGAATTTGATGCTATTATGGATCGATTAGAGTATTAAAAAGTTTCCTTAATTTAAATTAATTAATCAGATGCGGTTTTTTTTAAATAAAATTGACAATTAAACTGTTTTTTAGGTGTATTTTTGCAAAAATCCAATAATTAGCAATGTCCCAAAACACCTTAGAAATAGAAATAGAAGACAAAAAACAACTCTACGCATACCAACAAGGCGATATTGATGCCATTTTTGAGCGTATAGATAATGCACCACCACAACACCATTTATTATATCAATTACCTACAGGTGGTGGTAAAACAGTAGTTTTTTCAGAGATTGTGCGTCGTTACTTATCTCAACACGATAAAAAAGTGGTTGTGCTAACACATAGAATTGAGTTGTGTAAGCAAACTTCAAAAATGCTTAAAGGTTTTGATGTAAAAAATAAAATAATCAATAGTAAAGTAAAAGAACTGCCAGATCAAAATGATTATTCCTGTTTTGTTGCCATGGTAGAGACTTTAAAAAACCGTATCAATGATGATAAATTACACCTTGACAATGTAGGTTTAGTAATTATTGATGAGGCGCACTACAACTCTTTCAGAAAATTATTAAGTTCTTTCAAGAATGCTTTTATACTAGGAGTAACTGCTACGCCATTGAGCTCTAACATAAAATTGCCCATGCATGAAAGCTATGATGAATTAATAGTAGGTGATACCATTAACTCATTAATAGAAAAAGGTTTTCTTGCAAAAGCAATTACCTATAGTTATGATGTAGGCTTAACTTCTCTTAAAGTAGGTATTAATGGAGATTACACCGTAAAATCTTCTGATGATTTGTATACCAATATGGCTATGCAAGAAAAATTATTACATGCCTACACCGAAAAATCATTGGGCAAAAAAACCTTAATTTTCAATAATGGTATCAATACATCACTTTATGTATATGAAACCTTTAGAGAAGCTGGTTACGCTATAAGACATCTTGATAATACCAGTAGTAATGAGGAACGAAAAGACATTTTATATTGGTTTAAGCATACTCCAGACGCTATTTTAACCTCAGTAGGGATTCTTACAACCGGTTTTGATGAGCCTACTGTTGAAACTATTATTTTAAATAGAGCTACTAAATCCCTTACTTTATACTATCAAATGATAGGCCGTGGATCTAGAAAATTACCTGGCAAGGACAGTTTTAATGTAATTGATTTAGGTAATAATGCAGCCCGTTTTGGACTGTGGAGTGAACCTGTAAACTGGCAACACATCTTTAAATCTCCTGAGTTTTATCTAGAAAATTTAAGAGACGACACTGAAATCGAAATGTATTTTAAATACACGATGCCTCTAGATGTGCGAGCCAAATTCAGTAAAACCGAAGTCGTAACTTTTGATGTAGAGGAAGAACATAAACTAATTATAAAACAAAACTTGCGTTCAAAGGAAGTTTTAGATAAATCATTAGATCAACATGCGTCTATGTGCGTTGACAATTCCGAAACCTTGCAAGAAGCAAAAGCTTTAGGTAAATTATTAGATGATGATATTGAGTGCCGCATCAAGCGCTATGCAAAATGTTTGAGTCAGTGCAGTAAAAACTATAGAGAATGGCTTGTAGATGATTATAAACTTAAATTGGTTCTATTAACAGGTAAAAAATACCGAGAAAAAATTATGAATGAACCTGATGAAGATTAATTTCTTTATTAGGAGCTAATCCTGCTGTACACTGTATCTTTTGTGGTCTCAAAAAAGAGACCATAAAAGGATGCCGTTCCCATCAGGGCTAAAATTACGTTACAAAAGAACTATTATTTTAAAATACAAAATCCAAATACAAATGCAAAAACAATTCTCAGATTTAGGATTAGCAACACCGATACTTAAAGCAATAACCGAATTGAAAATTGTTATTCCTACTGAAATTCAAGTACAAACCATTCCATTGTTACTCACTAACAAGCAGGACTTAGTGGGTATTGCAAAAACCGGTACTGGAAAAACAGCTGCGTTTGGACTTCCTATTTTACAATTAATAGATACCAGCATACCTGCCATTCAAGCCGTAATTTTAGTGCCAACTAGAGAATTGGGACACCAAATCTTTAAAAATTTAGAAGATTTTGCAAAATATCTACCTCAAGTTTCTATAGCTGCAACTTGTGGAGGAATACCTATAAAACCTCAAATAGAAAGACTTACTTTGCCTACACATATTGTTGTAGCAACACCAGGACGACTAATTGATTTGATACAACGCAATGCCATAAATCTCAATGAGACAAGATTCCTTGTCCTTGATGAAGCTGATGAAATGGTCACGATTCTAAAAGAAAGTTTAGATGAAATTGTGGCTCAATTGCCTAGTTCACATAAAACATTTTTGTTTTCGGCAACTATGCCGGGTACAATTAAGCAATTGATTCAAAACTATTTGAATAAGAATGTTGTGCATGTAAGCGCTAACATGGAAACAATAGGTAATCAAGGGATAGATCATCAATACATTGTAGTAGATCCTATTGAAAAACTAGATGTTTTAATGCATTTTCTTACTACAAAAGAGGGTCAACGCGGAATCATTTTTTGTAAAACAAAAGCAGCCGTAAACAAATTGGCCAAAAATTTAGCGATAAATAGATTTTCATCTGGCGCCTTACACGGCAGTTTGTCTCAAGGTATACGGGATCGAATCATGGAGCAGTTTCGTGAAGGACACATTAATATTCTAGTAGCAACAGATCTTGCAGCTAGAGGAATAGATGTTAAAGAAATTTCATATGTTGTAAATTATCACTTACCAGATGTATACGAAGCATATGTACATCGAAGCGGTAGAACAGCAAGAGCAGGAGCAAAGGGGCTTGCCTTAACTGTGTTACAACAAGAAGAAGTAGTTGAAATTGCTGATTTTGAAAAAGAATTGGGCATCAAATTTTTACCTTTTGCTAAACCTAACAAAGCAAGTATTGAAGAGAACAATACTTTGTTGTGGGCAAAACAAATTTTCAAAACCAAACCCAATCATGAGGTTGCAGCTGAATTAAAAGAAAAAATAAAAACGGTTTTCCATCATTTAACTAAGGACGAGTTAATTGAAAAACTAATAGCAAATCAAGTGCAACAAACTAAAAATGAAGCACTACAAAAATTAGAAAAACCTATCAAAAAACAAAAAAAATAGTTTTTCTGCAAAAAGACATACAACTAGTACTCCCTCAATTTAAACAGAGGGTGTACTAGTTTTTTTTATTCTTTTTTTGCCTAAAATCAAGATTATTAGTGCAATTATCGTAGAAGTGGTTAAGATAAAAACCATAGGTAAAATTGAATTCTTTACAAATAAACCTACCGCAAACGATGCCATCGCACCCAAACCTAACTGAATAGCGCCCATTAATGCAGAGGCACTTCCAGCATTTTTTTCAAAAGGAGCAAGAGTCAGTCCCGCAGTATTTGGATTAGAAATTCCTAAACAAGCCAAGAAAATAAAAAGCATAGCTATGGTTTCATACAAACCTAATAAACCCTTGAGAGCAAGAAATAAAAATACAATAGAGATTATTGATTGCACTACCAAAGCACCTATTATCATTTGATCACTTCTAAATCTTCTCAGTAACAAGGAATTCAATTGGCTTGCGCTAATAAAGCTCAAAGACATAAAAGCAAATATCCAACCATACGTTTTCGCATCTACCTTATAAATGTCCATAAAAATAATAGGAGAGGCAGCCACATAAGTAAACAACCCAGAGAAAGCAATTGCTCCTGCAAACGCATAGGTATAAAATTGTGATACTTTAAGTATTGAGATAAATCCAGTAACAATAGGTTTAGGTTTTAAGGAAATAGTAGTGTCAGGCACAAAAGTATTGGGTAAGCCAAGCAATGCAGCAATTAAAATTAAAATCCCCATACACATCAAAATAAAAAAAACGGTATGCCAGCCAAAATCTTCAGTGATATAACCGCCTATAGTAGGCGCTAGCATTGGCGAAAGCCCAACTACCAGCATTAACATTGAAAATACTTTAGGAATATCTTTCACAGGAAATAAATCCCTAACCATTGATACAGATGCTACTGTTGCGCCACAACTACCTATGGCTTGTATAAATCGTAGTCCAATAAAAGTGTCAATATCAGTAACAAATACGCAGCCTAACGAAGCTAAAATATAAACCAACATTCCTATGAATAAAGGTTTTTTTCGACCAAAACGGTCTAATAATGGCCCATATAATAGTTGACCTGCTGATATGCCTATAAAATAACTGGATAATGTCAAGGAAACATTGGCCACAGTGGTATTTAAATCTTTTGCTATACCCGCAAATCCGGGTAGGTACATGTCAATTGAAAATGGACCAAGGGCTGTTAGAGATCCTAGAATAAGTATTAATTTGATGTATTGTGAACGAGACATTACATTTTGTACCTTCATATTTTATTTTTTGCAAAAGTAGCCAATATAAATGGGATGCTACGGTTGTTTATTTTTTTAAAAGCAAAACAAATCCAGATACAAATAAGAGCGAAAGCATGATTTTTTTTAATATAGTATCATTCAAAAAAAGATATACCTTTTTTCCCAATACTAAAGCCAAAATGAAAAAAGGCAACACATAAAGAGAGTTGTACAGTTGTTGCCACGTTAATATTCCTTCAAAAGCAAGAACAGGAATTCTAAATAACGTAATTAAACCAAGAACCCCAAACATGGTTGCTCTCATAATCTTCACATCCGAAGTTTCATTTTTAACAATGATCAAGTATAATGGCCCACCAGTTGAGAAAAGTCCTGAAAAAAAACCTCCTAAAAAACCAAATAGAAACTTCATTTTAGAAAAAAATTTGATTTCTTTAGCACTACGCAAACTATTTAAGACAAACAAAATAATGAAAATTCCTAAAGCTTTTTTTAATATTATCGGTTGTCCGTAGGCTAAAACAATAATGCCTACAAGCAAACCAAAAAAAGAGGAAACAGCTAATTTTTTTAATAAATCTAAATTTATGTTGTGCCACTCTTTATAAACATTAATAGGAGTAGAAATCATGTAAAAAATAGATAAATATCCAACAGCGTCTGGCAATGGCATGGCAAATAATAAAAAAGGTAATGCAATTAGAGCGCCAGCAAATCCAGTAATTGTTTGAACAAAAAAACCTGTAAAAATTCCTAGTGAAAGTAAAATCATCATCGTATCCATTTTGCAAAATTAAATGAAGAACAACTTCGTGGGAAATGGTTTCAATGGTAAAAAAGTTAAAAAACACATTTTTAAATTGTAAATTTGTATTTTAAAAACTTTTTTATGGTTGATACATTAGATTTAAAAATTATTGAATGTCTAAAACAAAATGCCCGATATTCATTTGTAGAAATTGGCAAGCAAGTAGAACTTTCGCCATCTGCAGTTAGAGAACGCATTCAAAAACTAGAAGACTTAGAAGTTATCAAAGGATATCGAGTAAGATTAGACTATACAAAACTAGGATTCGGACTTGAGGTTTTCATTATGTTTAAATTGTACAGTGGTAAATTGACTGTTTTTTGTGAAAATTTAGATCAATTTCCTGAGATTTTTGAAATTCACCGAATTACAGGTACTCATAATATTTTTATGAAAGTAATTCTAAATAATCAATTGCATTTACAAAAATATATTGATCGATTATTAGTTTACGGTGAACCAACAACTCATTTAATATTGTCTAATCTAAAAGATGATATTTAGTGATTGGCTTTTTTTTTAGATATATGTATTATGAACTATAATTTATATTATGTAAAATAGAATTTATTGAAATAAAAAAAACACTGCATTTAGCAGTGTTTTTTGAATAATTCTACCTATTCAATTAATCTATTGATTTATTTAATTTGTATTGGAATATACCAATGATCCCATTTCAAACTTAAAATATTTTCGTTAATTTGATAAGTTAGTTTTTCGGTAATAGGTCTTACAACTTGCGTTTTTACCACAACTCGCAACTGATCATCTTCTTGTTTGTATTTATAAGCACCCCATTGTTTGGCTACTTTATTAAAAATGATTGTACATTCTTTTTCATTTGGAATAATAAAAAAGGAATACTTTCCAGCTGGCAGTTTAGAACCTTGCACAGTTATATCTTTATCTGTTTCAAATGTGGTTGCATCATTTGCACCAGCACGCCAAATTTTGTCAAATGGCACTAATTCGCCCCAAATTTTTCTACCATTCATAGATGGACTTCCGTAGTCAACAGTTATTGTGGCATCTTTAATCTTACCCGTGATTGTCTCTTTACTACTTGTAGGCTTACTTTGAGCTCCCATTACATTTACTACTAGTAATGCAACCATTGCCAAACCAGTCTTGATAATTGATTTCATAATTTTTATTTATTAGTTCAATATAAAATTAAAAAAAGTGTGCCATAAACATACAAACAAAGACTTATTTTATGAAAAAATTAAGGAATGTATAATTTAATGGTAAACCATTTACAAAGCTATTGTATCTATCTAATATTTGCTATTTTTACAATAGAAAAATAAACATTATGAATTCAATTGCTGAGCAAATTGCTGACTTTTTAAGTGAATATCCACCTTTTAATTTTTTAGGATTTGAAGAACTTTCGAAAATAGCGAGTGATATAAAAGTTGTTGTTTTAGAAAAAAATCAAACTTTATTTCAAATAAATGATTTGCTTCATGATAGTTTTTATGTAGTAGCTTCGGGCGTAATTAATTTATCTGTTATTTCAGATTCTGAAGAGACTTTGTTAAATAAGTGTGCTCCTGGAGACATTTTTGGTCTAAGACCATTTTTTGCTAAAAATAACTATATGATGACGGCTAAATCTAGAGAGGAAGCTATTGTATATGCCATCCCAATTGTTTCATTTAGACCTTTTGTAGCCAATAATCCAGAGGTATTAAATTTTTTACTAGAAAGTTTTGCTGTTAACACTAGAAATCCAAAAGACAAAGAAAATTTAATAGGTAAGTTAATTTCTGATAATGTTTTTTATTCTGATCAACAATCAGAAATGCAATATTTCCAATCATTGACCTACAATATAAATCCGTTAAAAACGACTGTAAACATTACCATTCAGGATGTAGCACAACAAATGACAGCTTCTTTAACTAACAACATCTTGATTTGTGAAAATGATTACCCTATTGGTATTGTTACAGATACTGATATGCGAACCAAGATAGCTACAGGCAGATTTCCCATCACAGTTACTATTGACAAGATCATGTCTTCACCAGTAGTTACTGTACTTGAAAATGTATCACTTGCCGAAGCGCAATTATTAATGCTAAAAAACAATGTTACTCACTTGTGTGTGACTCAAGATGGCACAGACAGATCTTATGTAAAAGGCGTAATTAGTGAGCACGATTTAATAGTAGCACAAGCAAATAGTCCTGGAGTACTTATTAAAGAAATCAAACGCAGTCAAACTCCTAAAGAACTGAAACAAATTAGAGATAGAGTTACTGATTTGATACAAAAATCTATCACTAAAAACGTGCCTTTGTCTCATATTTTTAATATAACTAGTGAGATTAATTTGGCTTTACTAAAACGTGCTGTTGAATTGTCAATTTTAGATTTAGGCTCTCCTCCTGCCCGTTTTGCTTGGTTAGGTATAGGGAGTCAAGGTAGAAAAGAGCAATTATTACTTACAGATCAGGATAGTATTTTAATTTTTGAAGATGTAGCTGCTGATAAGTACCGAGATGTAAAAGATTATTTCTTGAAATTAGGAAAAAAGACTACCGCAACCCTTGAAAAAATAGGATACTCATCCTGTCCTAATGGACACATGGGTAGTAATATGTTGTGGTGTAAATCATTGACAGACTGGATAAAACAATATGATAACTGGATGAATACTCCAGGTGAAAACAGCGCTGATTTGAGTAGTATATTTTTTGATTATGAAATCATTTTTGGAGAACAAAAAATAGAAGATGCAATTAGTTCAGTAATATTTAAAAATGTCAAAAACAGTACCCTTTTCTTTGATTTTCTAGGGAATGATGCCTTGAGAGACAATTCTCCTTTAACATTTTTCAAGAAATTTAATGTAGTAGAAGAAGGTGAACATAAAGATCAATTTGATATTAAAACCCGTGCTCTTATGCCTTTAATAGATGGTGCTAGATTGTTTTGTTTATCTTTTGAAATAAAAGGAATTAACAATACATTCCAGCGTTTTAAACAATTGTCAATAGCTGATCCCAAGCATGCTGAAACGTATTTGAACTGCGCCGAAGCTTTTCTTACTTTATCTAAATTTAGAACTCTTGAAGGGTTGAAAAATGATTCTGATGGACAATACATTAAACTTGAAGAATTATCAAAAATTGACAAGGAAAAATTAAAAAATGCTCTCGCTCCTATGCGCGATTTAGAGGAATTAATAAAAAGTAAATTTCAACTTACACAATTTTCATAGTATGTTAGATTGGTTAAAAAATATCAATAAAGAATATCCAGATTTCTGGAAAGCTTATGTAGCTAAATTTGATAAAAAATCATCCAGATTTGTTGTGTTTTCAACTGAAACTACGGGTTTAAATCCTAAAAATGATGTTATTTTATCTATTGGATCTTTTTCGGTGGTTAATAATTCAATTTTGGTTGGGGATAATTTTGAGGCTGTTTTAACACAGTATAAATATTTTCATGACAACGGTTTAACTAATGAATTTTTAGTAGAAAGTAAAATTAAAAAAGTTAGTGAGCCCGAAGCCTTAAAGTCATTTTTAGAGTTTATAGGCAATGCAGTTCTAGTAGGACACCATGTTGATTTTGATGTAGATATGATCAATGAAGCTTTAGAAAGAATGGATTGTGGAAGGTTGAAAAATGAAGCACTAGACATTGATGTTATGCATAGAAAACTTCAAGATAGTACTGATAAAGACTGTCCGCTTGATGAGCTATGTGAGTTTTATAAAATTCCGGTTAGTGATCGCAATTCTGCTGCAGATGATGCATATAAAACAGCGCTGTTGTTTTTAAAATTAAAATCTAGATTAGGTATTAAATAACACTTAGCCAACAAGCATTACCCCTTTCCAAAACCTACCGTGATGTGTAATAGAAATTGGTTTTTCTGTTGATGTAGCAGCATCAATGATAAATGGAATAGAATTCTTTTTTACAATTGATGCTGTTTCTGGATTTATGATTGTTACTTTTTTGAAATCAAGCTCATGAATTACAGCAACAGAATAAACAGCGTTATCATCTATAATAGTTTTAGTGAAATAGCTTTTATCTAGAATAACCACTTTTCCGGTTTTTTCATCATCAAGGATACACTCTAAAAGTAATGGAAAAAAGCCTCTTTTACCTGTTTCTCTATTAAAAATTTTATAGGCTGCTTCTTTTCTAGTCCATAAATTCCAAACCATTAAATCTGAATCAACAGCATTTTTGATTAAGAATTGCTCTTTTGCAGTAAAAATTTTATCTAAATATCCGTTACGTTTCCAGTTACTTTCTTTTTTGGCTAAAGCCAAATCTACAATATCGTTTCCAATCATTTTACAAATTTTTAATTTTGCAATTGTTAGTTTTTCTCGGATAATTTTGCCTCAATAATTTCTAATGCTGCCTCTACGTTGATCATGCGTTCCATAGCTTCATTATCAATTATAATATCGTACTTCTCCTCTATGTCTAAAATTACATCCACTAAATTTGCTGAGTTTATCTTTAAATCATTTATAAAATCAGTATTAATAGTCATTAAATCAAATGCTTCTTGATTTTGAATGTATGGTTTTACTATATTTTTTAATTCTTGAATGGTTTGTTCTTTATTCATACTTAATGTTGTTTAATTTAGAGTTTTTAAAATTTTAAAAGTCATTCCTAATTACTATTTAATAATTTTGACCAAGGCTTCATTCCCTTTTTTAATGGTTAATTATGGGATTTATATTTCTTAAATATTACACACCCATTTACATCACCAAAACCAAAACTAGCTTTAGCAATGATATTTAATTCTTTTTCTATTAGTTGTTGTGGTACTCTCGATTCATCAATTATTGTTGTAATTTCGGGATGCAAATCGTCACAATTAATATTCGGAAAAACAAATCCATGATGCAATTGCAATACCGATGCCACACTTTCTATACTACCCGCCCCAGACAAACAATGGCCTACCATTGATTTCAACGAGTTTATATACGGAAAATCTTTTCCTTTTCTGCCCAAAGCTTCACTCCAATTCTGAATTTCTAAACTATCTTTTGATGTAGCTGTTAAATGTCCGTTGATTGCATCAACTTCATTTGCTGAAATTCCAGCATTTGTTAAGGCATTTTGAATACATTTCTGCACAGCAACAGGATTTGGAGCAGTCATTGTTCCTAA
The DNA here is from genome assembly GCF_918731615.1 of Flavobacterium sp. CECT 9288. Lineage (NCBI taxonomy): Bacteria > Pseudomonadati > Bacteroidota > Flavobacteriia > Flavobacteriales > Flavobacteriaceae > Flavobacterium > Flavobacterium sp. CECT 9288. The sequence goes on along the minus strand of NZ_OU957226.1, from coordinate 1,608,642 downwards.
ACCGCGTTGACCACCTGAATTTAAATTGCCTCCCAAAACTTCTGCGTAAATGGTTGCGTTTCTTGCAAGTGCTGTTTGTAAATCTTCCAAAACTAAAGCTCCTGCTCCACTTCCGGGTACAAAACCCGAAGCGCTTACTGACATTGGCCTTGAGCCGTGTTCTGGATGGTAATTATGCTTAAAAGTACATACTTTCATCGCATCAAATCCGCCCCAAATGTATGGGCCAGAATCACTAGTGCTTCCTGCTAGTATACGTGTGGCTTGACCTGATTTTATGCGGTCATAGGCCATCAAAATGCTTTCTGTACCCGTTGTGCAGGCCGAGGAATTTGTAGTGACTTGATTACCTAAACCTAATTTACCTCCTAAATAAGCGCTTACACCACTATTCATAGTTTGCGCTACGGCAGTACTACCCAATCTTCTGGTTTGATAATCATCAATTTTATAGATGCTTTCACGAAATTTTTCAATCCCAGATGTTCCAGTTCCAAAAATAGTTCCGCTGTCCCAATCTGGTTCTTCATTTATTTCTAAAGATAATCCGGCATCTTTCCATGCATCAATACCCGCTATTACACCATACAAAATTCCAGATGAATTGAAATTTCTTAACTCTAGTTCTGAAAAATAGTGTAAAGCTAATTCATTAGAAATTTCAGGTTTTCCCGCTATTTGACAAGAAAATTTCAATCGTTCCAATTCTGGTTCATGCTTAATTCCTGAAATTCCGTTTTTGATGGCATGTGTAAACGCATCAAGTCCAACTCCATTCGGAGCAACAACACCTAGCCCAGTAATAACAACTCTCTTTTTCATTTATTTAGAAATTATCATTCCAGCAATTGTTCCTGTACACACCACTTCTTCTTTTTCATTTTTCATGATTACTTTACATTTTAATTTTCCGAATCTGAAATAAATTTTCTGGGAAAAAACGGTTACTTTTTCGTTAGGAAAAACAGGTTTTAAAAATTCAATATCTGTAGATGTTAAGCCAATTACTATGTTTTTAGTTAAGCTTTCATTTAATAAAAATACACCTAAACATACTAGACCAATTTGTGCCATCACCTCTGTCAAGATTACTCCTGGTGTCACTGGATTGTCTTTAAAATGTCCTATATAAAAATCAAGATTTTCATCAAAAGTATAGGTTCCTTCTACTCCATTTTCATCAATTGAAATTATTTCGTCTACAAAGAGAAACGGTTTAGAATACGGTAACTTGGATATGATCTCTTGGTTTGTCATTATATTTAAAAGTGAATTAAAATTGTAACAAAACTCTTTGGGCAGAAAATCCTGGACCAAAACTTAACATTAAACCCCTCTCCCCTTTTTTAGGCTGATTGTCCATTATTCGTTCTAAAACATATAAAACCGTTGCACTAGACATGTTTCCGTACAATCGTAAAACCTCTTTTGTATCGTCTATATTTTTACCCAAATTTGAAAATAAACTTTCTACTGTTTGTACTATTTTCTTTCCTCCAGGATGAAAAATCAAATGATCAATATCTTCCATTTTTAAATTATATTTTTCTAAAAAGGGATGAATAATATCAGGGAAATGCGAAGCAATCGTTTCGGGAACTTCAATATCCAAGACCATTTGCAATCCAGAATTCGTTAATTTGAAGCCCATCATGTGTATGTTGTCATAAAAATGATACATCTCTTCAGCTAGAATTTCTGGACCTTCATCGTCCTCATGAGAAGATAATAAAACGCAAGCTGCTCCGTCACCAAAAATGGCGGCACTCACAATATTGGCCATAGAAAAATCATCCAATTGAAATGTAGCTGTTGGACTTTCAACTGCAATTACAGCGGCACGTTTTCCGGGATTAGCCTGCAAAAAGTTTTTAGCATAAATTATCCCCGAAATTCCAGCAGCACAACCCATTTCAGTAACTGGAAGTCGCACTATATCATGGCGTAGTTTTAACTTATTAATTAAATAGGCATCCAGTGACGGAATCATAATTCCAGTGCAACTTACTGTGATAATGTAATCTAAATCTTCAGGGTTCCAGCTGGCTTTTTTTAAGGCTTTTTCTAAAACTTTTTCGCCTAAATCAATCACTTCGCGTACATAGATGTCATTTCTTTCTTCAAAAGAAGTTTTGGTAAACACTTCAATTGGATCCATAATAGAATATCGTTTATCAACTGCAGCTCCTTCAAAAATTTTCTTTACTTTTCTAATAAAACGCTCGTCTTGCCCTACAAGCCAAGCATCCAAAAAAGGGATAATTTCATCCGTATTTTTAGAATATTTGGGTAACTGTTTAGTAACTGTTTTGATTTTTACGCTCATATTTTTGAAATTATCCATTGGTATCTAAAAGCCCATCGCCAGTGAATTGTATACCTTTTAAAATTTAATTTTTTTGAGAAATCTACTAATTCTTCTTTTTTAAAACCTCTTAAAATCGAAGTTAATCCATCCTCTCTAGACATATCATTTAATTGAAACACGAAACATAATGCTTGAAATAAGCGGTATGCAATTGGACTTCGATGTAAATCATTAATTACAATTCCTATCGATGAATTCTTATAGAAAACTTTTAATAAATCTTCAATTTCATGGTTTTTGAAATGATGTAATGTTAATGTGCACAAGACAATATCGTATTTTAATTCCTTAAAAGAATCCTTAAAAATATCTTCACACCGATAACTGATATTCGTATATTTTTCTGATAATTGTATTGCATGAGAAATTGTAAAATTGTTAGCATCAATACCTATCAACTTAAAATTTAGTTTGTTACTAATGCCAAAATCAGCTAAAGTTCGCAGCATATCACCATTGCCACAACCTACATCCACAATTGTAACTTCTTCTTTTTTAGATTGTTTAAGAAGTTCTTGTACTCCTTTTAACGTTAACTTATTTCCACCTAATAGTTGATTAATTTTTGCTATTTTGTCTAAAGCATCACGTAAAATCTCGCCTTCTAAGGCAAAATCGTCCATTATTTCTGGTTTATCAGTTCTATACTTAGTATTTAATGCCATTTAAGATTGTAAAAGGATTGGTTTTCCGTGTGTTTTTTTAATTATTTTAGGTAATAAAAAAGGAAATATACTTAATAAACGCATTAATACCCCTGAAAGTTTTTGGTTTTGCAAAATATTTGATAAAAACCGACCCATTTTTAGTCGATCTTTAAAGTTGAAATTCCATTCCTGTATGTATTCTTCTTCTAATTTTTCTCGAGATTTAATTTCACTGGTATAGTATTTATCAACTAATTCTGAAACAATTTTAGCACTATGAATTGCCATTGCCATTCCGTTGCCGCATAAAGGATGAATAAGTCCTGCAGTATCTCCAATCATTAAAATATGATTCTCAACAGCTTGTTTTTTTTCAAACGATACTTGGCTTATCGTTAATGGTTTTTCAAAAAGCATTTTTGTTTTTTTGAAAATTTCGTTCAAATGAGGGTTTTGCTTTAGAACATGACTTTGAAACTCTTCAATATTTTTATATTTTTTAAATGTATCATAATCTGCAAGATAACATATATTAATACTATCATTTTCCACTTTAGAGACGCCACAATATCCACCTTTGAAATTATGAAGCCCTACTAAATCATTAGGGAAATCACCCTTATAATGCGCCTTAACTGCCAACCAATGAGACTTTTTAGTTATGAAATCCCGGTTCATTTTTTGGTCAATATTAGAACGTTTACCAAAAGCACCAATAACAATTTCAGATTTTAAAATACTATTATTTACTGTTCTAACATTAAATTCATTGTTTGAATAGACAATTTCCTCTACAGTATCTTGCAAAAAGGTACAACCATTTTTGATTGCTTTTTGATACAAGTAATAATCCAATGCAAAACGACTAATGCCAAAACCTCCAAGCGGGAGATTACTTTTAATAGTTTTTCCACTTGATGTTGAAAATTCAAGAATAGTAATATGTGTAGGATTTAAATGAGATAGGTCAAGACCAAGCCAGTTGAAATAAGGTAAAACTTCGTTAGAAATATATTCTCCACAAACTTTATGTTTTGGAAAACCATTTTTTTCAATAACCGTTACTTGAAGTCCATTTTTAGACAAATGAATTGCAGCAGTCAAACCAGCTAAACCACCACCAATAATAAGTACTTCTTTGTCTTTCATCTGGAAGTAAATTTATGGATAAGTTTATTACCATTTGCTATATAAAACTTAAAAAAACTTACATAATTATGGTCTAAAAAAATAGAGCAACAAAAAAAAGCCGCTTTAAAATAAAACGGCTATTCTTATATTTAAACTTTTCCTTCTTTAATTTCTTCAACAATTTCAGGATTTAATAAAGTTGTAATGTCACCAAAGTTAGAATAATCTCCTTCGGCAATTTTACGTAAAATTCGCCTCATAATTTTTCCAGAGCGCGTTTTTGGTAAACCAGAAACAAACTGAATTTTATCCAACTTAGCAATAGGTCCGATATGATCTGAAATATGCTGATTGATTTCTTTACTTAAATTTTCTTTATTACGCGTTTCCCCAGTTTCTTTTAAAATAACAAAACCGTACAAAGCATTTCCTTTAATATCATGCGGAAAGCCTACAATTGCTGATTCAGCTACCGCAGGATGTTCATTAATTGCATCCTCAATTGGAGCTGTCCCCAAATTATGCCCCGATACAATAACCACATCATCAACTCTTCCAGTAATTCTGTAATATCCTACTTCGTCACGCAAAGCACCATCACCAGTAAAAAACTTACCTGGAAATGCAGAAAAATACGTGTCTTTATATCTTTGATGATCGCCCCAAATTGTTCTGGCAATTCCTGGCCAAGGAAATTTGATACACAAACTTCCAACGACTTGATTGCCTTCAATTTCGTTGCGCTTGTCATCCATTAATACCGCTTGAACTCCAGGAAGAGGCAAAGTTGCATAAGTTGGTTTTGTGGGCGTTACAAAAGCAATTGGTGCAATCATAATTCCTCCTGTTTCTGTTTGCCACCAAGTATCTACAACTGGACATCTTTTGTCCCCAACATGATCGTTGTACCAGTGCCAAGCCTCTTCATTGATAGGTTCTCCAACAGAACCAATTACTTTTAAAGATTTTAAAGGATATTTTTGTACAAATTCTATATTTTCTTTCGCCAAAGAACGAATGGCAGTTGGCGCGGTATAAAATTGAGTGATTTTATGTTTTTCGATTACCTCCCAAAAACGACTAAAGTCAGGATAAGAAGGAACTCCTTCAAAAATAACGGTCGTTGCACCGTTCAATAATGGTCCGTAAAGTATATAGGAATGACCCGTGATCCAACCGATATCAGCCGTGCACCAGAACACATCACTTTCTTCGTAGTTAAAAACATTTTTGAAAGTATACGCCGTATACACCATGTAACCCGCTGTGGTATGTACCATTCCTTTTGGTTTTCCAGTAGAACCAGATGTGTATAAAATGAATAAAGGATCTTCGGCATCCATTATTTCGGCAACATTATTGTCTGAGGCTTGATCTAATAATGGTTGAAGCCATTGATCACGATCTTCAACCATAGTAACATTAGAATGAATTCTTTTGGCAACTAAAACTTTTTCGACAGATGTACACTTCTCTATTGCTTCATCAATAATACTTTTCAAGTCTATTGTTTTGTTTCCTCTAAAACCACCGTCAGCCGTTATCACCATTTTGCAAGAACTATCATTAATACGACTGGCTACTGCCGATGCTGAAAATCCAGCAAAAACTACAGAGTGAATTGCACCAATACGAGCACAAGCAAGAACTGAAACAGCTAACTCAGGAATCATTGGTAGATAAATACAAACGCGATCTCCTTTTTTGATGCCTTGTTCACGCAAAACATTAGCCATTTTACACACTCTTTGGTGTAACTCATTATAGGTTATATGCAGAGCTTCTTCATCTGGATTATTTGGTTCAAAAATTATAGCGGTTTTTTCGCCTCTTTTGGCCAAGTGCCTATCGATACAATTTTTAACAATATTAACCTTAGCTTCGGTGAACCATTTTATATCGGCTTCGGCCATATTAAACTCAACAACCTTATCCCATTGCTGGTACCATGTAAAATTTTCTTCGGCTATTTTTCCCCAAAATTTTCTAGGTTCACGTACTGATTTATTATAATGCTTGAAGTATTGTTCTAGATTGTCAATTTTGTAGTAACTCATAGTGTAATTTTTTATAAAAGTATTAAATCTATGTCTATTGAGAAAATTATTTAAATCATAAATACTGCTAAAAAAAAGTAAAAGTGAAAAATTTAGACTGATTTTATTAGCAATTAACTTGTTTTAATTGATTTTGAATAAAAGTTCAAGTATACAAAAAGGCACAAAAGAAAAAATCTTCGCGCCTAGTTGCAAACAAAAATATATAAAAACAATTAATTTTTTTTCAAAAGCGTTTTCTAAAGTTTAAGAAAACGATTCACAAAAGGATTCAATACTAATCATAAAATGAATTAAGTTCCCAAAATTCATTTTTTGATTAATAATGGGATTGCCTCACTTAACTTTGAAAAAATCAAAGTTAAGTGAATGTAAAAGCATCCATATCTGTTGATCATTGTAACACTTTTTAACTAACTCAAGATATTATTATAATAAATGATATAATGCCAATCCCGCCACATCCTCATATGTGGTAAATTATATTGAAGCTATCCTATTTTTTTCATAGCAGTCATAGAAGTACGAAGCCATTCCCCAACTTCTTCAATTGGATGTTGTCTAATGGTTTTATTTACCGCAATCAATACGCTGTTATCAACTCCGTTTGAAGTTGCAAATGATTTACCAATTACATTTGTATTTACGGTTTTCATAAAATCACCCAATAATGGTTTGCAAGCGTGATCAAATAAATAACAACCATACTCTGCTGTGTCAGAAATGATTCGGTTCATTTCATATAATTTTTTTCGAGCAACAGTATTTGCAATCAAAGGCAATTCATGCAATGATTCGTAATATGCAGATTCTTCGATAATTCCAGATTCGGTCATAGTCTCAAAAGCCAATTCTACTCCTGCCTTCACCATCGCAATTAGTAAAGTACCATGATCAAAATATTCTTGCTCCGAAATATGAGCTGCAGTTGGAGCTGTTTTTTCAAAATTAGTTTGAGCCGTTGCCGCTCTCCAAGTTAAAAGATTTACATCATCATTTGCCCAGTCAATCATCATGTTTTTTGAAAATTCACCCGAAATGATATCATCCATGTGCTTTTGAAATAACGGGCGCATGATTTCTTTTAGCTCATCGGCCAAACGAAAAGCTTCAATTTTAGCAGGATTAGAAAGACGATCCATCATGTTTGTAATTCCGCCATGTTTTAGAGCTTCAGTAATCGTTTCCCAGCCGTACTGAATTAGTTTCGAGGCATAAGCAGGCTCAATACCCTCTTCCACCATTTTATCAAAACACAAAATAGATCCGGTTTGCAACATGCCACACAAAATGGTTTGTTCACCCATTAAATCAGACTTTACTTCCGCTACGAAAGAGGAAAGCAAAACTCCTGCTCTATGACCTCCTGTAGCTACTGCATAAGCTTTGGCTTGAGCCAAACCTACATTTTCTGGATCATTTTCGGGATGTACTGCAATTAGAGTTGGTACACCAAAACCACGCTTGTACTCTTCACGAACTTCTGATCCAGGACATTTTGGAGCACACATGATAACTGTGATATCCTTGCGAATTTGCATTCCTTCTTCTACAATATTAAAACCATGTGAATACGCCAAAGTAGCTCCCTTTTTCATCAAAGGCATAATAGCAGTTACTACAGCTGTGTGTTGCTTATCTGGTGTTAGATTACAAACCAAATCAGCAGTTGGAATTAATTCTTCGTACGTGCCAACCGTAAATCCGTGATCGAATGCGTTGTTAAAAGAGGCTCTTTTTTCTGCAATTGCATCCGCACGTAAGGCGTATGAAATATCTAAACCGGAGTCTCTCATATTCAAGCCTTGGTTTAAACCTTGGGCTCCACACCCCACAATTACAACCTTTTTGCCTGCCAATGCATTGATACCGTCTGAAAATTCAGATTGGTCCATGAATTCGCAAACGCCTAATTGTTCTAATTGTAATCGAAGTGGTAGTGAGTTGAAATAATTTGCCATTTTTTATTTTTTAAGAAAAGTATAGGTTTAGTTTTATGTTTTTTTTGATCAATTATAATTGCTCTAGCATAGCTGAAATTTGCATTTTTTCTTTAGAGACTGAAATTCGGCCTGACCGAACAAATTGCATGATTCCAAATGGACGAAGCTTTTCGTATAAATCTTGAATTTCAGCACGTTGTCCTGATTTTGAAATCACAAAAAAATCACGTGCTACAGTCACAATTTCAGAATGACTTTCTTTGATAATATTTTGAATTTGTTTTTCGTCAAAAAGTAAACTGGATTCTATTTTGAAAAGCGCGTTTTCAAGAAAAATTGTTTCTTCGTCAACGTGGTAAAACGCCTTGATTACTTCAATTTGTTTTTCAATTTGACCCACAATATTATGTACCCATTTTTCAGTAGTGTTTACCACGATTATAAATCGAGACACGTTTTCAATTTCGGATTCAGACACGTTTAAACTTAAAATATTGATGTGGCGTTTTAAGAATATACCTGATATTCTGTTCAATAAACCCACGTTGTTCTCTGAATATACGGAGATGGTAAATGTTTTATTTTCCATTTTTTTTTATGTTTAAAGTTTATGCGTTTAAAGTTTAAAGTTGCGCAACATTATTTTCAGGTTCTAACAACTTTAAACTCCAAACTTTAAACTATTTAGGACAAACGAATGTCCGATACCGATGCTCCTGTTGGGATCATTGGGAATACATTATTTTCTTTTTCAACCATCACTTCTAAGAAATAAGAATCTGGTGATGCTAACATTTCTGCGACAGCGCTATCTAAATCTTCTCTTTTAGTGACTTTTTTTGCTTTTATGTAATAGCCTTCGGCAATAGCAATAAAATTTGGATTGATCATTTCGGTAGAAGCGTATCTTTTGTCAAAAAACAATTGCTGCCACTGACGGACCATTCCTAAAAACTCATTGTTCAAAACCACAATTTTAACGGGAACTTTGGTCTGGAAAATAGTTCCTAATTCTTGAATGGTCATTTGAAATCCACCATCACCAATTATAGCTACTACTTCACGATTTGGCATTCCCATTTTCGCTCCAATTGCCGCAGGTAATGCAAATCCCATCGTTCCTAGACCACCGGATGTGACATTACTTTTGGTAGAATTGAATTTCCCGTAACGGCAAGCAAACATTTGGTGTTGCCCCACATCCGAAACCAAAATAGCATCTCCTTTTGAGTGTTTGTTAATCATTTCGATCGTTTCACCCATTGAAATTCCTTCCTTCTTGGGTTGCAACTCCTCATTTATGACAGCTTCTAATTCAATTTCATATTTAGCTTTGAATTCATTGTGCCAAGAATCATGCGTATTGTTTTCAATAAGCGGTAGCAAAGCGGTTAAAGATTCTTTCAAATCGGCTACCACGGCTACATCTGTTTTTACGTTTTTATCCACTTCCGCTGGATCAATTTCAAAATGAATTATTTTGGCTTGCTTGGCATAGGTAGCAAGGTTTCCGGTTACGCGGTCATCAAAACGCATTCCCAGAGCAATCAATACATCACATTCATTTGTGAGTACATTGGGGCCGTAATTACCATGCATTCCTACCATTCCTACATTTAACGGGTGGGAAGTTGGTAATGCTGATAAACCTAAAATAGTCCATGCAGCTGGAATACCTGATTTTTCTACCAAAGCTTTTAATTCGGCTTCGGCTTGGCTCAAAATGACACCTTGACCCCAAATAATAAAAGGTTTTTTAGCGTTATTAATTAAAGCTGCGGCTTCCTGTACCTTATATATATTAAGTATTGGTTTGGGATGATAACTTCGAATACTTGTACATTTTTTGTACCTGAATTCCATTTCATCAAACTGCGCATTTTTGGTAATGTCAATTAATACCGGACCAGGACGACCCGATTTGGCGATGTAAAATGCTTTCGCTATTATTTCTGGGATTTCAGATGCTTCGGTAATTTGGTAATTCCATTTGGTAACTGGAGTTGAAATTCCGATAATATCAGTTTCTTGAAATGCATCCGAACCCAATAAATGTTTACCAACTTGACCTGTGATGCAAACCATTGGTGTCGAATCGATTTGAGCATCAGCAATTCCAGTAACTAAATTGGTAGCTCCAGGGCCAGAAGTCGCAATTGCAACGCCTACTTTACCAGTTGCGCGTGCGTATCCTTGTGCAGCGTGCGTAGCTCCTTGCTCGTGACGCACCAATACGTGATGTAATTCGTCTTTAAATTTGTATAGTTCATCATAAACCGGCATGATTGCTCCGCCAGGATAGCCGTAAATTACATCTACGCCCTCTTCTAGCAAGCATTTTATAACGGCTTCTGCACCAGATATTTTATTATTTTCCATTTTCTATTTTTATTTAGCTGCTGCCTCTTATAAATTTCAGAAGCAACAGTAATTTCAATATCAATTTCAAAATTTGTGATACTAACAATTAAATAATTACACTGTTGATATTGCCTTTTGAAATTGCTATTGGTTTTTATTTATCAGTTACGCAACCTGTTGAGGCGCTTGAAACTGACCGAATATATTTTAGTAAAACACCTTTTTTTATTGGTGTTTCTGGTTGTTTCCATTGTGATTTTCGATTTGCAAATTCCTCATCCGAAATTTTAAGATTGATGGTGTTTTTGACTGCATCAATGGTGATAATATCCCCATTTTGAACTAATGCAATACCGCCACCATCATAAGCTTCGGGAGTAATATGTCCTACTACAAAACCGTGCGAACCACCAGAAAATCTGCCATCTGTAATCAAAGCAACACTTTTTCCTAAACCTGCACCCATAATGGCTGACGTAGGTTTTAGCATTTCAGGCATTCCTGGCCCACCTTTTGGTCCGCAGTATCTAATGACGACTACATTTCCGGGTTTAACCTCTCCATTTCGGACACCTTTAATTACATCATGCTCATTTTCAAAAACAATAGCATCGCCTTCGAAATATTCGCCTTCGTTACCGCTAATTTTAGCCACACAGCCTTCAGAAGCTAGATTTCCATATAAAATTTGAATATTTCCAGTACTTTTTAATGCTTTTTGAATTTTATGAATAACATCTTGACCATCATTTAAGTCAGGTACAGAAGCTAAGTTTTCGGCTAAAGTTTTACCCGTAACCGTCAAACAATGTCCGTGTAATAGACCTTCTTTTAATAAATATTTCATGACAGCAGGAACTCCGCCTACCGCATGAAGGTCTTCCATGAGGTATTTTCCGCTAGGTTTTAAGTCGGCAAGCAAAGGCGTTTTGTCACTAATTCTTTGAAAATCATCCAAAGTGATTTCGATATCTACTGAATGCGCCATAGCGATTAAATGCATCACAGCATTGGTTGATCCGCCTAAAACTGCTACCATTGTAATGGCATTTTCAAAGGCTTCGCGCGTCATGATATCTTTAGGTTTGATATCTTTTTCTAACAGAATTTTAATGGCTTTGCCCGCATCAAGGCATTCTTGCTTTTTTTCTGGGCTTAAAGCTGGATTCGACGAGCTGTAAGGTAAACTCATTCCCAAAGCTTCGATAGCTGAGGACATGGTGTTTGCTGTATACATTCCGCCACAAGCACCCGCACCAGGACAGGAATTTTGAATTACACCTTTGAAATCCTCAGGTGAAATCGTATTGTTAAACTTTTTCCCAAGGGCTTCAAAAGCCGATACAATGTTTAGTGATTCTCCTTTCCATTTTCCAGAATGGATGCTACCTCCGTACACCATGATCGAAGGACGATTAAGGCGTCCCATTGCCATAACTGAACCTGGCATATTTTTATCGCAACCCGGAATGGCAATCACGGCATCGTACCACTGCGCTCCTACAACTGTTTCGATAGAATCAGCAATAACATCTCGAGACACCAATGAAAAACGCATACCATCGGTACCGTTTGACATTCCGTCACTCACTCCGATTGTATTAAAAATCAATCCTACTAAATCTTCTTGCCAAACCCCAGTTTTAATGTCTTTTGCTAAATCATTAAGATGCATGTTACAGGGATTTCCCTCATATCCCATACTTACTATACCCACTTGGGCTTTATTCAAATCAGCTTCAGTTAAACCAATTCCGTACAACATGGCTTGCGCTGCAGGTTGCGTTTCGTCTTGAGTAATCGTTTTGCTGTATTTATTTAATTCCATTATTGATGTTTCGTTTTTGAAAATAGTTTTGTTTGTTTTAAACTATGGTTGACTGACCGATGTACACGTTATCGCTCTTAAAATATAAATCGTCTTTGCTAAGAATATAATTTGCAATAAAATCGCCTACTTCATTAGTTCCGAATTTAGAATACGGATTCAAATCAGCGGTGACTACATTTAATTCAATTGCTTTTTGCACCGCTTCGTACACTTTTAATGATTCGGCATGCAAGCCAAAGTGCTCTAATAACATTGCTGCTGAAATAATTGAGGCAATAGGATTGGCAATGTTTTTATTTTTTCCTTCTGGAAAAGAACCATGAATGGGTTCAAAAAGCGCCGATGAACTTCCTAAAGAAGCCGATGGTAACAATCCAATTGTACCCGTAATAACACTAGCTTCGTCAGATAAAATATCTCCAAATAAATTCTCTGTTAAAATCACATCAAAATGTTTTGGATTAATTATGATTTGCATTGCAGCAGCATCCGCTAGTAAAAATTCTAGAACAACGTCTGGGTAGCCTTCAGCTAGTTCAGTGACAACCTTGCGCCACAAACGCGAGGTTTCTAATATATTTGCCTTGTCAACTAAGGTTAATTTTTTGTTTCTTTTTTGAGCAGTTCGAAAAGCTAAATGACTGATTCGGATAATTTCTTCTTCAGAGTATTCGCAAAGATCAGAGGCAAAAGTGCCTGTTTCATTGCTTTTTTTCTCACTGAAATACGATCCTCCTGATATTTCTCTAAAGATGATGAAATCAGTATTTTCAATTATCTTTCTTTTTAATGGAGACAAATCAAGTAAGTCGGCATAAGGCTTTACAGGTCTAATGTTTGCATATAAACCGAGGGCTTGACGCAGATTTAATAAACCTTGAATAGGACGTAATTTAGTACTTGAAACAGTATCGTCTACGGCGCCAAATAACACGGCATCCGTATTTAAACAAAGATTTAAAGTTTGTTCCGGTAATGGATTTCCCGTCTTTTCTATTGCAATCGACCCAATTAAGGCATCCTCAAAAACAAATTCATGATCGAAAACGACACCAATAGCATACAAAGCTTTCTTGGCTTGTAAAATTACTTCTGGTCCTATTCCATCTCCTGCAAGTGCTGCTATTTTTAAGTTCATAATATTTGATTTTAGTTTAGGGGATTTGTTTAATTTAAAACTAACTCCTTATTGATTTTACAAGCTTCAATTATTTGATGAATGTCCTGATCTACTACTTCTTTTTTAATATCAGCAAATTTTAAGAACTCAATGTAAACCACATCAAGTTGCATTTTAGTCAATTCATAACCTACTTTTTTTGCTCTGTAAGCCAATGCTGCTCTACCACTTCGGGCGGTCAATACAATCGAAGATTCATTTACACCCACTTCAAGCGGATCCATGATTTCATAAGTAGCTCTATTTTTTATAACTCCATCTTGATGAATTCCGGAACTATGTGCAAAGGCATTTGCCCCAACAATTGCTTTGTTGGGCTGTACAATCATTCCCATACTTTCACTAACCAATCGACTCATTTCGTTCAATTGTCGAGTATTAATATTGGTATCTAAATTTAAATACGGATGCTGTTTGAAAATCATTACCACTTCTTCAAGTGCCGTATTTCCTGCTCGCTCTCCTATCCCGTTTATTGTACATTCTATTTGTCTAGCGCCATTTATAGCACCTGCGATTGAATTGGCGGTTGCCATTCCTAGATCATTATGACAATGACACGATAAAACCACGTTTTCAATACCTTTTACATTTTCTTTGAGATATTTAATCTTTGCACCATATTCTTCTGGCAAACAATACCCAGTTGTATCTGGAATATTTAATACGGTAGCTCCTGATTTAATAACTTCTTCACAGACTCGTGCTAAAAATTCATTATCGGTCCTTCCAGCATCTTCAGCGTAAAACTCTACATCTTCTACATAGGATTTGGCATGAGCTACGGCCGCTTTGGCACGTAAAATAATATCTTCTTTGGTTGTATTTAATTTATGGAAAATATGGGAATCAGAAGTTCCGATACCTGTATGAATTCTAGGTTTTTTGGCATATTGAAGCGCTTGTGCGGCTACATCAATATCATTTTTTACAGCGCGAGTTAATCCGCAAACTACGGCATTTTTAACAACCTTACTTATTTCTGAAACAGATAAAAAATCACCTGGACTAGAAACAGGGAAACCAGCTTCAATAATGTCTACACCCATTTCATCCAATCGATTTGCAATCACTAATTTTTGGTTGCTGTCTAACTTACATCCTGGGACTTGCTCTCCATCACGTAAGGTGGTATCAAAAATTTGAACTTTCTCTCTATTCATTTTAATTTATTTAATGTAATTTGCACAACTTGAAACAAAAATATCTTTCATTAGTTGGATAGAAAACACTATTTCCTGAAATATACTGCTCATAAGGGGTATTTAAACTTTATAAAATACTGATTATTAAAACATTAAGTTACACTATTCTACAATGGCTAACCATCAAAAAGATTTTTTATTTGTATTAATAAAGTCCCTTTCTAAATCTGAGAAAAGACAATTTAAAATTTTTGCAAGTAGATTAGAGACTAGTTCTAATACAAAATTTATCGAACTCTTTACTATTTTAGATAAATCAGAAGCTTATGATGAAAAACTGATTTTAAAAAGTGGGAGTATCAAAAAAGTGCAATTGTCAAATCTTAAATCCTATTTGTACAAACAAATTTTAGTGAGTATTCGGTTAAATATTCCGAGTCAAAATATGCGCTACCAATTGCGAGAACAAATTGATTTTGCAGCTATTTTGTATAACAAAGGTTTGTATAAACAAAGTTTGAAAATCTTGGATAAAACCAAAATTTTGGCTTTGGAGAATGATGAAAAGTTAATGGCCTATGAGATTGTAGAATTCGAAAAACTAATCGAATCACAATATATTACTCGAAGTATTCAAGGCCGCGCAGATGAATTAGTGGTGCAAGCGAAGGAGCTGAACTATCGCAATACTATATCAAGTAAGTTATCTAATTTGTCGTTGCAGCTGTACGGAATCATGCTTAAAACAGGTTACGTAAAATCCGATGAAGAGTATACCTACATTGATGATTATTTCAAAAAACATATCGCTAAACTCGACCAAAATAAATTTGGTTTTCGAGAAAAATACTGGTTTTACAATGCTAATTTGTGGCGTAGTTTTTTGGTACAAGATTTTTTGTCTTGTTATAAATATGCCTTAAAATGGGTGACTCTATTTTACGAAAATCCAAGTATGATATACTTGAATCCCGTTTTTTTCTTAAAAGGGAATCATTACTTATTGGAATCCTTGTATATGTTGAAGTACAAAACCAAGTTCAAAGAATATCTTGAATTGCTGGAGGAAACCATTAAAAATTCCCGCTTTCCTGTAAATGATAATATTGCGAGTTTGTCCTTTTTATATGTGTACAACAATAAACTTAATTTACACATTTTGGAAGGTACTTTTGCAGAAAGTGAATATTTGATTCCAGAAGTATTGTATAAATTGAAAATGCATACGGATCACCTTGACGAGCATCACGAAATGTTGTTTTACTACAAATTTGCTTCTATTTATTTTGGTAACGAAAAATATGCAGAATGCATTTTGTACTTGGAGAAAATTATCAACAACAAAAATCTTAGTATGCGTGAGGATTTAATGTGTTTTGCACGCTTGCTGTGCTTGATAGCACATTATGAATTAGGGAAAGATTACTACTTAGAAAATCAACTCAAAAATACGTATAAGTTTTTACTCAAAATGAACGACTTGCATGAGGTACAAAAAGAAATTATTAAATTCCTCAAAAATTTAAACTCTATTTATCCGACAGATATCAAGAAAGAGTTTATCAAAATGCGAACTCGTTTTGTCGAATTAGAACAAAATACCTATGAAAAACGTGCCTTTTTATATCTCGATATCATTTCCTGGTTAGAAAGTAAAATAGAAAATCGCAAGATTAGCGTCATAATAAAGGAAAAAGCAAAACTAAACAATCGGTAAAAAACAAAAAGGAGGCTAAAATGCCTCCTTTTCTATTCAATTTCTTTACGACCGCGCAATATATCCTCAAAACTGGAACATTTTACAAACTCTTGTTCACCATCAATAAGCATTGGTAAATAAATAAATTCTACTTCTGAAAGGTCTTCTTTCAAGTAAAAAGCCATATCATCTAATTTATAAAACCATTCTTTGTCAAATTGTACTTTATTTATAGTGGCATCTTTGACTAATAATTTTTCGTTAAGCGGCTTCATGACAACGTTTTTATTTTTTTTCCAAAAATAGAAACATCATTTTGTTACTACAAATTCAATTGAATTATTTTCGAAAAAAATGCACAACAATAAAAAGATTGGAATGTAAAAACTTATAGTTACTTTTAATAAAAAAATATGAACGGATTTTTTAAAACTATCATCGCCGGATATGGCGCAAAAAAATTAGGAGGCGGTTGTTTTGGAACCATCCTCCTATTCATAATTATCTATTGGATTTTAGGATATTTTTAAAATCCGAATTACTTTGCTTAATTTTAATAAGCTAATAACTCAAGTAGCTCATTTTTAAAACGATCTTTTGGTAAATACTGATCTTCAAGTGCTTTTGTAAAAGGAATTGGCGTGTCTAAACTGGCCACTCGTTTTACTGGTGCATCCAAATATTGGAAACAATTTTCCATAATCAATGCTGATAAATCACTAGCTATTCCCCCAAACAAACTATCTTCTTGATAAATTATTGCTCTTCCTGTTTTTTTAACAGAGGCAAAAATGGTCTCTGTATCCAAAGGTTGAAGCGTTCTTAAATCCAATAAATCTGCTGAAATTTCTGGATTTTTTGATAAAGTTTCTAAAGCCCAATGCACTGCCGCTCCAAAAGCGATAATAGTTACCGAATTTCCTTCTTTCAATAGAGCCGCTTTTCCTAATGGTAAGGTGTAATAATCTTTAGGAACGTCTTGGTATACGCTTCTATACAATTGCTTGTGCTCAAAGAACAATACTGGATTTGGATCATTAATAGACTCATTCAACAAGCCTTTAGCATCATACGGGAAGGCAGGATAAACTACTTTTAAACCTGGAGTTTTAGTAAACCATGCTTCATTAGTTTGCGAATGAAACGGTCCCGCTTGAGTTCCACCGCCACAAGGCATTCGTACTACAACATCGGCTTTTTCTAGCCATCTATAGTGCGATTTGGCCAATAAATTTACTATTGGATTGAATCCTGTCGAAACAAAATCAGCAAATTGCATTTCAACAATCGCTTTGTAACCATTAATAGAAAGTCCCATTCCCGCTGAAACTACTGCACTTTCGCAAATAGGTGTATTGATCACGCGCTCTTTGCCAAATTGCGCTACAAATCCATCAGTAATTTTGAATGCTCCACCATACTCAGCAATGTCTTGCCCCATGATGACTGAGTTTTCAAAGCGCTCCATAGACTGTTTCAAAGCACTGGAAATAGCATCTATAAAGCGGATGTTTTCTTTTTCCGTTGAAGGTTTAACTTCCTCATATATAAATGGTTTGTATACATCATTTAGCTCTTCAGTTAAGGAAGCCTCTATTTCAGGTTCTGCATTGGCTAGAGCCAAACTGTCGTCTATATCTTTCTTAATTTCTAATCGTAGTGCTTCATCAAATTCACTTGTAAGAATCTTGTTCTCTGACAAAAAGTTTCTAAAGTTTTCTACAGGATCTTTTTCAGCCCACATATCCATTAATTCCTGCGGAACGTATTTTGTTCCACTCGCCTCCTCGTGCCCGCGCATTCGGAAGGTTTTAAATTCCAATAGAACAGGTCTTGGATTATCTTTCATTGAAGCCTTTAATTCAGATAATAAATTAAATACTTCCAATATATTATTTCCGTCTACAATATGACTTTCCATTCCGTAACCAATGCCTTTATCTGCTAAATTTTCACAGCGGTATTGCTCATTTGTAGGTGTAGAAAGTCCGTATCCATTATTTTCAATTACAAATAAAACAGGTAATTCCCATACCGAAGCAATATTCAAGGCTTCATGAAAATCCCCTTCACTTGTTGCTCCTTCACCGGTAAAAACAGCTGTAACTTTACCGTTTTTATTAAGTTTATTTGCCAAAGCAATTCCGTCAGCCACACCCAATTGTGGTCCGAGATGCGAAATCATTCCGATAATTTTATATTGTTGCGAGCCAAAATGAAAACTACGATCACGACCTTTTGTAAAACCATTGGCTTTGCCTTGCCATTGCGAAAAAAGGCGGTATAACGGAATATCTCTTCCTGTAAATACTCCCAAATTTCTATGCATAGGCAAAATGTATTCATCTGAATCTAAAACTGCGGTAACCCCAACAGAAATTGCCTCTTGACCAATTCCTGAGAACCATTTTGAAACTTTACCTTGACGAATAAGGATTAACATTTTTTCCTCTATTAGTCGTGGTTTTAGTATTCGTTTATATAAATCTAATAATTGAATGTCAGTAAGATTTTTTCTGTCGAAGATCATGGTTGCGGTTTTAATGTATGGCTCAAAGATAAAAAAATATAACAGTTTTGTATTATTTTGTTATATTTTTTCATGTTGTTTATAAAATTTAAAATTCAGATATAAAATTATTCTTTACATTTGTAACTGCAAGATTTATTCCTTGCAATTTATAAAATTATTTAAGTATGCAAAACATTCCTAGTGTTGACTTGCGTGATTTCCTGTCGGATGACCCGGCACGTAAACAAAAATTTGTAAATGAAATCGGAAGTGCATTTGAAGACATTGGCTTCGTAGCACTCAAAGGGCATTTTTTAAATGATCAGTTAGTTGAAGAATTGTATGGTGAAATCAGAAATTTTTTCGCCCTACCATTAGAAACCAAACGCAGTTATGAAATTCCTGGAATTGGCGGACAAAGAGGTTATGTTTCTTTTGGAACAGAACACGCCAAAGGCAGAAAAGAAGGAGATTTGAAAGAATTTTGGCATTTTGGACAATACGTGTCTGAAGATTCAAAGTACGCTGCAGAATATCCTGAAAATGTTGAAGTAAACGAACTACCTCGTTTTAATGTAGTCGGAAAAGAAGCCTACCAAATGTTAGAAAAAACAGGTGTGTATGTATTAAGAGCTTTGGCTTTACGATTAGGATTAGATGAATTTTATTTTGACAATTATGCCAAAGATGGAAATTCTATCCTAAGACCTATTCATTACCCTCCAATTACATCAGAGCCTGAAAACGCTATTAGAGCTGCTGCTCATGGTGACATCAATTTGATTACGTTGTTGATGGGTGCTCAAGGCAAAGGCTTACAAGTACAAAACCACAACGGAGAATGGATTGACGCAATTGCTGAACCAGATGAATTGGTAATTAATGTAGGTGACATGCTATCACGTCATACCAACAACAAATTAAAGTCGACTATTCATCAAGTAGTGAATCCGCCACGTGAATTATGGGGAACTTCTCGTTACTCAATTCCGTTTTTTATGCACCCAGTGAGCGATATGCCATTGAATTGCCTAGAAAACTGTATTAACGCTGAAAATCCAAAACAATTTGAAGACATCACTGCAGGTGATTACCTTTATGAGCGTTTAGTAGATTTAGGTTTAATCAAAAAATAAATTTTAATTCAATAGTTCAAGAAAGACATCGAGTTCGCTTGATGTCTTTTTGTTTTTAACTAGCTAGAAATTAAACGTTTTTAAAACTTAATTTACCTTAAATTTCTTAATGGTTAAATAATCAATAATTATAAAGTTATGGACTTACAAGACCAATTAAAAAACCTTTTCCCTGATCACGAACCCTTGCCAGAAGAGGTTGAAGCACAGGAACCCCACGAATTATACGTTCAAAAAGAACCTATGATATGTAAATTTGAAAAACGTAAAGGAAAAGCAACCACAATCATTGAAGGTTACGAAGGTACGGACGAAGATTTTAAAATTCTAGCCAAAGAAATTAAAACTAAACTGAGTGTTGGCGGTACTTTCAAAGACGATTCGATTATCATTCAAGGAGATTACCGAGATAAAATAATGGAAATATTAAAACTAAAAGGATTCAAAGTAAAACGTGTTGGAGGTTGATAGTAAGCTGTTTGCAGTCTCAGTATACAGTCTCAGTTTTAATATTCAGTTGAGCAACTTAAAACTTTAAACTTTAAACAAAAAAATAAATGATACAATCATCAGAATTAATATTAAATCCAGACGGTAGCGTTTACCATTTGAATTTAAAACCCGAAAATATTGCGCACGATATCATCTTTGTAGGAGATCAAAATCGAGTGGAGAAAATCACCCAATTTTTCGAAAGTATTGAGTTTTCGACTCAAAAAAGAGAATTCAAAACCCAAACCGGAATTTTTAAAGGCAAGCGCATTACCGTGATGTCTACTGGAATTGGTCCAGATAATATTGACATTGTAATCAACGAGCTTGATGCTTTGGTTAACATCGATTTAGAAACGCGTAAGCCAAAAGAAAATTTAACATCCTTGAACATCATCCGTATTGGAACTTCAGGTTCTTTGCAGGCTGATATTCCTGTGGATAGTTTTGTACTATCTAAATTTGGCTTGGGATTAGACAACATGCTTCGCTCCTATTTAATTGAGGAAGTTTCGAATCTAGAAATAGAGGACGCTTTCGTTCAACATACTAATTGGGATCTCAGAAAAGGAAAACCGTATGTAATTGCTTGTTCTGAAAAATTAGAGAAAATGATTGAAAGTGACCAAATGCACAAAGGAATTACAGCAACTGCTGGAGGTTTTTACGGACCACAAGGACGCGTTCTCCGTTTGAACATTCAAGATGAAGCATTGAATTCAAAAATGGATAATTTTAAATTTGGAGAAAGTCAAATTACCAATTTAGAAATGGAAACCGCTGCAATTTATGGACTTTCGGCACTTTTAGGACACAATGCCTTGTCATTAAATGCCATTATTGCCAATCGTGCATCTGGAACTTTTAGCGAGGATCCTTATAAAGCAGTAGATGCCTTAATTGCGTATACACTAGATAAACTGGCCGCAGGAATCTAAATTTACAATTCTTGATATACACATTTGTAGTTTTAAAAAACAATTTATTCTTTTTTAAAACTACATTTGTTTTTTGAACAAACAACGAATGAAAATAATACTTACCGGTGCCACGGGCGTTTTAGGATCGCACGTCATGTATGAAATTCTAGAACTTTTTAGTACTTCTAATCCCGATGGGAAACTCTTTTTGATAGCGCGAAATAAAGGAAAAAAATCGGCCCACGATCGTATCAAAGAATTACTGACAAGCAGCTACACACCTTCTGTTTTGCTTCAGCAAGGTTTTGAAAAACTTCAAAAATTTATCGAAATCATTGATACAGATTTAGCTGATATTCAAAATACGGTAACCGAAAAAATCAAAGGAGCGTATTTTATTCACTCGGCTGGTTTGGTCAATTTGTCTACAGACGAATCCCAGCGCGAAAGAATTTTTAACGAAAACACTACGATCACCAAGTCTATTTTTGAACTTTTTCATCCGTTTATTACCAAATTTATTTACATCGGAACAGCATTTTCATCAGGCAACCGAACAGGAATGATTGATAACGATTTTCATTCCTTAAATTTTGAGCCTGAACACCGCAATGCTTACGAAAACGCGAAATTTGCTTCTGAAAATTTCATTGCAACAGCTTGTACAAAAATAGGTTTGCCTTTTCAAATTTTGCGTCCCAGCGTTATCGGCGGCAACTTGCTTACTCCTGAAAACCCCTATTTTATCTCAAAATACATGGTGTTTTATTTGTTGGCCAAATTTTTCCACTTTACCTCGCAACGCAAAGGCGATCAAGAAAACGTGAGGTTTATTGTCAATCCCGATACGGTTTTAAACATTATTCCTGTAGATTATGTTGCAAAAGTTATTGTTTCAGTTTTTCAACGAAAAGATATTGAACAGTTAAACATAGTCCACAGAAAAAGCTTTAACATGGCTAACGGATTGAAATTGATTATGAAAGAGGTTGGCTATTCTAATTTTACTTTAATAGAAAACATCAAAGACTTTACCTATCAAAACACGATCGAAAAACTGTATTACGAGAGCATTGGTAAGCATTTGAGTCCGTATTTTACAACAGCGGCTAACGAGTACGACACCGAGATTTTAAATCAAATTTTAGAAATTCCGAGTTTAGATGACGACGCTTTTACCAACATGATTCGTTATGCAAAAAATCAACATTTTAAAGATATAAATGTTTAATTTTAGGAGCTGTTTCCTGCTATCCGCTATATCTCTTGTGTTCACTAGCGCTACCACAAGAGGATACCGCTTATATCAGGGCTAAGGGAAATTGTGCTAAAGACTTAAAATTAATTTACTATGGACTTAATTCTAGAAACTGACCGATTACTTTTGCGAGAAATGAAACTTTCAGATGCTGAAGCCTTGTTCGAAATGGACCGAAATCCAAAAGTACACGAATACCTTTGGAACACTCCATTAACAGATGTAAATGAGGTAAAAAACATCATCAACTCCGTTCAAGAGCAATACAAGCAAAACAAAATTGGACGTTTTGTAATGGTTTTGAAAGAAACTAATGAGGTCATTGGTTGGGCTGGACTCAAATTCAACACCGAAATGGTCAATAACAAAATCCATTTTTACGATATTGGGTATCGCTTAGATGAAAAATTCTGGGGCAAAGGCTACGCCAGTGAAGCTAGTTTTTCGTGGTTGGACTACGGTTTCAAAACTATGAAAATTCCGGTTATGGAAGCGGCAGCGCATTCGGATAACATTGCTTCAAACCGAATTTTGCAAAAAATTGGCCTTCAAATGACCGAAACCTACTTAGAAGACGGTGTCTCTTGGAACTGGTACGAATTAAAAAATCCTTTTTTATAATGAAAACATTAAAAATAGCAGGAGTTCCTGAACATTTCAATTTGCCTTGGCATTTAGCCATTGAAAACGGCGATTTTGAAAATGAAAATATAGACTTACAATGGACAGATGTTCCTGAGGGAACCGGTAAAATGTGTCAAATGCTTCGGGATGGCGAAACTGATATTGCTGTTATCCTTACTGAAGGAATTGTAAAAGACATCACAGCTGGAAATCCGAGTAAAATAGTGCAAGTATATGTTGAAAGTCCTTTAATTTGGGGTATTCATGTTGCTGCTAATTCAAGTTTTAAAACCTTAGCAGATTTAGAAAACGCTAAAATTGCTATTTCCCGATTGGGCTCTGGTTCGCAATTGATGGCTTACGTAAACGCTAGTAATCAAAATTGGGATACAACTAATTTACAATTTGAAATCGTAAATACTATCGACGGAGCTGTTGAAGCATTAACCAATGGAACAGCAGATTATTTTATGTGGGAACGTTTTATGACTAAACCATTGGTTGATCAAGGTATTTTCAGACGAGTTGCAGATTGTCCTACTCCTTGGCCCTGCTTTGTAATTGCAGTTCGCGATGAAGTTCTGCTGGAACAACCCGAAATAGTTACGAAAGTATTAGAGATTATCAATCAAACCACACAAGAATTCAAAGACATACCAAGCATTGACAAAACATTAGCTCAAGCGTACAACCAAAAAATAGAAGATATTCAAGAATGGTTGCGATTAACGCGTTGGTCTCAAAAAGGATTAGAACATCAAATGTTAAACAAAGTTCAAAATCAACTTTTTGAACTCGGAATTATTGATAAAAAAGGTACTTTTGAGGACATTGTAAAAACAGTATAGGGAACTGTTTTTATTGTAACTATGATACAAAAAAAAGAAATTAATTTTCAGGGAATTAAACATCGTTTTCAGGTCAAAAAACCTTGGGATGATGTGATCATTTTTGTACTGAATGTATTAATTGCCATTCCTCTTTTTATCATTTTACATCAAAACTTAATCAATCCCAATTGGTTTTTGAACATTGATCGCGTAGTGATTTTTATCGTTATGGTCGTAATAATTCAGTTAATTTTAAGGTTATTACGTACCATTATCATACTTTGTATATTTGTTTACCTACTTGCTTTAATTTACGGTTCTACTATTGGTAATTATGGTTTTAATAGTGTTTATGAAGATTACAATTCCATGCTTTACACCATGTCTGATAATCCATATCCTCAAGATATTATCATTGCAAAATTGTTGCCTTTTCCAAATAAATCAAAAATTGTCAACGCAATAGAATATCAAAATCCAAAAATTAGAAATTTTGCCTTAATGGCCACGAATAAGCATTTTAAAGGACTAAAAGGCTATTCAGATTACAGAACCATTATTCAATGTTTTGCCGTTTTTAAAGAAATTAATAGCCGTTGGAATTACGTAAGCGACCCAAAAGCGCGTGATTACATTGCAACTGCATCAGAATCTTTGCTTTATTTTTCAGGAGATTGTGACGATCATTCTATTTTAATGGCAGCAACTATCAAATCCATTGGTGGAACACCACGACTGATACACACGACAGGACACATTTATCCAGAAATTTTAATTGGAACTGAAGCCGATTTAGAAAAAGTCAATTTTTTGATCAAGAATATTCTTTTCCCCAAGGAAAGCGCCAATCAAAAATTACATTATCACGTTGATGAACGCGGGCAAATTTGGATGAACTTAGATTATACGGCTCAATATCCGGGTGGACCCTTTTTGTCAGAAGAAATTTTGGGTGCCTTGACATTAGATTAAATGAACATCTTTTTTGTAATTCTTTAAAATAAGTCAAATCAAAAGTGTAATTTGTTTTAGAAAAAAAGTAACGAGAATAGTGGAAAATACAAAAACATATTGGACTCTTTGTCTCGAATGTAAAGGACGTGGTAAAAAAAGTAAAGGGCTAAGTAAGAAGGTTCGAAATAAATATTTAATTGAACTAGAGATTTTTAACAAAAACAATCAAGATAAGCCAGCTCCAACCCCACCCAAAGGACACTTGTATGCTTGCTCACACTGCAGCGGATCTGGCTTAGTTAAAACGATACATGCACCAAAAGCAGACAAAGAAAATTACCCACATGTTGCCATTATTGGCGGTGGTATTGGCGGAGTTGCTCTTGCTGTTGCTTGTTTACATCGTGGAATTCCTTTTACAATATTTGAACGCGATAACAACTTTGAAGCAAGATCTCAAGGTTACGGGCTTACTTTGCAACAAGCCAGCAAAGCTATTGAAGGCTTGGGAATCATTTCATTAAATGAAGGAGTAGTTTCAACAAGACATGTAGTTCACACGATTGATGGAACAGTTATTGGCGAATGGGGAGTTAGAAAATGGATACAATCGGATGCGAAAACTTTTCAAAAACGCACCAACATTCATATTGCACGACAATCTTTGCGCTTAGCACTTCTGGAGCAGTTAGGCGGGCATGATCCAATACATTGGGGTCACCAATTAACAGATTTTAAAATATGTAACGATGAAAGTATTGATTTAAACTTTCAAGTGGATGGAAAAATAAAAAGCTATAAAGCAGACCTCGTCGTTGGGGCCGATGGAATTCGTAGTTCGGTACGGAGGTTACTGATTGGTGATGATAGTAGTACTTTACGCTATCTCGGTTGTATTGTAATATTAGGTATTTGCCCTTTAAAAACCCTTGAAGGTCTCGATAGTCCGCTACTTGATTCGGCTACTGTATTTCAAACTGCCAATGGCAAAGAACGAATCTATGTTATGCCTTATGATTCATACTCAGTAATGTGGCAATTGAGTTTCCCAATGCCCGAAGAAGAAGCTAAGGCTTTGAGTGCTCAAGGAGCTCAAGCATTAAAAGAAGAAGCGTGTCGTAGAACACTGTGGCATAATCCTATTCCTCAAATTTTACTAGCAACACTAGAAGCTCAGATTTCAGGCTATCCTGTTTATGACCGAGAATTACTTAAGTCGGAGATTTTGGCGAAAGCCGGACCAGTAACCTTAATTGGAGATGCAGCTCATCCTATGAGTCCATTTAAAGGTCAAGGTGCGAATCAAGCTTTGCTTGATGCACTTTATTTGGCTCGCGTAATAACAAGAGGATGCAGGCCATTATCGCAATGGAGAAAAGTTGGAATAAGGGAAATTGTATTAACCGAGTTTGAATTAGAAATGTTAGAACGTAGTGCTACAAAAGTAAATGACTCTGCAGCTGCAGCTCAGTTTTTGCATTCCGAAATTGTGCTTCATGAGGGTGATGAACCAAGGGGAAGATGTTTGAACAGATAAATAGATTTGTTTTTTTAATACACTTGCGACTTTCTATTTTTATAGTTTATTGGAATTTTAAAAAAAAATAAATGAAGAATAGAAAAATATTTTAGAAAATAAAAAACTCCATTATTTCTAATGGAGTTTATCTTGTGGGCGATGAGGGGTTCGAACCCCCGACCCCCTCGGTGTAAACGAGGTGCTCTGAACCAGCTGAGCTAATCGCCCTATTTTATTAGGTTGCCATCATTACCTTATTGCGAGTGCAAATATAGTGTTAGAATTTGATTCTGCAAGGCCTTTTTGAAAAAAAATCAAAAAAAAAATTGAATTAAATTGTAATAATCTAGCAGACAGAATTCTACAAATAAAACGAAACACATGATATGTTTTGTATTGATATCTGTTAGTCCTACATTTGCAGTATAAACAAATATCAATGGCTAGGTTCAAAGAAAACGATTTACCAAAATCGAAAATTACGGCATCATCTCTGCAAAAAGCAACTGTTATTTTTCGTTTTGCTGGAAAGCATCAATGGAAATTTTATGTAGGTTTACTTTTTTTAGTTTTTACGGGGGGTACGGCTCTGGCATTTCCTAAGCTGATGGGAATGCTAATTGATTGTGTTAAGAATAAAGACAATGACCAAGCAAACCTAATTGCAGGCGGATTGCTTGTTATCTTATTTCTTCAATCTATTTTCTCCTTTTTTAGATTGTCTTTATTTGTGAATTTTACTGAAAATACTCTAGCAAATCTTAGGTTAGCGCTTTATTCAAATTTGGTAAAATTACCGATGTCATTCTTTTCACAAAAACGTGTAGGAGAACTTAATAGTCGTATTAGCTCAGATATTACGCAAATACAAGATACACTTACATCAACCATTGCTGAATTTTTACGCCAGTTTATCTTAATTGTTGGAGGAGTACTTCTATTAGCTAATGAAAGTATAAAGCTTACCTTATTGATGTTATCTGTTGTACCGCTGGTTGCAATTGCAGCTGTTGTATTCGGTAGATTTATCAGAAAATATTCTAAAAATGTTCAAGATAAAGTAGCTGAAAGTCAGGTTATTGTAGAAGAAACAATGCAAGGTATTAGTATTGTAAAGGCCTTTGCGAATGAATGGTATGAAATTGCTCGATACAATTTAAAAATTAAAGAAGTTGTTTCAATTGCAATAAAAGGTGGAAAATATCGCGGTTATTTTGCTTCCTTTATAATTTTCTGCCTTTTTGGGGCTATTGTGGCCGTAGTTTGGTACGGAGTTCATTTGAGTATTAGTGGCGAAATGAGTGTGGGTCAATTGATTTCATTTGTATTATACTCCACCTTTGTAGGCGCATCTTTTGGCGGTATAGCAGAGCTTTATGCACAAATTCAAAAAGCAATAGGAGCTACAGAACGTGTTTTTGAACTGCTTGACGAAACTCCAGAAAAAATAAACTCTAACAAAGAGAAAGTTGAAGTACAAAAAATAAAGGGAACAGTAGAATTTAAAAATGTTGCATTTAGTTATCCATCAAGAAAGGAAATAAAAGTTTTGAAAAACGTGAATTTTTCGGCTAGTTTTGGTCAAAAAATAGCAATTGTAGGACCTAGTGGAACGGGGAAATCTACAATAGCTTCACTCCTGCTTCGTTTTTATAATATTGATAATGGCGAAATTTTAATTGATGGAAAAAGTATTTACGACTACGATCTTGAAAACCTTCGCGGTAATATGAGTATTGTTCCTCAAGATGTTATTCTTTTTGGAGGAACTATTAAAGAGAATATTGCTTACGGAAAACCTAATGCAACGGACCAAGAAATTTTAGTGGCTGCAAAACAAGCTAATGCATATCAATTTATAGAAAGTTTTCCAGAAAAATTTGAGACAATAGTAGGTGAAAGAGGAATAAAACTTTCAGGCGGACAACGTCAACGCATTGCAATTGCTAGAGCTTTATTGAAAAATCCTAGAGTTTTAATCCTAGATGAAGCAACTTCAGCTCTTGATAGTGAAAGTGAAAAATTAGTTCAAGAAGCTCTTGAAATTTTAATGGAAGGTAGAACCAGTATTATTATTGCACATAGACTTTCAACAATTCGCTCTGCTGATCAAATATTAGTTTTAGATAATGGTATAATTGCCGAAAAAGGAACACATCAAGATTTAATTGTCCTTGAAAATGGAATTTATAAAAATTTAAGCAACCTGCAGTTTAGTAATTCTTAAATTATTTTTAGAACCAAAAAAAACTCCAATTTGATAACAAATTGGAGTTTTTTGGTTTTATTATTTTCCTTTTCTTCTATTTCTTTCCGCTTTAATCATCATTAACTCGCGGCTTGTTTGACCAGCTACTGATGTATTTTCTTCCGCACGACGAATTAAATAAGGCATAACGTCTCTTACAGGACCAAAAGGTAAATATTTAGAAACATTATAATTTGAATTGGCTAGATTATAACTGATATTATCACTCATGCCGTATAATTGCCCAAACCATATTCTATTATCATTAGATTTAATTCCTTTTTCATGCATTAAATTCATGAGTGTATACGTGCTTGACTCATTGTGAGTACCAGCAAATATTGACATCATATCTAAGTTTTCAGTCATGTAACTAATGGCCGCATCATAATTAACATCTGTAGCTTCTTTTGAGGCACAAATAGGTGTAGGATATCCTTTTTCTTGAGCACGTACATTTTCTTTCTCCATATACGCACCACGAACTATTTTCATACCTATATGAAATCCTTCATTTTTAGCTTGCTCATGTAATTTTTTCAGGTAATCCAATCGGTCCCAACGGTACATTTGTAAAGTATTAAAAACAATTGCTTTTTCTTTATTGTATTTGCGCATCATTTGAGTAACAAGATCATCGGCAGCATCTTGCATCCAACTTTCTTCACCATCTATTAATAATGATACATTTTTTTCATGAGCTTCCTTACAAACCAAATCAAATCGAGCTACCACTCTATTCCATTCAATTTGTTCTTCTTCATTTAATTTCTCATTGTTACCTAGCTTTTCATACAATTCAAATCGTCCAAAACCTGTTGGTTTAAAAACGGCAAAAGGAATTGCATCTCTTTTCTTAGCAAAGTCGATTGTTTTTAATGTCATTTTCAAAGCAGCATCAAACTGATCTTCTTCTTCTTTTCCTTCTACTGAGTAATCCAATACAGAAGTCACGCCTTTAGTAAACATTTTATCAACAACGCTAAGACAGTCCATTTCGTTAACACCTCCACAAAAATGATCAAAAACCGTTGCTCTTATTAATCCTTCTACTGGTAAATTTGCTTTGATTGCAAAATTGGTAACTGCTGTTCCTATTCTAACAAGAGGTTGATTAGCTATCATTTTAAATAAAAAATATGCACGATCAAGTTCTGTATCGCTTTTTAATGCAAAGGCAACTTGTGTATTATCAAATATCTTTTCCATTATCTGTTCTAATTTTATACAAATATAGGCAGACTTTGAATATTTTTATAAAATTTGATGTCAAAAAAAAGAAAAATGCAATAGGAACTTTTTTATGGTATTAAATAATTTAAGAATTGATAAATTTATACATTTGACAATTAAAAGTTTTATATTCAAAAATGCGAAATTATCAAATGCCTTTTAAAAAAAATAAAAGAGTAAATTAAAGTGTTTTGAATAGAAATAAAAATAGTATTAACCTAGCGTATCTCTTTAGATATTGAAACTAATTCTTACCAAAATTAAAATGAATACAGAAATTAAAAACGATACAGTACAAAGCTCATTTTATGAAAATTTCATGGCATTATTTTTTCTTTTTTGTTATTTTTTGATTGATTTTTTGCCTCATTTTAAAAGTATTGAAATACTAAACACGCAGTTTGTTTACATGGCTGTGGTCAATATTGTTGCATTACTCTACCTTTTTAGCAATAAAAAAGTAGCTTACAAAAAGACTAAATTCTTCTCTAGTGAAGGTTTAGTTTTAAAAATCTATTTTTTGTTTATTATTCTTTGTGGTTGCTCACTATTTTTTAGTAAAAATCTTTCACTGTCAATCAATAGCTTTATTCAATTACTGATTGTTGTTGTAATGATTCTTAATTTGATTCTTTTATTTAGAGATAAATTGCATTTATTGTATCATATTGCTGTGCTTGTGGGAATAAGTGTTTTTTTACAAACCGTATTTCAATTAAGTACTATATTGCAAGACTTTGAAAGTGTAACTAATGCTTTAAACAACTTAAAAGGGAATACAGGAAACGTTAATATTTTTGCAGCGAGTCTTAATGTTAAAATTCCTTTTTTAGTACTAGGAATTTTACACTACAACAACTGGAAGAAATGGTTTTTAGCTTTATGTTTGTTGCTAGCAAGTTTTACAGTAATCTTAATTAGTTCTAGAGCTGCTTATTTGGGGTTATTTTTTCAAGTTGTAGTCTTTCTAATAGTCTATTTTAAAATACATTCATTCGCGAAAAAAACAGCTGAACAAACAATCTATATTCTAATTCCAATAGCGTTGGCTGTTTTTTTAAGTAGTATCGTTTTTAAAAATAGTGATAGTGTTGGAAGGTTTGAATCCGTAAGTACTAGAATTGTGCAAATTGCAGATACAAATGAAGCTTCTGCATCTGCGAGGTTGAATTATTGGAACAATGCAGCGAAAATGATTTCAAAAGACCCCATAACGGGCATCGGTCTAGGAAATTGGAGAGTTGAAAGTATTCCTTATGAAAGAACCACCATTGATGAAGCATTAATTTCTTCACATACTCACAACGATTTACTTGAAATTGCAGCCGAAACGGGAATTATTAACGGCTTAGTCTATTTGAGTCTTTTTGTTTTAATATTTTTTATCAACGCTAAAAATATTTTCACAAAAAACGATACCGATAAAACTATTTCATTACTTGTTTTAATGCTTTTTACAGGGTATTTCATAGATGCCTTTTTTAACTTTCCGTTGTACAGACCTACAATGCAACTGGCTTTTGCATTGATGATTGTATTTACAGTTTTAAATTCAACCAAGTATTTAGCTGTAAATAGTAGCTCACAAAAGTTAGGTTTACTTTTAATTATTGTTAGCGTGGTTACAACTTGCGTCTCTTTTATGGACTGGAGAGCTGCTCAGTTAGAATACAGAATAAAATTTGATAAAACCCCAGTATCTTCTAATGCAATCCTTAATGAATTCCCAGCTATTACAAGAGTAGGTATTTATGGAGAAACATTTTACCAACACACAGCAATTGCATTGTTTAATGAGAATAACTTAGAGGAAGCTGAAAAATATTTTAAATTATCAAATACAATAAATCCATTTATGGGTATTTCAAATTGGTATTTACATAAAATAGAAAAATTAAAAGGCAATCAACAAAAAGCTTATGAGTACGTAAAATCAGCTTTTTATGCTAGACCAAGAACACTTAATTTTTATTTAGATGGCCTTAGAATGGCAGTTGTACATAAGGATACTGCTGAAATATTTAAGCTACACAAACTTTTTAGTCAATATAGAAGTATGCCTTCGAACTGGAAAAATACAGCAGTTGCTCTCAAACAGGCGGGTTACAATCCAAACAAAATAGAGGCTTTTATCAAAGAAGGGGTGAAAATTTATCCTAATGATTCTACATTAACTAAAAAAATAAATCAAGAAACATCAGCTTCTACTATTCAAAACAATACTTCTGAACCTCTAGAAAATGCCCCAAAAACAATAAATTATATGATTGAGGCAAAAAAATTGGGAGACGCTAAACAATTTGAAAAAGCTATTGTACTTTATGAAAAAGAACTAGCGTTACATCCCGAAAAAAAGGTAATTTACCAAGATATAGCCGTTTGTTATTTTAGTTTAAATAGAAGTGAAACCGCTATTAGTTATTTGCTAAAAATAGTAAACGAACCAACACTAAATGATGGTAAAACCGAATATTTGCTTTCAGGTTGTTATTATAAAATGCAAGACAAAATAAATGCTTGTAAGTACCTAGGGATTGCAGTTAATAAAAATTATCCAGGAACAACAGACCTCTTTAATAAACTTTGTAAATAAAAATAAAAATGCAAACCATACACGCCAATAACTATCCCATATACTTCAATGAAAATGCTTATACAGCGCTTAATGAATATATTAGTAATAATAAATTTTCTAATATTTTTATTATTGTAGATAATCATACAAATGAACACTGTTTACCAATTTTTCTATCAAATTTAGAAACTGATTTAACAATTGAAATTATAGAATTTGAATCTGGAGAGGAAAATAAAAATATTGAAACATGTGTTCAAATTTGGAATGTTTTAACAGAATTAAAAGCCGATAGAAAATCACTAGTTCTCAATTTAGGTGGTGGTGTAGTTACAGATTTAGGAGGCTTTGTTGCATCTACTTTTAAAAGAGGTATTGAATTTATCCACATCCCTACCACTCTTTTGGCTATGGTTGATGCTTCTGTAGGTGGAAAAAATGGTGTTGATCTTGGTAATCTCAAAAATCAAATTGGGGTTATTAATGTTCCTAAAATGGTATTGATAGATACACAATATTTAGAAACCGTACCACAAAACGAAATGCGTTCTGGTCTTGCAGAAATGCTTAAACATGGCTTAATTTATGATGCAAGTTATTGGAAAACATTTACCGATCTTGATGCATTTGATTTTGCTGATTTTGACAATCTCATATATCGATCTGTTGAAATCAAAAATGAAATAGTAATGCAAGACCCTACAGAAAATAATATTAGAAAATCGCTTAATTTTGGACATACATTAGGCCATGCTATTGAAAGCTATTTTCTGGAAAACGATTCTAAAAAAACACTTCTACATGGAGAGGCAATAGCAGCTGGTATGATATTAGAAAGTTATCTTTCATGGCAAAAAGGGCTATTGAAAGTAGACGAATATTCTCAAATAAAAGCGTGTATTAAACACATTTATGAGGATATAGTATTTGATCAAAAAGACATAGATCCTATACTTGAATTACTAGTTCATGACAAGAAAAATGAATTTGGAGAGATACAATTTGCCTTAATCGAAGGCATTGGTAAAATCAAAATAAATCAATTGGTTGAAAATGAAATGATTCTTCAAGCATTTCAAGATTATAAAAACTAAATATTTTTTATAAAAAAGGATTGCATCACGTATATATTATTTTTTACATTTGCACCAATGAAAAAAAGTCGAAACAAATTCAAGTATTGCTCTAATAAAAACAGTAACAAAATGTCTTTTTTAAGGATGTTAAAACGTTTTTATTCTATAAAGGGAAATTTTAGTTTTGATGTTTTTCAATACATGAAATCAGATACTGAGAAACTTCAAATTGTGTATGCTAATATTAGGGTTTGAATTATAGATTAATCTATTTTATTTAAATATTTAATCTACAAAATCCATATCCATGAATACAAAATATTCTGACTTAATAAATCAAACATACTATTTTCCACAAGAAGAATTTACATTAAATAAAGATCATTTACTTTTTCATAATATTGATTTAATGAAATTAGTAGAGCAATATGGTACGCCTTTAAAGTTTACCTATTTACCTCAAATTTCTAATAACATCAGCAAAGCAAAAAGCTGGTTTAGAAAATCAATGGAAAAAAACAAGTACGAAGCAAAATATTACTATTGCTACTGTACTAAAAGCTCTCATTTTGAATATATTATGAATGAAGCTTTCAAGAATAACATTCACATAGAAACCTCTTCGGCTTTTGACATTAATATTGTTGAAAACCTAATGGAGAAAGGTAAGATTAACAAAAGTACCTATGTAATTTGTAATGGTTTTAAAAGAGATCAATACATAGAAAACATTGCTCGTTTAATAAATAACGGACATAAAAATACAATACCAATCATTGACAATTTTGAGGAATTAGACTTGTTACAAGGTCAAATCAAAAATAAGTTTAAAATAGGTATTCGTATTGCAGCTGAGGAAGAACCTAAATTTGAGTTTTATACCTCTAGACTCGGTATTGGCTATAGAAACATAGTTCCATTTTACAAAAAAGAAATTAAAGAGAATAAAAAATTGGAACTGAAAATGTTACACTTTTTTATCAATACTGGAATCAATGATAATGCATATTACTGGAACGAATTAGTAAAATGTATTAAGGTTTATGTTGCACTTAAAAAAGAATGCCCTACACTTGATGGATTAAATATAGGTGGAGGTTTTCCAATAAAAAATTCATTAGCTTTTGAATATGATTACCAATACATGATTGATGAAATCATTAATCAAATTAAAATTGCTTGTGACGAAGCTGAAGTTGATGTTCCAAATATTTTTACTGAATTTGGATCCTTTACGGTAGGTGAAAGTGGTGGAGCTATTTACCAAGTTTTGTATCAAAAGCAACAAAATGATAGAGAAAAGTGGAATATGATTGATTCTTCATTTATTACCACTTTGCCAGATACTTGGGCCATTAACAAAAGGTTTATTATGCTTGCAGTTAACCGTTGGAATGATACTTATGAGCGGGTATTACTAGGTGGAATGACTTGTGATAGTGATGATTATTACAACTCTGAGCAAAATATGAATGCCATTTATTTGCCTAAATACAACAAAGAAAAACCATTGTATATCGGGTTTTTCAATACTGGTGCCTATCAAGAAACTATTGGAGGTTATGGTGGTTTGCATCACTGTTTGATTCCGCAACCAAAACATATCTTAATTGATAGAGATGAAAACGGAATTCTTGCTACTGAGGTGTTTTCTGAGCAACAAACGTCTCAAGATGTTTTAAAAATTTTAGGTTACGATCGAAAATAATCTATATCAATTAAGGGACGATTTCAAAAAAAATGTTAAATTTGAGATAATTTTAACATTAATTACAAAAAGATTTTAAAATTTATATAAAATGAGTAAAGGACCAATCAGTCAGTTTATCGAAAAGCATTATTTGCATTTCAACTCTGCATCTTTAGTTGACGCCGCAAAGGCATATGAAGACCAATTAGCAAATGGTGCAAAAATGATGGTGAGTATGGCTGGCGCTATGAGTACTGCTGAGATTGGAAAGATATTCTCTGAAATTATCCGCCAAGATAAAGTTCATATTATATCTTGTACAGGAGCAAATTTAGAGGAAGATATCATGAATCTTGTTGCTCACTCACATTATGAAAGAGTTCCAAACTACAGAGATTTAACTCCTCAAGATGAATGGGATTTATTAGAGCGCGGTTTAAATCGTGTTACGGATACTTGTATTCCTGAACATGAAGCTTTTAGACGTTTACAAAAGCATATTTATAAAATTTGGAAAGATGCTGATGATAAAGGAGAGCGCTATTTTCCACATGAATTTATGTATAAAATGTTATTATCAGGTGTTCTTGAAGAATACTATGAAATCGATTTGAAAGACAGTTGGATGTATGCTGCAGCAGAGAAAAATTTACCAATTGTTGTTCCAGGTTGGGAAGACAGCACTATGGGTAATATTTTTGCTTCTTATGTACTTAAAGGAGATTTGAAAGCATCTACAATGAAATCAGGAATTGAGTATATGACTTTCCTTGCTGATTGGTACCCAAAAAACAGTTCAAATGGAATAGGATTTTTTCAAATTGGTGGTGGTATTGCAGGTGATTTTCCTATATGTGTGGTGCCAATGTTATATCAAGACATGGAAATGCATGATGTCCCTTTTTGGAGCTATTTCTGTCAAATATCTGATTCAACTACAAGTTATGGTTCCTACTCAGGAGCTGTACCAAATGAAAAAATTACTTGGGGTAAATTAGATATCAAAACACCTAAATTTATTATTGAGTCTGATGCAACCATTGTTGCCCCATTAATATTCGCTTATTTATTAGATCTATAATATACATTTATGAAAAGAGTAATTGTTGATTACGCAAAACTTACCAATGAAATTTTAAACCTTCTTGTTGATAAATTTCCAGATGGTTATGATGATTCAAACATTATTAGTTTTAGAAACGCAAAAAATGAATTAGTTGAAGCAGTAGAAGTTAGAACTGAAGATACAATTTATTTAGTAAAAGTAAGTACTAAACTAGCTGATAGAATTGAGAACTATGACGAAGATGATGAAATTATCTTAGATGATGTAGTAGAACCAATCAAAGGCTTAGATCTAGATGATGACATCGATGATGATGAAGACGAGGCTATCGATAAACCTGATACAGATTCTGGTGATGATGAAGATGACGAAGATGATAATGACAGAGATTTTTCTGATGAAGATGAAGAAGATGAAGACGAAGATTAATTAGTTTTTAAAATAATTAAAAAAGGAACTCCTAAAAAGAGTTCCTTTTTTGTATAAATAGGTAAAACCAACCATGACTCAAGAAATTTTACACGCCAAATTGAAAGAAAATTTTGGATTTGAAAAATTTAGACCTAATCAAGAAGACATAATAAATAGCATTCTTTCAGGACAAGATACGCTTGCCATTATGCCTACAGGTGGCGGGAAATCAATTTGTTTTCAATTGCCTGCTTTACTTTTTCCGGGGATTACAATCGTTATATCACCTTTGATCGCTTTGATGAAAGATCAAGTGGACAGTTTAAGAGCTAATGGAATTGAAGCTTGCTTTATCAATAGCAGTCAAACAGAAAGTGAAAGAAGCTTTTATACGGAACGCTTACAATCAAATACTATAAAACTAGTTTATGTTGCACCGGAAAGCTTGTCTTTTTTGGACAATCTCTTTAATACCTTAACTATTAGTTTAATTGCTATCGATGAGGCACATTGTATTTCATCATGGGGACATGACTTTAGACCTGCTTATACTAATTTGGGTTATTTAAAAAACAGGTTTCCCTCCACTCCTATTTTGGCCTTGACCGCCACAGCCGATAAAGCAACTCGAAAAGACATTAGCAGTCAGTTGAATTTAAAAAATCCACAGTTATTTGTAGCTTCTTTTGACAGAAAAAATTTAAGTTTAGAGGTTCGTCCCGCACTTGATCGAGTACAACAAATTATAAAATTTATTCAAGATAAACCAAATGAAGCTGGAATAATTTACTGCCTGAGCAGGAAAACAACCGAGGAACTTGCAGAAAAACTAAAGAAAAATGGTATTCATGCTAAAGCTTATCATGCTGGTTTAGATAGCTCCGTTCGTTCTAAAACCCAAGATGAATTTATAAATGATGATTGTAATATCATTTGCGCTACTGTTGCTTTTGGAATGGGGATTGACAAATCAAATGTGCGCTGGGTTATTCACTACAATTTACCGAAAAACATTGAAGGCTATTATCAAGAAATTGGTCGTGCGGGTAGAGATGGTTTGCCATCAGAAACAGTTATGTTTGAAAGTTACGGAGACGTTATTCAGCTTCAAAAATTTGCATCACAAGGATTAAACGCCGAAGTGCAACTAGCAAAACTGGAGCGTATGAAGCAATATGCTGATGCACTTAGCTGCCGGAGAAAAATACTCTTATCCTATTTTGGTGAATTGGTAACAGAAAATTGTGGAAATTGTGATATTTGTAAAAATCCACCCTTGTTTTTTGACGGAACTGTTCTGGCTCAAAAAGCACTTTCCGCTATAGTTCGTTTGCAAGAATTAGAGCCTTTACCCGTAATTATTGATTTTTTAAGAGGGTCCAAAAATGCTTATATTTTTGAAAAAGAATACCAAAATTTGAAAACTTATGGTGTAGGTTCTGATCAATCTTGGTACGATTGGAACCAATACTTAATTCAGCTAATCAATTTGGGCTATTGTGAAATTGCATTTCATAGACAGAACAAGATTAGACTTACCACTTTGGCAAAAAAAGTTTTATTCGATAATGAAAAGGTTCAATTAACGGCTGTTCAAAAATTAAATGTAGAAAAACAAGAAACTAAAGTAAATAAAAGTAAAACAGTAGCAAATTCTCTTTTTGAAAATTTAAGGAAATTGCGTTACGAAATTTCTAAAGAAGAAGCAGTTCCTGCGTATGTGATTTTTAGTGATGCGGCTTTACGCCAAATGGAAACCGAAAGACCTACTAGTGAAAATGAATTACTAGCCATAGATGGTGTGGGTAAAGCTAAATTAGAAAAATACGGTGCTGCATTTATACAAGCTATACTTGATTTTCAAAAAGCCAAAGGGGTTAAAAAGAAAAAAGAGGCAACAACATACAAAGAAACTTTTGATCTGTATCAACAAGGATTATCAGTTGAAGAAATTGCTCAAAAAAGAAAACTGGGTTTAAGTACGATTATGTCCCATCTAGCAAAACTTTTTGTTGACGGTAAAAATATTGATTTAACTCCATTTATATCTGATGATGAAGTTATAGAAATTGCAGTAGCCAAAACGAAACTAGAAGCACCAAGTACGTTAAAACCTTATTTTGATTACTTTGAAGAAAAACTAGACTATGGAAAAATCAGGTTAGGATTGGCAATTTTAGAAAAAGAAAATGCAGTACTTTAAAATTTAATATGATTCATTCATTCCCACCTTTTGTAAATGCACAAACTAAAATTTTAATTTTAGGAACTATGCCTGGAATTGCATCATTAGAAAAGCAAGAATATTATGCGCATCAAAGAAATCATTTTTGGAAAATAATGTTTACACTATTAGATAGTTTTCCTGCAACTGAAGAATTTGAACTAAAAATACAAGTACTACAAGAGAGTAAAATTGGGCTTTGGGATGTTTTAAAAAGTTGTGATAGAAACGGAAGTTTGGATATTCATATAAAGAATCACGAAATAAATGATTTTGAAACATTATTTACACAATTTCCATCTATAAAAACAATTGTATTCAACGGAAAAGAGAGTCATAAGTACTTTTTCAAGAAATTTGGACAAATAAAAGGCATTACGTATTATGTGATGCCTTCTACAAGTCCTGCAAATACTATGTCGTTTGATAATAAACTTAAAATTTGGTCAACTGCTTTTTAATACATTATAAATATCTTTCTTCAAAAACTTTTTGATGATGTTTTTGATGACCAATCATAATGAATCCAATTGCTCTAACTGATATTGCTGAGTTGGATGCTGTTCCAATTCTTTGAAATTGATCAGAACTTAAGCTTTTAAAAAACAACAAACTTGAATGGCGCACTGCCGATAATTCTGTAAGCAATTCTTGAATGCTTCTTTTGTTGGCTTCAGTATTGATAACATAGATATTTTCATCAAAACCAGGTAAAGGCGTTTGATCGTTTCTAGAGATTCGTAACGCTCTATAAGCAAAAATACGTTCCGTATCAATTACATGTTGAATAATTTCTTTAATATCCCATTTTCCATCAGCATACCTGTAGTCAAACTTATCCATAGGAATGTTTTGAACAAATTTAATGAACTCATGTAATGAAATTTCTAATTCTTCAATAAGATCTACCTCTCCTAAAGCTTGAATATATTGAGCATAGAAGGGTGCATATTCATTAATTGGTAACTGTGTTGATTTCATATTTGTATTGTTTAAGCGGAGTTCCTACTGGCGTTTGTATTTCCAAATAAAGAACGGGTTACTATTTTCTCGTATACTTTTATTAAGGCTTCGTCTGGTTGCGATTCTTTATTTAATTCATTTATTCTTAATAATGCATATTGTTGTATTGTTAACAATGGCAATACAATACGTTCTCTTATTTGAATTGATGCTTTACCATCAGGGTAATTCTCCATTAATTCTTTATGACCAGCAATTTTTAATAATAATCGTTTTGTTTCTAAAAATTCGTCGTAAATAATTTGCCAAAAAGGACCAAATTTAGGGTCTTTTTTCATGTAAGCGGTCAAAGGGAAAAATGATTTAGCCAGTGACATCATACTGTTTTCAAGCAATGTTTTAAAGAACAATGAATTATCATATAAATATTGAACTTTATTCCACTGATTTGAATCTTCAAAGTGTTTTAAAGCTGTACCTACTCCAAAAAAACCAGGTACATTTTGCTTTAATTGACTCCAAGAACCTACAAACGGAATTGCACGTAAATCTGCAAAATCTAACTGTGCTGATTTATTTCTCTTTGCAGGTCGGCTACCAATGTTAGTCTTAGCATAATATTTAAGCGTACTCATTTCCTCTAAATAAGGAATAAAATGAGGATGATTTTTAAAACTTAAATATTTGTCGTAACCCAAATTTGCCAGCTGATCTAGAATATTCTTATCATTAATGGACAATTCGTTTTGATTTTTATCAAAAACTTGATTACTCACTCCGGCACTCAATAAGTTTTCTAAATTGTATCGACAGGAATCTAAAGTTCCAAAATTAGAGCTAATTGTCTGACCTTGAACAGTGACTTGAATTTCATTGTTCTCAATATTTGGTCCTAATGAAGCGTAAAACTTATGCGTTTTTCCTCCACCACGAGCTGGAGGTCCGCCTCTACCGTCAAAGAAAATAACTTTAATGTTGTATTTTCTCGAAATCTCAGTAAGCATTTCCTTTGCTTTATAAATACTCCAATTTGCCATTAAATAACCACCGTCTTTAGTTCCGTCAGAAAAACCAAGCATAATAGTTTGCTTATTGTTCCTGTTTTTCAAATGCTCAGCATAAATAGTATTGGTGTATAATTTTTCCATTATTACATCAGCATTTTGCAAATCATCAACTGATTCAAAAAGAGGAAC
This sequence comes from Flavobacterium sp. CECT 9288, assembly GCF_918731615.1. Taxonomy (NCBI): domain Bacteria; kingdom Pseudomonadati; phylum Bacteroidota; class Flavobacteriia; order Flavobacteriales; family Flavobacteriaceae; genus Flavobacterium; species Flavobacterium sp. CECT 9288. Next base: position 1,567,353 of record NZ_OU957226.1, on the reverse strand, counting down.
AATATCAACTGTAGGATTTTCCCAATCACTCAATCGAAACATGGCCAAGGTTTCTAAAACATTTAGCGCACTTTCATTATTACTTATGATATAACGATTTGCCCCAAATTCACCATTATTTGATTGTATAACACGAATAGCATTAATTGATTCTAACGTAGATTGGGTAATCTCATTTTGAAATACTTTTGGGTCTACATTTCCTTTGATAGTTTCTAAAGCTAAAATCTTTTCAGTCTCAGAAAGATTCTTATAGTTTTTTGGAAAAATAGTCGATTCTACTTGATGGAAGTAATCAACGATATCACTAAAAACAGCATCATGAATTTTACTATTTTGTCTAATGTCTAACGTAGCAAAATGAAAACCAAATAAGTTCAACTTAATCAGCAAAGCATCTAATTCGTCCAAATATAAGGATTGGTGCTGCTCAATAATTATTTGTTTGATTTTTAATAATTGAGTGTTGAAATCTTCAAGAGTTATATAAATATCACCTTTTGAATAAAAAACAGAACGATATAGTTTTTGTTCAAGTTCCGTAATCAAAGTATCTACACCAGAAAACGTTAACTTTCTTTTTAAATTTCTTATTTCGATGTAATAACATTTTAAAATAGAGGTTCTTAGACGTTCAGCAACCTTCAAAGTAATCTCAGTAGTTACAAATGGATTTCCATCACGGTCTCCTCCTGGCCAAAAGCCTAGTTTTATTAAAGGATTTTTTATAGATAAGGAATTAAAAATATTTTTTTGTAAGTACTGAACAATCTCTCCAGAGGTTTGATAAAAAACGTTTTCAAGAAACCAAATCAAACTTACTGCTTCATCAAATGGGCTAGGCTTGTCTTTTTGAATAAAAGGAGTTTTTCCTAATTGGGCTAATAATTGTTTAATATCAAGAAGATCATTTTTACGAATGGCTTCGGTTAAATCATTAATTATTCCAAGCACTGCTCCAGGATAAAACTGAGTAGGATGCGCCGTTAAAACCGTTCTAACATTAAAATTCTCTAAAAACTCTACTAATTCTTCTTCATTATCTTTTACATCTGACTTTTCTTTGATATCTCTCAAAGAACCAATACCCTCCATATTATTTACCACAGGGAAAGCAGCATCTTCAATAGCATCAAAAAGCACAATTTGTCGTTCGATGTATTGAATAAAACGAAACATAATATCAATTTTCTCTTGCTCAGAGGCATTGTGTAAGTATCGCTCCGTAAAAAAATCAACAATTTCTTTAGGAGTTTCTTGTTTTTTAAACCCAGTATCACATATATCTGTAAAAAGCGGTAATAACGCTCCTGTATTATCTATAGAGTGAAAAGGCAAAGTAATAAAAACACTATTGTAAATATGGTATTTAGATAAAACATCTTGATTAAAACGTTCTATTTTAGGTAAAGTATACATAGTTTTGAGTGGTTGGTTTAGTTAATTTTTCATAAAAAAACCCCAAGAATAAACTTGAGGTTGTATTTAATTACAGCGCATTCAAGAATTACATGTTTTTGAATATGGTATGCATTAAGCGCTTCTTATCATTGATGCTTTCTTCAAGAGAGATCATAGTTTCTGTACGGTAAACTCCATCAATATCATCAATCATAAAAATAACATCCTTTGCATGTTTAGTGTCTTTGGCTCTTATTTTACAAAAAATATTAAACTTACCAGTAGTTACAGAAGCTACGGTTACAAATGGAATTTCATTAATGCGCTCCAAAACAAATTTTGTTTGAGAAGTGTTGTTCAAAAATACACCTACATATGCTATAAAAGAGTAACCTAATTTATCATAGTCCAATACAAGCGAAGAACCCATTATGATTCCTGCATCCTCCATCTTTTTTACCCTAACATGAACAGTACCCGCTGATATCAATAATTTTTTTGCAATATCTGTAAAAGGTACTCTTGTGTTGTCTATCAACATATCTAAAATTTGGTGATCTACTTCATCTAAACGAAATTTACTCATAACTCTCTAATTAACATTATTAATTGCTTTAACAAAGCATAAAATTATACATAAAAACAATAAAAAGACAAAAATATTAAATATTTATCATTCCATTAACAAATTTTATGTTATTATCTAAATAAAAATCGGCTTTTTGATTCAAAACAGGTAAAAAACCTGTGTTGTCAGAATACTTTGCGCCATTTGCATCATACTCATAATGACCATGATACTTTTCCAATTCATCTATTTTAGAAAAATAAGCATTAAAAAACAGCTGATTATCAACAATTTCTTCTTTATATTGTGCTGCAAAATTCGTTATTTTTTCAATACCATCATAATTTATCTTGACATTTTTATAAATAAAATCATAAAAAACGATTTTATTTTGAGGAATATTCAAATATTTATTGATTCCATTGCTAACTATAACGTTTTCGCTTAACGCTTTAAAACCCAAAACAAAAGCAATAAAGACAAATTTTCTAGAAATTTCTCGATTATAATCATTAGGAAAATGACCGGCTTCAAATAAAAGTGTTGGAACTCCTAAAAACTGAAAAGTATCACCAATACAGTTGATATTAAAAGAATCGTCAAATCTACCTATTCGACCTGGTAAAAACGACTGCATTCCGTCATTAATAGTAGCAATTAAGTTTATTGCTTTTAACCTACATTCATTCACTTCGCGCGCTTCATTATAAGAAGGAGCCAAAAAAGAAAGTGTAGCAGGAAGTCCACTATCAGCAACTCCAAAAATAGTTCTTTGATCATGTAGGTTAAAACAATAATCGGGTTTAAAATCATCAAAAACTTGTCTTAAAATGTTGCTTTCTGGCTGAGATAAAAGTTGAGAATCTCTATTTAAATCAATACCATTTGCATTTTCTCTAGTGTACGCTTGCGCTCCATCAGGATTTAACATCGGTAAACATAAAAAAGTGATGCTATCTAGCATTTGCGTCGCTAAAATGTCATCACTCTTTAAAAAAAACAAAAAATCAAGCAATGCTTTTGTAGTAGTACTTTCATTTCCGTGCATTTGTGACCAAAGGAAAATTTTAATTTTACCCTTACCAATTGTATAGGAATAAATAGGTTTATCTAAAACGGACTTACCGATAATTGCCAATTCATCTGAAGTATTCAAATCAACTAATATGTGCTCAATATGATCAAGCATTATGTATTTCCCTTTAAGTGATTGTACTAGGTTGTGACTATGTAAAGCTTCTAAATTCATAATTACTATTTAATTTACAAAAGTAAACATCTTTAAAGTTACAATTGTAAACAGACAAAAAACAATTATTTTTAATATTGTAAACACTTTCAGTTCTCAAAAAAGACTTCTATAAGAGATATTTGTAAACAAAAGGATTAACTTTAGTTAAAGATTATTAAAACGTTTATTATTAAGAACTTATATTGTTTTTAAAGTACTGTTACTTTAATACAAATGGTAATTTTAAATTCTTTTTAGACCTAATTTACCATTTATTCACTTATATTTTTTACATTTGTAAATAGATGTAATTTAAATATAATTTACAATGGTAAACATCGAAGATTTTATTAAAAGGTTAGAAATTATATTGGATTATTACGGACTTAATGCCTCTTCTTTTGCAGATAAAATAGGTGTACAACGTTCTAGCTTGTCACACCTCCTATCTGGAAGAAACAAACCAAGTTTGGATTTTATCTTGAAAATTTTAGATGTTTTTCCCGAAGTTGATTTATATTGGATTCTAAACGGGAAAGGAAGTTTTCCTAAATTACAGGAATTTGATGCAAATAACTTAAATGTCATCAAAAATAAAAACAGTTCCAATTTTGGTATCGAAGATAAAAACAATATTCCCGCTGCCGATTTGTTTACTGACTTTATACCTCCTATTCCTAACATAATTTCGGAAATTCCATTTCCAGTAAAAGACCCAACTGATTCAAACCAGGAAGAAATTGAAACAATCATGATTTTTTATAAAAACGGCACCTTTAAACAATATACTCCAAAATAAAAATGCTTCTCTAGAAACTCTAGAAAAGCATTTATTTTTGTGATAATTCAATCTTGTATCAATTTCTAAATTTTAATTTTAGAATTGAATTCCATTTTCGGGTATTTTACCCAAGACTCCTTTGTAGTGTTGTTTCAGTATTGTTAAGTCTTCCTCAATATTGCCAGACGGCTTAACCGGTTGTCCTAAATGAACTTGTTTTCTCCCAAAATCAAACGAAACAGGAACAATAGGGACTTTAGCTTTTAAAGCGATATAATAAAATCCCGTTTTTAATTCACTTACCTTTTTACGAGTCCCTTCTGGTGCCACAGCCAATCTAAAAGTATCTTTTTTATCAAATATGGCAGCTATTGAATCCACTTTGTTCAACCCTCCACTTCTATCCAAAGGTTCCCCACCCATATATCTAAAATAAATTCCGAGTGGAAAACGAAACAACTCTTTCTTGCCTACCCAATTCATTTCAAGTCCCGTAATTCCTCTTGTAAAAATGCCCAAGTAAAAATCATGCGCGCTGGTGTGTGGCATAACCATCATCACGCACTTTCTTAAATTAGGATCTATTCCGCCTACTATTTTCCAACCCATAAGTTTAAAAAACAGGAATTGGTATATTATTTTTTTCATTACTTAGATTTTGTGACAAAATAAATGATAAAAAACTTATTTTTGGTTAAAACCATTCGTAATGATTAAAAAAATATTGAGTTATTTACTTCCAATTAAAATTTTTGAAACAAAATCAAGTATTAACCAGTTAATTGAAGTTACTTGGGCAAATGGAGAATTGGTTTTAGATTCAAAAAATGCGAACTACTCTTATGGTAGTTTACAACGTATTTTAAGACTCGGATTGAAAAGTATTGGTTTTGAAAAAATAGTAAAAATGGAACGCATCTTACTACTAGGTGTTGCCGGAGGAAGCGTTATTAAAACACTAGTTGACGATGTAAAATTTAAAGGCAAACTAACTGGAGTTGAGATAGATCCCGAAATTATTCATATTGCAAATACCTATTTCAAATTGAATGAAGTTGAAAATCTGGAAATTATAATCGACGACGCTTTTGAATTTGTGTTAAAAACTAAAGAAAAATACGATTTAATAATCATTGATATATTTCAAGACACGACCATGCCTAATTTTTTATTTGAAACTTTTTTTACCAATAGACTTTGTTACCTCCTTAAATCAAAAGGTTTTATTCTATTTAATACCATGATTTTGAACGATGATCAGAATAATAGAAATAAAAAATATATTACCGATTTTGTCCATCCGCAATTTCAAATTAGAACTATTCCCCGAATAGAAATTCACAACGAACTCATTGTAATTGAAAAATTAGCGTAGTAACTCCTTATTTTAAAGTATTTTTCGTGCTTTTTCGAGATCTTCTGCCGTATCAATTCCAATCCCTACATGTGTGGTCTCGACCATTTTGATTCGTTTGCCAAACTCCAAATAGCGCAATTGCTCTAGTTTTTCGGATGCTTCCAAAGATTGCATTGGTAAACTATAAAAATCCAACAAAGCTTGTTTTCTAAAAGCATAAATACCAATATGCTGCATGTATCGAACACCAACATTTTGTTCTCGCGGATACGGAATTACAGATCGGGAGAAGTACAAAGCAAATCCGTTTTGATCCACTACAACCTTAACATTATTCGGATTATTGATATCTTCTTGATTAGTAATTTCGCGCATTAACGAAGCTAAATCTACTTTTTTATCCAAATCGTTTTTAAAAACTTCAATGACTTTGGCAAGGGGTTCGGCATCAATAAAGGGTTCATCACCTTGCACATTAATCACAATATCAACATCGAGATTTTCAACTGCTTCGGCAATTCGATCGCTCCCAGATTCGTGTTCTTTTACACTCTTAATAGCTTTTCCACCATTAGAAATAATTTCTTCATAAATCAAATCGGAATCAGTCACTACAAAAACATCATCAAACAATTGCGTGTTTATGGCTGCTTGATAGGTTCTTAGGATTACGGTTCTCCCTCCAAGATCTTGCATCAGTTTAGCGGGAAATCGTGTAGAGGCGTAACGTGCGGGAATAACTGCTATTATCTTCATGTAGTTTAAAAAGTTTGAGTTCAAAAATACATCATTGCAACCAAGGATGAAATTATTTTCGTGCTATTTTAGAGTTGGTTTTGATTGGTTTGGTTTACCAATGTTACATTATTTTTACCGAAGTCATACTCAACGATCCTCCCAGTAACTTATCATTGAACAAACTGAGTTCTTCTTGTTTTCCTTTTAAACCCAAAGTATAAATCAAAGGTAAATAATGTTCTGGAGTTGGAATCGCTAATTGAAAAGCTCGGCTTTGTTTTTCAAAATCTAGGAGTGGTTGAAAATTTCCGTCTAGCAAATAGGAATTGATAGTTTCACGAACTTCAATTGCCCAATCATAGCCGTAATTATCTTTATCTAAATTCGGAAAATCGACTAATCTCAAATTGTGAACAATATTTCCGCTTCCTACAATCAAAATTCCTTTCGTACGTAAAGCACTTAATTTTTGTGCCAAATCAAAATGGTATTGCGCAGGTTTTGTATAATCAATACTTAGCTGAATTACAGGAACATTGGCATCCGGATATAAATGTTTAATAACACTCCAAGCACCGTGGTCTAATCCCCAATGTTCGTCGAGTTCAACCGAAATCGGCGTCAATAATTGTTTAGTTTCTACTGCTAATTCTGGAATACCTTTTGCAGGATATTGCACGTCAAATAACGCTTGCGGAAAACCTCCAAAATCATGAATTGTTCGCGGCATTTCCATTGCTGTAACCTTGGTGCCGTTGGTATACCAATGCGCCGAAATACACAAAATAGCGTTCGGTTGTGGTAAGGATTTGGCTAAATTCCGAAATCCTGTTACAAACTGATTTTCTTCAATGGCATTCATGGGACTGCCATGACCAAGAAACAAAACTGGCATTTTCTCGGTGTTTGAAAAAGAGCCTGAAATCTTATGTAAATCGTTTAAAGCATTCATAACTAAACTATTTTAAAATTATTGAACCATATAAGTCTTATAAGATCATTAAAGTTTTCTTTGATTTTCCTTTCATGACTTAAATGTTTGTTTGATTTACTCTACAAAACTATCATCCTTAAAACCAATTAAGTACAATTTATTTTTGGCACGTGTCATGGCTGTATACAACCATCTAATGTAATCACGGTTAATACCATCTGGCAAATAAGGTTGCTCTATAAAAACCGTATTCCACTGCCCTCCTTGTGATTTATGACAAGTAATGGCATAAGAGAATTTTACCTGCAAGCCATTAAAATATTCATTCGCTTTTACTTTTTGGAATTGTTTGAATTTGGTTTCGCCCTCGTAATCCTTCAAAACTTCTTGATAAAGTCGGTTTGATTCTTCGTACGTAAGCGAAGGAGATTCGCTTTTGATGGTGTCCAAAAGCAAAACAGTTTCAATTGGTTTTTGATCTGGATAATCCACCATTCTGATTTTTACTTTGGCAAATTTGAAGCTGTACAACTCTTTGATGCTAAAAATTTCGAGTACTTCGATAATATCACCATTGGCGATAAAACCTGCCTGGTCAGAATCCTTTAGCCAAAAATAATTGTTCTTCACCACCATTAAAAAATCCCCAGTAGAAAGCTCACTTTCTTTGTCCAGAATCTTAGTTCGAATTTGTTCGTTGTATTGATTAGCTCTTTTATTAGAGCGCACAATAAAAGCGGTATCTTCGATGCTATAATTACTGTAAGCAGAATTAATGGCGTCTTGAATATCGTAGCCGTCTGTCAAACGCACAATATCTTTGAATTTTTTGAGATCGAATTTAAAATCAGTGATAAAAGATTCTTTGAGTACTTCGCGCAATTCTGTGGCGTTGAATAAAATTCCTGAATTTTCTTCTTGACGCATTACTTCGTCTAGCTCAATATGTTCAACTTCTTTATCGTAATTCATACTAAGTGTTCGAATATCAAGCGCTGGGCTGATATCCAAATTCACCGGAGGCAACTGAGCCGTATCTCCTAATAAAATCATTTTGCAATTCGTACCTGAGTAAACGTATGAAATCAAGTCATCTAATAAAGAGCCGTTTTCATACAACTTAGAATCTGAATTCGTATCCGAAATCATCGAGGCTTCATCGACGATGAAAATGGTGTTTTTATGTTTGTTGGGCTGTAAAGTAAAAGATACGCCACCACCAGAAGATTTTTTAGGGAAATAGATTTTTTTATGAATGGTAAAAGCAGGTTTGTCAGAATAATTAGCAATTACTTTAGCTGCACGACCTGTTGGGGCAAGTAGAACATATTTTTTATTAATGTCTATTAAGCTGTTAACAATGGTTGATATCACAGTAGTTTTTCCTGTTCCTGCATATCCTTTGAGTACAAAAATGGTCTTATTCTCTGTTTCAGTCAAAAAAATGGCTATTTTTTGAAAAAAGACATCTTGTTTGTAAGTGGGCTGAAATGGAAATTTTCTCTGTAAAAGACTGTAAAACAAGGAGGAATTCATAGGGATTTTGTTGGCATAAATGAGTATCAAAGGTACATATTAACTATCATTTACACTACAACAACTTTTTACATATTGATTGAAACGCGAAACAAAATTGATAGCATCTTGTTTTAGATTTTAAAAATTTTGTTTCGCATAGCTTCTTGTTTTTAAAATAGTTTATGAATACGGTTAATAGGAATCATCACTCCTTGTTTCAAGATGATATTTTTGTCCGTTACAGCCCAAACCGTGGTATCAACTACTTTCTTTGATTCAACATCTTCAAAAAATATTTTTATTTTAGAATGTTCTAGGTTTCCTAATGATAACGCTCTGTTGACTTCGCTAATTCTCATTTTTATTTGGTCATTATCCTCTAAAACATCAGTATTAGGGAATTTAAGTGCAGCAATGGCTTCTTTGTCGATTGTTATAAAATCTTCGGTCATGATAGTACTGTTTTAATTAACAATTAGTTAGGGTGATATTTAATGTTTTTGAAAATAAAATTATTTGTTCTTACAATTTACTAAACAAAGTGTACTATTAACGTGCTTGTAGTCCTAATTTTTTATTAAAGTTTAGGCACAAAATCTTTATTTTTACAATACAATTAACTAAAAAAGGAATAGATATATTGTATTTCAGTACTAGTAATGGAAATTTTTCATTTCAAAATGTGATTTGCGTGAAGGATGGAAGCGGCATCCTTTGCTTTTTTTCTTTAAAAAAGCAAAGATACAGCGCACAGCCTGCCCCAAGTGGAGTTTACGGAACTTGGGGGCACGCCCAATGAGAAAAAGAAAAAAAATAAATGGATTAGTTTACCAGTAGATGTCCTAAAATTTTATCAAAATATTAGTAGATTGGAGTGACAAAATGATGTAATTTGGCACTTTGATTACCTATTATTCAACAAAATTTGACACAGTTATGGAAGCGATAAAAATACTTTGGGTTGATGATGAAATTGACCTTTTGAAACCACATATATTATTTCTAGAAAAGAAAAACTACGAGGTTACTACCTGTAACAATGGCTTAGATGCAATTGCGATATTTGAAGAAAACAATTTTGACATCGTTTTTTTGGATGAAAACATGCCTGGAATGAGCGGATTGGAAACACTTTCAGAAATGAAGGAAAAAAAATCAGCAATTCCTATGATCATGATTACGAAAAGTGAGGAAGAGTATATCATGGAGGAGGCGATTGGGTCTAAAATTGCAGATTATTTAATCAAACCCGTAAATCCGAACCAAATTTTACTGAGTTTGAAGAAAAACTTAGATCATTCGCGATTGATTTCTCAAAAGACAACACTCGATTATCAAAAAGAGTTTCGCAAAATAGCGATGGAAATGGGGATGGTGAATTCCTTTGAAGATTGGATAGAATTGTACAAAAAATTGATTTTTTGGGAACTTGAGTTAGAAAACATTGATGATCAAGGGATGATTCAAATTTTAGAATCTCAAAAAGTAGAAGCCAACTCGCAGTTTGGTAAGTTTATCGAACGCAATTACGAAGATTGGTTTGCACCGATGCCTAAAAAAGTCGCAAGTGTTACCGATGCCGACCGACCAATACAATCGCATACCTTATTCAAGGAGCTCGTGTTGCCGGAACTTAAGAAAAAAGACAAGCCTATTTTATTTGTAGTGATTGACAACTTGCGCTACGACCAATGGAAAACCTTTGAAACGGTGGTAGGAAATTACTATAAATTAGAAAAAGAGGTTCCCTACTACTCTATTTTACCAACTGCCACGCAGTATGCAAGGAACGCAATCTTCTCTGGTTTAACGCCGTTAGATATGGAAAAACAGTTTCCGCAATACTGGAAAAACGATCCTGAAGAAGGTGGTAAAAACTTGTTTGAAGCTGAATTTTTGACTGCGCAAATCAAGCGATTAGGACTTAATATTAAAGAAGATTATTTTAAAATTACGAGTCTTGCTGGTGGTAAAAAATTAGCTGAAAGTTTCAAGGCTTTAAAAGATAATGATTTAGTCACCATTGTTTATAATTTTGTGGATATGTTATCGCATGCCAAAACAGAAATGGACGTAGTGAAAGAATTAGCATCTGATGATAAAGCCTATCGCTCTTTGACATTAAGTTGGTTTAAAAATTCGCCTTTGCTAGAAATTATTCAGCAGGCACAAAAAATGGGCTTCAAATTGATTATCACTACAGACCACGGCACTATAAATGTGAAAAACCCATCAAAGGTTGTGGGAGATAAAAATACGAGTCTAAATCTGAGATATAAAACAGGCAGAAGTCTTACGTACGAATACAAAGATGTTTATGCTGTAAAAGATCCAAAAAATATTGGCTTACCTGCAATTAATATGAGTAGTTCGTTTATTTTTGCAAAAAGTGATTTGTTTTTGGCTTATGTCAACAATTACAATCACTATGTGAGTTATTATAAAAACACATATCAACACGGAGGCATTTCTCTGGAAGAAATGATTATTCCGTTTTTAGTTTTTAATCCGAAATAAAAAAGCAATCAGTCTCAGTTTTCAATCTAAGACTAAAAACTTAAATTGTCAACTTTAAAAAATTTTATCAGAATGGATATCCTTTTTTCAATAGAACAGCTTGAAGAAGTAGCACAACAAATTATTGCCCAGAACCCGAATAAAGTCATACTTTTTCACGGTGAAATGGGTGTTGGAAAAACTACTTTGATTAAGCAACTTTGTACATCATTAGGCGTACAAGGCGCTACAAGTAGTCCAACTTTTTCTTTAGTTAACGAATACGAAGCATCTCAAAATCAATTGGTTTATCATTTTGATTTTTATAGAGTAAACAAAGAAGAGGAAGCTCTTGATATGGGTGTTGATGAATACTTGTACTCTGGGCATTGGTGTTTTATAGAATGGGCTGAAAAGATTGAAAACTTAATTCCTGATACACACTCTGTAATTCATATCGATGCTTTAGCAGATGGAACTAGAAAGTTAACTTTGACATAAAAAAGTATGATACAAGAAAACTTGGTTACCATAATTCCTTTTTCGGATGATTTGGCAGCGCCAATAAAGGATTTAAATCTCGAATGGTTGCAGAAATATTTTAAGGTAGAACCTAAAGATGAAATTGTACTTTCGGATCCTAAAAAAGAGATTATTAACAAAGGCGGAATGATTTTTTATGCCAAGTTCAACGATGCAATAATTGGCACCGTTTCCTTAATCAAAATAGACAACAGTTGTTTTGAATTGAGTAAAATGGCGGTAACAGATGGATTTCAAGGACTGGGAGTAGGAAAAAAAATGATTTTACACTGTTTTGCAATTGCTAAAGAAAAAGGAATAGAAAAGATCATTTTATACTCCAACAGAAAATTGAAATCAGCAATTCACTTGTATGAAAAGTTTGGCTTTGCAGAAATTCCGCTCGAATCAGGAATTTACGAAAGAGCCGATATCAAAATGGAAAAAATAATAGCTTAAATTTGAGTTTTAATTTACTAAAATGTAGTGCTTTAATTAGCAAAATTTACGTAAATTGGACGCTTAATTCATCATAAAAAATGTCAATTACTACTACGCCATTCACCAAACAGCAGCTTTTACCACAAGAAGAAAAGCTAGAGATTGCTAGACATAAAAGTGAACTTTTTATTGGTATTCCAAAAGAAACTAGTTTTCAAGAACGACGTATTTGCCTTACACCTGATGCCGTAAACTCCTTAACTTTTCAAGGACATCGCGTGATGATTGAAGCTGGAGCTGGACTTAGTTCTAGTTATACTGACAAAGAATACAGCAATGCTGGTGCCGAAATAACAAGTGATACCAAAAAAGTTTTTGGATGTCCCATGATTTTAAAAGTGGAACCTGCCACACTTAGTGAAATTGAAATGATGAATCCGCAAACGATCATAATTTCAGCCATTCAACTAAAAACGAGAACAAAAGCCTATTTTGAAGCTTTATCCAAAAAGAAAATCATTGCATTAGCTTTTGAATATATTAAAGATGAGGATGGTACCTATCCTGCAGTAAAATCATTAAGTGAAATTGCTGGTACGGCCTCTATTCTAATTGCTGCCGAATTAATGATCACTAATGACCTAGGAAAAGGATTATTATTTGGTAATATTACAGGAGTTCCTCCTACTGATGTTGTAATTTTAGGAGCTGGAACTGTGGGCGAATTTGCTGCAAAAACAGCCATAGGTCTTGGAGCTAGTGTCAAAGTTTTTGACAATTCTATTACTAAATTGCGAAGATTACAAAACAATTTAAACCAACGCATTTTTACATCAACCATTCAACCAAAAGCACTTTTAAAAGCTCTAAGACGTTGTGATGTAGCCATTGGTGCCATGAAAGGAAAAGACAGATGTCCCGTGGTAGTATCAGAAACAATGGTAGAACACATGAAAAATGGTGCCGTAATTGTTGATGTTAGTATTGATACTGGAGGTTGTTTTGAAACTTCAGAAGTAACCTCACATGAAAAACCTACCTTTATAAAGAGTAATGTGTTGCATTACTGCGTACCTAACATTCCGTCTCGTTACTCAAAAACGGCTTCCTTGTCCATTAGTAATATTATTTCACCCTACTTAATGAAAATTGCCGAAGATGGCGGCATTGAACGCGCCATTCGTTGTGATAAAGGCTTAAAAAATGGAGTTTATATGTACCACGGTATCCACACCAATAGTGCCATTGCAGACTGGTTTGACCTGCCTCATAGTGATATAAATTTAATAGTTTTTTAAGAAATTTTTCAAGTACCTTTGCACAAAAATATTTTATGAAATTTTTTCAGCGTTTTGCTTATTATTTAGTTGGTTTAGTGATCGGACTTTTTTTTGTAGCCCTTGTTTTCAGTGGGAAAGACACTCGTTGTAACTATTTTCCAAATGCCAGAGTCTTAAATGACTTGAGAAACAAACCTTTCTATTACTCTGATAAAGCATCTACAATATTGGCGCAAAAATGGATTGATACTGCTGATATAAAAAACTCTTTGCAATATGGTGATGTTGATTTTGACAACAGTAACCTAATTGTAAAAAAAGGAAAAATGTACACCATTGAAGGCAAAACAATCAAAAATCAAGAGGTTGTTTTAAAAATCATCAATTACAGTGACAAAGCTGTACTAGAAGATATTATCAAAAAATAATTTTCAGAGATTAATCATTTTTTGGGCGTGCCCCTACGCAAAAGCTTCGGGTCCTGCTGTACGTTCCCGCTTTTCTAGTCGGGCAAAAAAGCCCGCCTAAAAAGAGCTCCACTGCCATCAGTCACGCAAAACAACCAAATAACATTAAACATCTTGACTTAGGCTAACTATTTGTATTCCAAATAATAGCCTCTTTATTATTCGCTTCAAGGTAATCATTCACTTGACTAAAATGCTTGTTTCCAAACCATTTCCCTTGATTAGCACTCAATGGTGATGGATGACCCGATGTTAAAACTAAATGTTTGTTTCGGTCTATTTTTACTCCTTTTTTTTGAGCAAAACTACCCCAAAGTACAAATACAATACCTTCTTTTTTAGAATTGATGAACTCAATTACTGCATCAGTAAACTGACTCCATTTTAAATGCTTATGACTATTAGGGCTATCTTGTCTCACTGTTAAAGTAGCATTGAGCAACAAAACACCTTGTTGGGCCCACGACTCTAAGTTACCTGATGTAGGCAAAAAAACAGTTCCCAAATCGTCACTCATTTCTCTAAAAATATTTCTTAATGATGGCGGTATGCGCACCCCATCAGCCACCGAAAAACATAGACCATTCGCCTCTCCCACTCCATGATAAGGGTCTTGGCCAATAATCACCACTTTTACAACATCAAAAGAACATTGATTAAAAGCCTCAAAAATCAATTCTTTAGGAGGGAAACAGATTTGATTTTGATATTCTACCGCCACTTCCTTCATTAAGTCTTGAAAATAAGTTTTTTCTATTTCATCTGCAATAATGGTTTGCCAAGCAGGATTTAAATTTCGTAGCATAATGATTTCTTTTAGGAACTTTTTAAAAAATGTATGTATTAAACTTGACTATTGTCGAATAAAAAACACTTTAATGATGATATTGTCTTTAATTGTATAAATTGCTATAACATTTATGTCAATACCATTTGCTCTCCCAATCACAAGTTCTTTGTCTATTACTGTATTGTCAAGAAACATCCTTTCGTTTACAATAGCTTTTTGATTTGGATTAAGTTTCCAAGCATTTTCATAATAGTCTCTCATATTTTGGATTCCTGTGTAAAGTAACTCATTTGGAAAAGTATATATTTCAATATTGTCTGAAAAAAAACTTAAAAACAACTCTAAATCTTGCTTGTTGTATGCGTCTAGTTGTCCTTGAATGATGGTAATTGGATCCATTAAAAATAGTGCTTTTTTATAAAATTTATTGGTACAAATATACAAGAAGATAGAAGTAACTTTCCTAAAATTAGTAAAACAAAGCGTTATATATATGTGAGTTTCTTTCTGTTTTTATTTCTTTGAATCTATGTAGAATAACTACTCGTTTCTTTCTTAAAATAAGCTTATTTTTGTAGTTCAAAAGACTGTAGCATAAATGATCTCCATTACCGAAAAAACATTACAAGATTTACAATTTCCAACTGTACTAGAAACAATATCTTCTATTTGCAATACTGATATTGGAAAAGAAAAAGCACTTGAAATAACTCCTTTTAAAGACAAAGAAACTTTGATGCAAGCTTTATTGCAAACCTCAGAGTATGTATCGTCTTTTCAAAATAACAATGCCATCCCAAATCATGGTTTTGAAGCCATATCACACGAAATCAAATTTCTTGCTATTGAAGATAGTTTTCTTGAAGTAGGTAGTTTTAGAAAAATTGCAAGCCTTTCGAGTACCGTAAATTTTTTATTGCAATTTTTAAAAAAATTCGAAGACTATTATCCAAACTTAAATCTTAGAGCTAATCAAGTAGAATTGACCAAAGACATTATCACTATGATTGACGATGTGGTTGATAAATACGGCGAAATAAAAGACAATGCTTCTCCAGATTTATTGAATATCCGTAGAAGTATGAATGCGGTGCGCGGAAAAGTAAATCAGAGTTTTGGAACAGCACTGACACACTATAATTCGTTGGGTTACCTAGATGACATTAGAGAGAGTTTTGTGCAAAACAGAAGAGTTTTGGCTGTTCTGGCCATGTACCGCCGAAAAGTAAAAGGCTCTATCATGGGAAGTTCAAAAACGGGTAGTATTGCGTATATTGAACCCGAAGCAACTTTGCAATATTCCAGAGAATTGAGCAATCTAGAATATGAAGAAAAAGAGGAAATAACCCGAATTCTAAAACTTTTATCCAATCAAATCAGACCTTTTTTGCCTTTATTAGTTGAGTATCAAGATTTCTTAAGTGACATCGATGTTATTGCTGCAAAAGCCAAATATGCCAATAAAATAAACGGAATTCTTCCAAATATTACTGAAGATCGCAGATTGTATTTTAGAGATGCTTTTCATCCTATTTTATATCTAAATAACAAGCAAAAAAACGAAATAACACATCCACAAACCATTGAGTTAGAACAAGAAAATAGAATTATTGTAATTTCAGGACCTAATGCTGGTGGAAAAACCATCTCATTAAAAACTGTTGGTTTATTGCAATTGATGTTGCAATCTGGCATGTTGATTCCCGTACACGAGCGCAGTGAAACCTTCTTATTTGACAGAATCCTTACCGATATTGGAGACAATCAATCTATTGAAAATCATTTAAGTACGTATAGTTATCGATTAAAAAACATGAATTACTTTCTGAAAAAGTGCAACAGAAAGACTATGTTTTTAATTGATGAATTTGGAACTGGATCTGATCCTGAATTAGGAGGTGCTTTGGCTGAAATTTTCTTAGAGGAGTTCTATCACAGAGAAGCTTTTGGTATAATCACAACCCATTATTCGAACTTGAAAATTCTTGCGAATGAATTGCCCTTTGCAACGAATGCCAACATGCTTTTTGACGAGAAAACACTTGAACCGTTATATAAATTAGTTCTGGGTCAGGCAGGAAGTTCCTTTACATTTGAGGTTGCACTCAAAAACGGAATTCCTTTTAGCTTGATTAATCGCGCCAAAAAGAAAATTGAAGTTGGTAAAGTACGATTTGATAAAACCATTGCCACCTTACAAAAGGAACGCTCTAAGCTTGAAAAAACGTCGCAAACGCTAAAAGAAGAAGAAAGCAAAGCACGTGAAGAGGGCAAAAAAATGGAAAATATCAATGTAAAAATCAAGCAAAAACTGGAAAGTTACCAAGAGTTGTACGATAGCAATCAAAAGACCATTTATATTGGACAAAAGATTGAAGACATTTCTGAAAAGTATTTCAATAACAAAAATAAAAAAGAATTACTGGGTGAGTTTTTGAAAATTATTGAAATTGAAAATTCTAAGCGTAAAAAAGCAACTGCTAAAGAAACAAAAGCGCAGATTGAAAAAAAGAAAGAAGTCATCCAAGAAGTAACCGTTCAGGTGGAAGAAATTCGAAAGGAAAAGAAAGAGAAAAAACAAAAAGTAGTTGTTGAAAAGCCAAAACCAGTGCTAAAAGTAGGTGATCGTGTGCGTATGTTTGACGGAAAAGCCATTGGAACGATTGATAGTATCGAAAAAAACAAAGCCACAGTCAATTATGGTGTTTTTACTTCAAAAGCAAGCTTAGACGTTTTAGAATTTGTAGAGGCAGGAAAAAAGTAAATGCATGCGGAACGACACAATAATTGTTCTATAATTTTTTATTAATCTAATTTAAACTGATTTTTCAAAATGCAGGACCTTCCAAAAAATAAGAAAATAATACTCTTTGATGGCATTTGCAATTTGTGTGATACTTCAGTACAACTTATTATAAAGCATGATACAAAGGATATTTTTAGGTTTGTAGCTTTACAATCTGCTTTAGGTCAAGAGATCACTAATTATTTAGGAATTGATTCGCAAAAAATGGATAGCATCATCTTGTATCATCCAGGAGTTGCTTACTATTACAAAGCAGAAGCAGTATTTGAAATTGCCAAGGAATTAGGAGGAGTATTTACTTTTGCCCGTATTTTAGGATTTTTCCCTGTTTCATTTAGTAAAATTGCTTATGATTATGTTGCAAAAAACAGATACAAATGGTACGGTAAAAAAGAAAGTTGTATGATGCCTACAGAGACTCTTAAATCAAAATTTTTAAGTTAAAAACACAACTTAATTTATTTATTTTAAATAAGTTAATCAACTTCATCTAATTAATTACATAAAGATTCATTACCATAAAAAAGGCTGTCAAAATAGACAGCCTTTTTCAATAAAATAGAAGAAAATTAGTTGCGAATTAATTTTCTATATTTTAAACGTTTTGGAGTTAAATCACCACCTAAACGTTTCTTTTTATTTTCTTCGTATTCAGTAAAACCTCCTTCGAAATAATACACTTCAGAGTCGCCTTCAAAAGCTAAAATGTGGGTACAAATTCTATCTAAGAACCATCTATCGTGGGAAATTACCACAGCACAACCAGCAAAATTCTCTAAACCTTCTTCTAATGCTCTTAACGTATTTACGTCCAAATCATTGGTTGGCTCATCCAGTAAAAGTACATTTCCTTCTTCCTTTAAAGTCATTGCCAAGTGTAAACGGTTGCGTTCTCCACCTGAAAGCATCGAAACTTTTTTGTTTTGTTCGCCACCTCCAAAATTGAAACGAGACAAATATGCTCTAGAATTTACTTGTTTTCCACCCATCATGATTAGTTCCTGACCATCAGCGAAATTTTCCCAGATGGATTTATTTGGGTCTATATTCGAATGCGATTGATCTACGTAAGCAATTTTTACAGTTTCACCAACAGAAAAAGAACCACTATCTGTAGCTTGTTCACCCATTATCATTTTGAAAATAGTAGACTTACCAGCTCCGTTTGGTCCGATAATACCAACAATTCCAGCTTGTGGTAACGTAAAGTTTAGATTGTCATATAATAATTTGTCTCCAAAAGCTTTAGCAACATTTTTTGCTTCAATAACATTAGTTCCCAAACGCGGCCCATTTGGAATGTAAATTTCCAAGTTTTCGTCTAATTGTTTTTGATCTTCGTTTAACAATTTATCGTAGTTCTGTAAACGTGCTTTTTGTTTGGTTTGACGGCCTTTGGCACCTTGACGAACCCAATCCAACTCACGCTCTAAGTTTTTTCTGCGTTTTGAAGCTACTTTTTCTTCAAGTGCCATTCTGCTTGATTTTTGATCTAACCAAGAAGAATAATTTCCTTTCCACGGAATACCTTCTCCTCTATCCAACTCTAGAATCCAACCAGCTACATTATCAAGGAAATATCTATCGTGCGTTACAGCGATTACTGTTCCTGAATATTGTGCTAAATGCTGCTCTAACCAAAGAACGCTCTCAGCATCCAAGTGGTTGGTTGGCTCATCTAAAAGCAAAACGTCTGGTTGTTGCAACAACAAACGACACAAAGCCACACGACGACGCTCACCTCCAGAAAGATTTTTAATTGGAGTATCACCATCAGGAGTACGCAAGGCATCCATAGCGATTTCTAATTTAGTGTCAATTTCCCAAGCTCCCAGCGCATCAATTTTGTCTTGCAAAGCCGCTTGACGATCCATCAATTTGTCCATTTTATCTGGGTCAGAATAGTTTTCTTCAAGTCCAAACAAATCGTTGATTTGATTGTATTCTGCTAAAACAGCCATGGTTTCTGCTGCACCTTCTTGAACTATTTCTAAAACGGTTTTAGAATCATCTAATATTGGTTCTTGCTCTAAGTATCCTACCGTATAACCTGGTTGAAAAACAACATCGCCTTGATAATTTTTATCTACACCTGCAATAATTTTTAAAAGTGATGATTTTCCAGAACCATTAAGTCCTAATATACCTATTTTGGCGCCATAAAAGAAACTCAAGTAAATATTTTTAAGTACTGGTTTATCTGCACCTTGGTAGGTTTTACTCAATTTTTGCATTGAGAATATTACTTTTTTATCGTCTGACATAATTTATGTTTTACAGTTATCTTTTTATTTATTTTTCTCTTTGTGTTTGTATTTTTACAACCTGCCTTTTAGCGAACTAAACACCCAAGCATTTGCTAAAAATCCAATTCCTACTGCTGCAAATCCCCATCCAGCAACATCATCATATCGAAACGCGCCCAGAGCAATAAGCAATAATCCCATTAAAATCATAATGAGTGTTGCCCAACCTAAGATTGTATTTTTATTCATGTTCCTTACTTTATTTATAAATGTTTTGTTACGATTTGAGTTGCAAATATCGGAAATTTTATAATTTTAATTGAATATTTTAAAAAGCATCTCTCGTAATAAATCCGATTGTGAAATTGCATTTGCACCGACTCCTTTACTTTTGACGTCAATATCTCGAAGTGCTCCAACTATTTGGCTCACTTTTTTCATTGGATAATTTTTCAAAGCAACATCGTATTCTTTCATAAAAAATGGATTCACACCTATTACGGCTGCCACATTTTTTGGGTTTTTATCCTTTAAACCATGATATTTTAATAGCTGTATAAAAAATCCAAATATTAAACTCGTGGTCACCACCATGGGGTTTTCCTTTGGATTTTGGGCGAAGTTTTCAGCTATTTTATATGCTTTCAACTGATTGCGCTCCCCAAGTGCTTTCCTAAGTTCAAACACATTATAATCTTTACTAAAACCAATATTATCCTCAATATGTTGGGGCGTTATTGTACTCCCAACGGGTAAAATAATTTGCAACTTTTCTAATTCATTGTTTATTTTACTCAAATCAGTACCTAAAAACTCTACGAGCATTGCTGTAGCTTTAGGCTCTATCATGTATTTTTTGCCAGAGAGTACACGCTTAATCCAATCGCCTACTTGGTTTTCATATAATTTTTTACTCTCGAAAACCAATCCGTTTTTCGCAATAAGTTTGGTTACTTTTTTTCGTTTGTCAACAGTTTTGTATTTATAACACAATACTAAAACGGTTGAAAGCATTGGGTTATCTGCATAAGCTTCAAATTTATCAAACGTTCGATTTAAATCTTGAGCTTCTTTTACAATTACAACTTGACGGTCCGCCATCATAGGATATCGTTTTGCAGTAGCCACCACATCCTCAACTGTTACATCTCGTCCGTATAAAACGGTTTGATTGAATCCTTTTTCTTCATCAGACAATACTTTTTCTTCAATAAAATCTGAGAGTTTGTCAATATAATAAGACTCCTCACCCATTAAAAGGTAAATGGGTTTTATAGAACCACTTTTAATATCATTTACAATTTTTATGACTTCGTCCATTTCAATTTAATTCAAGTTTTAATAAGCAAAGTATCTTTTTATCAGAATGGATCTTTAAACTTTACTTTTTAAACTTATTTAATACTTTTGCACCATGCAAATTCTCAATTTTCCACACTACACTTTTCGGTTCAAAAATAGCGAAAATAAAACAGCTATTTTTGATGTTATTCGTAAAAAATTTATAATTCTTACACCTGAGGAATGGGTAAGGCAGCATGTAGTTCGGTTTTTATTGGAACAAAAAGAATACCCCCTTTCTTTAATAAATGTTGAAAAAGTTTTAAAAGTCAATGGCTTACGCAAAAGGTACGATGTTGTTGTTTACAATACTGACGGTACCATTGATATCCTTGTAGAATGTAAAGCCCCCAAAATTCAAATAGCACAAGTTACATTTGACCAAATAGCGCAATACAATATGACATTACAAGCCAAATTTTTGATGGTAACCAATGGATTGAATCATTACTTTTGCCAAATGGATTTTGAAAATGAAAAATATCAATTTCTGAAAGATTTGCCCAATTACGGGCAACTTTAGCACATTATTACACCATGAAAATAGCCGTTGTTATCCTTAATTGGAATGGAACCAAATTATTAGAACAATTTTTGCCCTCAGTAGTACAGTTTTCAAAAGAAGCGACTATATACGTTGCAGATAATGCATCAACCGATTCATCTGTTTCTTTTGTAAAACAAAATTATCCTGAGGTTGTGATTATTCAAAATTCTGGTAATTTTGGGTTTGCAAAAGGTTATAACGAAGCACTTCAACATTTAAATGCCGATGTATATGCGCTAATCAATTCTGATATTGAAGTAACTGAAAACTGGTTGCAACCAATCCTTGAAATATTCGAAAAAGATACAAATACCGCCATTATCCAACCCAAAATACTAGATTATAAAAGAAAAGATTATTTTGAGTACGCGGGTGCCGCGGGTGGATTTATTGATAAGTATGGCTATCCTTTTTGCCGTGGAAGGTTATTTGAAACTCTAGAAAAAGATTTAGGTCAATATAATGATCACACATCTATTTTTTGGGCTTCAGGTGCATGTTTCTTCATTAGAAGCGAAGTATATAAGGAACTAAAAGGCTTTGATGGAGATTTCTTTGCTCATCAAGAAGAAATTGATTTATGTTGGCGTGCTTTCAATAAAGGATATGGCATACAATATTGTTCTCAATCTGTTGTATATCATGTAGGTGGTGCAACGTTACAACAAGGAAACCCCTTAAAAACATTTTTGAATTTTAGAAACTCCTTATTGATGTTAACGAAGAACTTACCTAAAAATCAATTGTTTCCTATTCTATTTACAAGAATGATACTTGACGGAATTGCTGGAGTTCAATTTCTAACTCAAGGAAAAGGAAAACATTTTTTAGCCATACTTAAAGCTCACGCCGCGTTTTATACCCTTTTTAGAAAAAATTTTGCAAAACGAGATACTGTACAAGTAGATAGGTATTATAATAAAAAAAGTATTGTTTATCATTATTTCATTGAAAAACGGCACGTTTTTTGGTAAAATTTATGATAATTATAAACAAAACTTAACACCTTTAAACTAAATTTGTAACAATAATAAAAACTATTATCTATGAAAAAAATAGCATTGACCCTAACTGTTTTAGCCCTGATGACATCATGTGTTTCTAAAAAGAAATTCGCAGATCTAGAGGCTAAAAACAAAGAAACACAAGACTTATTAAACACTGCAACAGTAAAACTAAATTCTTGTTTAGAAGAAAAAGCAGCTCTTGCAGCAACTGCAGCAACCTTAAAAGAGCAAAACCAAGGTTTGATAAGTGTTTCTAAAGACATGACTGTTTTATCTACAAAAGGAGCCGAAAATATTGAAAAAGCCTTAGAATCAATCAAAGAGAAAGATTTAAAAATAAGCAGAATGCAAGATGCTTTAACTAAAAAAGACAGTGTAACTCTTGCTCTTGTTACTAGTTTAAAAAGATCTGTAGGAATCTCTGATCCGGATATTGAGGTAAATGTTGAAAAAGGAGTAGTTTTTATATCAATTGCTGATAAATTATTATTTAAAAGTGGTAGTTATGAAGTGACTGATCAGGCAAAAGGAGTACTTGAAAAAGTAGCTAAAGTTGTTAATGACAAACCTGATTTTGAATGTATGGTAGAAGGTCATACAGATAATGTACCTTACAATGGTACTGGAGTTTTACTTGACAATTGGGATTTAAGTGTTAAACGTTCTACAGCCATCATACGTGTATTAACAAATCAATTGGGTGTAAAACCTGAGCAATTGATAGCTGCAGGTAGAAGTTCATATATTCCGCTAGTTGCGAATGATACACCTGAAAATAAATCAAGAAACCGTAGAACTAGAATTGTGGTATTGCCTAAAATTGATCAGTTTTATGAAATGATTGAAAAAGAAATGAAAAATCAAAAGAAATAATTTTTCATCAAATTATAATTTAAACGCCTCAATAAGAGGCGTTTTTTTGTTATTAAAATCATGTTTTTATCTAATTTTAATGTTAAAAATATTTAATAAGCAATCAACATCATTTCCATTGTAATGAGATACTTATTACTGATTAAATTTGTAAGTTTGCGAGGTCAAAAAAATATGTGTTTTTATGGATGTAATCGAAAAAAATTATAAAAAATTATCTATTCAAGTTTCCTTGACTGGACTTTCTTTTTGTTGTTTTGATACCCTAAATGATACGGTTTCTTCATTTAATGAGGTATATTTCGATGCTTTTCCAAAGACAACAAAAATCGAAGATTTATTTGCAAATGCTTTTAAAAACCATTCGGAGTTATCTCAAAAATATGACGAAATTCTAATAATCCACAACAATAATTTAGCAACATTTGTTCCTGCTTTATTTTTTGATGAAGAAGCACTTGGTAGTTATTTGCAATACAATACTAAGGTTTTTGAAACTGATTTTTTTGCTTTTGACACACTAGAGAACCACCAGATGAATACGGTTTATATTCCTTACGTGAATATCAATAATTTTTTCATAGATCATTTTGGTTCCTTTACATACAAGCACGCACATAGTATTTTAGTATCAAAATTATTAGAATTAACAAAAGACAAACACCATAAAAAAATGTTTGTTCACCTTAATACGGGTCATTTTGAAATAGTAGTTATAGAAAATCAAAAACTTATATTTTTCAATTCATTTGATTACAAAACCCCTGAGGATTTAATTTATTATATTCTTTTTACTGCAGAACAGTTAGGAATGAATCCAGAATATTTTGCATTAGAATTTATTGGAAAAATAGATGTAGAAAGTGATTTTTACACAATTGTTTACAAATACATTCGAAACGTATCCCTTATAGATGTCGAAGATTTACGTTGGAACAATTATTTTTCTGTTGCCGAAAACAGAGCCCATTACATACTTTTTAACTCATGAGAATCATATCCGGAAAATATAAAGGAAGAAGAATTTCACCTCCAAAAGGCCTACCTGTTCGACCTACGACAGACATGTCTAAAGAAGCATTATTCAATGTTTTGAATAACCATTTTAATTTTGAAAATCTCAAAGTATTAGATTTGTTTGCAGGAACAGGAAACATAAGTTATGAATTTGCTTCTCGTGGTAGTACACCCATAACTTCTGTTGATGGTGACTTTGGTTGCGTAAAATTCATTAAACAAGTTGCCTCTGAATATGATTTTAATATAGCTGCGACTAAAAGTGATGTGTTTGCTTATTTGGAAAAATGCAAAACATCTTATGATATCATTTTTGCAGATCCACCTTATGGATTAGACCAAAAAACATTCGAGAGAATAGTGATGTTAGTTTTTGAGAAAGAATTACTCAATGAAGATGGTATGATGATTATTGAACACTCTAAGTATACGAAGCTCGATCACATGATGCATTTTTCATTTCAAAAAAGTTACGGAGGATCTATTTTTAGTTTTTTTGAAATTGAAAGCGAAGATGAAGATGATACTAAAGTAATTTCTTTGAATCTAGAAGAAGAGTAATTGTAATTTTTCAAGTTAATTTCTTTAAAATTTGCTGATACTTAGGCGTAAGAACCCCATATTTTAAACCTTCATTAACTACATATTCTGTTAGCGATTTTACTTCTGTAGTATTTCCAGCAAGAAAATCTCTATGCATTGATGATGTATTATCTTGCGGTGATTTCTCTAGTTTGGTTATGGTTTGAGCAATGATATCGTTCGGTAATTTGATCCCTTTTGCCAAAGCAACAGCAGATATTTCCTTTAATAATGCATTGTAAAGTTCTTTATTTCTATGATTATTTAAAATACCGCCAATATTTTGATTTAAATACGAAGTTGCAGAGGCTAAAGCGGAGATGAAAATAAATTTTTCCCAAACCGTTTCCTTGATATTTTCTACAAGATAGCTTTCTATTTTTGCATTTGTAAAAATAGACTGTAATGTTTCTAATTTTGAAATTGGTACTGTTGTAGAACCAAAAAATAGTTTTTCATACGAACCAATTTTCTTAATATTTCCAGGAGCGGTAATCATAGAAACAATATAAACACAAGCTTGCAAAATTGTATTTTCAGGAAATAATGTTTGAATCCGTTCCGTTGCATCAACACCATTGTATAATGGCAAAATCATAGTGTCAGAGGTTATACAATCTTTTATAGACATCAAACTGTTTTCAATATCATAGGTTTTTGTAGCACAAATAAGGACATCTAAAGTTTCAATCTCTGATGGGTTATTGGATATCAATTTAGGAAACACAATGCTTTCAGTAGTATCTGTAACTATTTTCAATCCATTTTGCGCTATAAATTTTTGGGTATCACCACGGGCAATAAATACAATTTCAATAGTATCTGAGTCTACGTAAGCCTTTGCTAATAATCCCCCAAAATAGCCTCCTACTCCACCAATTCCTAAAATTCCAATTCTTGTTTTCATATAATAACTCCTAATTAGAAATACTTTATTGATTTCCATCAAAAATACCGATTTTTTTGTAATAAACTTCTATTGTTTTGCAGTGAAAAAGCAAATCAAAATGGTAACTTTGTTTTTTTTTGCAAAAAAAAGAATACAATTCAAAAATTAATGCAACAATTACTAACGTAATTCTTTTTCTATTTTATGGTACTAAATGCTATCATCGTTGATGATCAAAAAAATTCGAGAGAACTTATTAAAAGTTTCTGCGAATTGTATAGTAATGGAGTTATTCAAATTGTAGCCCTATGCCCTTCTGTTGATACCGCATTAATAGCTATCAAAACCCACAAGCCGGATTTAGTGTTTTTAGATATTGATATGCCCGAAAAAAATGGTTTTGAATTAATCAATAGTTTTGATGTTCTGCCTTTTGAAGTGGTATTTGTTACCGGACATGCCAATCAGTATACAAAAGCTATTGAAATAAGTGCCATGAATTATTTAATGAAACCCATAAACCCATTAAACATAAAGGCCATTGTTGAACAATTCGAAACTAAAAAGGCATTGGCCAACACTGTAAACAGAAACGAAATCCTAAAAAATAATTTGAAAGGAAATCAAACTACCATTTTATTCCCGTCTAATGACGGTTTTACTGTAGTTGATCTAACTGAAATCATAAGTTGCCAGTCACAAAATGGAACTGGAAAATGTACAATTATAACAACAAACGACACCATTGTAATTCATAAATATTTAAAAGATGTTCTTTTATTGTTGCCCGAAAGTAGTTTCATTAAAGTAAGTAGTAGCGCCATAATAAATAAGAAAAAAATCGTTTCTTTTAACAGTAAAACGTATACTCTAAAGATGTCAAATGGTTCAAACATTAAAGTTTCAGATGCTTATTATAACAAAACTAAACTTATAGATGCACTTGCCAACTAAAGTTTTACTTTTTCTTGTGTGTTTTTATGGTGTGTATTGTTCAGCTCAATACAAGCCTTCCATCAATTACACTACTTCAAATGGATTACCTAATAATGCAGTACGGGCATTGTTTTTAGATAAAAATGAAGACTTATGGATTGGTACTGAAAATGGGATTTCGAAGCTGGAAAATGGAGCCTTTTCAAATCTAATTTTACCAAAAACAATTAATAATAACAGTTGCTGGGACATAGCTCAAGATCGCAATGGCAACTTATGGTTTGCTAGTTATGGAGGTGGAGTATACAAATATGACGGTTTACAATTTACTGTTTTTGATAAACAAAAGGGCTTACCATCATTACGAGCTCGAAAAGTATTGGCTCACAACGACAAAATTTATGTAGGTACAGAACTAGGAATTGCAATTATCGACACTAAAACCAATGCCATTGTAGTCCCGAAAGGAATTGTCCCACATTTTGGAGTGTTTATTGTTACCGATTTCGTAGTGTACAAGAACTATGTTTATTTTTCAACCGCCAACGAGGGAATTTTTAAAATTGAAACCAATAAAAACAATCCAGAAATTGCACCTGTACATCAGTTTAAATATGCCTACAGTTTGGGTTTATTTGAGGGAACTTTACTAAGCGCAAACAAAGGATTCCTCCAATCCTTTCAGATCGAAAAATTATTACAAGATCAACCAACTTCAAAATCTCTTGGGCAATCTATTTTTTGGGACTTCATTGCAGATAGTGATCGTAATCTTTACGCGGCTGCTTGGGGTGTGTTTGACAACAGTGGTGGTTTGTATGCAATTGCAAATAACCAGATGAAAAACATTTCGGAATTGTACGGAATTGATTCTAAAAATTTATTGAATGTGGTGCACGCTCGTAAAAAAAACATTCTTTACGTAGGTTCAAAAGATAAAGGAATATACGAAATTCAGCTCGATAAAACCATTAACTACAACCCATTTGAAAATAAAACGATAGTGGATTTTACCTCCATCGGAGCAAAAAAAGTGATACTGCATCAGGATGGAGTCTCCTTTTTAGAAAAAGACAATACCATTACCACATCAGTTTCATTAACTGATTTTAAAAATGCAGAACTAGCGTACATTAAAAATTCAAAACAAGAACTGCCTTCACATGCTGACGGTTATTATGAATTGAACTATAAAATACCCGCAAACCAAATCGAATTTTATGAAATCATAAAACATCAAAAATCGTTTTGGATTAGCAGTAATATCGGTTTATTTGAGATGAGCTTTATAGGTGAATTAATCAATTACGCCCCCATTCACAGTTATAAAATTGGTTTTACCTACGATCAGCAATTAATAGAAACAATACCGTATGCAGGCGTTAGAGTCTATGATGATCTTACTGGTTTAAAAGCCAAACATTTCTCGGAATTTAAAACAAATACCCCTTTGGACGTAGTTGGAATTTTAAATTCAAATGACAAAACCTATTTCATCTCAGTGTTTCAAGGATTGTTTATTTATGAAAATAAAACTTTTAAATCGCTGCTAAAAGAAGGTATTTGGAACGAAAGCAAACTCAAATTTATTACCCAAAATAAGCAAGGAAACTTAATTATTGCATCTGAATTTGGTGCTATTTATGTAATTGATAACACCAAATCTTTTAAAATACTAAAAACAATTCAAAAAAATCAGTTGATCGGTACTACAATCACGTTTCTAGAAAGTTACCAAGACTATATTTTTATAGGTACCGAAAAAGGAATAAACTGCTATCATAATGGAGTGATACAGTTATTTGATAAGGAACAAGGGCTGAAAGATACCGCCATAACTAGTTCCCAAATTTTTGAAAATCAATTGTGGCTTGGCACTAAGAAAGGGTTTTACAACATCGATTTAAAGAAAATTACAGCAACTAAAAATTCGGTTACCGATATCAAAATCAGTTCAATTGCCATTAATTCCGTTCTGATTGCTCCAAAAAACTACCGTTGGTTTTCGTATCAATCCAATCAATTAATTACAGATTATGAACACAATACAATCGCATTAGATTTTGTTCCAAAAGGACATTTGTACCCAAACAAATTAAAATTTAGATACCGCTTGAAGAAATCAAATCGATGGAGTCCTTATACAGAAAAGCCATTCGTTTATTTGTCTTACTTACCAAATGACACTTACAATCTAGAAATTGAAGTTTTAGATTTACACGCCGGAAAAACAACGCGTTTTAGTATTTTAAAAATTATCATTCAACCTCCATTTTGGAAAACAGGCCTATTTTATTGTGTAATCGGAATTCTTATCATTCTAGGAGCAGCGCTATTAATTTTCAGAATAAAAAAAAGAGCCCAACAAAAAGCAGCAACCGAAAATCAACTTGCTAAGGCAAAACTAGAAGCCTTATTAAGTCAGATGAATCCGCATTTTACGTTTAATGCTTTATACACCATTCAACAATTTGTTTTTAATAATGACAAACTAAATTCTACAATTTATATTAGCGAAGTTGCTAGTTTGATGCGTCAAACATTAGACAATTCTACCTACCAAACCATAACAATTGCTGATGAAATTAAATATTTAGAGACCTACATTGCTATTGAAAATAAACGATTTGACAACCGTATTCAATTTACAATTGAAGTAGATGAAAGCATCGATAAACACCAAATAGAAATACCTACAATGTTATTACAGCCCTTTGTAGAAAATATTTTCAAGCATGCTTTTGATGAGGAATCTCCTCACCCTTCTTTTACAATTGATTTTACAATTACGGTTGATCAGCTGCTTCAAATCCAAATTTTAGATAACGGGAAAGGCAATACCAAAAATATAAATACCCACAATTCAAAAGGCATTGCCATTGCCAAAAAGCGCCTTCAAATTATGCAACCTAGCAATATCAATCCTATTCAAATCAATTTTTCGGAAACAGGAACTACAGTAATTATCCGATTAATTATTTAGCTGAAAAAAAATTATAACATAGATTACCCATTTTATAGCCCAGAAACCCCAATTTATAATTTCGGGGTTTTTTGTTGTTTTAAGTTTTTTAGTTTTGACTGATAACCATAAATCAACACCAAAATATGTCAAATTTTTATTGTGCCAATTGCGGATCGAAAAGTTCTAGTATTTCGAGTTTTACGGCTAACTCTTGTCCGCGTCACCCTCTTGGACCAAGCAAAGGAAAACACACGCTGTATGAAGGTTCCGAAAAATCAAAATACAGCTGCAAATACTGCGGTTCATCTTCAAATAGTATATCAAGTTTAACTGCTAATTCCTGTTCAAGACATCCAAACGGATCAAGCAAAGGAAAACATTCACCAGCATTGTAAATAAAGG
Source organism: Flavobacterium sp. CECT 9288 (assembly GCF_918731615.1). NCBI lineage: Bacteria > Pseudomonadati > Bacteroidota > Flavobacteriia > Flavobacteriales > Flavobacteriaceae > Flavobacterium > Flavobacterium sp. CECT 9288. Next base: position 1,537,218 of record NZ_OU957226.1, on the reverse strand, counting down.
TTAATAAGTAGATTTCAAAATGATCGATCCAAAAAGACCTTACAGCAGAATAGCAATTGACAAAATTTTTGGAACAAGGAAAAAAGCTATGCAAAAAGAAGCATTAATTAGAGGAAGTGATGGATTAGCACTTTATACCGATTGCTACACTGGACAAATTTTAAGAGGCGGCGAAAGATATGACTATGAACACATACGTTCCTCTGAAATGTTACATTCCAAATACAAACATATCTTGACAGATGAACAAATTGCATTAGTGGTGAATTGTCCCGAGAATGTTTCGGTAACTCTGAGAACAATAAACCAATCAAAACTAAAACAACTCATGGAGGATTGGATGACAAAATCAAATAATATTACGAAACACAATATCAACTTAAAATTAACTCTCTCAAATTTAAAAATAGCAGATGAGGGTATTGAGCGAATGGTTAACAGTTTAATGAAATAAAAAATACAGCGACAAAAATTAACGTTTTGGAAGGGTAGATTTGACACAACTAAAATTAGAAAATGAACTTAGAAATTAGCTTTAGTGAAATTAAAATTTTTCTAAAAAAAAAATCAATATTAAAATAGGTTTAAATAATAAAAACCGTAGCCAAGTTGTAATAGATATTCCTCACTTATTATTATTAATAGAAATAAAAGAAGTTAAGACAAATGCAGTAGTACTAGGATATAAAGCTGGTAGTTTTTTGTCAAAGGCAAAAATATGGTTTTTCAGTAGCAAAGTCGATGAAATAATCGAAAAAGTAAATAGTCCAATGCTTCAATTTGATAAAAATAAATCAGAAATATTAATCGATTTAACAAATATTGATAAACTTGAGGAGATCTTATCCATTTTATCAATATCCGAAATTTATTTCGTTAGCAATAGCATTAAAATTGTCTTAAAAATTTGTTGATTATTATTTTTTTTGGGCAATAAAAATGATTTACCATTATGATTTATGATTATTGAAATAAAAAAAGACTGGCATAACTTGGCAATTTATAGGAGTATTTTCGATACAGATAACAGTTTAAAACACTTTAAATTTAAAGTTAAAGAAATAAAATAGATAAGTGAAATTTTAAATTAAATAAAATGGAAAAATTCTGTGGCTGTATTAATCTGTTTTTCCATCAAGAATTCATTTTTACAAGACAAACCTAAACAATAAAAAAAATTAAAACTAAATATAAAATGGCAAAAGAAAAATTATCAGAAACGATTATAATGAAAACACTTGATTATGCTTATGATAAAGCTTTAAATGGAGTACCTGGCTTAGATTCAGCACAAGAAATGGCCGAAAATTACTTAGCTAAAGGTGGAAAAAAAATCGATATGGCAAATTCTTTAATTAGATGGCAAAATACAAAAGCGACTACTAGTGGCTTTTTAACTGGACTTCCAGGTCTAATTGCAATGCCAATTACTATACCTGCTAATATTGCTAGTGTTTTATATGTTCAGGTCAGAATGATAGCTGCATTAGCTTATATTGGTGGACACGATATTAAAGACGATAAAGTAAAAACTTTAGTGTATTTATGTTTAGCTGGGAATGGAGCTAAAGATATTGTAAAAGATCTTGGAATTGTAGTTGGTAAAAAAATTGCTACAAGAACAGTTCAAAACATATCAGGAAAAACTATTACTATAATCAATCAGAAAGTTGGATTTAAACTTTTGACTAAATTTGGAGAAAAGGGTGCCATTAATCTCGGAAAAGCAATTCCGATTGTAGGAGGTTTGATTGGCGGAACTTTTGATCTTGTCGCAACTAATACAATTGGAAACATAGCACGAAATACATTTATAGATAAAGAATAAACTTTATCAAAACAATTATAACCCAGTTTTTAGAACATACACAATTAAAATATACAACTTAAGCATAAAGATTTTATTTATTTTTTTAGTTTCCAAAACTTATCAATGTTTGTTCAGATACCATAATCTTAAATTTAATTAAATGATAAAAGGTTCTGCTTTTAAAATTTTAGTAGAACCTTTTTATTTTTACAAATACCCCTCAAACCCTTTTCTCAACTCTTCCTTAATCTCTTCTTTCAGCCATTCGGGCTCCAGAACTTTAACTAAACTTCCATACTTCAAAATCTGTTGGCTAAATTCGAAATTAGGGTGAATAATCATTTCTATATCAAACGTCTTCCCGTTTTCAAGGTTAATTTCTTTTTGAGTGCGATGCATAGGAAGCGAAACAAGATAAGGTTTCTGAGAAATATCAAATGAAAGTTTTACAATTTGTAACTTATGATCAACATAATTTAAACCTATAACATGACTAAACTTATCTTTGGCTTCTATGGTTTTTGATTTGAACTTTTTAGTACCAACACTAATATTTTCTATTCTGTCAATTCCGAAAGTACGATATCCTTTTTCAGTTTCGCCAATAACATACCAACGGTTTTGGTATTGTTTCAAGAAGTAAGGTTTTAAAGTGTATTCTTCCTCTTTTAAATGGTAAAAACTATAGTGTTCAAAACTAATAGGTAATGCTTGGTGAATGGATTCTAAAATAATTTTAAAATTTAAAATTGAGGACATGGACGCACTATTTTCAAATTCAATAAAGGCTAATGCGTTATTTGTTTCGTTAAAACTAGACTTTATAAGTTCAGCTGTCGATAAAATCTCAATGTGACTTAAAAAGGACTCAATATTAACCGATTTTTCCTCGTTTAAATAATAGTGTTTATTGCCTTTATTAAAAGTAATGACAATCCCATAATCTTCATTTAAATCTTTTACATATCGTTGTATTGTACGTACAGATATATTCCTAAGATCCTTTGCAGATATTTCTTTTATAAGTACATCACGATGCACAGATAGATTTTTTTTTAAAAGTTCCACCAAAATTTTAGTGCGATAAACTTGTGTTGAATTCAGATGCTTTTTATTGTCTTTTTTCATGCTGTTTTTAATTATTCAAAAATAGAAAAGAAAAGTGAAAATTACTGTCGCAATATTTTTTTCAAATCATTTTTAAACGACACTAATTGTCGCGTTTGAAACATAATTTAGCCCCGAAATTTAAAAACAATTATCATGAAAAATTCATTAAAAAAACAAAGCACAGAAATGGACTTTAGTAGCTTAAGTACCATTTTAACAACAAGCGCAGCGGCGGGTATTGCTATTGCTAATCACTTAGAAAAAAAACCTCAAACCGGAGGGATTATTGGCGCTGGAGTATCGTTACTGATAACAGGACTAGTCACCGCATTAGAGGATGATAAAACAACAACAAACTTACAAATTTAAAGTACAACTATTATTAAAAAAACACTTAGTAACCTGACAAAAATCACTTAAAAAATCAAAATTATGCTTTTTCAATTTTTATTAAATACAATCGTTTTCTTTATAAAATGTCTAGTTTGGATCGTTGTCGTTTTAGCAGCTATTCCTTTCGGTATTTACATGTTTTTAGTAGAATACTTTCCAGAATTTACATTAGCCTATGGTTTTGGATTTTGGTCTGTTTTTTCCATTCTATCAATTATAGGCTTTATTGTACTTTGGAAACCAATTATATGGATTGTTGGCATTTTACAAACATTAGGACTAGGAATGGAGTAAGATGTAAATACAATGTAACCGAAAAACGCTAACTACAATTAGCGTTTTTTTTATACCTCATTTTAACAGAAACTTCTAAACTGTTGCATCAAAAGAACAAATCAAAATGGTAACTTTGCTTTTTTGCAAAAAATTATGCTAGACAAAGACAATACCATTGAAGTTCAAGGCGCTCGTGTGCACAACTTAAAAAATATAGATGTTTCCATTCCAAGAGAAAAGCTGGTTGTAATTACTGGACTTTCGGGATCTGGTAAATCCTCCTTAGCTTTTGATACCATTTATGCCGAAGGGCAACGCCGTTATGTAGAAACGTTTTCGGCCTATGCGCGTCAATTTTTAGGTGGTTTAGAACGTCCTGATGTTGATAAAATTGACGGGCTTTCGCCTGTAATTGCTATTGAACAAAAAACGACAAGTAAAAGTCCGCGTTCCACTGTAGGAACTATTACTGAAATTTATGATTTCTTACGTTTGCTCTATGCTCGTGGTGCCGATGCCTACAGTTACAACAGTGGCGAAAAAATGGTTTCTTACTCTGACGAGCAAATTAAGGACTTGATTATTCAGGATTTTGCAGGAAAACGAATCAATATTTTGGCTCCTGTAATTCGAGCTCGAAAAGGACATTACGCAGAGCTTTTTCAACAAATTGCCAAGCAAGGTTTCTTGAAAGTTCGTGTCAACGGCGACGTACTTGATATTACTATAGGAATGAAGCTCGACCGTTACAAAACCCACGACATCGAAATTGTTGTGGACCGAATGGTAATTGAAGACACACCAGATAATGCCAAACGTTTGATGGAAAGCATCAATACCGCCATGAATCAAGGTGAAAATGTATTGATGGTTCTCGACCAAGATTCGAATGAGGTGCGCTATTTTAGTCGGAACTTAATGTGTCCTAGCACCGGAATATCCTATCAAAATCCAGAACCTAATTTATTTTCTTTCAATTCTCCAAAAGGAGCTTGTGATCATTGCAACGGACTTGGAACTGTGAATGAAGTCAACAGCAAAAAAATTGTTCCAAACCCTAAATTATCTATCAAAGCTGGTGGTTTTGCCCCTTTGGGCGAATACAAAAGCTCTTGGATTTTTAAGCAATTGGAAACTATTGGTGAGAAATTTGGTTTTAAATTGACTGATGCCATTGAAACCATTCCAGCTGAGGCCATGGAAATGATTTTGAATGGTGGTAAAGAAAAATTTAGCATCGAATCGAAAACAGCTGGAGTTACCAAAGAATATAAAATTGATTTTGAAGGAATTTCGCATTTCATAAAAAACCAATACGATGAAAGTGGTTCAGCCACGATCAAGCGTTGGGCAAAAGAATTCATGGACGAGATAAAATGTCCTGTTTGTGAAGGTTCCCGATTAAAAAAAGAAGCGCAATTCTTTAAAATTAACACGAAAAATATCACCGAATTGTGCGACATGGACATTTCGGATTTGACTGCTTGGTTTAAAGATTTAGATAACCATTTATCTGATAAACAAAAGCGTATTGCCACTGAAGTAATCAAAGAGATTAAGGATCGATTGCATTTTTTGATGAATGTAGGTTTGGATTATTTGGCTTTAAGCCGAAGTTCGAAATCACTTTCTGGTGGTGAAGCGCAAAGAATTCGTTTGGCCACACAAATTGGTTCACAATTGGTTGGTGTCTTGTATATTTTGGATGAACCGAGTATTGGTTTACACCAGCGTGACAATGAAAAACTAATACAATCGCTAGAGCAATTGCGTGATATTGGGAATTCAGTAGTGGTGGTGGAACATGACAAAGACATGATAGAACGCGCTGATTATGTGATTGACATTGGACCAAAAGCCGGGAAATATGGTGGTGAAATCATTAGTAAAGGAACGCCTGCCGAAATCTTGAAACACCATACTATTACAGCGATGTACATGAATGGCGAAATGAAAATTGAAGTTCCTAAAAAACGAAGAGAAGGCAATGGAAAATTCCTAAAACTAACCGGAGCAACAGGAAATAACTTGAAAAACGTTTCAATTGAGTTGCCTTTGGGTAAAATGATTTGTGTAACTGGAGTTTCGGGAAGTGGAAAATCGACTTTGATTAACGAGACGCTCTACCCTATTTTGAATGCGTATTATTTTAATGGTGTTAAAAAACCACAACCGTACAAAAAAATTGAAGGTTTGGAACATATCGATAAAGTAATTGATATTGACCAAAGCCCGATTGGTAGAACACCACGTAGCAATCCAGCAACCTACACCGAAGTTTTTACAGAAATCAGAAATCTGTTTACGATGACTTCTGAAAGTATGATTCGGGGATATAAAGCAGGACGTTTTAGCTTTAATGTAAAAGGAGGACGCTGCGAAACCTGCGAAGGATCAGGTGTTCGAACAATAGAAATGAACTTTTTACCTGATGTATATGTAGAATGCGAGACGTGCCAAGGAAAACGTTTTAATAGAGAAACACTAGAAATTAGATACAAAGGTAAATCTATCTCGGATGTATTGAACATGACTATTGACGAGGCTGTTCCATTTTTTGAAAATATCCCGAAGATATATAGAAAAGTTAAAACTTTACAAGATGTTGGTTTAGGTTACATCACACTTGGCCAACAGAGTACCACACTTTCTGGTGGTGAAGCACAACGCATCAAGCTTGCGGGAGAATTGTCCAAAAAAGATACTGGAAATACCTTTTACATTCTAGACGAACCTACAACAGGACTTCACTTTGAGGATATTAGAGTTTTAATGGAAGTGATTAACAAACTGGTTGATAAAGGAAATACGATCCTAATTATTGAGCACAATATGGACGTAATTAAACTGGCTGATTACATTATTGATATTGGACCTGAAGGCGGAAAAGGTGGCGGGCAACTAATCGCCAAGGGAACGCCTGAAGAAGTAGCGAAAAGTAAAAAAAGCTATACCGCACAGTTTTTAAAGAAAGAGTTGGTTTAATTTACCTCTTTTGCAGGGGAATATGAGACTAAAAAAAATTAGAAAAAAACTACAAAAGCAGTACGCTTCAGTTTTAAAAAAAGAATTACTTTAGCAGGCTCGATTTTTAGCCCTGATGGAAGTGGCATCCTTTTTATTTTTTTCTTTAAAAATAAAAAGATAGAACGTACAGCAGGATTAAGCTCCTGAAAAAAAATAGAAAAGATAATTAAAATACAGAATATGAGATTAGAAGATTTTGATAATGATGAGGATAAAGTAATCCAAGACCGATTGAAGCAGAAAGATTGGAATGAAATACGTACTAACGACAGCTGGGCAATTTTTAAAATCATGTCGGAGTTTGTAAATGGGTACGAAAGCATGGGGCGAATAGGTCCTTGTGTGTCTATTTTTGGATCGGCGAGAACCAAACCAGAGGATCCGAATTATTTATTAGCAGAAAAAATTGCTTACAAGATTAGTAAAGCGGGTTACGGGGTAATTACTGGCGGTGGTCCTGGAATTATGGAAGCTGGAAATAAAGGTGCGCATTTAGGCGGTGGAACCTCTGTAGGATTGAATATTGAGTTGCCTTTTGAGCAACATTTTAACCCATATATTGACACGGATAAAAACTTAAACTTTGATTATTTCTTTGTTCGCAAGGTAATGTTTGTAAAATATTCGCAAGGATTTGTAGTTATGCCAGGAGGTTTTGGAACACTAGACGAACTTTTTGAAGCTATAACGCTGATTCAAACGAAGAAAATTGGAAAATTCCCAATTATTTTGGTAGGTAGCAGTTTTTGGTCAGGATTGTTAGACTGGGTAAAAACCGTACTTGTAGAAAAAGAAAAAACAGTGAGTCCTGGGGATTTAGACTTAATTAAAATTGTAGATACCGAAGATGAAGTTGTAGCAGTAATTGATGCCTTTTATAAGAAATACGATTTATCTCCTAATTTTTAATACGATAAAGAAGCTGCTCACAACAGCTTCTTTTTTTTGTCAAAATTTAAAAAAAATAAGAATTTCGTATTGAATAATACTTATATTTAGCCCTTTGAGTGCAGCAGGTTTATTTTAAAAAGAAATGATTTTAATAAAGAATCTTAAATTTTTAAACCCTTTTTTTACAAAAAGCACTTGATTTATTATTAGCATTAATTTTAAACAAAGGAGTACAAATTTGAAAACCTATATAAGAGTTACGTTAACATTTTTTTTGTTTATTGGAATACAAAAAAATTACAGTCAGCATTATACTAAAATGCAAGCGGTTGTTCATCCTGAAAGCAAAACTATCACCGTGGAACAGGAATTTGTGTATCACAATGAGTCGAATGATACGCTTACATCTTTAGTTTTTAACGATTGGAACAATGCATATGCTACTAAATTTACTCCTCTAGCCAAACGTTTTTCGGACGAATTTTATAGAGGTTTTCACCTAGCCAAAGAGGATGATCGTGGAAGTACTCAAAATTTAAAAATACTAGATACAACCACCGAATTACAATGGAACCGACCTGAAAAAAACGCAGATTTAGTTGTTGTTACGCTTTCTAGCGCTTTATTACCAGCTCAAAAAGTAAAACTTAGTTTTACCTACACCTTAAAAATACCAAATTCAAAATTCACAAATTATGGTGTTGATAATAACGAAAACTACAACTTAAAAAACTGTTTCTTAGTTCCTGCTCGCTACGATAATAACAACTTTGCACTTTACAGCAACAACAATCTTGATGATAGTGCAAACGGAATTACAAGCATGGAAATTTTACTGACTATTCCAAGTACAAAAATCCTTTCTACTGACTTAAATTCACAGGAACTTACTGCAAATGGTGGTATTACAACACATCTTTTGAAAGGTAATAATAGGACAAATGTAAGCTTGATACTTACCTCAAAGCCTCAATTCATAAGTTATAAGAATAATATTGTAGATGTTGTTACTGATCTCAAAAATACTAAATTAGACGATATTCAAAAAGCAATGATTATTGATAAAGTAGTCAATTATACGCATACACTTATTGGGAAATATCCTCATGAAAAAATCATTGTTTCACAAAATGATTATGATAAAAATCCGTTTTATGGTTTAAACCAATTACCCTCTTTTTTAAGCCCATTTCCTGAAGAGTTTCTTTATGAAATTAAGTTTTTAAAAACATACTTGAATTCTTTTCTTAAAACAAGTTTACACCTTGACCCTAGGAAAGAAAATTGGATTTATGATGGGATTCAGGTTTATGCTATGATGCAATATATTGACCAAAATTATCCTAACACAAAAATGATTGGCAACCTAGCCAGATTTAAACTATTGCGCAATTTTAATATTGCAAATATTGGTTTTAATGACCAGTACAGCTATTTTTATATGTTAATGGCTCGTAAAAATCTGGATCAACCTCTAGCTGAATCAAAAAATAATTTAATTAAATTTAATGAACAAATTGCTAATAAATACAAAGCTGGATTAAGTATTAGGTTTCTTGATGATTATCTTAAACAAGATATTGTGACCCAAAGTATTCAAGATTTGTATGCAAAAAAACAAAATGCACTTGCAACTAGAACTGATTTTGAAACGCTTTTAAAATCTAAAACTAAGAAAGATATAGGTTGGTTTTTTACAACCATGATCAACTCTAGAGATCTTATTGATTACAAATTTACAACTCTAAGTAAGACAAAGGATAGTATTACTTTTTCTGTAAAGAATAAAACAGGAACGGCAATTCCTATACCTGTTTATGGAACTAAGAAAGGTGCTACTGTTTTTAAACAATGGTTTGATATTGAAGCTTGTGACAGCACTATTACCATTCCTAGAAAAAACATTGATCGCTTGATTTTGAACTTAAAAAATGAGGTGCCAGAATTTAACTTGCGGAATAACTGGAAAAAATTAAACGGTTTTTTCCCAAATAACAGACCTATTAAATTTGTTTTTATGAAAGATCTTGAAGATCCGTATTACAATCAAATTTTGTACGTCCCTTCTATTTACTATAATTTATACGATGGCCTTACACCTGGAATTAGATTGCACAACAAAACTATTCTGGATAAACCTTTCCTTTTTGATGTAAATCCATCCTACTCTACTCGATCACAAAATGTTTCAGGATCAGCGGCATTTGTTGTAAATCAAAACATTCGAACAAGTTCTTTGTATAATATTCGTTACGGCATAAGTGCTAATTACTTTAATTATGCACAAGACGCAGCGTATTTAAGGCTAAATCCATCTATTCAATTTCGTATTCGTGAACCTAATTTTAGAGATAATAGAAAACAATTGATATTGCTAAGGCAAGTCATAGTGAATAGAGAAGAAAGCGCTTTTGTAACCGATAATACAACTAATAACTATTCTGTTTTTGATGCTCGCTATATCAATACTAAAACTGAAGTTACCAATCACGTCAATTTTACAACTGATTTACAAATAGCAAGTCAATTTAGTAAACTAACAGCCGAAATGGAATTTAGAAAACTTTTTGAAAACAACCGGCAACTTAATTTGCGTTTCTACGCAGGAAGTTTTTTATACAACAAAACCCAATCTGACTTTTTTAGTTTTGCATTAGACCGTCCAACTGATTATTTATTTGATTACGGCTACATTGGTAGATCAGAAAACAGTGGTATTTTTAGTCAGCAATACATCATTGCCGAGGGTGGTTTTAAATCAAAAATAGACACTCCATTTGCAAACAGGTGGTTGACTAGTCTAAATGCTAGCTATAGTATTTGGAACTGGATTGAATTGTATGGAGATATAGGATTTATGAAAAATAATGGTTCAAAAGAGCGTTTTGTATACGATAGCGGTATACGCTTAAATCTAGTAACCGACTACTTTGAACTGTACTTTCCTGTTTATTCTAACAATGGTTGGGAAATTTCTCAGGATAAGTACAACGAAAAAATACGCTTTATAGTAACTTTTTCACCTAAAACATTAATCAACCTTTTTAATCGAAAGTGGTTCTAAACGGAAGAGATATTGTCAAATTATTGAATTATTATCAAATATTTACTGATAAAATTACACATAATAAAAAAATAAAGTTCTTTTACTTAGAATAAATTGTGAAAATTAAATTCTATTTTTTTCAATGTGCTATGATAATAGGTTGTTTTTAAGTAAATTTGCAGCATAAAGTTATACTTTTCTATTATGATAAAAGAAAAAACCAATTCTGCATTGACATTTGAAGATTTCAAAATCGAAGTTTTGAAAGACTATACCACAGCAATAATAAGCCGTGAGTGCAGTTTATTAGGACGAAAAGAAGTATTAACAGGAAAGGCCAAGTTTGGAATTTTTGGTGATGGTAAAGAAGTTCCCCAATTGGCTATGGCCAAAGCTTTCAAAAACGGCGATTTTAGATCTGGGTATTACCGTGATCAAACCTTTATGATGGCAATAGGTGAACTTACAATTCAACAGTTTTTTGCTGGACTGTACGGTCATACCGATATCAAACACGATCCAATGTCGGCCGGAAGACAAATGGGTGGACATTTTGCTACGCACAGTCTCAATGAAGATGGATCATGGAAAGACTTAACAAAACAAAAAAATTCAAGTTCAGATATATCTCCTACTGCAGGCCAAATGCCACGTTTGTTAGGACTTGCTCAAGCCTCTAAGATTTACAGACAGGTATCAGGCATTCCTAATGCGGCAAATTTTTCTAACCAAGGAAATGAAATTGCTTGGGGAACTATAGGTAATGCAAGTACATCTGAAGGATTATTTTTTGAAACAATCAACGCAGCAGGTGTTTTACAAGTACCAATGGTGATGAGTGTTTGGGATGATGAGTACGGAATTTCGGTTCATGCTAGACATCAAACTACAAAAGAGAATATTTCTGAAATCTTAAAAGGTTATCAAAAAGAAGCAGATACTAATGGGTATGAAATCTATAGAGTAAAAGGTTGGGATTATGCTGATTTGATTACTACTTATGAAAAAGCAGCTACAATAGCTCGTGAAAATCATGTACCCGTATTAATTCATGTAAATGAGCTAACACAACCTCAAGGACACTCGAGTTCTGGATCACATGAGCGTTATAAAAATGCAGATCGATTAGCTTGGGAAAGAGAATTTGACTGTATCAGACAAATGAAGTTATGGATGATAGCCATAAACATTGCCTCTCCCGAAGAAATTGATGCTATTGATGCTCAAGCAAAAAAAGAGGTTTTAGAAGGTAAAAAGGCAGCTTGGACAGCTTTTCTTGAGCCTATAATTGAAGATCAAAAAGACTTAATAGCACTATTGCAAAAAATTGCAAGTACTAGTGCTCACCATGAGCGCATCATGCAGTATGTAGGCGAACTAAGTGGTATAAAATCTCCTCTTAAAAAAGAAATCTTGGTTGTAGCTCGAAAAGTACTGCGATTAATTTTGAACGAATCTGGAAAAAATGAGCTTTCACAGTGGATCACAAACTACATTAAGAAAGAGCAGATAAACTTCAGTAGCAATTTATTTTCTGAAACAAAGGAAAATATATTTTCATCAAAAATAGCATTACCTACTTATGCAGATGATGCAAAAGAAGATACTGATGGAAGAATGATTTTGCGTGATAACTTTGATGCTATTTTTACTAAATATCCTGAAACATTGATATTTGGTGAAGATGCTGGAGCAATTGGCGATGTAAACCAAGGTCTCGAAGGAATGCAAGAAAAGTATGGAGAACTAAGAGTAGCTGACGTAGGAATTAGAGAAGCTACTATTTTAGGACAAGGAATAGGTCTTGCCTTGAGAGGCTTACGTCCTATTGCTGAAATTCAGTATTTAGATTATTTATTGTATGCGATTCAAATCATGAGTGATGATTTAGCTACTTTACAATATAGAACAGTAGGAAAACAAAAAGCGCCACTAATTATTCGTACACGCGGTCACCGTCTGGAAGGAATTTGGCATTCAGGTTCACCAATGGGAATGATCATCAATGCAGTGCGTGGTATTCATGTTTTGGTACCTAGAAACATGACTCAAGCTGCCGGATTTTATAACAGCTTATTAGAATGTGACGAACCAGCTCTAGTAATTGAATGCTTGAACGGATACCGATTGAAAGAAAAAATGCCTTTGAACTATGGAGAATTCAAAACTCCAATAGGTGTAATTGAAACCCTCAAACAAGGAAACGACATCACACTTGTTTCTTATGGTTCTACGTTGAGACTCGTACAACAAGCTGCAATAGAATTACAAGAAGTTGGTATTGATTGCGAAGTTATTGATTTACAAGCACTTTTACCATTCGATATCAATAAAGACATTATCAAAAGTATTGCAAAAACAAATCGTTTGCTAGTAATTGATGAGGATGTTCCAGGAGGAGCTTCGGCTTATATCATGCAACAAATTCTTGAGGAACAAAATGCTTATGAACACCTTGACAGTAAACCGCAAACTTTAACTGCAAAAGCCCACAGACCCGCTTATGGTACTGATGGCGATTATTTCTCTAAACCATCGGCTGAGGATATTTATGAAAAAGTTTATGATATGATGCACGAAGTAAATCCATTAAAATTTCCTTCATTGTATTAATTTTTTTAAAATAATTTTAAAACCAATCTAAATCAGATTGGTTTTTTTTTGTCACTTAATTTTCTAAAAAACAATCCTCAACAAAAGTTAAACTCTACCGTACAACTTCCCATTTAATTATTTTTACTACGAGTAAAATAATTATGATAAAATATAATTGGTATGGATGGCAAATAGGAACATCAACATTTGGAATTTTTGACACTTTTGAAACGGAAGAAGGTCGGAAAGCACATTTGGCAGGTAAAATAGCCGAAGCTTTAATGGTAAATGCAGGAACACTTTTATCAAAAGATCCTGTAATTGAATTTGTAGACTTACTTGCTGTAAAATAAGTACCTCTAAAACATATTGTATTTAAGAAAACATCTTAATTAATTGTTATAATGCCAATATAGCGGGGCTATATTGGCATTATTTTATATTTTTAATGAAAAAAATTATGCAACCGCTAGAAAACATACTAAAAAACATTCATGATTGTAAAGTAATTGATAATACAATTTCATATAGTGATTATATTCCACTGGATTTATCAGTACACAATACTCATTTTCAAAACCTACAATTGAAAAATGCCCCCGAATTTGAGCATTACATAGACAACTATTTATTAGAAAAAAATGCTAAAGTAGCTTATGGAGGTTACAATGAAACTAGAGATTTGTATAAGCGTAGTGGTATATTTAATGATCCTAATATTGAAGAAAGGAACATTCACTTAGGACTAGACTTATGGATAAAAGCAGGAACGTCAGTATTAGCGGCTCTTGACGGTACCATTCATAGTTTTAATTACAATACTGGTTTGGGTGATTACGGTCCTACAATAATTTTAGAGCACACCATTGAGGAACATCTGTTTTACACCCTTTACGGACATTTATCTTTAGATAGTTTAAAAAATATTGCTGTTGGTGATTTCTTTGCAAAAGGTCAGTTGCTAGCTACACTTGGAGAAGCAGCTGTAAACGGAGATTATGCCCCTCACCTACACTTTCAAATTATAAAAAACATACAAGGAAAGCATGGAGATTATCCAGGAGTTTGTAGTAAAAAAGATTTAGATTTTTATCTTGAAAATTGTCCCGATCCTAACCTATTACTTAAAATATAAATATGAAAAAATTAATTTTACTTACAGCTATCTTATTGGTTATTATTGGTTGTAAAACCACTAAAGGCATAACAATGAATCCCAAAATAGCAACGAATACAATAAAAATAGCTGTAGGTGAAATCAGTGATATTCAAAAGAACAAGGCCTATGAACTAGGTAAACGTGTTTTAATGACGTGTAACACTTCTAAATTCAAACCTTTTACGGCTGATGAAGCAACATCATCAGTGATTCAAAATACCACACAAGAAAGACTTACTAAAACATGTCAACGATTTAGACAATATTACGGCACATTTGAGGATTTAAAACTGATAGAGGCCTACGCAATTAAAAGCGATAATTCCATTATTTTTAGATACAAAGCACTTTATTCTAAAAATGTCGCCAATAAAGAATTGAGAGTCACAATGACATCTACTAATAAGGTTTCCTCCATAAAATCATTAGACTGGAAAGATGAAATTAGTATAAATTAATCACTCATTTAATTTCTAAGTTTCCCATTTAATATATTTACCTTGTAATAAACTCAAAATCAAGAGCTATTTTCTATTTTCCTGAAATATTTAACCTAAATTATTTTACAAGTTTTCAATTTAATTATATAACAAATAAAATGTTGACTTAGTATAATTTTACAGTATCGAAAAAACGAACAAAATATTTGATTGTATTATTTCGATAATTGTATTTTACTATTTTTTAAACGTCTCTAAAATTAATTTTATAAATAATTAGTTTTTGTGAAAATTAAATTCATTTGGAAGCACCTTTAAATTAAATAACGTAACTTACATATATTAAACACGTTACAAACACAACATTAAATAAATTTATTTGAAACTATACATTAAATACATGGTGAGCAATCGTTGTAAAATTGCTGTCAAAGAAGAGTTAAAAAAGCTGAAACTCCATTTTGTGGTTGTTGATTTAGGAGAAGTCGAAATCATGGAAAACTTATCTATGGAGCAAAGACAAATCTTAAAAGCTGCACTTCTTGATTCAGGGCTTGAGTTGATGGATGATAAAAAATCTATGTTGATAGAAAAAATAAAAAATGTCATTATTCAGATGGTACACCACTCAACTGAAGTCATTAAAATTAACTTTTCAGATTATTTAAGTCAGCAGTTAAACCATGATTACACCTATTTATCAAATTTGTTTTCTGAGGTTCAAGGTACTACTATTGAACAATTTATTATTTCACATAAAACTGAGCGCATTAAAGAGCTTATAATTTACGGAGAATTAAACATTACTGAAATTGCTTGGAAAATGAATTACAGTAGTGTAGCCCATCTTTCGAGCCAGTTTAAAAAAGTGACAGGCTTATCTCCTTCACATTTTAAAAAATTAAAAGATAAAAGGAGAAGTCCAATTGAAGAAATTGGAAATCACAAAAACAACTTATAGATATGTATTACAAAAATGGAGAAATCCAAGAAAATAACGATGTTCAGTATAACCGAAATTTAATAGAGTCTATACTAGAGCCTATTTTTATTGTAAACATACAAGGTGAAATTATTGATTTCAACAAAGCAACTTCATTAATTATTGGTAAAGAACGTGAAAATATACTGTATTCCAATTTTGAAGATTATTGTCATCCCGTTCAGCAAGTTCGAAATCTTATATCAATAGTTTGCCAAAAAGGATCTCTATACGATCAAGCATTAGAAATTAAAGGTGAAGCTGGTAATTTAATACCCATCTTATGTAATGGAACACCTTTTAAAGATAACGAAGGAAAATTAATTGGTGTTATTTTTGTTGTACGTGAAACCTCAAAACAAAAATGGTCTATTGAATTAGAGGAAGCTCATAAAGAAAAAGAAAAACAACAAGACCTTAATAAAGAACTTGAAAAACTTAATAACTCTGCAATTCTAGCATCTCAATATACTTTGAGTTTAATTGAAGCCAGCCAAGATCCGCTAGTTACTTTGAACACCAAAGGTAAGATTACGGATATGAATCAGGCCTTGGTAAACAGTACTGGTATGTCAAGAGAAGAGCTAACTGGATCTGATTTTTTTGATTATTTTACCGAAAAAAAGAATGCTCGTGAAGTGCATAAAGAAGTTTTTGATAAAGGAAGCGTTTCTAATTTACCACTTACTATAAAACACAGAAATGGAAAATTAACTGATGTACTTTGCAACGGTTCTGTATACAAAGATGCACAAGGAGAAGTGGCTGGTGTAGTTATAGTAGCGAGAGATGTAACAGAACAAAAAAAAATAGCTTCGGCCCTGATAGAAGCACGAGTATTTGCTGAACTAGCAACCGAAATTGCAGAAGAAGCTAAAAAAAATGCCGAAAGTGCAGCCATAATTGCTAAAAATGCTGTAAAAGCCAAACAGCAATTCTTATCTAATATGAGTCACGAAATTAGGACTCCAATGAATGCAATTATTGGATTCACAAAAGTTGTTTTAAAAACAGATTTGACGGTAAAACAATTAGAATACATCAATGCTATAAAAATGAGTGGCGATGCATTAATCGTTTTGATTAATGATATCTTGGACCTTGCCAAGGTAGATTCTGGAAAAATGACTTTTGAGAAAAAACCATTCAAATTGAATGCTTCACTTGAATCCATGCTTCATTTATTTGAAAATAAAATTCAAGAAAAAAACTTAAAACTTATTAAAGCATACGATCCAAACATTCCAAAAGTTTTAGTGGGTGACCCTGTTCGTTTGCATCAAATTATTTTGAACTTAGTGAATAATGCAGTAAAATTTACACAAAAAGGTAAAATAACAGTTAGTGTACAACTGGTTTTTGAGGATGATGATCGCGTAGTTATTGAATTTGCTATTACAGATACCGGAATAGGAATTCCACAAGATAAATTAAATCATATTTTTGAAAATTTTAATCAAGCATCAAGTGGTACTTCTAGAATGTACGGTGGTACAGGATTAGGTTTAGCAATTGTAAAACAACTTGTTGAATTGCAAGGTGGCAAAATAAGAGTAAAAAGCAAAGTAAGAAAAGGATCTAGTTTTAGTTTTTCATTAAGCTTTCAAAAAACAAATGCAGATGCAGCTCTTGAGAATGATTTGCTCGAATTGGATTCTGAAATAAAAAATATCAAAGTTCTAGTAGTTGAAGATATAACCTTAAACCAGTTGTTGATGAAAACTGTTTTGGATGATTTTGGTTTTGAACGTGATATTGCCGATAATGGCAAGATTGCTATTGAAATGCTCAAAAACAAAGAGTACGATATCGTTTTGATGGATTTACAGATGCCTGAAATGAATGGATTTGAAGCTACGGATTTCATTCGAAAAAAAATGAAATCACAAATCCCTATTATTGCCTTAACTGCAGATGTAACAACTGTGGATCTTGATAAATGTAAGGCTGTAGGAATGAATGATTATCTTGCTAAGCCTGTTGATGAAAGGCTTTTGTATAGCAAAATTGTAGGGATTCTTAAAAAACCTAAACTTGCTAAACTATCTGCTAAATTAAACGAAAATTTAGATACAACTGTAAAAAAGATTAGATGTATTGACCTTGTATATTTAAATCAAAAAACAAAATCAAATCCAGAACTTATGATGGAAATGATTGATTTATATCTTGCTCAAACACCAACATTAATAAATACCATTAAACAGAGTTTTGCAGAACAAAATTGGCAATTATTGGCTGCAGCAGCACATAAAATGATTCCTTCATTCTCTATTATGGGTATTAGTACTGACTTTGAAGATATTGCCAAAAGAATTCAGGAGTTTGCAAATTCACAAGAAAAATTAAATGAAATTGATGGATTAGTATTGCAATTAGAGGAAATTTGTTTGCAAGCTTGTGGAGAATTAGAAGAAGAATTAAACATTATAAAAAATAAAAAAAAGTGATAAACGAAAATAAAATTAAGATTTTTCTAGTAGATGATGATGCTTTATTTTTAAAATCATTGGAAATTGAATTTAATCAGAACACAAATTTTGTAGTAGAAACCTACCCTACTGGAGAAAAGTGCATAGAAAATTTAAATCATTCACCTGATTTAGTTATTCTTGATTTTCAATTAGATGGAATTGTAATAGGTGCTATGAATGGCTTGCAAACGTTAGATAAAATAAAAGAATTAAACTCAAATATTCCTGTCATAATGCTTTCATCTCAGGATAAGATAGAGGTTGCCGTGCAATGTATGCATCACAAGGCATTTGATTATGTGGTAAAAAGTGAAACCGCTTTTTTACGCTTAGAAAAAATAATTTCTACAATTTTTAAGTATCAAAAATTAGAAAAAGAACTGCAATGGTACATGGATAGAATGTAGATTTTTCTCTTCTATTATATTACAGCTACGCTTTAGCTTTCAATTTTAAATAGTTTTAAAATTGAAAGCTAAAGCGTTTTTGTTAGTGCAAAAAAGACTTTAAATCATTTTGTGTGAATGATATAAGTATTATAAAAAATTGTACAACAATTACAGAGTTCTTTACAACTATTTTTGTTTAACTAAATTATAAAAAAATGAACATCAAAAGAATTTTTGGAACAATACTCACTGTCCTTGGAATAGGTGGATTAATTTATACAGCTATATTATTCTCATCGGCAAATTCTGATTTTGAATCTGTTAAACCTTTACTCATTTATGGTATTCTTGGTGCTGTATTTTTTATTTCAGGAATCAGTTTAGTTCGTACTACTAAAGACGAATCTTAAATTGAATTAATTGGATTCTTCTAATTTTTAGAATTTCTATTGAATTAAAAGATCTTCAAGAAGTTTTGTATTTAAAGTATGAGTACATAGTATTTTTTTAATTATTCATAAATTCCAAAAAGATCATTAAATGAGAAAATTAAAAATTAATAGGTTTGAATTATTGAAAAATTATTTTCAAAATGAAAGTGATTTAGAGTTTGTAGGACCTAAAAATCAAACCTGTAGAAACATTTATCTTGAGGAATTACAAGACATATACTTTTCTGAAAAATTACTTTTAATATCGATTCCCATATTGATCCAGAAAGCAGCGAGTAAGGAAATTTCGGATGCACTTACAACCCATTTACAGTTTACAAAAGAACACATTCAGCGACTTGAAGATTTCTTTGATTCAATTGGAGAAAAAAATATCGCATTAAACTATTCTTCTTTATATGAAAACGAATCTAATACTCCATAATCAGTTCCTACTCTATTGGTTTTATTTTCAATTTTCTTGTAAAAAAATGTCCAAGAAACAATTAAAAAAGAAAATAGAAAATGTTAATCATATAACTTTTTCAATTAATAATGTAATATAAAATTACTGTACAAGATTCACCTTTGTAAAAATTTAATTCTTGATTACAGGACAAAAAAAATCTGGTTAATAACAATCAATAATTAATTATAAAAAAACTCATTATGAAACTAAATATTGGAATCACGGAAGAGCACTTAAAAAGTAGTATTACAATTTTGTCATCACTTTTAGCAAATGAAATGACTTTGTATATAAAACTTAGAAAATTTCATTGGAACGTATCTGGGCAAAGTTTTATGGAATTGCATCAATTATTTGAAGCTCAATACACAGAGCTTGAAGTAGCTATTGATGAAACTGCCGAACGAATAAGCAAATTAGGCGGGAAAACAATTGGGACTATGAGCGAGTTTAGTAAATTATCTGTTATAAAAGAATCTCCTAATGTATACCCAGTTCAAAAAGAAATGCTACAAGAACTTGTAAATGATCATGATACGTTAATTGTACAATTAAGAGAAGATATTGATACCTGCGACAGCAAAAATAATGATGCTGGAACCGCTGATTTTCTTACAGGATTAATGAAAGATCATGAAACAATGGCTTGGAAGTTAAGAAGATACTTAGAATAAAAAATTAAAAAAAAGTTATGATCAATTTAAAAAATGAGGTTTTAAAACCATCAAATAGTAATTGTAGAGTGGGAAAAACAGCCCCTTCTCAAAGATACAATTATACACAAAGAAATACAGTTTCTATAAATACGAGTAAAGTGAAATTTACTTAAATAGAAATTATAAATTCCTTTTTTATAAAGTGAAATTATCAAAAATAGGTTGAGTTTTGTTTGGTTTGGGCTGTTGGAAACAACAGCCTTTTTTTTACAAATTAAATAAAACATTCTCCCACAAAGTAAACTTGAAGTATCATTTTTTTTACCCTCATTTAGAATATATCTTATCCGTAAATATTGCAACTTTTCTGTAAAGTTGTGTAACAAGGTTTATGGTTATTTATATGAATTTTGCAAAGAGAAATTTATTGAAATGTGGTAGTATTTTAAACACCCTCTAATGCCCAGCCTGAAACATAAATAGCACAATCAAAATCATAAGATATGAATATTAAAAAATCAGTTGATGTATTAAACAATTTAATAGCATCTCATAAAGATAGGGTAATAGCGTATCAAAATGCAAAAAAGGGATTTAATGAAAATGACTTAGTGCAATTATTCAATGAGTTTGAAAAAACAAGCAATTTGTTTAATGAAGATTTGATATTTGAACTGAGTAAAATAAATGGTGCCCCAAAAGAAAATGCTAGAAATCATACTTTAATTGATAAAATTTGGGGAAATTTAAAAATAAACTTTTTCATAAAAGACAAAGAAGAAATTCTAAACAGATTGGAATATTCTGAGTTTGAAATACTCAAAGTATATAAAAACTCATTGACGAACAACACTGATTTTATTCCAAAAAAGCTGAATAAAATTTTACAACAGCAACAAATATTACTAACAAATCAACATGACAAAATTAAAGATTTGGGAGATAGTATGATAGCAAAATCAAGTATGAGTTTTTAAAAGGTAATTGTATTTTTTAAAAATATAATTCAGATTAAATTTAAAAATAGAGGAATGAACCAAACATTAACGATACAAAAAGAACGATTGGGAACTTATCTCAATCAAAGTTTTATTGAAGTTGGCCGTGCTACAGAATTTGCTATTCGTTTTTTTAAAGAAGCCATTAGGCCTCCATATGAATTCAAGGAGTTGCTCAAACAATGTTACTTAATAGGATATAAATCTTTACCATTAGTAACTATTACTGGTTTCATAATGGGGTTGGTTCTTACCTTACAATCGAGACCAACTTTAGCAGAATTTGGAGCCGAATCTTGGTTGCCTAGCATGGTGGCTCTGTCTTTAATTAGGGAAATTGCTCCTGTAATTACTGCTTTAATTTGTGCTGGTAAAATAGCCTCAGGAATTGGAGCTGAATTAGGTTCAATGAAAGTAACAGAGCAAATTGATGCCATGGAAGTTTCAGCTATCAATCCATTCAAGTATTTAGTTGTAACAAGAATTATGGCCACTACATTAATGATTCCATTACTGGTAATTTATGCTGATGGAATTGGAATAGTTGGGGGATACATGGGGATTAATATTCACGGCGATGTAAATGTAGTCCGCTATTTATCACAAGTGATTGAATCTATAACCTATTTAGATATTTTTCCCGCAACTATAAAAACTTTTTTCTTTGGATATTTTATAGGAATGATTGGTTGCTATAAAGGATATAATGCTGAAAATGGAACTGAAAGTGTAGGTAAAGCAGCAAATTCTGCTGTAGTTACAGCCTCATTAACCATTTTTATAATTGATATGATTGCGGTACAAGTAACTGATTTATTTTTTTAATATGGAAAAAAAATACACTCTTCAAAAAAATAATCCAGTAATTGAAATTAAAGACTTACACAAATCATTTGGTACAAATGAAGTTTTAAAAGGAGTAACATTTAACTTAAACAAAGGAGAAAACCTGGTAGTTCTAGGTAAATCCGGTTCTGGAAAGTCAATTACTATTAAATGTATCGTTGGACTAATTAAGATAGACAGCGGCATTATAACAGTATTTAACCAAGAAATCAATTCATTAGAAATTAACGAGTTAAACAAAATTAGAACACGCATTGGATTTCTTTTTCAAAATGCTGCTTTATATGATTCTATGAGTGTTCGAGAAAATCTTTCTTTTACATTGAGAAGGCATGATACCACATTATCAGGTGATGAAATTAATAAACACGTTTTAGAGGTACTCGAAAGTGTGGGATTGAAGGAAGCCATAGACAAAATGCCCTCTGAATTATCTGGAGGAATGCGCAAACGAATAGGGCTTGCAAGAACGCTGATTCTTAAACCAGAGATTATCTTGTATGATGAACCCACAACAGGACTTGATACCATTACCTCAAGAGAAATAAGTGAACTCATCTTAGAACTCCGACAAAAAAACAAAACATCATCAATAATTATAACGCATGATATGCCCTGTGCAAGACTTACATCTGATAGAATTGTAATTTTAAAAGAAGGTGTAATACATGTTGAAGGAACATATGATGAGCTAGAGAAAAGTGAAGATGAATGGGTTCGTTCATTTTTTATTTAAATTAAAAATTAAAAATCATGGTTAAAGAGTCAGGATACCAATGGAAATTAGGAATGTTTGTAATAGTTGGACTATTTTTATTTGTAGGTACCATCTATTTTGTAGGCAAACAAAAAAACTTATTTGGATCAACTATTGAGTTGTATTCAAAATTTAATTCAGTAAACGGTCTTGCAGTAGGCAACAACGTTAGATTATCAGGTATAAATATTGGTACTGTAGAACATATTGAATTCCTCAATGATACCTCGGTTGTTATTAAAATGGTAATCAAAGATGAAGTTCGTAAATACATCAAGAAAGATGCCGTGGCAAGCATTAATTCAGATGGTTTAATGGGCGATAAAGTCTTGACTATAACTTCAGGAAAAAAATCTACTATATTGATTAATGATCAGGATTATATTAGATCTAAAAAAGCCATTGAAATGGATGACCTGATGGTGAGTGTTAAGAAAAGTGTAGATAATGCCGGACTGATAACAGCTGAGCTAGCGCAATTTAGTTCAAGTATGAATAATGGTGATGGTGCATTATCTAAACTGGTTTCAGATAAAAAATTCGGGAATACCGTGGACAACATGGTAACCAGTTTAGAAGCAAGCGCATCAGAGTTTAAAACTTTTACTACTAGTATGAACAATGGTAAAGGTGCTCTATCAAAACTTATAAGTAACGAGCGAATGGGGAATTCAATAGATTCTTCATTAACCAATGTTAAAACAGCTACAAAAGGCTTAAATGAAGTAATTGAGGCAGCAAAACATAATTTTTTATTGAGAGGTTTTTTCAACAAGAAGAAAAAAGAAGAAGATAAAAAACTCGAGGAAGCACAAGAAATTGAAGAAGCCGAAATGAAAAAAGCTCTGAAAATGGATCAAAAAAATGATTCTCTTAAGAAATAATTCTCTTGTTTTATTGAATCCAAGCTATTTTTAGAAGTCTAAAACTATTTTGAATAAATAAGGTAAGTTAGTATACAAATCAGTGAAAATCACAACAAATAGCCATAGTTATATAATTTAATTAGTTAGTATTTTGGGAACTTTGGAGGGTGAAGATTATTTCACTATTAATAACCAAAATTATGAATTCAAATGATTTAGAGGGCAACTGGGAACAACAGAAGGAGAAATTAAAAGAAAAATTTGTTGCTTTGACTAGCAACAAGTCATTATTTTCAGAATCTAAGAAAGAAGAAATGCTTAAAAAATACCAAGACAAACTAGGAAAAACTAGAGAGGAACTTATTGTTATTTTTCAATCCTTATAATTTTTTTTTATCTCTTACTTACAGGATGTTAAATTAGGTTTCACTAAAACTGTAATTTATAAAATACTTTTTAATCAAAATAAATGTGACTAGAATACAGGATACTAAAATTGATTTTTTTGTTTCGTTAATTTTAAAATACAGATTATATTATGAAATGCAAGTTTTACAACTTGCATTTTTTTTACTTAAATACTGTTTATCAATGTTTTAATTCTAAAATTTAAAACCCGTAATTACTAAAGTGTGAATCTTGAAACATTCCATAAAAGTAATGTAACAACTAAACTGTGTTAATTAAAGACCTTTGTAATATACAAATCAATAAAAAAAATAAACAATGAAAAAGTCTAAAAATTTAATTTTCGCATCAATAACATTAGGATTATTATCTTTCACGGGAATCCAAGCCCAAGAAAAAACTCCAGCTTTTGGTTTTAAAGGAGGACTTAACTTTTCAAACTTATACACAGATACTGTTGATGACAATAATGTATTAACAGGTTTTAATGCTGGTTTATATGCTAAATTCCCAATTACAAACAGTATCGCAATTC
This sequence comes from Flavobacterium sp. CECT 9288, assembly GCF_918731615.1. Taxonomy (NCBI): domain Bacteria; kingdom Pseudomonadati; phylum Bacteroidota; class Flavobacteriia; order Flavobacteriales; family Flavobacteriaceae; genus Flavobacterium; species Flavobacterium sp. CECT 9288. Next base: position 1,512,660 of record NZ_OU957226.1, on the reverse strand, counting down.
AACCTGAGATTAGCTACACTACAAAAGGATCTGAATTAGTGTATAACAGTTTTGGAGTAAATGGAACAGCAAAATTCAATATCAATTATATCGAAGTACCTATTTTACTTGTTGCTAATTTAACGGATAACTTCAATGTACAAGTAGGTCCTTATTTAGCATACATGGTTAGCGGTAAAACTACAAATGATTCTAATCTTGGTTCATCAGTTCGTACATTAGATACTGATGATTTCAATAAATTTGATGCTGGTATTTCTGGAGGTTTAGGTTTTGATTTAGATGCAGTAAATTTTGGAGTACGCTACAATTACGGACTAACTAAGATTGGTAAAGATGATAGTTTTACATCTTCAGATGCTAAAAACAGTGTATTTAGCGCTTACGTAGGACTTAGACTAAACTAATAACTAACATTAAACATATTTATCATGAGCAATCTTCTTTACACAATAGCAGTTATTTTAGTGATTTTTTGGGCAATCGGTTTTTTTGCTTATAGTGTTGGATCCATCATCCACATTCTTCTTGTTCTAGCGGTAATAGCTATACTATTCAGATTAATTTCTGGTAGAAAAATATAATATTCAATACTAATTCTAATCATTAAAACTATAAAATATGAGTAATCTTCTTTATACAATAGCAGTCATTTTGGTAATTTTTTGGGCAATCGGATTCTTTGCTTATAGCGTAGGTTCAATAATTCATGTCTTATTGGTAATTGCTGTAATAGCAATATTGTTTAGGCTTATTTCAGGTAGAAACGTATAAATAAATAATTATAACTTTAAAAAATTGCATTATGAAATCAGATAAAATAATATTAGGAGTTTTAGGTGGAGTAGCTGTAGGAGCATTATTAGGTGTTTTATTTGCACCGGATAAAGGTAATAACACTAGAAAAAAAATTGCTGACAAAAGCAATGATTATGCTGACGAATTGAAATACAAATTGGACAACATTTTGGGAACTATTACTCAAAAATATGAAAAAATTTGGGCAGAAGGTGAGAAACTTGTTGCTGAGGGCAAATCTAAAATGAATGAAGTTAAACATGATGGAGAAGATCTTTTAGCTCAAGGTAAAGCTTCTTTTAATGAAGTAAAAAAGGATATTAATTCAATATAATTTGTATTACTTCTTTAAAAAATTAATTTTGATATAAATTTCAGGAAAATGGAAAACAATGCATCATCAATAGAAATGCTTTTTGAAAGAGCAGAGAATTATACTAAAACTTCAATAGAGTTAGCTAAACTTAATGCAATTGACAAAACTGCCGATGTGGTTTCATCATTAATCTCTAGAATGGCAATTTCTGTTGTTTTTGCGATGTTTATTTTTCTTTCAAACATTGGGCTTTCGTTATGGGTGGGCGAGCTTGTAGGTAAAGTTTATTATGGTTTTTTTATTGTTGGCGCCTTTTATCTAGTAATAACAGTTTTACTGTATTATTTCAAAGACAAATGGATAAAAATGCCTATCAGTAATTTAATAATTGTAAAAATGCTTAAAACCAGTTAATATGAAAAAGACAACTGAATCAGAGATGCTAAAAGAAGCTATTCAATTATTGAAAGAAAAACAAGCTTTAGAACTTATACAACTTAAAGATCAATATCATGTAACTTATGAAAGTTTACAACCTGTAAACCTTATAAAAAATGCTTTTGGACAGTTAACAAAAACTTCGGAGTTTAAAGGTAATATTCTTAACAGTGTTATTGGTATTGCATCAGGATACTTATCAAAAAAAGTATTATTAGGTTCTTCCCATAATCCAATCACAAAGGTACTCGGTACTATTTTACAATTTGCAATTACTAACTTTGTAAGTAAAAAAGCTGAGACTTTTACTCAAGACAAGGTATCTTGATTGGTACTTTTATATAAAGATTTAAAAATTAATTAGAGGATAGCACAAAAAGCTATCCTCTTTTTTTTATAAAAACAGTTTGATTTGATTTCTAAATATTTTTTTGAAGAAAATATATAGTTGTTTAACTATAAATTTAATAGATTTACTAAAATTAAACACCATGAATGCTAACGAAAATACAATCATAAAATTCTATACTGCCTTTGCAAATGCCGACTTTAAAACTATGAGTGAGTGTTATGCAAAAGAGGTTCACTTTAGAGATCCTGCTTTTGGTACTTTAACAGGAGAACAAGTTACTATGATGTGGAAAATGCTTTTAGAACGAAGCAACGGAAATTTAAAAGTAATTTTTTCTAACTGTAAAGCCAATGAATTTTCGGGTTCTGTTCAGTGGCAGGCTACCTATTTGTTTAGTAAAACTAATAGGATGGTCATCAACAATATTTCTGCTCAATTTCAATTTAAGGATGGACTCATTATAAAACACGTAGACGAATTTGACTTATACAAATGGTCTAAACAAGCTTTTGGAATAACTGGATTTTTGCTAGGATGGACCGGATTTTTTCAGGGAAAAATTCAGAAAAATGCTCAAGAATCGCTACAAAAATACATCGCAAAACAAGAAAAGAATTAATTTTTTTAAACTTGCTAATAAACCTTTACTTGAACTTTGAAAAGTCAAAATCCCAATCAGTTGTGGGGTTGTACCACAAATGACCATTTGCAACATCAAGCGGACAATCAAAATTATTAGTGTACAAAGCTCCAGTTCCTAATCCTTGTGGCATAGCATTATTTTTCTCAAATGTCCATTGTGCTATGGCATTTAATCCTATATTACTTTCTAGTGCAGAGGTAATCCACCACCCTATTTGATGCTTTTCAGCCAAGTCTATCCATTCTTGAGTGCCTTTGAAACCGCCTATAAAACTTGGCTTTAAAATAATATAATGTGGCTTTATTTGAAGTAATAATTGCTCTTTATCCTCTTTCAAAAAAACTCCTATCAACTCTTCATCTAGCGCTATAGGAAATGGAGTTTTCTCACACAGCTCTGTCATATTTTCAATTTGATTTTTTTGAATTGGCTGTTCAATACTATGTATCTTAAATTCATTAAGTTGTAGTAACTTATCTAAAGCGTTTTCTACCGCAAATGCACCATTAGCATCAACCCGAATTTCTATTTGCTCAGGTGTAAAATGATCTCTTATAAACTTCAGTAATTGTAGTTCTGCATCAAAATCTATAGCGCCTATTTTAAGTTTAATACACTTAAAACCATCTGCCAACTTTTCTTCTATTTGCTTTTTCATGAACTGCTCCTCACCCATCCATACCAGTCCATTTATTACAATTGCTTCTTGGCCAGCAGTAAATTGAGATGGAAATAACACAAAAGGATGGTCACTCTCTAGCGATTGAAAAGCCATTTCTACACCAAACTGAATAGAAGGAAATTCTAATAAAGCTTCCCATAGTTTTTCCTTTCCTAAGTGAATGTTTTCACAAGTCCACTTTAATTTTTCTTCATAATCAGGTCGGTCATCTATACTTAAACCACGTAAAATACCACACTCACCAATTCCTTTTTTGCCGTCTTGTTTTAATACTATAAACCAAGTTTCTTTATCGTTCATTACCCCGCGTGAAGTACCAGATGGGCGTTTAAAATTAAGAATGTATTTGTGATAGGTTGCTTTCAAAATATATTTTTTTGGTGTAAGTGAAGATCTTGATTGATTTAATCTACTATTTTTAAAACTTTCTCAAAATCATTAGACACGATTCCAGCTTTTTTAAAGGCTTCAAAATCTTGCTTAATTTTTTGTATCCAACTCAAACTATCCGTTACATTTTGAGTTTGGTATTGTTTATAAATGGCTTTGGCCAATGAAAAATTTTCGTTTAACAAATACGCATGCGCCAAATTAAGCTGAATTAATAATTCTGTTTCATCCTTTTTTTGACCATCTTTTAAAAATTTTATGGCTTTGCTATACTGTTTAGTTACCAGATAACTATATCCTAGATTGTTATAATCCAGCGCTGAGGCTTTTCCATCATTGATAATGGTAGTCAGTTTTTGTATGGCTTCACCATGTTTGCCTTGTTTTGCTAATGCAGTAGCTTGTTTTCTTAAGTCTTCATAAACAGCAGTCGAAAGGTTGCTTTCTCCAAAACAACTATTACCAAAATCTTTAAACGCTTTAGCGCGCTCTACGGCTAATAATTTTTGAAACTCAGAATAGGTATATTTAGTTTGAATTTTATCCAATATACAAACACAAAAATCATCAGAATTACTCATTTTTTGAGCCAAGTTTGATGTTTTGCATTGGTCAATAATACCTTTTTTATTTTCAACTGTCCATCCACGGCTTAGTTTTTTATCAACCCAGGGCACAACTTCAAGTATTATTTTCTGGTTCATAATCCAGTTTTTACTTTCAAAACCAAACCACAAGTTTCCCTTGTTGCTTTGCATACAAGCCGATTTATCAGTTGAAAGGCGTTTAGCATCTTTGCTTATTGGTGTGTTTTGAACCAAGCAGGCAGTATCTGTTTTTCCGTTTTCTTTGTATTGTGTTGCCAAGTCAGCACTTGAAAAAACAGCATACTTGCAGGTATCATCTCCTGAAATTTTAGACAAAATAAAAACTGCCCCGGCTGACCCTTGACTAATGCCTGTGGGATCTGGAATAGATTTTAAAACTGAAACCAAACTTCCAGCCATTTGCTGGTTTTTATCCAAAAGGGTAATTCTAAAAACTACCTCAGTGGTTCCCTCAGGAAAATCTTGGGTTTTGATGATGATTCTGTCTCGTGCAGATACCGTAATTTCTTCTGATGTAGCGCGGGTTTTATCCCAATAACCATCTTGTTGTGCAAAAATAGTGTGGAAAGAAAGTAAGAATAGAACAAAAACAAATAGCTTTTTATATCGCATGGTAAAATAAAATAATGGATAACATGTCATTCTAAAACGTGTTTAGGAGTACGTTTAGTACTTATGAATGGTATTTTCCTAGCCCTGATAGCAGTGAAAATCCTTTTATAAAGCCGTAAGCCCATCTAGGCTTACGGCTTTGTAAAAGATTGTAACGAATAGCAGGAAATAGCTCCTAAAAAAATTACAAATCAATAGATTTCCCTATTTCTAGCAACATTAAATCTTTTCCTTTGTTAAAAAACTTACGAATGGACTCTTCTTTATTGATTTCGATATACCCGAAAGTATCAAAATGGTATCCTAAAATTTTATCACATTCTACAAAATCTGATGCAATGATAGCGTCTTCAACATCCATGGTGAAGTTATCACCTATTGGTAAAATGGCTAAATCAAGTTTTGTACGCATCGGAATCAATTTCATATCCATGGTAAGTGCCGTATCACCTGCAATATAAATATTTTTGTGCTCGCCTTCTATGACAAAACCACCGGGGTTTCCTCCGTAAGAGCCGTCTGGGAAAGAGCTGGAGTGAATTGCATTTACGTATTTTACTTTACCAAAATCAAATTTCCAACTTCCACCGTGGTTCATAGGATGCGATTGAAACCCTTTTGCACCATAATATCCTGCAATTTCAGCATTGGATACAATTACAGCATTTGTTCTTGAAGCTATGGCTTCTACATCAAGAATATGATCTCCGTGTGCGTGAGTTAATAAAATGTAATCCGCGGCTAGAGTGTCAATGTTGATGTGTGCTGCTAAAGGATTTGCCGATATAAATGGATCAACAAGTATGTGTTTGCCACCAACTTCTATTCCTAATGATGCGTGACCGTAAAATGTTATTTTCATTGTTATTGTTTTAAAAGTTTAGTTCTTAAATTATCTTCCGCCGAGAAATAAATTTACAAATAAATCCTGAATGAATGAAACCATACATATTGATAATAGTATGGCTAAAGCAAAGGTGCTCAAGGCTAATTTTTTAAGTTCAGGGTCAAGATCTTTTTGATTTTTATTGTTATAAACCGTTTTTAAATGTTTTAATAATGGAATAAATGCGATTATAAATAAATACTGATCAAGTCTGTACTGACTGATTACAGCAAAAATTACAACAAGCAACATGGCTGTTATAATTAAAAAATAGTGATATTTCTTGGCATTTTCTCCACCTATTTTAACCACTATCGTATTTTTATTTGATTTTCTGTCTGAGACTTCATCGCGCATGTTGTTCAAATTCAAAACACCGGTACTTAATAATCCTATTGCAATGGCCGGTAAAAACAAATTGAAATCCAATTGTTTAGTATACAAAAAATGAACGCCTAAGGTGCTCACTAATCCAAAGAAAACGAATACAAATACATCTCCAAAACCATGATATCCATAAGCAGACTTTCCTACCGTGTAACGAATAGCAGAAATAATGGCTGCTACTCCTAGCACTAAGAAAAATAGGGAGTATAATATATTGGTATCTGCGAAAGATTCATAAATTAATAAAATTGCTGCAATCAATGTGGCTATTGAAGTAATAATAATTGCCTTTTTCATGGCCTGTGGTGTTATTACACCGCTTTGTATGGCACGTTTAGGCCCTATTCTATCCTCATTATCGGTTCCTTTTATGCCATCACCGTAGTCGTTAGCAAAATTAGACAGCACTTGCAATCCTAAAGTAGTTAAAAGCGCTAAGCCAAAAATGGCCCAACTAAAAACTTCGGTAGGTGTTAAAATATTCTCGGTAGGATTTGCAAGAGCATACATACTTCCTACGATTATTCCAGATACTGATAATGGCAGTGTGCGTAAACGCGCGGCCTCAATCCAATGTTTCATAATTATTTTTTATTTAAATCTCAATCCCTTATGAATTGAGTTTTTCTTTTACATCCAGTTGCTATCGAACTTTTCCATTCGATACAACCACAAATTTACTTTACTTTTTAATATTGTAAAATTACCCATCTGGAACGAAATAGTTCCTCCAGCAGTGTGCAAAATAACCGAACCAAGATCTAATTTTTTATGCCAAAAATATTGCGATGTGGAAATGGCTTGTATTTTATGAGGCTCGATAATTGCCGTGCTGATATCCCAAGCTCCACTTTGTTTGATGATAAAATTATCATGAATGAACAATCTATTATTTTTGAATTTGAAATACTGTAGTAAACCTATAAAAATTACATAAACAGGAACTAAATATACAAAGTCAAATGCAGCGGGTTCCATCCAAGATCCTATGGCGTAGAACAATAAAACAGGAAGAAGTATATACAACAATAACGCTACAGCTAACACTCTAAAATTAGGCTTCAAGGCTAAACCTTTTTCAGGTATTTGATCATACAATAATTGTAAAACCGAACTGCTCTCTAAATCACTGCATCCTGGAATTTCAATGATAGATTTTCTGTCTTCGGCAGTACCGCTGGTAGCTTGTCTTATTCTTAATTCTAATATACCGAGCTTTTTTTGGAAAAAATTTCTTTTAATGGTTGTAATTTGGACTTTTTCAGGCTTAAGAATGGTACTTTTAGAATTGAATAATCCATAAGACAATAACATAGAATTTTTTTGAAGTGCAATTGTGTACCCAAAAAATTGAATAATTACCCGTGCAATATTCAGTACCAATACACCTGCTAATACAAATACAAAACCAATTACAAGAGATTGAGAAGCTAAACCTTTATCAACATAAGAATTAACTTGTTCTTGATACACGGAATCACTCTCACTGAATTTTCTAAAATTTTCATAAATAGTGCTTCCAAAAATAATAATTAATCCGATGGTTTTACCGTAGTTTGAGGTTATTCCTAACTTTAATAAACTCAGCAACCCTATGGTTACAAAAGGTGCCTCAGTTACTTCTGCTTCTTTATCAGCAAGGTTTAAATTTATATCTAAACCTTGACTTATTTTTAAAGCCGATTGGTCAAGCAAACGCGATTTTAATTCTAACGCCACTTCATGAGAAATAGCTTTAATATGACCCTCTTTTTTTGCACTTCCTGCAGTATCAACATGCAATTCATACACACCAATTAGTTTTTGAATAAAGGACTGATTGATGTTTACTTGTTGAATTTTATCCAGTTGTATGGCAGTTTTGGTTTTGTTTAAAATCCCATCAGAGATAATAAATTCTTCTTTTTCAGCATCTAAAAAAAAGGTGAAACTGCGGTATTTCAAATAAGATATAACGCCTATCAAAAGTAAAAACAACACAATACCTGTAACCAAGTACAAAACATTTAGCTCCTTGAATTTAAAAGCATATACTACAATTAGCGGCCAAAAAGAGCGAGCATTTTTTTGTAAAGCATAAAAAAACAACACCAACACTCCCACTGGAGATTGTCTTTGCGGCGCACTAAAACTTACATCCATTACAGTTGTTTTTGAATTTTAACCATCAATAACTGTTTGATATTTTCGGCTTGTTCCTTTTCAATTCCGGGTATTTGAATGTCACTAGAACTTCCGCCCGCTGTAAATATTTCTATTTCGGCTAAGCCAAAAAAACCAGGTATAAATCCTTCATGTAAGGCTACATGTTGCACTCTATTATAAGGAATTATGATTGTATTGGTAGCCAAAACTCCATATCGATACAAAACGTCATGTTCTCTAAATGCAAAACCTTTTTTTCTAAAACTAAGCAGCGCAAATAAAACGATAAATAGAAATACAAATGGAGACATTAAACCTAATAAAAATGATATTCTACCTGAAAAACCATCTGGTTCAAAGTACAAATAAATAAAAGGAGCTGCAATTAGTGCAATAATCAAAATAGCAAGCTTGATTGCCATCACAAAAATATATTTGGGATGCAATTTTGTAAAAATTACTTCCTCGTATTTTGGGAGTAAATCGGTATCAATTATTTCGTTCGAAAAGTTTTGCATTTTTTTATTTTCTTTCAATTTTAAAGTGTAACGTTTTAGGTTTTCGAATTGAAAACCTAAAACTTAAAACTTTTTATGGCAACCATTTTTTTTCAAAATTTGGTTTTCTTTTTTCTAAAAATGCATTTCTACCTTCTTTTGCTTCTTCGGTCATGTATGCTAATCGAGTAGCTTCACCAGCAAATACTTGTTGGCCCACCATACCATCATCAGTCAAGTTCATAGCAAATTTTAGCATTTTAATAGCCATAGGCGATTTTTGCAAAATTTCTTGTGCCCATTCGTAAGCTGTTGCTTCTAATTCATCATGAGGCACCACAGCATTTACCATACCCATATCCATAGCTTCTTGAGCCGAATAATTACGTCCTAGAAAGAAAATTTCTCTAGCTTTTTTTTGACCTACCATTTTAGCCAAATAAGCTGATCCATAACCTCCGTCAAAACTAGTTACATCCGCATCGGTTTGTTTAAAAATAGCGTGCTCTTTACTAGCAAGTGTCATATCACACACTACATGTAAGCTGTGTCCACCACCTACTGCCCATCCTGGCACTACTGCAATAACCACCTTTGGCATAAAACGAATTAATCGTTGTACTTCTAAAATATTCAAACGATGTTGCCCGTCATCACCCACATAACCTTGATGGCCACGTGCGTTTTGATCGCCACCACTGCAAAAAGAGTACACACCATCTTTAGAAGATGGTCCTTCAGCTGACAACAAAACTACACCTATTGAGGTATCTTCTTGGGCGTCATAAAAAGCATTGTACAACTCGGCAGTAGTTTTTGGTCGAAAAGCATTGCGTACATCGGGTCTGTTAAACGCAATTCTTGCAACGCCGTTACATTTCTTATAGGTGATATCTTCGTACTCTTTGGCAGTAATCCAATCCATGGTAATTGTTTTAAATTATTTCAGTGTAAAAATAAATCATTTTTTACATTATATCTAGTCTATTTTGAATAAGCTTATGGTAATCCTTCTCTGATGAAAGGATTTAAAATGTTAAAAATCAGAAAAAAAACGATATTCTTAATGGTTATTAGCATACTATTTTTTAAATTTATAATAAGTTAATCATCTTATTACAAGCTTCAAAGTTGATTTTCTTAATTATACTTCACTGAGTTATTAACCTAAAAAAAGAATGTATTGTTTACCATTAAAAATGTTACCGCTCTTTTTTCTAAGGAAATTATTCGCTTTATTTTTTCAGAATTCCAGAGCAAAAAATCTATGAACAAGTCATTAATCTTAGTCGTAGTAAAAATAAAGTAGCACCTGAGGTTTAACCAAAGTATTATTTTTCTTGTTGTTGCTGTGCAAAACAGTATTAAAAATATTTTTTAGAAAATAATCTAATCTATTAAAGAAAAACCAAGGTCATAGCGAAACTATTTTTTCACGTTAGCGCAATGAATTGAACATATAATAAAAGAGGTCAAAAGCAACTAATGTCGCTGTTACATCTTAAAAATAGTCATAAATACTATGATGAGCATGCACATACCGTTTCTTTCAACCATTATTATATTTTAATACTTGTACTATTTTTTTATTGTAGTATTAAAAAGAGAAAGACTAACCTTTATAGATTAGTCTTTCTTTTTTTTATTCTTTAACTAAATAAATTCCGTCTTCCTTAATTTCAATCAATTGCTCCCTGTATAAAGAACCAATTGCTTTTTTAAACGTTTTTTTACTCATCTTCAACACCGTTTTAATGTCTTCGGGATGAGAATTATCAGTCAATCTCAAAAAACCTCTGCTTGCGCGCAGTTCATCCAGAATTTTTTCGGCATTGGGTTCAATACTTTGATAACCTTGTATTTGTAAAGAAACATCAATTTTATTGTCTGGCCTGATTGTTTTAATGTAACCACGCATGCGGTCTCCCGTTCGAATGGCATCATCATACACTTCATCCTTGTACATCAATCCTTTATACTTTTCGTTGATAATCACGTTGATTCCCAACTCCGTAATATGCGACACAATCAAATCAACTTCCTCACCTTTCTCAACAGTTAGGTTTTCATTTTTCAAAAACTGATTCAATTTACTAGAAGCGACTAATCTATTGGTTTTTTCATCCATATAAAGGTACACCAAATAGCGTTTTCCTTTTTCCATAGGGCGCGCCTGCTCTTTAAACGGAACCAAAATATCCTTTTCCATTCCCCAATCCATAAACGCTCCTACTTGATTGGTATAATTCACTCTTAAAAGTGCAAACTCATTCAGTAAAATATACGGTTCCAGAGTGGTAGCAACTGGTCTTTCTTCATGGTCCAAATACACAAACACGATCAACTCCTCACCTATCTCAAATTCGTTAGGAACGTATTTGTTGGGAAGCAAAATGTCATGAATTCCCTCTGGATCTTGCTCTGGATTTCCCAAAAACAAACCCACTTTGGTATCACGTAATATCGTTAGCGTATTGTATTTTCCTATTTCAATCATTATATTGTATTTTGTAAAGTGCAAAGGTACGAAGTTTGAAAGTAGGATATTAAGAAACCGTCCACAAAAAAACTTTTGCGAAAATAGCTCCTCTTTTCCTTTTTAGGAGCACCCATCTTCGTTGTTTCATCACGTGTAGTCCCGCTGTACGCAGTATCCACGCCCAAAAGCGTGGGATACTCACTTCCATCGGGGCTAGATTTGCAATTTATGTTTTCAGAAAACGTTCTCCAGAGTAAGTCTCATAAAATTCATTTGGCTGAGACCTAACAGGTTTTTAAAACCTGTTAGGTCTTAAATTCTCAATTCACGATTCAAATTCCAATCCAAATCCCGACCAATACTTTCTAGCCTTAACTTCAAACAAATCCTAAAATTAAACACGCAAGCAGCATTCTTTTTCTTTTTTCTTAACTTTGGTCAAACTAATAAAAACTACTTAATGAAATCTAACTCCATTTTTACATTTGTACTGTTGGTTTGTTTCTCACTTACGAGCGTGGCACAAGCAACGGTTGACGATCCCGAAATCAAAAAAATGCTGTCCGAAGTGAAATCGGAAAACATGGAAGCTACCGTACGCAAACTCGTTTCGTTTGGTACACGCCATACGTTGAGTGACACCAAAAGCAATACACGTGGTATTGGCGCAGCACAGCGCTGGGTAAAATCAGAATTTGACAAATATGCTTTGGCTTCTGGCGGGAGACTTACTTCTGTTATTGATTTTTTTACCATCAAAGCCGATGGAAAACGAATTGCAACAGATAGCGAATTAGGAAACGTAATGGCAACTTTAAAAGGTACTAATCCTACTGATGATCGCGTAATGATAATTAGTGGTCACTTAGATTCAAGAGCTTCGGATGTAATGGACGCAAAATCTGACGCGCCTGGCGCAAATGATGACGCTTCTGGAGTGGCTGCCATGATGGAACTTGCCCGAATTATGAGTCAAAGAGAATTTCCTTTTACACTCATTTTTGTGGCTGTGGTGGGTGAAGAACAAGGACTATATGGTGCTAAACATCTTGCTGATCTTGCCAAAGAAGGCAAATGGAATTTGATTGCTATGCTTAACAATGATATGATAGGCAACAGTTTATCAAGCGGCACTTTATTGCGTGATAATACTAGAGTGCGTGTTTTTAGCGAAACTATTCCCTATCTAGAAACTGAAGCCGAAGCAAAAATGCGAAAATCAACTAATCGCGATAATGATAGTCCATCCAGACAGTTAGCACGTTACATTAAAACAGTAACCAACCAATATGTTGATCAATTAGATATTAATCTGGTATACCGCAACGACCGTTTCTTGCGTGGTGGTGATCATACTCCTTTTAGTCAAAATGGTTTTACTGCGATTCGTTTTTGTGAGATGAACGAAAACTACGATCACCAACACCAAAATGTGCGAAAAGAAAATAACATTCAGTATGGTGACCTTCCTGAATTCATGGACTTTGAATACATGAAAAAAGTAACCTGTTCTAACTTAGCTACTTTCAGTAACTTAGCGTGGTCACCAAAAGCTCCAACTAATGTTGGAATTGAAGTAAAAGATTTAACCAATTTCTCTACTTTACTTTGGACTGCCCCAGAAGGAAAAGCTGTTTATGGCTACAACATCCTTATTAGAGAAACAGGATCACAACACTGGGAAAAAACTATTTTTGTAAAAGATACAAAGGCCGAAATTCCATATTCTAAAGATAATTTTTTCTTTGCAGTGCAAGCGGTTGATGCTTTAGGTCATTCTAGTTTACCTGTTTTCCCTATCCCTATTCGTTAACTTTCAAGAATGAAATCAATTTAATAGAAACTAATTCTCGTGTTTTTGATTAAAAAAGTGATTTAACAAAAAAGCGTTTGTCTCAATTCGACAAACGCTTTTTTTATGCATTTTGTAATCAATCTTAAGATTAATTGTAAACGCTCTCTTTCTTGAAATGAACTGTAAGTAAATAATAAATAACGGCTCTGTACTTATTTCTATTAGATCTTCCATATTTTTCCATTACCGAATCTATTGCAGCGTCTAGTTCTTGTCCATCAGTAAGTCCTAATTTCTTAATCAAGAAATTGTTTTTTACTGTGTCCAATTCTGACTGCTGACTTCCAGCTACCGTTGCTGAATCAGCATTGTAAATTGACGGTCCGCAGCCTATTGTAACTTTAGTTAATAAATCCATATCTGGATCAACGCCGCATTTTTCTTTCAAATCTGCTGCGTATTTTACAATTAATTCTTCTCTTGCGCTCATAAATAAAAGTTTTTAGTTGGTTTTTTTGTTTATAACAGACTAAAATTAAACATTATATCTTAGAGTTGTATTAAAAACAAGAAAAAAATTACACTAATTCTTTAAAAAATTGCAATAAAATACTATCATTTTGTAATGTAGGTGTAAACACTTCTAAAATACATGGCTTCTCATTTTGTGCGTACAATGCAATCAGACCACTTTCTAGACTTACCTCATCACTAGCAATTGTATATTCTAAACCATACATTTTTGCTAAATTTTCGGCGGTCAAGCAATGGGATGTCTCAAAAAAAGTATTAAAAACTGGCGTTTCTTCATGTCCCGGTAGAATTCTAAAAATTCCTCCACCACCATTATTAATCAATATAATTTTGAAATTTTTAGGAATATAGCTGTTCCACAATGCATTGCTATCATACAAAAAACCTATGTCACCCGTTATAAAAATGGTTGGTTTTTTATTGGCCACAGCCGCACCAATCGCTGTTGATGTACTGCCATCAATTCCACTAGTTCCACGGTTACAATACACTTCAATTGTAGGGTGAATGTCTATCAATTGCGCATAGCGGATGGCCGAGCTATTACTAATTTGTAAATGGCTGTTTATTGGCAAACCCTGAATAACCCTATCAAATACTTTAAAATCCGAAAATGGAATTTTATCTAAATAAATTTCGCTTTTTAATTTTCGTAATGCTTTTACTGCGTCTAATTGATTGAAATAATTACTTTCTATTGCATTTGTAAGTGGCAGAAAGGTTTCAAAAAACACATTTGGATTTACTTCAAAATGGTGCGTCAAAGCACCAAAAGTGTCATACGCTCTCCAAGAATCAATATGCCAATGGTGTTTGGGTTTGTATTTGCGTAAAAATGCTTTGATTCTTTTTGAAACGACCATTCCGCCAAATGTTACTAAAATATCCGGACGAAAATTTTCAAAATCTTCATTCGTAAAAGGGGTAATTATCGTGTCAATATTGTTTATAAAAGTATCATGGTGTAAGTTGGAAGTCGTTTCGGTCAACACTACAACCGACTCATCTTTGGCGAAAGCCTCAATTACTTTATCGTTAACGGTATTCGGTTCGTTAACGCCAACCAAAATCATTTTCTTTGTAGCATTGTTCCAAATCGTTGCAAATTCCGAAAGATCTTCTATGGAAATCGTCTCAGTCACATTTGCGGAAGCGAAAGTATTTACTTTGACTGAAAGTTCCGAAACGGTTTCATACAAAGGTTCTTCAAAAGGAGCATTGATATGAACGGGACCTTTTTGAGAAATAGCCGTGTTAATGGCCTCGTTGATTTTTAAATCATTCTCGGCCGAAACATCCTCATGCAAATTAGCATTGTATAACGAATGGTTTTCGAATACATTTTCCTGTCTAATGGTTTGTCCATCACCAATATCAATCTTACTTTGAGGCCTATCTGCTGAGATCACCACAAGTGGAATTTGACTGTAAAAAGCCTCTGCAAAAGCGGGATAATAATTCAATAAAGCGGATCCAGAGGTACAAACAAGTGCCACTGGATGTGCCGTTTGTTGTGCCATTCCTAAACCAACAAAGGCTGCGCAACGTTCATCAGCAATGCTGTAACATTTAAAAGCAGGATTGTTTACAAAACCTATGGTAAGTGGTGCATTTCTGGAACCCGGGGAAATAATTATGTTGGTGATTCCCTTGGCTAAGCAAATTTCAATTATGCTTTGCGCCAAAGGTATTTTGGGGTATATCATTGTATCTAATTTCTTTGATACAAAGTTACAAATTCGCTGGTCTTTTTCCTTGAATTTGAACTGTTATTTGCTATTTTTGAAGCAAATAAATACCCCATGAAAACTACGATACGTACCTATAAAACCGAAGATGCTCAAGCTATTTTAGAGATTATAAATTACAATATTTTACATTCTACAGCATTGTATGATTATAATACAAGAACACTAGAGCAACAAATGAGTATTATAGCTGATAAACAGAGTAAAAATTTCCCTGTGATTGTTGCAGAAATTGACGGAGTTGTTGTAGGTTTTGGTATGTATAGCGAATTCCGTTTTCGAGAAGCTTATAAATTTACGGTTGAGCATTCTGTATATGTAAGCCAAGATCATCATGGAAAAGGAATAGGTAAATTACTTCTTGAAGAATTAATAGTTCTTGCAAAAAAACAAAATTTACACACAATGATTGCTGTTATTGATTCTGAAAATCAAAGTAGCGTTGAATTTCATGAAAAATTTGGTTTTAAAACGGTAGGCATAATCAAAGAATCCGGATTTAAATTTGACCGTTGGTTGCACTCTGTATTTATGCAGTTGATTTTAGAATAAGACTCCTTAATTAGCGTTACTGGCTTGAAAAAGGTACCTTTGCATTTTTATAGTACTTATGAGTTTTACATTGCTTTCCTCCCCTTTGCAGGGTTTTACCGACTTTAGATTTAGAAATGCCCAAAACAAACTTTTTGGAGGTATTGATACTTTTTATTCGCCATACATTCGCCTAAATGGGAAATTAGTGATCAAGCCTTCTTACGAGCGCGATTTACTTTTAGAAAACAATCTTGAATTAGAAGTAATTCCGCAAGTAATTACAAACGATGCTGAGGAATTTTTGTTTGTTGCTAAGTATGTACGAGAACTTGGTTACAAAGAACTAAACTGGAACTTAGGCTGTCCTTACCCGATGGTAACTAAATCTGGTATGGGATCTGGGTTGATTAGCAACACTGAAAAAATCAATCACATACTAGAAAGAGCGCACAATGAAACAGATATCCTAGTATCTATGAAAATGCGATTGGGATATGAATCTCCTCAAGAAATTATTGATGTCCTCCCTATTCTTGATAAATATCCCTTAAAAAATATAGCAATCCACGCCCGTTTAGGAAAACAATTGTACAAAGGCGGTGTAGATCTTGATGGATTTCAAAAATGTATTGATACTACCAAACATAAATTGTATTACAACGGAGACATAACCTCAGTAGCGAAGTTTCATGAAATGCAAGAACGTTATCCAAGTATTGATCACTGGATGATTGGGAGAGGATTAATTTCGGATCCCTTTTTGCCAAGCATGATTAAGAATAATACGCATGAGTATCCTACTAATAAAATGGAAGTATTGAACGCTTTTCACGATACTTTGTATGCTATTTATAGTGAGTCACTTTCTGGACAGGCTCATATCTTATTGAAAATGTATCACTTATGGGAATATTTTTCAGATACTTTTGCCAATCCGCACAAAGTATTGAAAAAAATTAAAAAAGCACAAAGCATTCGTAATTACGAAGCTGCTGTAGCTGAAATTTTCAAAAACGAAAAATTCTAGAGAGAAAAATAAACCATTAATAAATTAAGAAAAATTAAGTGCTGATTCTTAATGTAACTTAATTTCTTAATAGTTCAAAGTTTAGAAAATATTCAACACTGAATTAAACCACAAAAAAAGAGATTTTCATTTGACTGAAAATCTCTTTTAAAATATTTAACTTTATAAAGTTAGCTAACTGCCTATGCTTTAATCCAATTAATAACTTCAGGATCAGTTACAAGCACTCTAGGTGAAATTACTTTTTCTAGTTCTCCATTTTCATTAATTAAATATTTTTGAAAATTCCATTCAACACTTGAATCTTGCAAACCATTTTTAGATTTTTGAGTTAAAAACTGATAAATAGCAGCCATATCATCACCTTTTACAGAAACTTTATCCATCATCGGGAAAGTAACACCGTAATTCATTTGACAAAATGTTGCAATTTCCTCGTTTGTTCCTGGCTCTTGTGACGCAAAATTATTTGCTGGAAAACCAACAATTACCAACCCTTTATCTTTGTATTCTTTATATACCGCTTCTAAATCTTTGTACTGAGGAGTTAATCCGCACTTAGATGCTGTATTTACAATGATTACTTTTTTTCCTTTTAGCGTACTAAAATCAAATGTTTTGCCTGATAAATCTTCTACTTTAAACTGATAAATGTTTTCTTTAGCTGTAACTGCTGTACTCATAATTTTATCTGATTTTTTTGGTTGTGCTTGGTTTTGACAGCTGTAAAGAGAAAAAATAACAGTTGTAAAGAATAATAATTTTTTCATAGTATTTTTTTGGTAAAATTAATCAAATATTTGTTCTACTGATAATTAAATTTGTTAAACAGTAGTTAAAAAAGAAGCTTGGCTGTATGATGAACCAAGCTTCCAAACAAATAAAACAACGAAACTAATGTGGTATTTAAATTTCTATTGCTAAACCTCAGGTTTAACTTGTTTATGGACATTAATTTATAAGCTTCCGTTTTGCTTTATTTTATTCAACTATCTGTAAAAGCTTTTAATTCATTTACGTAAAGAATTCAAAAATAGTTTTATAAAAAGCTGTTTTTAATCTCATATCTAATTGTATCCTATAAATTTACATCTAGAATAAATTCATTAAAGATAATTTTACTATTTTTATGCATAGTAAAGTTTAAGTTTGTAGTACTAAAAATAAAGAAATATATGAGTCAAGAAGAACTATTGGTATTAATCTATAAAAAAGACGAGAGAGCTTTTACACATCTATATGATATGTATTCTAAGAGTTTGTTCTCTGTCATTAATGTTTTGGTAAAAAACAGAGAAGAAGCAGAAGATGTGCTTCAAGAAGTATTTGTTAAAATATGGAAAAACATCGATTCTTATAATGAAAGTAAAGGACGTTTTTATACTTGGATTTTAAATATTGCTAGAAACACTTCAATAGATAAACTTAGATCTAAGAACTTTAATAATAGCCAAAAAAACCTATCTACAGATAATTTCGTAAATCATTTTGAAGACAGTTCGAAACTGGCAGATAAGATGGATACTATTGGATTACAGGACTTTGTAAAGAAGCTTAAACCAAAGTGTATTCAAATTATAGATTTACTATTTTTTAAAGGTTATACCCAACAAGAGGCTAGTGACGAGTTGGCAATTCCTTTAGGAACCGTAAAAACGCAAAATAGAAATTGTATTAACGATCTAAGAAATTATTTGAAAATCTAATGGAAACAAAAGAATATATAGAATCAGGAATTCTGGAACTTTATGTTTACGGCTTACTTAGTGAGTCTGAAAGCGAAGAAGTGGCCAGCAAAGCAAAAAATTCTGCTGAAATAAACTCAGAAATTATTGCTATAGAAAAAGCAATCGTTGCTTTATCATCAAGTTTTTCCCCTTTTCACTCAGTAGCCAACTTTGAGAAAATTAAAGAAAAACTAGAATTGAAACACGCTCCTGTGATAACACTTGAAAGTAGCAGTAATAAAATGCAATATTTGGGTTGGGCTGCAGCTTTACTTTTACTTTTAGGCGTAGGATATCAATACAATGAACTCAATGTTTCTTCAAGTCAAGTAGCTGCTACAAAACTTGAAAAAGCAACTTTAGAGAAAGAATTTAAAAGTTTAAAAATTAAAAATACAGCAGTTGAAACCAGTTTAGCCGTAGTAAGAGATACTAAAAATACGGTTGTAGGTTTGGGCGGTCAAGCAGTTGCCCCAGAGTCTTTTGCCAAAGTATATTGGAACCAAGACACAAAGGTAGTTTATGTTGATGCATCGGGATTACCTGAACCACCAAAAGGAATGGTTTATCAAGTATGGGCTTTAAAACTAGATCCGTTAACCCCTACAAGTATTGGTTTATTAGAAAATTTTGATAAAAATGATCAAAAATTATTTGCTGTAAATAACGCGAATGAAGCACAAGCTTTTGGGATAACACTTGAACCTGCTGGCGGAAGCCCTACTCCTACTATGGAACAGCTTTATACTCTTGGAAAAGTATAATACGAAATACTATAATTTTAAAGGTTCAACTTTCGTTGAACCTTTTTTTATTCAATTTATAACATTCTACTTTTAACGTACCCAATACCAAATAATTCCTGGATTATCATTACCACAACAACCCATCCATGGCGCTGGAGAAAATCCGTTTGTGGAAACTAAAGTACCCCACCATGCTCCATTGGGGTCGCTACTTGTTGTTATAGCTCCTTGTGAACCATTTGCATACCAAGGCATAATTTGTTCAATTCCGTCATTATTGTAATTCCAAGAATCAAATTTTGTATTTAAAGTAATATCCGTTTGAGTATTATTAGTGTTTACAAAACTATACGCTTGGTTAGCAGTCCAAATACCACCCCAACGACCTCTTGCTGAAGCTTCGATCATATATTGAAAACCACTAGCACTCTTTTTTAGATAATCTGCATAGACTATAATAGAATATTGACCATTAATCGTTGGAACTGTTTCATGTCTTAAAATAGCATTAGTTCCATTCCATCCGGAATTATTGTTATTACATAATATCAATGTCCAACCTCCGCCATCAGTAGTCATATCTGCATAAATTTGAAACGGCGTACCACCATTAATATTAGGATTTACAATCCAATACAATCCATCCGTTGCAGATGGATAATCTGTTTTTATTTGAAGTGCACTACTTCCTGCTGTAGCTGCCGAAAGTCCGTCATTTGATCTTGTATTGGTTTTACCTCCAAACGGTGTTAGCGAATTACTGGTTTGCAATGCACCGTTTTTATTGATATAATTAGAATCTGTGGTCGAAATTTTTCCATTTCTTGTTAGTACAGTAACGCTATTTACCGTTAATGATGCAGTTATAGTTCCGGCAAAATGAGTCCCTGTAAGATCTTGCGTAGCAGTAATTGTAGTAGTTCCTGGACCTGTTATTGTCACATTAGATCCGCTTATGGTGGCAACGCTAGGATTACTACTGGCGTATGAAATGCTTCCATTACTTTGACTTGTTGGTGGCGTAATAGTATAAGATCCGTCAAAAAAAGTCTTGGTTACGTTTCCAAAACTACTAAGATTTGGATCTTTTAAAACAGTTACTGTTACTGAATTGTTTACAACACAAGAACCATTTAAAGAAAAACCAGATACATAGTATGTTGCTGTTTCAGTTGGAGATACATCTATAGATGCTGTAAGTCCCAAGGGAATATTTGGAAAAATTCCATAATAGTTTCCTGTGCTTAGCTCTACCTTTATTCTGTCTACTTCTGAAAGTACGGTGTCAAAGGCAAAAATATCTGCAACATCCGCATCAGACGGTTCACTTTCATTAATTCGTAAGCCATTTGGACTGCCATTACCTCCATTTTGAGAAATCGTTTTTGCAATACTATTTTCAAAAACAAATGACGTTGACCCGTTTCCTGTTCCTGAGTATACATAAGCGTTATTGTCTGCAGGAATTCCGTTTTCTTGTGAAACCCAACCCTCAAAATAGGCCTGACTTTTACTTCCTCCCCACCATCCTAAAAGCCAATTGTTATTAGAACCATTTAAAACTCTACCTCTACTAGGACCTGTTTGTTTTGCCGTATACACAATCGAGTAAGGAGTAGAAAAATTAAAATTATTTTTAATACTTTGTGACGTATTGAACCTTAAAATAGGTTTTGAATTTAATCCAGATGCAACGTAAAGTGGTTGTGCACTAGTTGAAGGTGCAACCATGTCATTTCCATTTCCTGACTGGTCATACAGTTTTACACAATATCCAGATGAAACTCCGAGCCATGAATCAATTGCTGCTGTATCTAGATTTTTACCTGAAAAGCCAAAATCAGCTTCAACATTATCACTTGCACGTCTTAAGCGAACCGCAAATCCCGTATAATTAGATTTTAGCAATCTCAATCCAACAGCCAACTTAGCAGTTGTTACTTGATCCAAAGGGGTATATAAAACGCTACTCCATGAATAAGTAATTGCACCGGATGCTGTAAGGGTAGCCGTGTCTCCCGCATTAATGGTAACTGAAGTAGGATTTATGGTAACAGGCCCTAGTTCCTCGACGGTTACAGGCCCTGAAATGAGACTTACCGCTGGTAAACCCAAACTTCCAGAAACAACTACGTAGTAATATGTAGTGCCGTTATTTACGGTTGGAGGAATAAAAGTAGCTGAAGTAGCATCAGCAATTAATGTACCACCCACAGTGCTTGGAATGGTGTTGCTATACCATTGAAAAGTTAGGTTTTGACCTGTAGCTTCTACGCTTAATGGAGTTGCAACGGTTCCTTTACATTCAAACCTATTTAGTGGTGAAGGACCGGTTAGGATTGCTGTTGTGCATAACGTTAATGGAATTCCGTAATAACTTCCTTGATTACATTCTAATAATTGTCTAACTCCTACTGTATTTAACGTAGAAAAACCAATTGCTTCGTTTTGTAAAATAGAGCC
Source organism: Flavobacterium sp. CECT 9288 (assembly GCF_918731615.1). Taxonomy (NCBI): domain Bacteria; kingdom Pseudomonadati; phylum Bacteroidota; class Flavobacteriia; order Flavobacteriales; family Flavobacteriaceae; genus Flavobacterium; species Flavobacterium sp. CECT 9288. The sequence continues at coordinate 1,490,853 of NZ_OU957226.1, read as the reverse complement.
TCCATTAGATCCACCATCATAATTACCAATGAAAATTTGGCTCAAATTATCCGTACTGGTAGTAATTGACAATACCATGCTTTCATTTGTAGGCCCTAATGAACTCGAAATCAATTTTGAAATTCCGTTTCTCCAAATAGCTACAGGAGACACATTAGAATGAAAATTAGTTCCTCCGTTTTCTAATATTCCCCCAATTCTAGGAGTCCCATCTAGAATACAGTGATAACCTGGCCAGTTAGTAGATTCTGATCGTATCACTGCTGTAACACTTGCTAAATTTAAAGATCCAGAATAAACCAAGCCTTTATTCCCCGAAAAATCAATTGCAATCTTAGTCCCTATATATTTAAAGATTCCGTTTGATACAATTCTAGGTTGTTGACTTAAATCTGGTTTTATAAGGTGTCTATTATTTCCACTTTGATCGTACCAGATACTAACATAACCATCTTGTACGCCCACAAATGCTAATAATGCTGCAGAATCTAACGATCCATTACTATCAAATCCAATATCTTGGGTAGCGTTGTCTAAACTACGACGAACTTGAATGGCACTTCCAGTATACGAACTACTTAATTTTCTTAAGCTGAAAGCAACGGCTGCTGGATCAGTAATGCTCAGTCCTAAAATATCCAAACTATTTTGAGCATTTCCTTGAAATGTAAAAAACAGTGAAAGAATAAAAACAATTTTTATAAAAAACTTCATATTGTTTTGGTTTTAGAAGCTACTATTAATAAAAATAATCAAATTGAATTCGGTCATTTACTGACAACGAGTAAGATCCGTTATTAGATGGAATATAAGTTAATGTATTTCCTGATACGGAATATGCAGTATTACTAATTCGTATTCCATTGATATACATTTTAACCTTGCTGTTGGGTGATTTAGTTTGCGTTAAAGTAAATGAAGTTTGAGCCGTAGTTGCACTAAATTCGTCTGCAACTTCCAAAATAGCTTCAGTTGAAACTGAACCATCTGCTTTTAAAAATTGTGCGGCTGTTCCTCCAGCTACTTTGAACGAAGCTGCAGTGATAGCACCACTAGTTTTTACATCTGTTATAGGTGCATGTGAACCACTACCATCTGATCCTAATTGAATAGTATTTGAAGAGGTAACTATTGCATTTGCGCCAATTGCTACCGAATTAGAAATACCATCTGTTGCAACATTTGCATTTTTTCCAATAGCAGTATTTTGTGACCCTGATACATTTGTCTGCAATGTTTGCGTACCTATGGCAACATTGTCTGTTCCTGAAACATTGTTTGATAATGCAATATAACCCAATGCCGTATTTCCTCCTGCCGCCCCATTTGAGGCTAATGCCCCTCTACCTACTCCAGTATTAGCATACCCAGCATTATTTGCTAAAGTTCCTAGTCCCACAGCTGTATTTGAATTTTCATTAAAATTCCCTCTACCTACTGTAATTCCATTAATCACTGCATCAACGCTAAAACTTTTTACCCCTGAAATTGTTTGAGCAGATGTTAAATTAACGAAATTAGTATTCGTATTTGCTGTAGCAGTTGCAACAGCATCTGTTACAAATTCTGTTGTTGCTATTAAGCCATTAGAAACTCCTGCGGTTGGAGTTGGTGCTAGAGGTGATCCTGTAAAAGTTGGTGAAGCCAAATTCGCTTTTAAATCTAAAGCGGTTTGCGCTGCCGTAGAAACTGGTTTGTTCGCATCGCTAGTGTTATCGACATTTGACAATCCAACCATCGTTTTATCAATTCCTGAAACCGTTCCTGTGAATGTTGGTGAAGCCAAATTCGCTTTTAAATCTAAAGCGGTTTGCGCTGCCGTAGAAACTGGTTTGTTCGCATCGCTGGTGTTATCCACATTCGACAATCCCACCATTGTTTTATCAATTCCTGAAACCGTTCCTGTAAAAGTTGGCGAAGCTAAGTTCGCTTTTAAGTCCAAGGCAGATTGCGCAGCAGTTGAAATAGGTTTGTTCGCATCGCTGGTATTGTCCACATTGGATAATCCCACCATCGTTTTATCAATTCCAGAAACGGTTCCTGTGAAAGTTGGAGAAGCCAAATTTGCTTTTAAATCCAAGGATGATTGCGCAGCAGCTGAAACTGGTTTGTTGGCATCCGAAGTATTATCAACGTTCGATAAGCCAACCATTGTTTTATCAATTCCTGAAACGGTTCCTGTGAAAGTTGGAGAAGCCAAATTTGCTTTTAAATCTAAAGCGGTTTGCGCAGCAGAAGAAACTGGCTTGTTCGCATCGCTAGTGTTATCCACATTCGACAATCCCACCATTGTTTTATCAATTCCTGAAACCGTTCCTGTAAAAGTTGGCGAAGCTAAGTTCGCTTTTAAATCTAATGCTGATTGTGTTGCTGCTGAAGTTGGTTTGTTTACATCGCTGGTGTTATCAACGTTTGCCAAGCCCACCATCGTTTTATCAATTCCCGAAACGGTTCCGGTAAATATTGGCGAATTCAAATTCGCTTTTAAATCTAAAGCTGATTGTGTTGCTGCTGAAGTTGGTTTGTTCGCATCGCTGGTATTGTCCACATTGGACAATCCAACCATCGTTTTATCAATTCCTGAAACCGTTCCTGTAAAAGTTGGCGAAGCTAAGTTCGCTTTTAAGTCCAAGGCAGATTGCGCAGCAGTTGAAATAGGTTTGTTCGCATCGCTGGTATTGTCCACATTGGATAATCCCACCATCGTTTTATCAATTCCAGAAACGGTTCCTGTGAAAGTTGGAGAAGCTAAGTTCGCTTTTAAGTCCAAGGCAGATTGCGCAGCAGTTGAAATAGGTTTGTTCGCATCGCTGGTATTGTCCACATTGGATAATCCCACCATCGTTTTATCAATTCCAGAAACGGTTCCTGTGAAAGTTGGAGAAGCCAAATTTGCTTTTAAATCTAAAGCATTTTGAGCAGCAGCTGAAACTGGTTTGTTCGCATCGCTGGTATTGTCCACATTCGCTAAGCCAACCATTGTTTTATCAATTCCTGAAACGGTTCCTGTGAAAGTTGGCGAAGCTAAATTTGCTTTTAAATCTAAAGCGGTTTGCGCAGCAGAAGAAACTGGCTTGTTCGCATCGCTAGTGTTATCCACATTCGACAATCCCACCATTGTTTTATCAATTCCTGAAACCGTTCCTGTAAAAGTTGGCGAAGCTAAGTTCGCTTTTAAATCTAATGCTGATTGTGTTGCTGCTGAAGTTGGTTTGTTTACATCGCTGGTGTTATCAACGTTTGCCAAGCCCACCATCGTTTTATCAATTCCCGAAACGGTTCCGGTAAATATTGGCGAATTCAAATTCGCTTTTAAATCTAAAGCTGATTGTGTTGCTGCTGAAGTTGGTTTGTTCGCATCGCTGGTATTGTCCACATTGGACAATCCAACCATCGTTTTATCAATTCCTGAAACCGTTCCTGTAAAAGTTGGCGAAGCTAAGTTCGCTTTTAAGTCCAAGGCAGATTGCGCAGCAGTTGAAATAGGTTTGTTCGCATCGCTGGTATTGTCCACATTGGATAATCCCACCATCGTTTTATCAATTCCAGAAACGGTTCCTGTGAAAGTTGGAGAAGCCAAATTTGCTTTTAAATCCAAGGATGATTGCGCAGCAGCTGAAACTGGTTTGTTGGCATCCGAAGTATTATCAACGTTCGCTAAGCCAACCATTGTTTTATCAATTCCTGAAACGGTTCCTGTGAAAGTTGGAGAAGCCAAATTTGCTTTTAAATCCAAGGATGATTGCGCAGCAGCTGAAACTGGTTTGTTGGCATCCGAAGTATTATCAACGTTCGCTAAGCCAACCATTGTTTTATCAATTCCTGAAACGGTTCCTGTGAAAGTTGGCGAAGCTAAATTTGCTTTTAAATCTAAAGCGGTTTGCGCAGCAGAAGAAACTGGCTTGTTCGCATCGCTGGTGTTATCGACATTGGACAATCCAACCATCGTTTTATCAATTCCCGAAACGGTTCCGGTAAATATTGGCGAATTCAAATTCGCTTTTAAATCTAAAGCTGATTGTGTTGCTGCTGAAGTTGGTTTGTTCGCATCGCTGGTGTTATCGACATTGGACAATCCAACCATCGTTTTATCAATTCCTGAAACGGTTCCTGTGAATGTTGGCGAAGCTAAATTTGCTTTTAAATCTAAAGCGGTTTGCGCTGCCGTAGAAACTGGTTTGTTCGCATCGCTAGTGTTATCGACATTGCCTAAGCCAACCATCGTTTTATCAATTCCTGAAACGGTTCCTGTGAAAGTTGGCGAAGCTAAATTTGCTTTTAAATCTAAAGCTGATTGTGTTGCTGCAGAAACAGGTTTGTTCGCATCGCTGGTGTTATCTACATTCGACAATCCAACCATCGTTTTATCGATTCCTGAAACCGTTCCTGTGAAAGTTGGAGAAGCCAAATTTGCTTTTAAATCTAAAGCGTTTTGAGCAGCAGCTGAAACTGGTTTGTTCGCATCACTAGTGTTGTCGACATTGCCTAAGCCAACCATTGTTTTATCAATTCCTGAAACCGTTCCTGTAAAAGTTGGCGAATTCAAAGGTGCTTTTAAATCTAAAGCGTTTTGAGCAGCAGCTGAAATAGGTTTGTTCGCATCACTAGTGTTATCGACATTGCCTAAGCCAACCATTGTTTTATCAATTCCTGAAACCGTTCCTGTGAATGTTGGTGAAGCCAAATTCGCTTTTAAATCTAAAGCGGTTTGCGCTGCCGTAGAAACTGGTTTGTTCGCATCGCTAGTGTTATCGACATTGCCTAAGCCAACCATCGTTTTATCAATTCCTGAAACGGTTCCTGTGAAAGTTGGCGAAGCTAAATTTGCTTTTAAATCTAAAGCTGATTGTGTTGCTGCAGAAACAGGTTTATTCGCATCGCTGGTATTGTCCACATTCGACAATCCCACCATCGTTTTATCAATTCCTGAAACCGTTCCTGTGAATGTTGGTGAAGCCAAATTCGCTTTTAAATCTAAAGCTGATTGTGTTGCTACTGAAGTTGGTTTATTGGCATCGCTAGTGTTATCCACATTCGACAATCCAACCATTGTTTTATCAATTCCTGAAACCGTTCCTGTAAAAGTTGGCGAAGCTAAATTCGCTTTTAAATCTAAAGCGGTTTGCGCTGCCGTAGAAACTGGTTTGTTCGCATCGCTAGTGTTATCGACATTGCCTAAGCCAACCATCGTTTTATCAATTCCTGAAACGGTTCCTGTGAAAGTTGGCGAAGCTAAATTTGCTTTTAAATCTAAACCTGATTGTGTTGCTGCAGAAACAGGTTTATTCGCATCGCTAGTGTTGTCCACATTCGACAATCCAACCATTGTTTTATCAATTCCTGAAACCGTTCCTGTAAAAGTTGGCGAAGCTAAATTCGCTTTTAAATCTAAAGCGGTTTGCGCTGCCGTAGAAACTGGTTTGTTCGCATCGCTAGTGTTATCGACATTGCCTAAGCCAACCATCGTTTTATCAATTCCTGAAACGGTTCCTGTGAAAGTTGGCGAAGCTAAATTTGCTTTTAAATCTAAACCTGATTGTGTTGCTGCAGAAACAGGTTTATTCGCATCGCTAGTGTTGTCCACATTCGACAATCCAACCATCGTTTTATCGATTCCTGAAACCGTTCCTGTGAAAGTTGGAGAAGCCAAATTTGCTTTTAAATCTAAAGCGTTTTGAGCAGCAGCTGAAACTGGTTTGTTCGCATCACTAGTGTTGTCGACATTGCCTAAGCCAACCATTGTTTTATCAATTCCTGAAACCGTTCCTGTAAAAGTTGGCGAATTCAAAGGTGCTTTTAAATCTAAAGCGTTTTGAGCAGCAGCTGAAATAGGTTTGTTCGCATCACTAGTGTTATCGACATTGCCTAAGCCAACCATTGTTTTATCAATTCCTGAAACCGTTCCTGTGAATGTTGGTGAAGCCAAATTCGCTTTTAAATCTAAAGCGGTTTGCGCTGCCGTAGAAACTGGTTTGTTCGCATCGCTAGTGTTATCGACATTGCCTAAGCCAACCATCGTTTTATCAATTCCTGAAACGGTTCCTGTGAAAGTTGGCGAAGCTAAATTTGCTTTTAAATCTAAAGCTGATTGTGTTGCTGCAGAAACAGGTTTATTCGCATCGCTGGTATTGTCCACATTCGACAATCCCACCATCGTTTTATCAATTCCTGAAACCGTTCCTGTGAATGTTGGTGAAGCCAAATTCGCTTTTAAATCTAAAGCTGATTGTGTTGCTACTGAAGTTGGTTTATTGGCATCGCTAGTGTTATCCACATTCGACAATCCAACCATTGTTTTATCAATTCCTGAAACCGTTCCTGTAAAAGTTGGCGAAGCTAAATTCGCTTTTAAATCTAAAGCGGTTTGCGCTGCCGTAGAAACTGGTTTGTTCGCATCGCTAGTGTTATCGACATTGCCTAAGCCAACCATCGTTTTATCAATTCCTGAAACGGTTCCTGTGAAAGTTGGCGAAGCTAAATTTGCTTTTAAATCTAAACCTGATTGTGTTGCTGCAGAAACAGGTTTATTCGCATCGCTAGTGTTGTCCACATTCGACAATCCAACCATTGTTTTATCAATTCCTGAAACCGTTCCTGTAAAAGTTGGCGAAACTAAATTGGCTTTTAAATCTAAAGCAGTTTGAGCAGCAGCTGAAACGGGTTTATTGGCATCGCTAGTGTTATCAACGTTTGCTAAGCCAACCATTGTTTTATCAATTCCCGAAACCGATCCTGTAAAAGTTGGTGAAGCTAAATTTGCTTTTAAATTTAACGCTGATTGAGCAGCCGTAGAAATAGGTTTGTTGGCATCGCTGGTGTTATCCACATTCGACAATCCTACCATCGTTTTATCGATTCCCGAAACGGTTCCTGTAAATGTTGGCGAAGCCAAATTTGCTTTTAAATCTAAAGCGGTTTGCGTTGTTGCAAATAGTGTATTTATTCCTGTATCTACATACGTTTTAGTTGCTTTCACAGTTGGAAACTTAACGTCCGAACTTCCATCTTGTGTAAAATTAGTGCTTTTGTTGGCTATATCTTCTTTCAATTGGAGTGCTGATTTCGTAGCATCACTAATTGGCTTTGCAACATCCGATGTGTTATCAACTTGATCCAGTTCCAATGTCGTTTTGGCTCCTAAAATCGTGGTAGCATTCGTACCTCCATTTTCAACAGCTACAACACCTGTTACATTCGTACTATTTATTGCGGCATAAGCAAACGGAACGGTCGTAAACGGTTGATTGCTAATTTCAGTAAATGACGAACAATCGCCTGAAATGTTAATACTTACAACCAACTTTTTTTGAGCCGCAACCCATGCTATATTATCAAAAGATGATGCATAACCACCATTGCGAGTACCTGTACCTATTACAAGATTTACCATCCCGTATTGATCTGTCGTGGTTTGAATAACTTCCTGGTATTCGATCTTTGAAAACTCATCTACAAACTGGAATTGCATGCATACGTTTTTGTTTGCTACAGGCAGATTTTCACTAGTTACTGAAGAAATTTTATTAGTGGGTTTCAAAATAACGGCCTGATACGTAATTCCATTGCTTTGTGCAAAACCCTTTACACAAAGAAAAAAGATGAAGAGCAAAATAATTTTTTTCATAATTTGATTCATTAAATGTGATAAATTTTAAAAAAATAAGATTGAAGTTGTTCTAAAAAAATTAGAATTGCCTACACGTTTTCGATAGAACTTTTGGAAGTTCCACTACAATGGGAAGTATTAAATAACTCATATTGCTATTCTGAAGATTCTTATTGGCGAATACTCTAATTATTCTGCGTTGAATAAGAAGCAACTGTTTTCGAAAATCGGAGAAGAGTAAAGGAAAATTTCGCACGGCAGTAAACGGAAAAAAAATAAAAGCATGCTTCGACAAAAAATTTACTTTCATTATTCGGAAAAATGCTGCTAAATACTCACATAAGGAAGTGTAATTTTTTGTCATAGTTTTATGATTTTGGTATATACTGAAAACGTTGAAGTATTTAAGCGAACTAGGTATTCTCCTCTTGATAAAAACGGAAGCAAAACAGTCAAGAGGAAATTATCTGCTTTTTTACTTTGATTAAAAACCAACCTACCACTGATATCAAAAACATTTACTTCAATATCTTCTGAAATAAGTTTTGAGAATTCAAAATTTAGTGCGCTAATAAATGGATTGGGATATGTATTAAATTTTATTTTCTCGGGTGGATTTGAGGCAATATACTTTCCCCAAAAACTCTGTTGAAATCCCTGCTGAATCACATAATCAAAACTTGAAGTTCCAACATTACTGTTTTGGCCAATCGTTTGTGAAACTGAAATCCCATCTGGTAATTTTTTGGAAGCTCCTTGTGCAGAAACCATCTGATGATGTAAAACTTGACCTTGAAAAGTCACCGTAAATAATATAAGTAAGTACCTCATAAATATAATATTTTATACAATATTACATAAATAAAATGTATTTCAACGATAAAATTTGCATTTAATCGGAAATAATAATTATTAACAAGTGTATAATTACATATTATAAATACATGATTAACAATGCAATATAAAATTGAAACTTTTCTTTTTAGATACAAAGTGAAAGGTTATTAGCAGCCTATCACCACACGTACAATTTTGAAATAACCAAAAAATACAATACATAAAAGTTCAAGGTGATATATGGCACAAAAAAAGGGTTTAACTCTACTACAGTTAAACCCTTTTCAATAGATAGAAATGCTATTTATTTCTTATAATACTTTCTATATTTTGGATAGGATAAAGCACCAAATAATGCAATTACTCCACTAGTATACCAAATCCAACTTAGTGAATGTGCTTCACCACTTGCATACGAGTGTAATCCTACTAAGTGAAAGTTCACTCCATAATACGTAAACAATGTAGAGATGAAAGCAAACATACTCATTAAATTAAAAATCCATTTTCCACGCAATGAAGGAACAAAACGAGCATGAATTACAAATACATAAACCATAATGGTAATCAAAGCCCAAGTTTCTTTTGGGTCCCATCCCCAATACCTACCCCAACTTTCATTTGCCCATTGTCCTCCCAAAAAGTTACCAATGGTAAGCATGATAAGTCCAATTGTAAGTGCCATTTCATTGATATAAGTAATTTCTTTAATGTTTAAATCCATTTTTACTTTATTCTTTTCATTGGTAAACATAATTAGCAATAATGCTACAGCTCCCAGAATCATACCTAAAGCTAATGGACCATAACTTCCTACGATCACCGCAACGTGAATCATTAACCAATACGAGTTCAAAACAGGTTGTAGGTTGGCAATTTCGGGATCAATCCAGTTCAAGTTTGCTGCAAATAAAATCATTGCAGTTACAAATGCTGAGGAAGCCACAGTAAGTTTTGATTTACGGTCAAATGCCAATCCAAAAAACATTGTTGCCCATGCAATATAAATGATAGATTCATAAGCATTACTCCAAGGTGCATGTCCAGAAATATACCATCTTGCAATTAAACCTACTGTATGTAAAACAAAAAGTAAACCTATTATTATATGCATCCCATTTACTGAAAATTGCAACCACTTACGTTCTTTGAAAATTTGTAAAATGGTGAAAAACAACATTGCAATAGCAGCTAAAATATACCAAGTGGTTAATTTACTAAAAATATCGTATTTGTTATACAATACCTCTGATGTAATTCTGTCCTCACTTGGTCTTACTTTACTACCAAAACGTTTTTGAAAACCAGTAATACTTTCTACCAATTCATCAGCAGTTTTAAAATCTCCTGACGTAGATGCCGTTGCTAATGAACCAAAATACAAAGGCAACACATTTTTAGTATATGTGGCTTCCATACCTTTAAAACCAGCCTCATTCAATTCTAAAAAGGAAACCCACTTATTATTTTTATCCTCTGGAATCGGGAAAATTTTCAGGATACGCCCACTCAATGCAGACTCCATAAGATTTACCCTTTTGTCTGTATCTATAAAATCTTTCTCAAATCGATTAGGATTAGCCGCTTTATAGGACTCGTCTAGGTATTTAGAAAGTTTGTAATTCCCTTTTTCGTCAAAAAAAGCTACAAACGGAGCAACTTTGGCTTTCTTGTCTACCCCAATTATTTTCCGCAAACTGTCGTTTCCACTTCTTAAATGAATGATAGGAATCTCAATCCAATAACTAGCATACTGAGTTATAGATAAGAAAACTTGATCTGAATTCATATCATTATAAGAATCACTCTGGCTTACTTTTCGCAATAATTCTGATGAAAAAGTGTTGATTGGTTTCATTCTTCCACCACCATCTTGAATCACTAATCTACCAAATTTTGCGGCATGAGCCTCAGAAACCTTATATTTTGTTATTAAAGCCAATAATTCCTCTTGGCTTAATTTTTTCTTAGAATGACTGCTGTGTTGTGCTGGTTTTTCACTAGTAGTTGCTTTACTTGCAGGAGCTTCAGTATGGGCGTGACCTTCATGTTCAGCATGGTCGTGTTCTTGAGCCATACCGCTCATACTAAAAAACAAAAGGCAAACCCCTAGCAATTTTGCTTTTTTGGATTTTACTACATCCAATTTTCTTTTTAGATCAGCAAATCTTGAATATTTAGTAAACATAATGGCCATCATAGCAAAATATAACATAAAATAACCGATGTACGTTAACAAAGTACCCCAAAAATCATGGTTTACGGATAAAATAGTTCCTTTTTCATCCGGGTCAAATCCCGATTGAAAAAAACGATATCCTTCATAATCTAAAACATTATTCATATAAATTCGGGCATCAAATGGCTCTTTATCTTGAACCGTTACTTTACTTTCAAAAGAGGAATAACTTTTCTCTGTTCCTGGGTATTTTTGAGCAATAAAATCATTCAATTTGATTTTAAAAGGTAATACATAGGCTTTGCTTCCATAGAAAAAAGAATAATCTATTTTTCCAATTTTAACCGTTTTAGACTCCCCTACTTTACCTTTGGTTCCTAAAAGAGTAACTGTTTTTTCCTGACCTTCTGCTTTTATTTTAAATGTAATAGCATCTTCATGCGTTTTAGCTTTAAAATCATTATCCGATTCGTAGTCTATTACTCCTTTTACGGCAGGATCTGGAAATACAAAACGCATTTCGCCTATGCTGTATAAAGAACGCATCATTAAGGGTTGTGCATTATCCTTGGTCACTTTACCTTGTAACTTATCGGCCATACGCATAAAATTCCCTTCAAATGGAGTTTGAATGGTGTATTGCTTTCCAGTTGTTGTAATATTAATAGCTCCATCAGTGAATTTATTAAGTGAAAACAAAACGTTATGAATGTTTTGAACTTCACCTTCTTTCAGGAAATGTTCGTGCCTGCCACCATCACCGGCTTCAACAATTTTTAAGTATACAATTCCCTTAGGATCAGGTTTTATAATTTCCTTGGCACCCATCACAAAGCTTTCATATTCTACTTCAAATGGGGTATCGGCAAATTTTCCAGTAATACTAAAATCATTATTTGTAACAGGTGAAAGTAAAACTTGTTTTTCAAAAACCCTACGCTTCATTTCGCCTTTATATTCGCCATCAACAAAGACGGTAAGAAACGTTTTCTCTGAAAAAATTTGATTTTCAGCAGCTCCTTCACGTATAGGCATTACTCCTTCATAACTGATGTAACGGGTTACAAATGCCCCTATAATGATGAAAATAAAAGACAAATGGAGCAACAAGGTAGCCCACTTTTCTTTTTTTAATAATTGATATCGCTTGATGTTACCAATAAAATTAATCACAAAAAAGACATGAATGGCCTCAAACCACCAAGCATTGTAAATCAAGATTTTTGCAGTGTCTGTATTGTATTTACTTTCTATAAAAGTTCCGGTACCCATAGCAACTGCATATGCTATAAACAAGAAAGCCATCAAACGTGTAGAAAACAAAAAAGAAACTATTTTTTTTTCCATTTTTAGGAGATTATGTTTTGTAAAATTGCCACAAAAGTACTTAAAAATGTTGAGTACTTTTAGCTGACATTTGTTAATTAAATCAAAATTAAGGAGGTGTTAAGAGATAAAAACATTTATTTTCGGTTTCAAACTGTTACATTTTTACAGTAATCTCCAATTGATTTTTTTTTCTAATTTTTTTTCTAATTTTGTATGATGCATAAAGTAGTAATTATAGGTTCTGGAAATGTAGCTCAACATTTAATTGAGGCTTTTCAAATTGAGGAACAAAACAAAGAAATTGAATTAATACAAGTCTACACAAGGCAAAAATCAACACTGTCTCACCTACTGTCTTGGAATCAAATTACAGATGATTTTAATTCCCTTGCCGAGGCAGATGTATACATTATATGTGTTGCCGATGATGCTATTGAAGAAGTTTCGGCAAAGCTCCCTTTTAAAAACCGATTAGTAGTACATACATCAGGTAGCATTCCACTTACCGCAATCCATGAAGACAATAGAAAAGGTGTTTTTTATCCTTTACAAACTTTTACAAAAAATAAAAAAGTAGACTTTTCTAAAATACCTATTTGTCTTGAAAGTGAAAACGCACCAGATTATCATATCCTACTTAAAATAGCACAATCAATTTCTAAAAAAGTGTATGCAATCAATTCAGAACAAAGAAGAGCATTGCATGTTGCTGCCGTATTTGCCAATAATTTCACCAATCATTTGTTCCAAATTAGCCAAGAAATTTGTCAGGACAACCAAATTCCTTTTGAAATTTTGAAGCCGTTAATTTTTGAAACTGTTCAAAAACTTGAAATTTTAACTCCACAAGAAGCCCAAACTGGGCCTGCAAAAAGGAACGACCAAAAAACCATTGAAGCGCATGAAACTTTTTTGGCACACAAAAAATATTTAAACATTTATAAAATTCTAACCCAATCTATTCAAGAAAATGTCAAAAAGTTATAAGGAAATAATGAATGATATCACTACATTTATTTTTGATGTAGATGGTGTACTTACAGATGGATCTGTTTTTGTGACCAATGAAGGTGAAATGTTAAGAACAATGAACATTCGCGATGGATATGCCATGAAAGCAGCTGTAGAAAGCGGATATAAAGTGTGTATTATTTCTGGCGGCAGTAACGAAGGTGTTCGAATACGCTTACGAAATCTAGGTATAACCGATATTTATTTGGGCACACCTAATAAAGTGGAAACCTTTAATGAATATGCCGGTTTGTACCAAATAAAACCTGAAAACGTATTATACATGGGTGATGATATTCCAGATTATCATGTGATGAAATTAGTAGGTTTGGCTACCTGCCCGCAAGATGCTAGTCCTGAAATAAAAACCATTTCAGGCTATATATCTCATAAACATGGCGGTAAAGGGGCTGCGCGTGATGTTATTGAACAAGTTATGAAAACTCAAGGAAAATGGAACACCCATTTTGAAGGTAATCATGATTAGTTAATACTATTTTTTCTCCCAATACTAAATAAAATCAATTTAGTTTTAAAATGATTTTAAACGTAAAATTATGCACTATTTAAAACTCATTCGATATCAAAATCTCTTAATGCTTGCTTTGATGCAACTCGTTTTTAGATTTGGATATTTTCAATTCGAAAATGTAACATTGGCACTTCAAGATTGGCAATACCTTTTGCTTGTTTTATCTTCTGTATGCATTGCAGCGGGTGGCTATGTGATAAATGATATTTTTGATCAAGGTACAGATGCCATCAACAAACCCAGTAGAATGACCGTTGGAAAAAGCATTTCTGAATCTCAAGCTTACAATTTATATGTGGGACTCACAATTTTGGGAGTAGGAATAGGTTTTTATCTTTCAAATGTAATTTCTAAACCTGGTTTTGCCTCAATTTTTGTACTGATCGCAGCTACGCTCTACCTTTATGCAACAAGTTTGAAGCAAATGTTACTTATAGGCAATGTAGTTGTAGCACTTTTATTGTCTTTTAGTGTTGTAATTATAGGTGTTTTTGATTTGTATCCTGCCACTGGGCCTGATAATAAACAGCAAATGGGTATCTTATTTTCAATACTTCTTGACTACGCTGTCTTTGCTTTTATGATTAATTTTATTAGAGAAATTGTCAAAGATATTGAGGATAATGATGGTGATTTTAATCAAGGTATGTACACGCTGCCTATTGCAATAGGAAAGTCTAGAGCCGCAAAAACTGTTTTTGCCCTAAGCTTTATTCCTCTTGCAACCATTTTATACTATATTAACAGTTACTTACTAAACTTGTTTTTTGTAACTATTTATTTGTTGTTATTTGTAGTAGGCCCGCTATTATTTTTTATTGTTAAAATATATACTGCAAACGCAACAAAAGATTTTAAAAATTTGAGCGTTGTACTCAAGTGGATACTCTTTTTTGGAATTTTATCATCAGCTATTATCCGAATAAACATCAAATACAATGCTTAAAAACAAACTGAAAGATTACAAAATAATTCTAGCTTCGGGTTCGCCAAGACGCCAACAATTTTTTAAAGATTTAGACCTCGATTTTGAAATTAGACTCAAAGAAATAGAAGAAGTTTATCCACCTGAATTAAAAGCACATGAAATAACTGATTATTTAGCGGTATTAAAAGCATCGGCTTTTGAAAACGAACTGGATAAAAATGAACTTTTAGTAACTAGTGATACCATTGTTTGGCATGAAGGTAAAGCTTTGGGTAAACCAAAAGATAAAGCAAATGCTTTTGAAATTTTAAAATCCTTATCGAATGCGACACATGAAGTAATTACATCGGTTTGTTTTAAAACTTCGGAAAAAATAGAGGTTATTCATGAAGTTACAAAAGTCACTTTTACTGCACTAAGTGATGAAGCTATTGCGTATTATTTAGAAAATTATAAACCTTATGACAAAGCTGGATCTTATGGAATTCAAGAATGGATTGGTTTTATAGGAGTTTCAAGAATTGAAGGATCTTATGCAAACGTAATGGGAATGCCTACTGATAAAGTGTTTGATTACCTTTCAAAACTATAAAGCTATGTTAATTCAATTGGTAAACGAATATTCTAAAGAGGTTATAGCTACAGGAATTGTAGGTGTATTACTCTTTTTGTTACGATATATCACAACAAAAATTGTGAGAAGATATGCAAAGTCTAATTTAACAATTGAGCACAGAACTAATTTAGTGATCAAATACCTTCATTTGTTCATCAATATATTGGTAGTAATTGCGTTGATTATTGTTTGGGGAGTACAACCCAAAGATATTATTATTGCTTTATCTTCATTTACCACCGTTGTTGGTGTAGCCATGTTTGCGCAATGGTCTATTTTAAGTAATATTACATCAGGAATAATTCTTTTTTTTTCATTTCCGTTCAAAATTGGTGATGTAATAAAAATTCATGATAAAGATTTTCCCATTCAAGCAGAGATTGAGGATATAGGTGCATTTCATGTTTTTTTATTGACCGATGAAGGTGAAAAAATCATTTTTCCAAACAATTTATTGCTGCAAAAAGGGATTTCGATTATTAAAAATAAACATGCTGATCAAGAATTTACAGATTAATAGTTTCCTATAGTAAAGAGAAACAAGAATTTATTATGTGATAATATTGTAATCATTTGAAGTAATGATGTAATTACTAGTTGAGGTTTTTTATTGATTTTTGTACTGTAAATTGTTCTTATATATTTGTAAGACAACTCAAACTATTTCTATATGAACGAAGAACTAAAATTTCCTTTTTACGCTAAGCTTACTTTTATCACATTGGGTTTAATTGCCTTGATTTTTATATTTTACATAGGGCAAAATATAATTGTTCCCATTATAATGTCGTTTTTGTTTGCAATCTTATTATATCCAATTGCTCAATTTTTAAAATTAAAACTTAGGTTTCCCAACGTCTTAGCAGTAATGATTGTAGTGATTTTATTCATCTTGTTCTTCATTGGACTATTTGTTTTTTTATCCTATCAAATTAGTGATTTTGCTGAAGATTTTGATAAGATTGAGAAAAACATAAACATCCATCTATCCAATATTCAAGGTTTCATTAGAGATACGTTTCATGTAAGTTCCAGAGAACAAAAACAATATATTGATACTGCAGCCGAAGATTCCTTAGAAAAAGGAAAAGAGATTTTGGGCACAACATTGATGTCATTTACAGATACTCTTGTAAATTTAACCCTAATACCTATTTACACTTTTTTAATATTATTATACCGAACCCACTTTTTGATGTTTTTATCAAAACTTGTTGATAAAGAACACCATCATAAACTAAAAGATATATTGACCAACATTCGTATTGCTATAAACAGTTATATCGTGGGGTTAATTATAGAAATGATATTAGTAGCTACAATGACAACAATTGGATTGATGTTAATAGGTGTTAAATATGCCATATTATTAGGAGTGATGACCGGAATTTTAAACTTAATTCCATACATAGGAATTCTTTTTGCAGGAGTTTTAAGTATCGTGGCCACTTTAACAGGCACACCTGATTTATCTATAATTATTGGTGTTATCGCAGTAACTGTAGTAGTTCAGCTTATTGATAACAATATTTTGGTACCGTTAATTGTAAGTTCAAAAGTTGAAATCAATGCATTTATATCTATTATTGCCATCATTATTGGTGGTGCCATAGCAGGGGTTTCTGGAATGTTTCTTGCACTGCCTATATTGGCTGTTTTGAAAGTAATTTTCGACAGAATAGACACACTAGAGCCTTGGGGTTACCTTATGGGTGATCATTTACCCAAAACATACACGTGGCGTAACATAAAATTACCCCTTTTTGATTCAGAGGAAGAGTCAAAACCCAATGTTATAATCACAGAGGTTCAACTTCCAATGTTTACAGAAACTACAACTGAAATTGACCCCTCAAAAACTAAAGAATAGATCAATAAGTTTTAGTTTCTATATCCTATGCCTACCCCATCATTGATTGAGGGGTAGTTATTTCAGTCTGTCAACTGTACCCTTGATTTTTATAAAATGAGTACCCTAACAAAAACTTTATTATCCCTGCTTATTCTTTGTGCAGGACAGTTGACTTTTGCACAAAAAAAAGCGACTTCAAAGGATAGTACTGCCATCTATTCCAATATTAAAAACTTTTCTAAAAAGACCAAGTTTACACAGGTGATGCACAAACTAATCTTTAGATCTTCAGTTATAAAAAGCAGAAGCACTAAACAAGTACAAAAACAATACTCCAATTACGAAGGTAAAATTATTCGAAAAATAAACATCGTAACCTTAGATCCTTTTGGATACTCTGATGTTGACACTTCAAAAAAACCAAAAAATTGGGCAGAGCGTACCGGTAATAAAATCCATGTAAAAACCAATAGGCTAGCTATTTTAAATTTACTTTTAATTAAAAAAAACAAACCTTTTGATTCTTTACTTGTAAGAGAATCTGAACGATTGATTCGCTCGCAAAGATACATAAACCGCGTAGATGTGGCTCCGCAAAGCATTGCCAATAGCCCTGATTCCGTTGACATTTCTATTCGTATTTTAGATTCCTGGAGTATTATTCCAAAAGGATCACTTTCAAGCTCAAAAATGAATATTGAAATTAATGAACGTAATTTTTTAGGGTCAGGACATCAATTTGAAAATAAAATAAAAAAACAATTTAGTGATTCAAAAACTGCTTATGATGTGGCGTATAGTGTCCCTAACATTAAAAATACATTCATAAACACCAAAGTAAGGTACCAAATAGATTTAGACGGGTATTATGGCAAAAGTATTACTATTGAACGGCCATTTTATTCGCCTTTGACAAAATGGGCAGGCGGAATTTATATCGATCAACAGTTTAGAAAAGATTCTCTTCCTGACTTAACTAATGTTTTTGCATTTCAAAATTTTAAATACAATACACATGACTTATGGGTAGGACGTGCTTTCAAACTATTTAAAGGGAACTCTGTTAGTGACCGAACTACAAATCTTGTTGTAACGAGCCGATTTATGAATTTAAAATATTTAGAAAGTCCTACAGCGGTATACGATCCCGAAGATTTTTATTCTAGTGAAAAACTTGCCTTAATTGGGATAGGAATTTCGTCACGCACCTTCGTTCGTGATCGTTACATATTTCAATATGGTATTATTGAGGATATACCTATTGGTAGAATATATGCATTAACAGGCGGATATCAATATAAAAATAATGCTGGACGTATGTATCTAGGTTCTCGTGCGTCTTTTGGTAACTTTTACAAATGGGGCTTTTTAAGTACCAATTTTGAATTTGGAACATTTTTAGAAAACTCAAATACGATGCAAACTGCATTTACTTTTGAAGCCAACTATTTTACTAACTTAATGACAATTGGTAAGTGGAAAATTCGACAATTTGTAAAACCACAGATAATAATTGGTTCTAAAAGAGCTAATGCCTACGGTGATCAATTATCAATAAATGACAATAATGGTCTTAGTGGTTTTACAATGGCAACTTATGGAACTCAAAAGGCTATTTTAACACTACAAACTCAAGGATACTCCCCATGGAACCTATGGGGATTTCGCTTAAATCCATTTATCAACTACTCAATTGCAGGGCTAGGCAACAGCTCAAAAAGTTTTTTAAAAAGCAAAGCCTATTCTAAGTTGAGCATTGGATTCATTATCAATAACGATTACCTTGTTTTTAATTCTTTCCAAATTTCGCTATCCTATTACCCAACAATACCTGGCAATGGGAGTTCAATTTTTAAAACAAACGCAGTTGAAACAACTGATTTCAGCTTACAAGATTTTGATTTAGCGAAACCAAGAATAGTAAAGTATAAATAACTAAAAATCAAACATCTAAAAACCTTAATTCACATAAAAAATTGCGTGTGAATTATACAATTTATAGTTCAAATTATATAAGTCAAGAGTATACTAATGGTTTAAATTTGTTAACATAATAATCACTTTTAAAACCAATAATAATGAAAAAAGTTACCTTCTACTTAATGATGATGGTGTTGTCATTAAGTGTACTACCAACACAAGTATTTGCCGCTGAAAAAAATCCAACTACAATTTCTTCTACTCCAAAAGAAGTCCCAGCAGAAGTTAAAGTTTTATTGAATCGTCTTGAAGAGATAAAAGCAATGGACAAATCACAAATGAGTCGTACAGAAAAAAAAGAGCTGAGAAAAGAAGTTCGTGCTATAAAAACAGAATTAAAATCTACGGGGAATGGTGTCTATTTATCTGTAGGGGCAATAATTATCATTGTGCTTTTACTTATATTGTTGTTATAAATTAAAAAGGATCAAGACTTATGAGGAAACGAATCATCGTTTCCTCATTTTTTTTCTTGGCATCATACATTTTAACACTAATTCTATAAAAATTTATCAAATGAAAACAATCCAAATCCTTTTAATAGGAATATTGTTTATGACATATTCTTTCTCCACACAAGCACAAGTATCTGTAAATGTAAATATCGGTACACCTCCAGCTTGGGGACCATCAGGATATTCAGCAGTAGACTATTATTATTTACCAGATATTGAAGCGTATTATGACGTTAGAGCAACAGTATTTATTTTTTTAGGTAATGGTCGATGGATCAGATCTAGAAATTTACCCAATCAATATCGAAGCTATAACTTATATAATGGATACAAGGTAGTGTTGAATGATTATCGTGGTAAAACTCCTTACGCTAATTTTAAAACACACAAAATAAAATATTATAAAGGGTACAAAGGTAAACCTCAAAAAAATATTGGAGTTTACAAAGTGAATAATTCAAGTTCAATCAAAGCCAATAAAAATTACAAAAGCGAGCCGGGAAATCACGGAAACAATAAAAAAGACAAAGGAAATAATGGTCATGGGAAAGGTAAAAAATAAATATAAATATTTAATAATCAAATACTTAAATATTAACTTATTTTTTTTATGTATTTTACTTTTTCTTAAGTAAATGTTACTTAATCTGTTTTGGCACAGTTGTTGAAAATTGTTGTTAGTGATAATAAAACAATTTTTTAATAAATTACTAAAATAGGATAATATGAAAACGATCAAATTAATAGTTGCTGGAATTATTTTATTAGTTTCAAGTTCAATACAAGCACAAATATCTGTAAATGTAAATATCGGTAGAGCTCCTTCTTGGGGACATGTAGGAAATGTAAATGCGGAGTATTACTACCTTCCAGACGTAGAAGCGTATTATGATGTAAGAGCTACCCGATTCATTTATTTTGATCATGGACGATGGATTCGTGCAAGGTTTTTACCCAACCAATACAGAAATTACAATTTAAACACAGGGTGTAAAGTAGTTCTTAACGATTACCATGGTCCAAGTCCTTACAATCATTTTAGAACACATAGAGTAAAATATTATAGGGGATATAGAGGTAATGAACCTAGAAATGTTGTTTATCATGTAGATAGAAGAGTGTACTTAAACGAGAGACCTAGTAATCCTGGAGATCATAGAAATCGTAGAGATAATGACCGCCATGATGATCGTAAATATTACAAAAATAAAAGACACGACAGAGATGATGATCGAGGCCGTGATAGAGATTAAGCATTAGCACATAAAAAAGGGAGAAAGACATTAGTTGTTTTTCTCCCTTTGGTTGTTTAAAAGATTTTATAAACAGTATCGAACGTTAAAAAATTTTGTAAAAAATATTTAATCCCTACATTTGGAGTTAAAGGAATAATATATTTAGATAATGTATAAAAAAAGCTACTTAATCAGTATTGTATTGCTAATTTGTTTGCAAATCACAAATGCACAACAACCTCAAAAACTTAATTCAGTTGAAATTTACAATCAAATTGAAAAACTCAATTTTTTAGGCTCAGTATTATACATAGCTGCTCACCCTGACGATGAGAATACGAGACTTATTTCTTTTCTTGCCAATGATCAAAAAGCACGTACAGCTTATCTCTCTTTAACCAGAGGAGATGGTGGTCAAAATTTAATTGGTACACAGTTACGAGAATTACTGGGTGTTATTCGAACACAAGAACTTATAGAAGCTAGGAAAATAGATGGCGGAGAGCAATTTTTCTCAAGAGCTAATGATTTTGGTTTTTCAAAAAATCCAACGGAAACTTTATCCATTTGGGAAAAAGAAAAAGTATTGGCTGATGTAATTTGGGCCATTCGAAAATTCCAACCAGATGTAATTGTAAATCGCTTTGATCATAGATCTCCAGGAACTACACACGGACATCACACCGCATCAGCCATGCTAAGCGTTGAAAGTTTTAAAATGGCTAATGATCCGACTGTTTTTCCCGATCAATTACAATTTGTAAAGCCTTGGCAAACTAAAAGACAATTTTTTAATACTTCGTGGTGGTTTTACGGTTCCATAGAAAAATTCAATGCTGCTGATAAAACCAATTTAATTAGCCTTCAAACAGGAACCTATTACAGTAATTTAGGAAAATCAAACCAAGAAATTGCTGCTTTGAGTCGCAGTCGCCATCAATCGCAAGGTTTTGGTAGTACAGGTGCACGCGGCGAAGAGACTGAATATCTAGAATTCATAAATGGAGATCCTTTATTGGATAAAAAAACACTTTTTGAAGGTATTGATACCTCATGGAATCGTGTAAAAGGAGGCGCTCCTATTGGCGAACTACTAGCAATCATAGCAAAAGAATTTGATCACAAAAACCCTTCGGCAAGTATTCCAAATTTGGCGAAAGCCTACACCATGATGCAAGCCTTAGAGCCTAATCAATGGACACCAGTAAAAGCAGCCGCAGTAAAAGAAATCATTGCCGCTTGTGCCGGTTTATACCTAGAGGCAGTTGCCCAAAACCAAGAGGCAACTCCCGGTAGTACTCTAAAATTAAAACTTGAAGCAATCAATAGAAGTGCCATTCCCATGGAATTGATTAGTGTACAAACATTGCCAAATAATACCATTTCTAGTCAAAATCAAGATTTAAAAAATAATGTACTGAAAATAATAAATCTTGATTTTAAACTTCCTGAAAACCTAAATTATACACAACCATATTGGTTGCAAGATGCGGGTACAACCGGAATGTATACCGTAAACGACCAAAATGAAAGAGGCGTTCCTGACATTTTAAGAGAAGCGAAAGTAGAATTTAATATTCGAATCAACGGAATTGAAATTCCATATGAGCGTACCATTGTTTACAAATATAATGATGACGTAAAAGGTGAAGTTTACAATTACCTTGATATTGTTCCAGAGGTAACTACTGCAATTACAAATAAGGTTTTGCTTTTTAAAGACACAAAAACTAAACAAGTAGGTGTTAAAATTAAAGCTGGTAAAGATAATATTAAAGGAAATTTACAGCTTGAACTTCCAAAAAACTGGACAGTAACACCTCAAAACATTCCGTTTTCATTTGAAAAAAAGGGAATGGAGCAAATTTTTTATTTTGATGTTACAGCTCCAAAAAAAGCCGAGGAAACAATAGCTAAAAGTGTTGCAATTATTGACAATAAAAGATTTGATAAAGAACAAATTATCATTTCTTACGACCATATTACGAAACAGCAAGTACTACAAACAGCTTCGGCTAAATGTATCAAAACCGATTTAAAAACTAATGAAGAAAAAATTGCTTATATCATGGGTGCAGGTGATGAGGTGCCAAATAGTTTATCCCAATTAGGCTATAAAGTTACTTTGCTTAAAGCTGAAGATATCACTCCAGAAAAGTTAGAAAACTTTGATGTAGTAATGACAGGAGTTAGAGCTTACAATACCATAAACGCATTGGTTAACAAACAAGCAATCCTTTTTGATTTTATAAAAAATGGAAAAACAATGATTGTTCAATACAATACTGCAGGTGATTTAGTGACCAATGACATAGCACCTTATCCTATAAAATTATCTCGTGATCGTGTTACCGAAGAGGATGCAGAAATACGATTTTTGGATCCAAATCATCCCGTCATGAATTATCCTAATACAATAACGGCACAAGATTTTAAAGGCTGGAAACAAGAGCAAGGATTATATTACCCAAATGAATTTGATCCGGCCTTTACTCCTATTTTTTCATCAAATGACAAAGGAGAAACCCCAAAAAATGGTGCGTTACTCATAGCACCTTACGGTAAAGGTCACTATGTTTACACAGGTTTAAGCTTTTTTAGAGAGCTTCCAGAAGGTGTTACAGGAGCGTATAAATTAATTTCGAATATCATTTCTTTGAAGCCATCACAAACTATTTCAGTTCAAAACAACAAGCTTTAATTCATAACTATGGAACCACCGAAACAAAAAACTTGGAAAAAAAATTACACATGGGTATTGGTGGCAAATGCCATATACATTGCCATTTTTTGTCTTATTATGAAATTATACTCTTAAACTATGCAATTATTTGACTGGATTATACTAATTGTTACATTACTTTTTATTGTTGTTTACGGAGCTTGGAAAACAAAAGGAAGTAAAAACGTTGAAGATTTTATACTTGGTAATAACGAAACTCCGTGGTATGTCGTAGGACTATCGGTAATGGCAACTCAAGCAAGTGCAATTACTTTTTTATCTACACCTGGTCAGGCTTATCATGACGGAATGGGTTTTGTGCAGTTCTATTTTGGTTTGCCTATTGCCATGGTTATAATTTGTGTAACCTTTATTCCGTTGTACCACAAGTATAAAGTGTACACTGCTTATGAATATCTTGAAAAAAGATTTGATTTAAAAACACGTTCACTAGCTGCAATCTTATTTTTATTTCAAAGGGGCCTTGGAACGGGTCTTACCATTTATGCACCTGCCATTATTTTATCAGCCATATTGGGTTGGAACCTCACCTACATGAATATTGTCATTGGGGTTTTAGTGATTATTTACACGTTTTCCGGAGGAACAAAAGCGGTTAATGTGACTCAAAAACAGCAAATGTTTGTAATCATGTCTGGAATGTTTATCACATTTTTTCTAATCCTTTATTATTTACCTAATGACATGACCTTTACTAGTGCACTTCATATTGCGGGTGCCAATGATAAAATGGATATTGTCAATTTCTCCTTTGATCCCGAAGAAAAGTATACATTTTGGAGTGGAATTACAGGCGGTTTTTTCTTGGCTTTAGCCTATTTTGGAACAGATCAATCCCAAGTAGGTCGGTACTTGTCAGGAAAATCTGTCAGAGAGAGTCAAATGGGGCTTATCATGAACGGACTTTTAAAAGTTCCAATGCAGTTTTTCATATTACTTACAGGTGTCATGGTTTTTGTCTTTTTTCAGTTTAATCCGGTGCCTTTAAATTTTAATCCAAACAATAAAACATTGATTGAAAAATCAGTTTATAAAGGAGAGTATAACGCATTAGAGCAAAAATTGAATGATCTTTCTGAAGATAAAAAAGTAATCAACTTACTGTATATTGATCAGCTTAACCAAGATTATGACAATCCTATATTGAGAAAAGAATTGGTTGCATTATCTAATAAAGAAAAAGATTTAAGAGACAAAGCCAAAGAAATCATTCTAAAAGCAGATGGTACTAGCGAAACTAACGATAAAGATTATGTGTTTTTTCATTTTATTCTTAATTATTTGCCCAAAGGTCTTATTGGGTTATTATTGGCTGTAATTATATCGGCAGCCATGTCATCAACTGCCTCAGGACTTAATGCCTTAGCATCTACAACAGCAATCGATATTTATAAAAGAAATGTAAAAGGTGAAAAATCAGATAAACATTATTTGTATGCAACCAAGTTTTTTACGCTTTTATGGGGAGTAATTGCCATTCTATTTGCCTGTGTAGGGACCCTTTTTGAAAACTTAATACAACTCGTAAACATCATTGGATCAATATTTTACGGAACAGTTTTAGGGATATTTTTGGTTGGTTTTTACATCCAGAAAGTACAATCAAAAGCTATTTTTTATAGCGCAGTGCTAAGCCAACTCACCATTTTTATTATTTTTTACTATGCTATTTATGTCTATCCTAGCGGGCAGGAAAAATTAGGCTATTTATGGCTGAATTTTATTGGCGCCATGCTAACTATAATGATTTCATTGCTGTTTCAGTTTACAATTTTTAGAAAATCCCAAAAAGAAGTAGCGCACTAAATACTGTGCTTATTCTTGATAAAAATCTTATTCTTGTTTTATAGTTTTAAAACCTGAATAAGATTTTTTATTTAATATTCGTTCCTATAATAAATATAAAAGTGAGAGCCAGCAAATTTTAGTTTAGTACTACTATTATGGATTTTATCAAATTTTCAACTTGAATACATGAAGTTGAGCAATAAAATATAAACAGATTATTTAATAAGAAAGGAGCTTATTGAAAATCCCATAATCCAAGATTATCACCTAAAAAAAATCCCGAACTACCATGGTAATTCGGGATTTAAAATATTTTGTTTTGCTTTTTAGCTTTTACTCCACTCTGCAATACTATCTTTATTCATTTTTACATAATCTTGATTTTTTGCAATTTCTGCTGCTGCTAAAGAAGCTTTTGCAGTTTCAACAGCACCTTTTTTATCGCCTAATTTTGCTTGAATCAAAGATTTTAATCTGTTGTACCAAAAAGGTTTTTCTTTTGTCATGTCTAATGCTTTGTTAACATGAGCCAATGCTTTGTTAGCATCTCCATTAGATTGAAACAAAAATTGAGCTGCAGAGAAATAATCCCCAGCAGATGGACCAGCTAAAACTTTTTCAATATTAGCTGTTGCTTTTTGCTGAGTAGGCACTTCAAACTTTACTGCAGCATAAGAGTTTTCCCAATACATTTCTAGAAAAGCATAATTATTGTCTAAACCGCTCACTCCTATTGTAAAAGTCTCTACGCTTTTGTTTAATGTTTCTGGCTTAACCGATGTTTTTAAGGCCACATTTTCTTCTTTCCACTCCTCAGGATTTCCCCAATTGTCAATCGTTTTATAGAAAATAACATCCCAACTTTCAATTTTTGGAATAGTAAATAATGAATATTTCCCTTTTTTTAATGTTTTACCATCAATTACTACATCATCACTAAACGAAACTATGGTATTTTCATTAGCACCTGTTCTCCAAAGTTTACCAAACGGAATTAAATTTCCAAAAACAACTCTACCTTTTGCACTTGGTCTTGAGTAAGTAATTTCAACATCAGTTAATCCTACCACTTGATTTATAGTAGTTTTAGGACTAGATTGAGGAGTTCTTAATTGTGCTTCGGCACTAAAACCAGCCACAAAAAGGGCTAGCGCGATAATCATTTTTTTCATGGTTTTTTATTTTATGAGATTCAAATTTACAAATTCAGCACTTCTTAAATGTTAATTATTCCTTAATTTAGAATCCATTTTACTCACAATGGTAGCGTCAAGCTCCATAAAATGATGAATAACAACATCTGCAAGAGATAAATCTTGATTTATAGAATGTTCGCTGTCATATCCTATACATAAAAGTCCAGCGTCTTTTGCTGCTTTAATGCCATTAGTACTATCTTCGATAACAATGCAATTCTCTTTTGGGGCAATAGAAAGGCTTGCTGCATGTTCAAATATGGCAGGATGTGGTTTTGATTGTGGAAAATCTTCGCCACTAACTACATGTGAAAAATAATGGTGTAACTTAAACCTGTTAAAAACGCGTTCTATGGTAACTTTTGATGCTGAGGACGCCAAAATCAATTGTATACCATTGCTATGTAAATCTTTGATTAAATGCGCTACACCATTCAGTAATTCTAAATCTTCTTTATGATCAAAAGCATCATTGAATAAGGAACGTTTCCTTTGAATTAACGTTTCAACATCAGCTTCAACATCAAAATGTTCCTTTAATTTCTGGAATGTATTTTTAGTTGAAAAACCTGTAAATGAAGTGTACATTTCCTCGGTAACAGCAATATTTAGCTCTTCAAATTGCTTGAAATACGCGTAGCGGTGAACCGGCTCTGTATCTACGATTACGCCATCCATATCAAAAATTACTGTTTGTATCATTTTAAATTATGAGTTATGAATTACTAGTTATGAATTAATTATAATTGAATACAGACATAAAAAAGACATTACTATTTTTTAATCAAATAACGAATCACCGTTTCAGCGGCATACAACCCAAACAAACCAGGCATATAGCTGTTAGTTCCGTAAAACGATTTTTTAAAATTAGAGCCATCGGTCATTCTTAAACTAGATTCGTCTTGAATTTCAGAGGAGAAAACAACTTTTAATTTATCTATTTTTAGCTCTTTCAAGCGTCTGCGAATTGTTTTGGCAAAAAAGCAATTTACAGTATTCGTAATATCAGTCACTTTTACTTTGGAGGCTTCCATTTTTCCACCAGCGCCCATGCTGCTTATGATTTTTACTCTTTTGCGTTTTGCTGCAAGGATTAAATTTAGTTTTGGCGTCACACTATCAATACAATCCAAAACATAATCAAACTCCTCCGTAACAATCTCAAAAGCACGCTCAGGTGATAAAAATTCTTGCACGCGTGTTAATTGCAATTCTGGGTTAATATCCATCAATCTATCGCCAACGATCATAATTTTTGGTTGTCCAACTGTAGAGTGCAAAGCAGGCAATTGTCTGTTAATATTGGTAATATCTACCACATCCCCATCTACAATTGTCATTTTGCCTACTCCGGCTCTCGCCAAAAATTCAGCAGCAAATGAGCCTACGCCTCCTAATCCTACTACTAATACGTTTGCATTTTGTAAATTAGCCAAACCTTCTTTTTTAAATAAAAGTTCTGCTCTTTCTGTCCATTCTGCCATTTTTTTATGTTTAAAAGTGTATTGTTTATATGCTATCCAATTAAAATTGAATTCCAAAAACAGTACTAAAGTTATTATTTATGATTTTTTGAATTTCTTCGACTGTGGTTTCTTTGTATTGGGCAGCACGTTCATAAACGGCTTTTATCCCATCTGCAACAGTATCGGTTTCTAGAAAAAAACGTTCTTGGGGAATGCTTTTAAAAACCGACTCTAAAGCTGGATTACGCAATAAATATTTTCCAAAAGAAAGGTAAAATCCCTGCTCTAACAATTGCTTAGCTACAATTGCATTTTTAGAAAATCCATGAATTAGTATCGGAACTGAGATGTTGAGCTTTCTTTTAATGACAATCAATTCATCAAAAGCAGCCACACAATGAATGACAACTGGTTTATTGAATTTTTGTGCTAAAAGCAATTGCTTTTCAAAAACCACTTGCTGCAATTCTAGCGGGATTTCAATGCGTTTATCCAGGCCACATTCGCCTACTGCAAGACAATTAGATTGTTGTAATTGTGTTTCAATGATTTTTAAATCAGCCTCAACACGTTCTTCTGTGATATACCAAGGATGAATCCCGATAGAATAAAAAGGGAGTTTCGCATCAAATTCATGAGGATATTGATTCACCAACTCTAGGATCCCAGATTGATTTGTAAAGTGATGCGTATGTAAATTGAAAAATTCCATTAGTCATGAAACTTTTTAACACCAGCCTTAATAGCTATACTTAAATCATTTTCTAATGGTACTAAGGGACAAGAATAACCGGGATTATACGCACAATACGGATTGTATGCCTTATTAAAATCTATTGTTATAACATCACCCTCAGGTATTTGTAAATCTATGTATCGCCCGCCAAGGTAACTTTCATGACCTGATGTTACATCCGAAAATGGTAGAAATAAGTAATTGACGTATTCCTTTTTTTTAGACAACTCCATATTTTGATATACATTCAACTTAAATTCTTGACCATCCATAGTAAAATAAACTTCACCGTATTTAATGTACGTTGGTTTTCTATCGGTTGATGTTTTCATTAAAAAAGGTTGCTCACTAGGTGTTCTAACTAATTTTGCAGTCACAAAATAAGTTGGGTTTGCAGGAAAAAATTCCAAAGATTTAAAAACTGCTCGATCTTGTGCCGTGAGCGGACTTTTTTCTGGGTTTGAATACTGCGCGTTTAGTTCTTGTTGAAACTGAGTTAACGCATTAGCATTATAGGACTCTTGTGCCACAACAAAAGTGAGTTGTAAACAAATAAAAAAGGTCAGTGCAGTTTTCAATGGTTTGATTTTTATGCAAAAATAGTGTAAAAGTTACAATACCACAACGAAAATTAAGGAGCAAGAAACGTCATGAAAAGCCTATTCCTTAGCCCAGATAGCAGCGAAAATCCTTGTATTTTTTTTCTTTAGAAAAAATACAAGATTGTAGCGAATAGCTGGAAAAAGCTCCTAAAAAACATTGTAAATTTGTAACTCACAAAACTACTTTATGCTGCAAACTGCTTTTCAACGCTACATCAATAATTTTAGAGGATTTACCAGAGAAATTTGGATCCTTACCTTAATTACTTTTATTAATCGTGCCGGAACCATGGTGCTTCCCTTTTTATCGAAATATTTAAAGGAGGATTTACATTTCTCCTACGCGCAAGTGGGCTGGATTATGGTAGCTTTTGGCTTTGGATCCATGCTTGGCTCTTGGTTGGGAGGTAAATTATCAGACAAAATAGGGTTTTACAAAATTATGATATTCAGCTTATTCACTAGCGGACTATTGCTTTTTATGGTACAATATATAAGAACATTTTGGGGATTGTGTGCCGGAATGTTTGTGATCATGACCGTTGCTGATATGTTTCGTCCCGCCATGTACGTCTCACTAGCTACCTATGCAAAACCTGAAAATCGTACCAGAGCCTTGACATTAGTGCGCCTTGCGGTAAACCTTGGTTTTACGGCAGGACCAGCATTAGGAGGATTAATCATCATGAATATGGGCTATAGCGGCTTATTTTGGGTTGATGGGAGTTCTTGTATCATTTCTATTTTAATTTTTACACTTCTCGTAAAAGAACGCAAAAAACCATCCGATTTGAATAGCATCACTAGTGAAACTGAGATTCCAGCATCAGTTTTCAAAGACAAAATATTTTGGATTTTTCTTTTTGTATGCTTTATAACTGCAGTTTTATTTTTCCAACTTTTCACCACTTTACCGCTGTATCACAATGAAAAATTTGGATTAACGGAGTTTCAAAGCGGACTTTTATTGTCCCTAAATGGTCTCTTAATTTTCTTTCTGGAAATGCCCATTGTAAGTTTTAGCCAAAGAAAAAATATCAAAAAACTTAGGATAATCCTTTGGGGATCCTTACTTATGTCACTTAGTTTTTACGTTTTATTGCTTAATATTTGGGCTGGCATCTTAGTGGTTAGTATTATTTTTATCACTTTTGGCGAGATGTTTATATTTCCCTTCTCCAATTCCTTTGCCCTTAGTAGAGCACCAAAAGGTCATGAGGGCCGCTATATGGCTTTGTTTACCATGAGTTTTAGCTTAGCGCATATTGCCAGTTCAAAAACAGGTTTGGAAATTATTGACAGTTGGGGTTATCAAGCAAATTGGTTCATTATGGGAACACTTGGGATTTTTGCCGTTGCAGGTTGCATGTGGTTGCAAAAACTAGTTCAGCAGGAAAAACGATCTAAATAATTTTATAATTTGGGCGTGACCCTAATCTAAAAAGGGGCTTATCAACATAGCGTTGAATAAGCCCCTTTTTTAGATTACGGTCGGGCTATCCACACCGCTGCGGCGGTTTGCTCCTATCCCTCACGCGGCCCAACCTGAAACAGTAAAACAATATATAACAGATATTTAGACTATTTAAAAACATACCACCCATTACAAAAACTATAATTTTAGTTAAATAACTATAAAAATAGTTTGTAAACTAGAAATATAGTTGTACGTTTGAATCAAATAAAAATATCATGCAAAAACTAACTAACAAAGAAGAAGAAATCATGCACATTGTCTGGAAACTACAAAAAGCTTTCGTGAAAGACATTATGAATGAAATTACCGAAGACCAACCGCATTACAATACATTATCAACCATAGTTCGCAATCTTGAAGAAAAAGGATATGTATCGCACACCGCCTATGGCAATTCGCATCAGTATTTCCCAACGGTGAGCCTTGAAGAATACCGCAAGCGTTTTATGCATACCGCAATTGACACGTTTTTTAATAGCTCCTATAAAAATATGGTTTCCCATTTTGCAAAAGAAGAAAAAATTTCGGCAGCTGAATTGCGTGAAATTTTAAACATGATTGAGCAACAAGAACAAAACAGCTAAGCTATTTAAAACCAACTAACCAAAAACTAAAACCAGCATGGAAGCACTTTACTTATATCTCATAAAATCCAGCGGCTTATTAGCACTTTTTTTTGTAGCGTATCATTTTTTACTACGAAAAGAAACTTTTTTTACTGGTAACCGATGGTTTTTAGTATTGGGTTTATTCACTTCGGTTGTTTTGCCATTGGTGGCTTTTACAAAAATTGTTTGGGTTGAACCAAGCACAAACATAATTGACTGGTCCCAAATTCCATTATCTACTAGTTCTGAAAAGGATATTTCGGAAATCAATTGGTACTTAGTTATTGGAATGCTATACGCCATTGGAATACTTCTTTTTCTACTAAAACTTGCTTTGGATTTGTATAGTTTATACCGTGTATTAAAAGGAAAACACTTTAAAAATCAAGCCGATTTTAAATACATTGACACCACAGAAAACATAGCGCCTTTCTCTTTTTTTAATACTATAGTTTACAATTCTACCTTGTACAGCAAAGCCGAATTAGAAGATATTTTGGAACATGAAAAAGTGCACAGCGAGCAAAACCATACTGTTGACGTATTAATTTCAAGACTATTTTGTGTTGTATTTTGGTTCAATCCTTTTGCTTGGTTGTATAAAAAAGCAATCTTGCAAAATTTAGAATTCATCGCAGATAATGAAGCCACTAAAAAAATATCCGACAAAAAAGCGTATCAATTCACGCTCTTAAAAATAACTACACACGAAAATTGTGTTGCCATTACCAATCATTTTTATCAATCATTAATCAAAAAACGAATCGTTATGTTAAACAAAAATCAATCAAAAAAATGGAATTCATGGAAATATGTAGTAATTGTTCCAGCATTAGTTGCCTTTGTGTTCTTGTTTCAAATTAAAGTTTTAGCGCAAGAACAAAATCAAATTGAAAATAAAGAGCCAATTGATGTTGATTATACGATTAATCGATATTCAACAGATGAAGAAATAAAAGAAGACATTAAATCTCTAAAAAAAGACTTTAACATTAATTGCCAAGTTAAAGGAATTAAAAGAAATTCAGATGATGAAATTACTGCTTTAAATATTGAACTTATACAAGAGTCCGGTGAAAAAAGTACAATAACATTAGCTGGAAACACACCAATTCAAGAAATTAAATTTGAATGTTATTTTAATAATATTGGACAAGGAAAAGTTCGTATTTACTCGGGAGAGATTAATAAGAAAAAAAAATCAGTTGCATCTATAAATAACTTAACTGAAACCGAAGAGGATTCAGATTATATAGATAGTATTCACGAGGAGCTTTCAGAACTAACTCCCCCAACACCTCCAACCCCTCCAAATCACCCTTATGAAAATTTAATGGAAGCGCCAATTGCACCCGATTATCCTGAAGTTCCGCAAGTTCCCTCAAACATCTTTAATAAAAAGGCTATGGAGAAATATGAAAAAGAAATGGCAACCTATGAGCTAAAATTAAAAAAAATTGAACCTAAAATAAAAGACTTTGAACGTAAGTTAGCACTTTATGAAATGGAAATGAAAAAACTTGATCCTGCTGTAAAAGATTACGATAAGGAAATGAAAGTATTTGAAAAAGAAATGAAAATTTTTGAGAAGGAAATGAATGAATATGAATTACAATATGAAAAAATTAGTCAAAAGTTAAATAAAAAGTAATACCATAAAAAGACAGTCTCAACCCAAGACTGTCTTTTTTTATACCTTTGCCTCAAAAAAATAACAGATGTACAAAGTTTTAGCTCAAATCAATAAAATAGTGTTACCCAGTTTCACCAAACGCGGAACAGACATCTCTAAAGCCAAAAAATGGCAACTTGCTTTATTAGCCTACCGCTATTATGTAACTTCGCGTGCGCTGAGCTAATACGTTAGCACCGCAAAAGTGTCGTAGTTTTTAATTTTATCGCGACCATTTAAAAAGGACAACTCCATTAAAAAATTGCACTGCACCACCACTCCACCTAAACGTTCTACTAATTCACATACGGCTGCTGCAGTCCCACCAGTAGCCAAAACATCATCATGAATAAGTACGCGGTCGCCTTTTTTGATAGCATCAATGTGAATTTCTAACGAATCGGTGCCATATTCAAGTGCGTACGTAGCCGAAATTGTTTCATAAGGCAACTTTTTAGGCTTTCGAACTGGAACAAAACCCACATTTAATTGTTGCGCCAGCAATGTTCCGAAAAAGAAACCCCTACTTTCAACACCAATTACGGTTGATATTTGCAAATCTTTCACAGCATTGACTAGTTCTTCAAGGCATTTTTGAGTTGCCTGAGGATCTAAAAGTAGCGGAGTGATATCTTTAAACACAATTTCTTTTTTAGGAAAACCCTGAATATCACGGATGTAATTTTTTAAGTTCATTTTTTTTTATTTTTTTACATTTTTACGCTTGCAAATTACACATTTATGCCTATATTTGCACCCGCAAGCAAGACAAATAGTCGCTTTATAAAAAAGGCCTCGTGGCGCAACTGAATAGCGCACTTGATTACGGCTCAAGAGGTTACTGGTTTGAATCCAGTCGAGGTCACAAAACCCCAGCATTTGTTGGGGTTTTTTTTATGTTTATACTCTCTGCAGGTCTCAAAAAATTCCTTTTTAAAAACCTACACAGAACCATCGGGCTTGTAATAATTGACAGAAGCGCAAAAACTTTTTCTGTTTCCTTTTTTTCTGTTTTGATATCTCTGTTTTTTGTACTAGTTTAGAAAAAAACTAATGTGTTACTAAAGACGATTTCATGAAAAAATTTCTAACCCTTTTATTATTTATTCCCATTCATTTTGCAAGTGCACAAAATGGCAGTGATCTAATTGAACTAACCGATCTGCTAAAAATAAAAAACGTAAATAGTATTACTAGTTCTCCAGATGGAAAAAAAGCTGCTTTCACTGTTACCTACATTGAGAGCGACGAAAACAGTTCATTAGATTACACCTATCGCACCCAGATTTACTCTTGGAATAAAGAAAATTCAAATACTGTAAAGCAAGTAACATCTGATAAAAATGGCGCATCAAGACCAGCATGGAGTCCTGATGGAAAAAAACTAGCTTTTACAAGGTTTGTAAAAGACAAAACTCAAATTTTTGTCCTTGATATGGAAGGCGGAGAAGCCACGCAACTTACCAATTTTAAATATGGTGCCAATAATCCAAAATGGTCGCCTGATGGAAAAAAAATACTTTTTTCAGCTAGTATTTCACTACAAGAACTTTTGAAAGACTCTATTTTAAATCCTAAAAAAGAAGTTCCAAACTGGAATACTGAAAAACCTGGTTTTACATCAAATGATTATTTGGCCAATACTAAAATCAAAGCCAATCCGAACGGATCATTGGCTGAAGTAAGAGCGTATTTAAACCAAAACGCTACCGATAAAAAAGCTATTGTCTTAAACAAGTTAAACTTTCAAAGCGAAAGTAATTTATCATCTGAACTAAATTTTAACCATTTTTTTGAAACAGTAGCAGAGCAAAACAGCATCCCAAAAGCCATTACCAGTGGATTTTATAGCTTTTCATCGGCAGAATATTTTGCAAATGGAACTCAAATATTATTATCTGGTGACGTAGACAATCTCGAAAATCCAGACCGTTCCCAAGAAAGTGAATTATTTACGGTAGCCCCTGACGGTAGCAATTTTAAAATGATTTTAGGCGAGAACGGGAAACGCTACAGCAATGCATCTGTTAGTTCTTCTGGAAAATGGATTGCATTTTTATCAGGAGCCACTTCATTCGTGAGCATTCCAACTTTATCAATTATGTCCCTAAACGGGGAGCCTGAATCAATTCAAACGATTCCGTTTGACCGCAACATCTCTAATCTAAAATGGAGCAAAGACGACAAATTCCTTTATTTTACATCGCAAATGAACGGTGGGAATGTTTTACACCGAATTGCGCTATCATCTAAAAAAATTGAGGCTTTATCAGCAGCAGATCAAGGAATCTCTAGTTTTGATTTAGTTGCAGATGGTTTTCTTTACAGCAAGACTCAAGTAAGCAATCCATCAGAGTTGTATACAGCTGACTCCAATTTCAAGAAAGAAAACAAAGTAAGCACCTTCAACAATTGGGTTTTAGCCAAAAAACTATCTTATCCGGAAAAGAAAAGTTTTGTAAACGAGTTAGGACTAACCGTTGAATATTGGGTAATGAAACCAACTCAAACCACAAGTGGTGAAAAAGCGCCTTTGTTACTAGAAATTCATGGCGGACCATCTGCTATGTGGGGACCGGGTGAGGAAAGTATGTGGCATGAATACCAATATTTTTGTAGTAAAGGATATGGCGTAGTATACAGCAATCCGCGTGGATCTGGCGGTTACGGTCTTGACTTTTTGAGAGCCAATGTTAATGATTGGGGCAAAGGACCAGCAAGCGATGTTTTAACCGCTCTCGACAAAACCGTTGCCGAAGGTTGGGCAGATCAATCTAATTTATTCATCACCGGTGGTTCTTACGCAGGATATTTAACAGCTTGGATCATCAGTCATGACAATCGCTTTAAAGCGGCTTGCGCTCAAAGAGGTGTTTACGATTTGAATACATTTTTTGGAGAAGGAAATGCATGGCGATTGGTACCAAATTATTTTGGAGGTTATCCTTGGGAACCAAAAGTTAAAGAAATACTAACTCGTGAATCACCAATTAATTACGTTCAAAACATTACAACACCTTTTATCATTTTTCACGGAGCTAACGATCGTAGAACAGGATTTGTGCAAGCCGAAATGATGTTTAGAAGTTTAAAAGTTTTAGACCGCCCGGTAGAATTCGTTGTTCATCCGGGAGCTACACACGAAATTACTCGTAATGGCGACAACAGGCAACGTTTGGATCAAATGTTAAGAACTTACGAATTTTTTCAACGTTTTTTGACTAAATAATTAAAAGTACTTAGACAAAAAAAAATCGCTACCAATAATTGCTGGTAGCGATTTTTTTTGCTTTAAAACAGTAATCTTTTATTACAATGTAGCCATATCAATTACAAAACGGTAGCGCACATCTCCTTTTGTCATACGTTCATACGCTTCATGAATATCTTTCATATCGATTAATTCAATATCTGATACAATACCATTAGAAGCACAGTAATCTAACATTTCTTGTGTTTCTGGTAATCCTCCAATTAACGATCCAGCTAAACTACGTCGACCACCAATTAAACTAAAAGCATGAACTTGATAAGGCGTAGGTGGCACTCCAACACAAATATGAACTCCGTTTACGCGTAACAAGGACAAATACAAATTTAGATCATGTGGCGCTGAAACAGTATCTAAAATAAAATCAAATGTTCCTGCTGCTTTTGCTAATTGTTTTTCATCTTTGGTCACAATAAAATGATGTGCCCCTAGTTTTTTTGCATCTTGTTCTTTATCTGGTGAAGTACTCAAAACAGTAACTTCAGCACCAAAAGCAACACCAAACTTAACGGTCATATGCCCAAGTCCTCCAAGACCTAGTACAGCCAGCTTATGTCCTTTTCCTACTTTCCAATGTTTTAATGGAGAATAGGTTGTTATTCCTGCACACAATAACGGAGCTACTGCCGCTAAATCTAATTTATCTGAAATATGCAATACAAAATCCTCATGAACTACAATGGTGTTTGAATACCCTCCGTATGTGGGTGTAACGCCATCTTGACCCAGTGCATTATACGTATCTGTTCTTCCGTTGATACAAAATTGTTCTAATCCCTCTTTACAATTTTCGCAAGTTCTACAAGAGTCCACAAGACAACCTGTTCCCGCTAAATCACCTACTTTAAAGCGTGTTACCTTTTCCCCTACTCCAACTACTTTACCAACAATTTCATGTCCAGGAACCATTGGGTAAATAGATCCTCCCCAATCATTTTTTATTTGATGTAAGTCACTGTGACAAACACCACAAAATTGTATATCAAACTGAACATCATTTGGTCCAAGAGCTCTTCGTTCAAAATTCCAAGGAGCTAAATCTGATTTGGCATCTTGTGCCGCATATCCTTTTGTAAGTATCATAATAAGTAAATTTAATTGTTATAAAATTATGAAAATTTAACTCATCAATAATTTTAAAGAGTTACATAATTCCCAGTATAAACTATTAAACCACATCTTTTATTATGAAACTGCCAGAGCCTTTTAAATAACATAAAATTACTTTTACTATCTGAAAACTAATTTTAAGAATAGATCTTTTTCCATCAAGATAATGTGTTACTTTGTGCAACTACATTTTACTAATCATCAAACTTTTAAATGGCTTCATACACCTATGACAATCAATTTACTGACATTCTTTATAGCGAACATGAATTGAATCATCAGGAGTTCGAATGTTGTACTTTTACCAATTGTAATTTTTCTCAATGTACTTTTGTAGCTGTTACTTTTATTGATTGCACCTTCGATGATTGTATATTTAGCAAGGCAAAAATTAATTATGTCGCCTTTAGAACTGTAACTTTCAATCGCTGTGAAATCAAAGACGTGAATTTTGCGATGTGCGATAAATTAATTTTCGAAATTGCTTTTAAGGATTGTGTTTTGGATTTCTCCAAATTTTATTCTTTAAAAATAAAAGGAACATCATTTACGAATTGCAGTATTATTGCGGTAGATTTTATGAGTACAGATTTGACCGAAGTCGTTTTTGAAAACTGTGATCTATACCGTTCTGAGTTTGCGAAAGCAATTGCTAACAAAGCTGATTTCAAAACCAGTTACAATTATATGATTGACCCCAAAACAACAAAATTAAAAAAAGCGATTTTTGCTTTAGAAGGTTTGAAAGGATTGCTCTACAAACACGAAATTATTGTTAAATAGAACTTTAAGAAATTATTTTCCCATCTTCCATGGTAATAATTCTATTGGTTTTTTGGGCAAAATCATTGTCGTGCGTAACCACCAATAAAGTTTGATTTTTCTCCTGAGTTAATTTATTGAAAATATCAAAAACCATGTCACTGTTTTTCTTATCTAAATTCCCTGTAGGCTCATCCCCCATTATAATCAACGGATCGTTGATCAAAGCACGTGCAATTGCCACACGCTGTTTTTGTCCACCGCTCAATTGATTAGGCATTTTCAGCGCTTGATCCTGCATGTCTAACGTTTTTAAATGTTGCATGGCGCGATGCTCTAATTCTTTATCCGAGTATTTAGCTAACTTCATCCCCGGAAGCATTACATTTTTTAGCACATTATATTCTGACAGTAAGTAATGAAACTGAAATACAAAACCTATTTTTTCATTTCTGATTAATGCCAATTCTTTGTCGGTTTTTCCCGTGACAAGTTCGTTGTGAATCATTATCTGACCGTCATAATCCGTATCCATCGTAGAAAGTAAATACAATAATGTCGATTTGCCACAGCCAGATTTCCCAACTATCGAAACAAACTCTCCGTGATTAACACGCATACTTATTTCTTTCAATACCTGAAATTTTACAGGATCGTAAAAATATTTACTTAGTCCAATGGTCTCTAAAACAGCATTATTTTCCATTTTTATTTTCCTCTGATGATTTCTACTGGATCTACTTTACTGGCTTTTAAGGCAGGAAAAAGTCCGGCAATAGTCGTGGTAAACAATGCAAAAGTAATCCCGATGCCATAATATATAGGATTGTAATTAATAGGATAGGTTTTCACCGTAGGTAAAGAAGCCGTTTCAAACGGAATCACATCTATGATAGAAGAAAAAACAAATCCAAACAGCAAACCAAACAACCCTCCCACCAAACCAATAATAATAGATAGTGAAACAAAAATCCATTTCACATCATTTCCAGAAAATCCTGTCGCTTTCAAAATCGCAATACTGTCCATTTTTTCATAAATCATCATGTTCAGAATATTATAAATCCCAAAACCGGCAACAATTAGCAACACCACACCAACGGAATAGGAAATGATACTTCGCACTGAGCTTCCTGTTTCAAACTGAGAATTTGCGGTTTGATAATCAATTGTATCTAAATTAAAGGTGTCCTGAAACTCTTTTGCAACAGCAGGTGCAGCACTCATATCATACAAATTTAGCTGAATGTCCGTGATGTAATTTGTAGGTTCTCCCAGTATTTTTTGAGCTGTCGTCAAAGAGGTATAACTCATCACATTATCAATTTCAGAAATACCAATTTCAGAAATACCCACAATTTTAAGCGAAGCTAAATTTCCTTTAGAAGTCGTAATCTTGATGATATCTCCATTGGTAAGCAACATTTTATCTGACAAACCTTTCCCTATAATAATGCTGTTATTCTGAAGCAGGTCAGCTACTTTTCCTTCAATGATATAATCGCTGATTTTAAATAATTTATCTTCAGATAAAACATCAATCCCATTAATTACCCCTGATATTTCAATAGTCCCTGAATTAAAAAAAACCGGCGAAGTCACCTTTGGTGCAACGTCAATAACACGCGGATCTTGTTTTAAAACAGCCAGAATGGTTTTACTGTTGTAAATGGACTTTCCTCGGTCTTTGGGTTTAATAGAACGAACAAAATTGGTGTTTTTTTTAAAGTCCTCGGACAAGAAAACAGGTTGGTTTTCTGAAGGTTTTATTTCATTGTACAACAGTACATGAGGAGTTCTATTGAGCATTAATCCATCCAATAAATCATTCAAACCATTCATAAAACTAACCAAAGCAATAAACATCGCAATACTGAACGTTACTCCAATAGCTGCAACAATCGTTTGTTTCAATCGAGCCCGTAGCAAATGCAATGCAACGTTTAAAATGAGTTTAAAGTTCATTATTGAGGTTTATAAATGGTTTCTACGGCGGTTAAACCGGATAGTATTTCTACTTTTTGATAATCACTTAAACCCGTTTTTACTTCGCGTTTTTCATCTTTATTTACTAAAACATATTTGCCTTGTATTAAATATGCTTTTGGAATCGTAATGGCATTTTTCTTAATCTGAATGATAATATTAGCTTCGGCAGTAAGATTTGGGTAGAGTTTTTTGGGTGGTTTTATAAAATGTGCTTCAATTTTAAAAGTACGGGAACGTTCGTTCATTATTGGATAAATTTTATCAATGACAGCATCAAAAACCTGCCTTTTATAACTATCCATTGTCACCAATACTTTTTGACCCGTTCTCACGCGAACCATATCATTTTCGTCTACTTCCAGTTCTAATAAATATGAATATTCTTGACCAATTATTGCTAAAGGAGTTTGCGGCGTAACTAATGTTCCTTCTTTTACTAAGACATCAAATAATTTTCCAGAGAAAGCACTTTTAACACTAAAATCACTCTGGGATTTCTGGTTGATTTTTAAGTTGACAGAATTTCTGCTTTGATCATTACGCAATTGGGCTTTGAGTTGTGCTAATTGCTTTTTAGCAGATTCGAAATTAATTTTGGAACTTTTATACGCTAATTCGACTCTTTCAAAATCAACTTCCGAAATTCCACCTTGATTTCTGATGTTTTTATTTCGGTTATAAATGGATTCGTCCAGGGTAAATTTGTCTCTGCTTGATTGGACTTTCATTTCCATTTCGGCAATTTTATCCTGAATATAACGACTGCTTTCCAAACTTAATTGATACGCTAATCGAGCATTCTCAGTATTTAATTCCGCTTTATCACTTTCCAATTCAAATAGCGACTGCCCTTTACTAATGGATTGACCGGCAATAACATTTACTTTTTGCAGTGTTCCATTTACAGTGGCAAATACCGTATACTGCCCATCCGCT
Source organism: Flavobacterium sp. CECT 9288 (assembly GCF_918731615.1). Classification (NCBI taxonomy): domain Bacteria; kingdom Pseudomonadati; phylum Bacteroidota; class Flavobacteriia; order Flavobacteriales; family Flavobacteriaceae; genus Flavobacterium; species Flavobacterium sp. CECT 9288. The sequence goes on along the minus strand of NZ_OU957226.1, from coordinate 1,449,934 downwards.
TTTAAAACTCCTGAGGCATACACCGTTTCAGTAACTTCTCCTACAGTTGGTTTCATTTCTTCTGTTTCCTTTTTGGAACAAGAAAGCAGACTCAGCATTACCAAAAAAAATTGCACTTGTAATTTCATATTCATTTCATCTTATATTTATCTTTACAGATTGCTGTAATTTCTTTCTATAAATATACGCAAATATCCATGTTAAAGCTACTTAAAGCACTGCAAAATTTGAAACTCCGACACTTTTTCTACAAATAGTAAAAATTGAATTTCAGTTTTTTAACTTATAAAACTTTAAATTAAAAAATGCTTTGAATAGTATTTTGAAATGATACTTTTTGTGGGATTAAAATTTAATGGGATTAAAGAACGGTTTGTATTTTATCCGTGTATGGTTTCACTGTTCCCATATTTTGTAATTACCGACTCTTCAAATTCTAACCACTCTCTCCAACGTTTTTCAACATCAATTCCTTCGCCGTATTTACGTGCATAGGTTATAAATGTGGTATAATGACCTGCTTCACTCTCCATTAATTCTCTGTAGAATAAAGCTAATTCTGGATCCTTAATGTTTTCGGATAAAACTTTAAATCGCTCACAACTTCTGGCTTCAATCATTGCTGAAAAAAGCAAACGCTCTACAAGACTTGAAACTCTACTGCCATTGCTGCTTTTTTTCATGTACAGGTATAGCTCATTTACATAATCGTCTTTTCGTTCTCTGCCCAATTTTAATCCACGCTTAATGATGATATTATGCACTTGCTCAAAATGATCAATTTCTTCTTTGGCTAGAGCCAATAAATCTTTAACTAAGTCCTGATGTTCAGAGTTGTTCGTAATAATTGTAATGGCATTTGTAGCTGCTTTTTGTTCGCACCAAGCATGATCTGTTAAGATTTCTTCAATATTTTTCTCTACAATATTGACCCATCTTGGGTCTGTTGGCAATTGTAATCGTAATACACCCATTTTAAATTAGTTTCAAGTTTTAAAAATAGTTTCAAGTTTCAAGTTTTACTTAGAACTAAAAAAGTTTAAAATTTTGCGATACCATTCCGTAAACACAAAACTTTAAACTTTAAACCTGAAACCTTAAACAATTAATTAATAAACGAAAATAGCTCTTTCGCTCATCATTTCATTTACTTCATTGGCCACAGCCTCTATCACAGCTTCATTAGTATGATCTACAATCACTCTATCAATTAAATCTACGATAGTTTCCATATCAGCCTCTACAAGACCTCGGGTTGTAATTGCCGCAGTTCCCACACGAATACCAGAAGTAACAAATGGTGATTTATCATCAAATGGAACCATATTTTTATTCACTGTAATTTCAGCTTTAACCAAAGCATTTTCAGCCTCTTTACCAGAAATATTTTTATTTCTTAAATCAATCAACATCATGTGATTATCAGTACCACCAGAAATAATTTGGTAACCACGTTTTACAAAAGCTTCGGCCATAGCTTTAGCATTTTTTTGCAATTGTAGTGCATAGGTAAAAAATTCGTCTTGTAATGCTTCTCCAAAAGCAACCGCTTTTGCAGCAATGATATGCATCAAAGGTCCGCCTTGATTACCAGGAAATACAGCTAAATCAAGCAAAGATGACATCATTCTAATTTCTCCTTTTGGAGTAGTTAATCCAAACGGATTTTCGAAATCTTTACCCATCAAAATTAATCCTCCACGTGGTCCACGTAAAGTTTTGTGAGTCGTTGTAGTTACAATATGGCAATGAGGTAAAGGATCATTCATCAAGCCTTTTGCAATAAGTCCTGCAGGATGAGAAATATCAGCTAATAAAATAGCTCCAACGCTGTCAGCAATTACTCTAAAACGAGCAAAATCCATGTCGCGCGAGTAAGCAGATGCTCCAGCGATAATCAATTTTGGTTGTTCTCTAGTTGCAATTTCTTGAATTTTATCGTAATCCAAAAGACCAGTTTCTGGGTCTACACCATAAAAAGAAGGTGTATATAAACGTCCAGAAAAATTTACAGGTGATCCGTGTGTAAGATGACCTCCATGAGATAAATCAAATCCTAAGATTTTATCACCTGGCTTTATACAAGCATGGTAAACTGCTGTGTTAGCTTGTGAGCCAGAGTGTGGTTGTACATTGGCGTAAGCCGCACCAAAAAGCTCTTTAGCTCTATCAATAGCAATTTGCTCTACCACATCAACTACCTCGCAACCTCCGTAGTATCTTTTGCCAGGATATCCTTCGGCATATTTATTAGTTAGTACAGATCCTGCAGCTTCCATCACCTCGTCACTTACAAAGTTCTCTGATGCTATTAGTTCTAATCCGTGTATTTGTCTTTCTTGTTCTTCTAGAATAAGGTCAAAAATTTGTTCGTCGCGTTGCATTTTTTTGAATTTCGTTAATTTATAGCAAAAATACAAAAAAACGTTTGGTTAATACTTAGATTATAATATATTTGATGAGTAATTTTTTAACAAAATAATTAACATCATATGCCAATAACAGCAAACGATACCAATAGAAAATCATGGTTAGAAGTACCTGAAAACAGTGATTTCCCTATTCAAAATATACCCTTCGGAGTTTTCCTAACTAAAGAAAATATTGTTACTGTAGGAACAAGAATAGGCGACTATGCCATAGATCTAGGTGCACTACAACAACTCAATTATTTTGAAGGTATTGAACTTACCGATGATATGTTTATGCAGGATACACTGAATGACTTCATATCAGATGGGAAAAAAACATGGAGACTGGTAAGAAACCGCATTGCTGAACTCTTTGATGCCAATAATACCAAACTACAAAATAATACTAAGGACAGAGATATTGTAATCTTTAAAATGGAAGATGTTGAAATGCAATTGCCTGTTTTAATAGGTGATTACACTGATTTTTATTCGAGTAAAGAACATGCTACTAATGTTGGGAAAATGTTTCGTGATCCTGAAAACGCGTTATTACCTAACTGGCTTCATATTCCAGTGGGTTATCACGGTCGTAGTTCAACGATCGTTCCATCTGGAATTCCTGTTCACAGACCCATGGGACAAACATTACCTCACGGGGAAACTAGTCCAGTTTTTGGTCCGTCCCGTTCTGTTGATTTTGAACTTGAAACTGCGTTTATCACAACTGACGTCAATATAATGGGTGAAAATATTCCTGTAACCGAAGCCGAAGATTATATTTTTGGGATGGTGTTATTAAATGACTGGAGCGCTCGTGATATTCAAAAATGGGAATACGTTCCGCTAGGACCATTTTTGGCTAAAAATTTTGCCTCTTCAATTTCACCATGGATAGTTACTATGGATGCACTAGAACCTTTTAGAACAAAAGGTCCTAAACAAGAGCCTACGCCCCTACCGTATTTACAACAAAAAGGAAAACACTCCTTTGACATTAACTTAGAAGTAGCCATTCAACCTGAAAATAGCGAGGCTACTGTAGTTTCTAAGTCTAATTTTAAATACATGTATTGGACTATGAGCCAACAATTGACGCACCACACCTCAAATGGATGTAGAGTAAACTCTGGAGATATGATGGGATCAGGAACGATATCGGGACCTACTGAAGATAGTTTTGGTTCTATGCTTGAACTTACTTGGGGTGGAAAAAACCCAATAAAAATGAGCGATAACACAGAGCGTAAATTTATAAATGATAATGATACCGTAATCATGAAAGGTTTTTGCAAAAACGGTCATGTACGTATTGGTTTTGGAGAAGTTTCAAGCAAGCTATTACCTCCTTTCGTTCGAAAATAAAATTTATATAAAATTACATTTTGAAACCTAACAATTATACTATTTTTGTTAGGTTTTTTTTGGCATTATATTTGAATTTAGCTTTTTGAAATATTCTTTTCGCTAGAAATAAAAAATATTGCTCAACATTCTACCCCTAAAATTAACGCTTATGAAAAAAATTACTACTCTATTTATCTTATTTATTTTTATTTCCTCCTGTGGAGTAAAGCAAACCCAAAATGCATTAAGCTCAGGTAATTATGATCAAGCAATAGATAATGCTATTTCAAGTTTAAGAAGTAACAAGGATAAAAAAGGAAAACAAGATTACGTTTATCTCCTGGAAGAGGCTTTCGCCAAAGCTAAAGATAGAGATCTCAACTATATTAACTTGTGGACTAAAGAAAATAATCCTGCTCAGCTAGAAAAAATTTATAACACCTATGTACAATTAAATCAAAGACAAGAAAACATAAAACCAATTTTACCCTTAAAATTATTAAACGAAGGTAGAAATGCCATCTTTCCCTTTGATGATTATAGTGATAAAATTGTAAGTAGTAAAAATGCACTAGCGGCTTATTTATATGCAAATGCAAAGAAATTAATGGTGTCAAATGATAAAATGAATTTTAGAAAAGCATTTAATGACTTAAATTATCTCAACCAGATCAATCCAAACTATAAAGACGTTTTAAAATTAATGGATGAAGCAAAATTTAAAGGCTGTGATTTTGTTTCGGTTACTACAAAAAATGAGACAAACATGATCATCCCAGCACGTTTGCAAGATGACTTGTTAGATTTTAGCACTTTTGGATTAAATGATGCTTGGACAGTTTATCACAACAACAAACAAAAAGGTATTGTTTATGATTATGGAATGGTCATCAATTTTAGAGATATTTTTATTTCACCAGAACAAGTTAAAGAACGCGAATTTGTTAAAGAACGAGTGATAAAAGACGGTGTAAAAAAACTAATTGATGCTAATGGTAAAGAGGTTCTAGATGAAAAAGGAAAAGTAGTAATGGTTGACAATTTAAAAACGGTAACCGCCAGAATTTATGAATTCAGACAATTTAAATCTTCGCAAGTTACAGCTAAAATAGATTACGTTAATCTAAGAACCAATCAACTAATTCAAACATTTCCTTTGACAAGCGAGTTTGTTTTTGAAAATACTTATGCCACTTGTAATGGAGACAGACGCGCCTCGGACGATAACTATTTTGCGTATTTTGACAGAAAACCTGTTATGTTCCCTAACAGCGAACAAATGATTTATGATACTGGTCAAGATCTAAAAGCAAAAATTAAAAACATTATTACTCAAAATAGATTTAGAAACTAACCTTTATAAATCTTTCATTAAAACTCCTAGAGCACTACGTTCTAGGAGTTTTTTTTTTTTTTTTAATAACACAATAGTTACATAATTTGTTACAAATAAAAATTAAATAGTTGAAATTCAAAAAAAAATGTACTTTTGCAGCTGTGAATAATACAAACGTACATATAACTTCTTTGTCACGGACAAACATGCTAACCGCTTCTCCCGAAGTACGGACACTATAACTATATTTTCCTAGAGCTGTTTCTCATTTATTCATATTTTCATTTTTTTTGTTTTGACATTATCAAACTCTATTGGATTATTATATCCTTTATTTTTTATAGTATTTACTGTATTTTATTGTAAATCAAAATACTACATCTATTCTTTAGATTTTAGTGCAAATTCATATTGCCTAAAATTCATTTTAGCTTTTAATCAAAAATCATTTTATAACATCCAAATTCTACTTTTGAAATGAACATTTCCATTGTCACAACTCAGGAAGAGCACTACAAATATGCGCAAGAAATATGCGAAACAATAGAGTTATCAGCACTTTTAAGAGGTACTGGTATTGCTAAAAGAACGCCTGAGTATATCCAGAAAAAAATGGAGACTCAAGACGCCGTTATTGCACTTGACAACGGGAAATTTGCAGGTTTTTGTTATATCGAGAGTTGGCAACATGGCCAGTTTGTAGCACATTCAGGCTTAATTGTTCATCCAGATTACAGAAATCTTGGTTTGGCAAAAAAAATAAAGTCGTTTGTGTTTGATTACTCGCTAAAAAAATATCCTGAAGCAAAAGTTTTTGGGATTACAACAGGCTTAGCAGTAATGAAAATAAATTCTGATTTGGGATACAAACCAGTTCCTTTTTCAGAGCTTACAAATGACCCGAGCTTTTGGAAAGGCTGTCAAACCTGCACTAATTATGAAATTTTGAAAAGCAAAGACAACAAAATGTGCTTGTGTACAGGCATGCTATATGATCCAAATGAAAAACCAAAAGACCCACCAAAACATCCTTTCAATGTCCGGATTTGGAACCGTTTGAAGAAAATAAAACAAGCGGTATTTTTAGATAAATAAACCCCCTACTTGAAGGGACGTGAGCCAAGACATAGAAGAAAAATTACATAAAATAACATTCCCTTTTGCCAGTATTGGCACCCTCTCCTTCGGAGGGCTGGGGGAAGAAAAAAATGAAAAAATGAAAAAAGTAGTATTAGCATATAGTGGAGGTCTTGATACTTCCTACTGCCTGAAATATTTAAAAAACGAAAAAGGTTTTGAAGTTCACACCGTACTAGTAGATACTGGTGGATTTACCGCTGAAGAATTAGAAAGCATAACAACAAGAGCGTATGAACTTGGAAGTGCAAAGCACACCAATCTTACCATTGTAGATAAGTATTATGATAAAGCCATCAAGTATTTAATTTTTGGAAATGTATTAAAAAACAATACCTATCCACTTTCTGTAAGTGCTGAACGTGTTTTTCAAGCTATCGAAGCCATTAAATATGCAAAATCTGTTGGCGCAAGTGCCATTGCACACGGAAGTACTGGCGCTGGTAATGACCAAATTCGTTTTGATTTAATTTTCCAAACCATCGCACCCGAAATTGAAATCATCACTCCTATTCGAGATTTGAAATTATCAAGACAGGAAGAAGTAGATTATTTAGCTAAAAACGGAGTTTCATATTCTTGGGAAAAAGCACAATATTCTATTAACAAAGGGTTATGGGGAACAAGTGTAGGCGGGAAAGAAACTTTAACATCGCATCAAGCGCTACCTAGCGAAGCTTATCCTTCTCAATTGGTAAAAGAGGGCGCAGAAAAAGTAACCTTAGAATTTGAAAAAGGAGAATTAGTAGCTATAAATGGCATTAAAGACAAACCTTCGGCTAATATTGTTACTCTTGAAAAACTGGCTAATGCCTACGCAATAGGTAGAGACATTCACGTAGGTGATACCATTATTGGCATTAAAGGAAGAGTAGGTTTTGAGGCTGCCGCACCTTTAATTATCATCAAAGCACACCATTTATTAGAGAAACACACACTAGGAAAATGGCAGCAATACTGGAAAGAACAACTCGGCAACTGGTACGGAATGCTGTTTCATGAGGGGCAATTTCTTGATCCTGTGATGAGAAATATCGAAACTTTTTTGCAAGACACCCAACATACTGTCAACGGAAAAGTGACCGTTACACTAAAACCCTATCATTTTTCGCTTGACGGAATCGAATCTGAAAATGATTTAATGAATACGAGTTTTGGACAATACGGAGAAATGAACAATGCATGGACTTCTGATGATGCCAAAGGATTTATCAAAATTCTTGGTAATGCTCAAAACATATTTTCATCGGTAAATAATGAAACATACGAATAATAAATAGCGTTTTTTTTAGGAGCAGAAATATTTTGCATTTCCAGAAAAATCGTCCCGCTTTACGCTACAATCTTTTCCTTTTTGAAAAAAAAGGAAAAGGATTTCCACTGCAATCGGGGCTAAAGAGAAAAATAGTGCTTTTTTAGAAACTTAAAAAAATACAATATCAAATCTATGGAAATCAGTAAAATCTGTGACAATAAATAATTCGAAAAAATAAAAATTATGATTACTATCGGTATAATAGGTGGATCAGGATATACAGCAGGAGAATTAATTAGAATTCTAATGTTTCATCCTCACGCAACCATTGATTTTGTTTTCAGTACAACAAATGCTGGAAAGCCGCTTTCTGTAGCGCACCATGATTTACTCGGTGATATCGAAATGAATTTTACTGATACCGTAAATCCAAACGTGAACGTAGTTTTCTTGTGTTTAGGTCATGGAAAATCAAAATCATTTTTAGAACAAAATCAATTTGCAAGTCATACTAAAATTATTGATTTGGGTAATGATTTCAGATTGACAAAAGACAAAGAATTCAATGAAAAGTCTTTTGTTTATGGTTTACCTGAATTGAACAAATCAGCCATTAAAAACGCTCAATTTATAGCTAATCCAGGTTGTTTTGCAACAGCAATTCAACTGGCATTATTGCCTTTGGCGAAAGCCGGAATACTCACAACTGACGTTCATATCAATGCTACAACAGGAAGTACGGGAGCCGGAGTAACCCCTTCAGAAACAACACATTTTAGCTGGAGATCAAACAACATGTCACATTACAAAGCTTTTGAACACCAACATCTAGGGGAAATAAACCAAAGTGTCCACCAATTGCAAGCGGATTACGCAAACGAATTGATTTTTGTACCCAACAGAGGTGATTTTGCCAGAGGAATATTCGCCACATTATACACAACAATCGAAGATAGTCTGGAAGATTTAGTAGCAAAATATGAGACTTATTACCAAGACCAACCTTTTGTTACGGTTACTACCACAGGAATCAACATGAAACAAGTGGTGCAAACCAATAAATGCATTATTAGTTTAATGAAAAAAGGAAACCGGTTATTGATAACTTCAGTAATCGATAATTTAACAAAAGGAGCTTCAGGACAAGCCATACAAAACATGAATTTAATGTTTGGATTAGATGAAACCACAGGATTGCATTTGAAACCATCCGGATTTTAAAAATTTGTTTCAAGTTTCAAGTTTCAGGTTGCTCACGTAACTTGAAACTTGAAACCTTAAACCATTTAAACAAAAAAGAAATGAACTTATTTGACGTTTACCCATTATACAGCATCACACCAGTAAAAGCATTAGATTGCACTATTACAGACGAAAACGGAATAGAATATTTAGATTTATACGGCGGTCATGGTGTAATTTCCATTGGACACACCCAACCAGACTATGTCACTGCCTTAAAAAAACAATTAGACAACATCAGTTTCTATTCAAATGCTATTCAGAATCCACTGCAAGTTGAATTAGCCCAAAAGTTAGGGAAACTTTCAGGATTAGAGGACTACACTTTATTCTTGTGCAGTTCCGGAGCCGAAGCCAATGAAAACGCTTTGAAATTAGCCTCGTTTCACAACCATAAATCGCGCGTAATTGCTTTTGAGAATTCCTTTCATGGTAGGACTTCTGCAGCAGTTGCAGTGACTGACAATAAAAAAATTGTGGCACCAATCAATGCACAGCAAATTGTTACTTTTTTACCCTTGAACAACATTGAATTGGTTGAAAACGAACTCAAAAAAGGCGATGTTTCTTCGGTAATAATTGAAGGTATTCAAGGAGTGGGCGGCTTAGACCAAGGTACCACAGCATTTTTTCAAGATTTAGAAAAAATATGCGCAGCTTATGATGTTGTTTTAATTCTAGACGAAGTACAATCCGGATACGGAAGAAGCGGAAAGTTTTTTGCACACCAACATCATGATATTAAAGCCGATATAATTTGTTTAGCAAAGGGAATGGGGAACGGTTTTCCTATAGGTGGGATTATGATTTCTCCAAAATTCACAGCTAGTTACGGATTATTAGGAACTACTTTTGGAGGAAACCATTTAGCTTGTGCAGCCGGAATTGCAGTTTTGGACGTAATGGAAAAGCAACAATTAATGGATAATGTAAATGACGTTTATGCCTATTTTCTGGAAGCAATCAAACAAATCCCTGAAGTAATTCAAGTTAAAGGAAGAGGATTAATGCTGGGCGTAGAATTTGATTTTGACGTAAGTACACTTCGTAAAAAGATGATTATCGACAAACATATTTTTACTGGAAATGCAAACAACAAAAACTTACTGCGCATTTTACCTCCTTTAACAATAACAAAACCAGCAATCGACTTGTTTATAAAAGCCTTACAAGAAGCTTTAGTCGAGATAAAATAGTATAAAGTAATACTATTTGTAATAGTACTTAAACAACTACAAATTAAGTGTATATTATAAAAATTAATATAACTTATTAAAATACAAAATCATGAATTACAACGCTGTCAATACTATAGATGTACTGGAAACATGGGTTAAAAAAGCCTTAAAAATCAAAAAGAAACCCCTCAAAAATAAAAAGTTAGGTAAAAACAAAACATTAGGATTGTTGTTTTTCAATTCTAGTTTAAGAACTCGATTGAGTACGCAAAAAGCTGCCTTAAATTTAGGAATGAATGTCATGGTAATGAACTTTACCAATGAAGGATGGACCCTAGAATTTGAAGAAGGTGCCGTAATGAACTCGGGGGCATCAGAGCATATTAAAGAAGCTGCTGCAGTTGTTTCTCAATATTGTGATGTCATTGCTATAAGAGCATTTGCTGGATTGGTTGATAAAGAAAAAGACAATGCCGAAATAGTACTGTCTAGTTTTATAAAATATGCAACTGTTCCTATTATTAATATGGAGAGCGCCACGGGACATCCATTACAAGCACTAGCTGATGCTATTACCATTGAAGAATTTAAACCCAAGCACCGACCCAAAGTGGTATTAACATGGGCTCCACATCCTAAAGCGTTACCTCAAGCTGTTGCCAATTCTTTTGTAGAAATGATGCAGTTACAAAAAAATATGGATTTTGTAATTACTCATCCAAAAGGGTATGAATTGAATCCTGAAATTACGAAAGATTCAAAAATTGAATACAATCAAGACAAAGCATTTAAAAACGCTGATTTTATTTATGCCAAAAATTGGAGTAACTATATTGAATACGGACAAATTACAAATTCTGATCCAAACTGGACGGTAACAGCTGATAAAATGAAATTAACTAACGATGCAAAGTTTATGCATTGTTTGCCCGTAAGGCGTAATATGATTGTATCAGATGAGGTGATTGACGGCCCTAACTCAATTGTTATTGAACAAGCCAATAATAGAACCTTCGCAGCACAATTAGTGCTTCAAAAAATATTAAAAAAATAAGGCACTGAGATACAAAGGTTCTAAGGCATTAAGTCCTCTGAGCCATTGTATCTAAGAACCTCAGAACCTTTTTTAAATGGAAAATAAAAAACCGATAACGTTAGTAAAAATTGGTGGGAATATCATTGATAACCCGATGGAATTGGCTCATTTTTTAACAGATTTTTCTAAGATCGAAGGCTACAAAGTACTCGTTCATGGCGGTGGAAAATCAGCTACAAAATTAGCCGAAAGTATGGGTTTAGTTCCACAAATGATTGATGGAAGACGCATCACCGATGCCGCCATGCTAGAAGTTGTAGTCATGATTTATGCTGGTCAAATCAACAAAAATATTGTAGCACAATTACAAGCCAATTCCACCAATGCAATCGGTTTTTCTGGAGCTGACGGGAATTTGATTCAATCAGAAAAACGAAATCACCCAACAATAAATTATGGTTTTGTAGGTGATGTCAACAAAGTAAATACACCCTTACTAGAAACGTTACTTTTAAACAATCTTGTACCTGTATTTTGCGCCATTACACACGATGGCAACGGACAATTATTAAACACAAACGCAGACACGATTGCCAGTGAATTAGCAATCGCTTTATCAGAAGTTTTTGAGGTAACTTTGAATTACTGTTTTGAAAAATCAGGAGTTCTATTCGATGCCGAAGACGATTCTTCAGTTATTGAAAACATAAATTCCGAATTATATGCAAAATTAAAAGCCGAAAAAGCCATACATTCCGGAATGATTCCTAAACTGGACAACTGTTTTAATAGTTTAAACAAAGGAGTTCAAAAAATAAAAATAGGGCATCACCGCATGTTGCTAGATGCAACGGCTATTTGTACAAATATCAAATTATAAAAAGTGAAACACAAGTATAACCGATTTTGAAAAAATTTCTTTTTCAATTTTAAAAAATCGGTGAATCTGTGGCTAAAATAAGTATGAAAAACATAGAAATCCTTACACAAGAAGCCATTGCGCTATTAAAAGCACTAATTGAAACACCTTCATTTTCCAGTGAAGAAGATCAAACAGCAATTTTAATCGAAAATTGGTTTACACAAAATAACATCCCTTTTAAACGCGAGAATAATAATGTTTGGGCTTTCAACAAACATTTTGATGCTACAAAGCCTACGCTACTATTGAATTCTCACCACGACACGGTAAACCCAAATCAAGGCTATACCAATGATCCATTTCAAGCCATTGAAAAAGAGGGTAAATTATTTGGTTTAGGCAGCAATGATGCTGGCGGGTGTTTGGTTTCTCTTTTAGCCACTTTTGTCCATTTTTATTCCCATGAAAATTTACCTTATAATTTGGTGATGGTAGCCTCTGCAGAAGAGGAAAGCAGTGGAAAAAACGGATTAAACAGTGTTTTAAAGCACTTGCCTGAACTAGATTGTGCCATTGTAGGCGAACCCACTTTAATGCAATTGGCCATAGCCGAAAAAGGTTTATTAGTTCTCGATGTCATCGTAAAAGGTACCGCCAGTCATGCCGCACATCAAAATCTTGACAATTCCATTTACAAAGCAATTCCCGTAATCGAGTGGTTTAACAGCTACAATTTCGAAAAAATTTCAGAGGTTTTAGGCCCTGTTAAAATGACTGTAACCCAAATTAATGCCGGAAAACAACACAATGTAGTTCCAGCAGAATGCCATTTAGTTGTAGATATCAGGGTAAATGATTGTTACAGCAATCAAGAAATTCTAGAAACTGTAAGAGCAAATGTTGCTGCAGACATTAATCCAAGATCCATGCATTTAAACGCTTCTTCCATTCCTGTTTCTCATGGATTGGTGCAGGCCGGAATCGCATTAGGAAGAACCACCTACGGCTCGCCTACCCTTTCAGATCAATCGGTTTTGAGTTGCAAATCATTGAAACTAGGACCTGGTGAAACCCTGCGGTCACACTCCGCAAACGAATTTATATTTATACATGAAATAACAGAAGGAATCCAATTGTATATCAAGATACTAACTGATTTTTTCAAACAATAAAATGACTAGGAGCTATTCCCGCTATCCGTTACAATCTTTTATTTTTTTAAAGAAAAAAAAATAAAAGGATTTTCACTATTATCGGGGCTATGAAAACGATTCCTATAGATCATGCAAGTTTCAAGATGAAACTTTAAACCTGAAACAAAAAACAATATGAAACTTTGGGAAAAAGGAATACCAACAGATAAACAAATTGAGCATTTCACTGTGGGAAACGACAGGGAACTGGACTTGGTTCTAGCAAAATACGATGCTTTAGGTTCAATTGCACATGCTAAAATGCTCGGAAACATTGGTTTATTGACAGCTAGTGAAACAGATATGTTAGTAGCTGCATTGAAAGAGATTATTGCTGATGTTGCTGCTGGAAATTTCACAATCGAAGATTCCTTTGAAGATGTGCATTCGAAAATTGAATATTTGCTAACAGAAAAATTAGGCGATGTAGGAAAAAAAATTCATACCGCACGTTCCCGCAACGATCAAGTTTTAGTAGATGTTAATTTATATTTAAAAGATGTAGTAAAAGAGTTAAAAGCTCAAGTAAAAAGCCTTTTTGATTTACTGATGGAATCAGCAGAGAAACATCAAAATGTATTATTGCCAGGCTACACCCATTTACAAATTGCAATGCCATCTTCTTTTGGGATGTGGTTTTCTGCTTATGCCGAAACTTTGATTGATGATATTACAATGTTGAATGCTGCTTTGAAAATTGTAGATCAAAATCCATTAGGCTCAGCCGCAGGCTACGGCAGCTCCTTCCCTATTGATAGAACTTTTACGACGCAAGAACTGGGTTTTGAAACTTTAAAATTCAATTCAGTAGCCGCTCAAATGAGCCGTGGAAAATCAGAAAAAACAGTTGCTTTTGCAATGAGTAGTGTGGCTGCAACTTTGGCTAAATTTTCTATGGATGTTTGTTTGTATATGAGTCAGAATTTTGATTTCATTACACTACCATCTCATCTTACAACAGGTTCCAGCATCATGCCACACAAAAAAAACCCGGATGTATTTGAGTTAATTCGAGGAAAATGCAATAAAATTCAAGCCTTACCTTATGAAATTACTTTAATTACTAACAACTTACCGAGTGGTTATCACAGAGATTTGCAATTATTAAAAGAAGGTTTATTCCCAGCCATTCAAAACCTGAAAGCCTGCTTAGATATTGCAATTTTCTCCATAAAAGACATTGAAGTAAAAGACAATATTCTTGCCGATTCAAAATACAATTATTTATTTACGGTTGACACTTTAAATGAAATGGTAGTTACTGGAATGCCTTTTAGAGATGCATACAAAGCCGTTGCAGAACAATTGGAAAACGGAACTTTTACATCCCCAAAAGAAACCAAACACACACATGAAGGCAGTATTAACAATCTATGTTTGAACGAGATTATAGAGAAAATGAGATTGGCCTATTACTAAATATCAATCACAACTATTTTCATAAATCCATTCTGTAAAAAGAATGGATTTTTTCGTTTCAATAAAATTCAACACTAATAAATTATACTCTTATTGAGAAGTTAACACTTTAAACCTATATTTGAGTTTAAATTTCAAGATAGTATGAGTATGAAAAAATTTGAAGAAGAGGCAACGAAAAGTCTTTTAGAAAAAGAATTAATAACCCCTGAACAATATAATCAAGTACAGGCCTACCGAAATTTAAATCTTTTTTCATTACATACTGAGCTTAAATTATTTTTGTACGCCTCTGTATTACTATTTACTTCAGGTATCGGTATTTTAATTTACCAAAACATAGATAGCATTGGACACATCGCTATTTTGGCTATATTATTGTTGATTACCGTTTTTTGTTTTTACTTTAGTTTTAAAAACGCCATCGGATTTAAAAAACAACAAACTCAATTTGAAAATCCTATTTTTGATTACCTCATTTTGGCAGCAGTACTATTAAGTTGTATTTTTATCGGCTACCTTCAATTTCAATATGCTGTTTTTGGTACCCATTACGGCTTAGCTACTGTTGTTCCTACTGTAATAGCTTTCTTCTGTGCCTATTATTTTGACAATAAAAGTATCTTATCAATCGCAATCACGGGTTTAGCAGCATATATTGGTTTATCCGTTTCTCCACAGTCTTTACTTCACAATGATTTTAACGAAAACAATACCCTGAGCTATTCAGCTATATTATTGGGTATTTCATTAATAATTTGGACTATTTACAGTTCAAAAAATGACTTAAAAAAACATTTTAACTTAGTATTTCTCACTTTTGCTTTGCACATTATTAGCATTGCTTGTATTAATAATTTATTCGATAGCTATTGGGGAATTTTTATAATATTATTGGCTGGTTCCTGCTACTATTTTTACCGTAGCAGTTACCTCATTAAATCGGTTTCATTGTTTGTCTTTACCTTAATTTATGCCTATATCGGTCTAAATATATTCTTGTTCAAATTATTAGAATTCAGCAATATTGATAGCGAATTATTTATCTCTTTCTTTTTCTTAGTTCCCTTTTACTTTATTGGTTCTATCATTTACTTTATTCGACTCATTAAACAATTCAATAAAAAAGCTAGTCATGATGCAATATAACAAAACCGAATTAGAGCAAGAGTTTCTAGTTTCAGAAGGTCACTCTTTAAAAAAAGCCGGATTTATAGATGAAAGTCAGTTTCGCATAATTGATAAAAAATTAACTGTACTTAAAAGTCAAAAAAACATCTTAATACGAATTGGATTTTTTCTGTTAGGGAGCTTTTTATATTCCTCCATTTGTGGCTTTCTTACTCTAATTAGCCTAGATTCAATGAATGAAAATTATCAATTTCTGGTTTATCTTTTTGCCATTATTGGATTCATTGGCGCTGAAGTTTTAACCAATCAAAAATATTATGGTTATGGCCTTGACGATGCTTTTTTATTAGGCGCTCAATTGTGCTTAGCAATTGCAATAGGTATTTCCACAGAAGGAAACGAAATTACCATTTCCCTTATACTATCAGTAACCTCCTTGCTTTGTTATCTTAGATATGTACAGCTGTCAATGGCTATCTTATTTTGTGTAACACTCACTTGTTCAATACTTTTCTTGATGTTTGAATTAGGCGCTTTCGCAAAAACGATACTGCCTTTTACTATGATGTTTTTTACAATTGCTATCTATTTTAGCAGCAAAAAACTACTAGCAAAATTAACACTTCCATTTTATTACAATGGCATTATTTTTACCCAAGCTTTTGCACTGATTTTATTCTATATATCAGGAAATTATATGGTGGTTAGAGAACTTTCAAGAGAATTAATGGGTGTAATTGTTACTGCAAATAACGATATTCCGTTTGCCATTTTCTTTTATGGATTTACGTTTATAGTTCCAGTGAGTTATTTGGTTTTGTCTTTATTCAAAAAAGACCGCTTTATGCTTTGGATAGGAATCCTAGCTCTTTGTTTTTCAATATACACCATTCGTTTTTACTATGCTGTTTTATCTGTTGAAATTGCCCTAACCATTGGTGGTTTGATATTATTTGCTTTTACTTTTTTTGCCATAAAAAAGATTAAAAACAATACTAATGGTGTTACTTTTCAACCAGATCGTTTCTCGCAAGGAAATCTATTTGGCACAGCCGAAATACTTATGGCGACACAATTGGGATTAAAACCAGAAACTACGGTGGAATCTCCAATGGAATTTGGTGGTGGAGATTTCAGTGGTGGAGGTTCTGGAGGAATTTATTAAAAAAAAACCAAGGATAAACAAACTAAAATTTGTAAATCCTTGGCAATTTCTTTGATTGGTTATTGCGACTATAATTTAGCTCCCAATTCTCCTGCATCAATATCGCTGTGAGAAACATTGTATACCGCCTTACCATCTTTAATCAAAATCAATTGTGGTGATTGATGTGTAACCCCAAAGCGGGAAGCAATCTCATTAGAAACATCTCTAAAAGCAATTAAATCTAAAAAATAAGGAGTTACTTTCTCAGGAAAGTTAAACTCATTCTCAAACTGTTTCAAAGCCATTCTACTCACACTACAACGAGTGCTATGCTTAAAAATGGCAACAGGTTTTACTTGAGATTGGGCTACTATTTCATCTAGTTGTTCTAATGCTTGCAAAGGCTCCCAAGTCATTGAATTAGTTTGGTCATTAGAATCACTACTACCAAAAATATTTTTAAAAAAACTCATAATTTGTCGGTTTTTCAGTCATTTTGTCTGTTCAATATGATATAAATCATATTTAATAAGCCATTTTGTCTGTAATTTTACTGTGGAATATTAATTGAATAATCAGATACAAAGATAAAATAAATTAACAAGAAACTGTGATTAAAGTATTTTACTAACAAAACAAGCAAAAACTTGTTGCAAAAACTAAAAAAATGAATATCAATAAATTTACCATCAAATCTCAAGAAGCTATCCAACTTTCGCAACAATTAGCACAAAGCTATGGACAGCAACAAATTGAAAACGAACATCTTTTTAAAGCTATTTTAGAAGTTGATGAAAACGTAGCACCATTTATATTAAAAAAACAAAATGTAAATGTTCCCTTATTTATTCAAATACTTGAAAGTACAATTCAAAGTTTCCCGAAAGTTACTGGTGCCGAAATAATGCTTTCTAGAACTGCAAATACCACGCTAAACGAAGCCGAAATAATTGCAAAAAAAATGAATGACGAGTATGTTTCGGTAGAGCACTTGATACTTGCTATTTTTAACTCGAAGACTAAAGCGTCTCAGATTTTAAAAGATCAAGGTGTTACCGAAAAAGGATTGAAAGCCGCAATTGATGAACTAAGAAAAGGAGAACGTGTAACCTCGGCTTCTGCTGAGGAGACCTATAATTCTTTGAATAAATATGCCAAAAATCTAAACGAACTTGCTAAATCTGGCAAACTAGATCCTGTGATAGGTCGCGATGAAGAAATTAGACGTGTATTACAAATTTTAACACGTCGTACTAAGAACAATCCTATGCTAGTTGGAGAACCTGGAGTAGGTAAAACTGCCATTGCTGAAGGATTAGCACATAGAATTGTAGATGGAGATGTGCCTGAAAATCTAAAAGATAAAATTGTATTTTCATTGGATATGGGGGCATTAATTGCGGGTGCTAAATACAAAGGCGAATTTGAAGAACGCCTAAAATCAGTAGTAAAAGAGGTTACCGCTGCCGATGGAGACATCGTTTTGTTTATTGACGAAATTCACACGCTTGTAGGCGCTGGCGGCGGCGAAGGTGCTATGGATGCGGCAAATATTTTAAAACCAGCATTGGCACGTGGAGAATTACGCGCTATTGGGGCAACTACATTAGACGAATATCAAAAATATTTTGAAAAGGATAAAGCATTAGAAAGACGTTTCCAAAAAGTCCAAATTGAAGAACCTGATACTGATAGTGCTATCTCCATACTTCGTGGTATTAAGGAAAAATACGAAACACACCACAAGGTTCAAATAAAAGATGAAGCAATTATTGCCGCTGTTGAATTATCCCAACGTTACATCACAAACCGATTTTTACCAGATAAAGCCATCGATTTAATGGATGAAGCAGCTTCAAAAATCCGAATGGAAATTAACTCAAAACCAGAAGAGCTGGATGTTTTGGATCGAAAAATAATGCAACTTGAAATTGAGATTGAAGCCATTAAAAGAGAAAAAGATGAAAGTAAACTCAAATCTCTTGGTCTAGAACTGGCTAATCTTAAGGAAGATCGAAACACGATTTACACCAAATGGAAATCAGAGAAAGACGTTGTTGATGGCATTCAATTGATTAAAAAAGAAATTGAAGATTATAAATATGATGCGGAACGCGCTGAACGCGATGGAGATTACGGAAAAGTAGCCGAAATACGTTACGGTAAAATTAAAGAAGCTCAAGAACGACTTGAAATTTTACATCAAGAACTTATTGTTAATCAAGCCGGTGGAAGTTCCTTAATTAAAGAAGAGGTTACACGCGAGGATATTGCTGAAGTTGTTGCAAAATGGACTGGAATTCCTGTGCAAAAAATGCTTCAGGGAGAAAGAGAGAAACTTTTACATCTTGAAGAAGAATTACACCGCCGTGTAGTAGGTCAAGAGGAAGCCATTGAAGCCGTAAGTGATGCTGTAAGAAGAAGTCGCGCCGGATTACAAGACATGAAAAAACCAGTGGGTACGTTTCTTTTCCTTGGGACAACCGGAGTGGGAAAAACCGAATTGGCAAAAGCCTTAGCCGAATACTTATTTGATGATGAAAACGCTATGACCAGAATTGATATGAGCGAATACCAAGAACGCCATAGCGTAAGTAGATTAGTGGGGGCACCTCCAGGATATGTGGGTTATGAAGAAGGCGGGCAACTAACAGAAGCCGTACGCAGAAAACCATATTCTGTTATTTTATTGGATGAAATTGAAAAAGCACATCCAGATACTTTCAATATTTTATTGCAAGTACTTGATGAGGGACGTTTAACAGATAATAAAGGTCGCCTTGCTGATTTTAAAAATACCATTATCATCATGACATCTAATATGGGTAGCCAAATCATTCAAGATAAATTTGAAAATTTAAAAGGCAGTATTGAGGCTGCTACCGAGGCAGCCAAAGTTGAAGTATTAGGTTTATTAAAACAAACTGTCAGACCAGAATTTATTAATCGTATAGATGAAATTGTGATGTTTACTCCTTTGACAAATGCTAACATTACTAAAATTGTTAGTTTACAGCTAAAATCTGTAACAAAAATGCTAGCACTACAAAACATCACTATGGATGCAACACCAGAATCAATAGCCTATTTAAGTACTAAAGGCTATGATCCACAATTTGGTGCCAGACCAGTAAAACGTGTCATTCAGCGTGAAGTCCTTAATGCTTTATCCAAAGAAATCCTTGCTGGAAAAATAACTACCGATAGCATTATATTGCTTGATGCATTTGATAACAAACTAGTCTTTAGGAATCAAAGTGAGTTAGTTTCCTAATATTTATTAAAACCACCAGTTTTGAACTGGTGGTTTTTTGTTTAAATAAAGTATTACAAGATAAATTGGTACATGACTATAGATTCTGAAAAGAGTAAAAAGCAATTTTATAAGTGTAGAATACATACATTTTGACATTTTAAGAATTAAAGTTTGAATAAAAAGTTTTAGCTTCGCAAAACAAAAAACAGAAAGAAAATTTTCTACAATTTGTAATTCAATTTTTTAATAAACTTAAAAAAAATAAAATGGCATCAGGATTTTTCGCATTATTAGATGATATCGCAGCAATGATGGATGATGTAGCTGTAATGAGCAAAATAGCAGCAAAAAAAACAGCTGGGATTTTAGGTGATGACTTAGCAGTGAATGCTGAAAAAGCTTCCGGTTTCGTTTCCAACCGAGAATTACCTGTTTTATGGGCTATTTCTAAGGGTTCGTTGCTTAATAAAATAATAATTCTACCAATTGCATTTGTGCTCAGTTATTTTCTACCAACAGCTGTTACCATAATTTTGGTATTAGGTGGTTTGTACTTGGCTTATGAAGGAGCCGAAAAAATCTACGAATACTTTTTCCCTCACGAACATGCAAAAGTAGAGCTTACAACTACAGAATGGACCGAAGAGCAGATACTTTCATTTGAAAAAGAAAAAATTAAATCAGCTATCATTACTGATTTTATTTTATCGGTAGAAATTGTAATCATTGCACTTGGAACTGTTATTGGAAAACCTATCACTTCTCAAATCATGGTAGTATCAATTATAGCATTAATTGCCACAGTTGGAGTTTACGGAATCGTAGGTCTTATTGTGCGTATGGACGAAGCGGGTCTCAAGTTAATCAGCATGAGTAAAAATGAAAATAGTATAGGTGCAAAAATTGGTAATGTCCTAGTAAAAGCATTACCTGTAGTTATAAAGAGTTTATCAGTTATTGGCACCATTGCTTTATTATTAGTTGCAGGTGGAATATTTGTTCATGAAATCCCTTTTTTACATGGTCTATTTCCTCAAATTCCTTCTATCCTTACTGAATTTGTTATTGCTTTATTCATAGGTTTAATAACACTAGGTTTTGTAATGCTATTCAAAAAATTATTTGCAAAAAAATAAACAACACTTTTCATTTTTAATCTTTCTTTGCTTTTGAATAAATAAATATCGAAAAGCACAAAACTGCAAATAAATTGTATCATTATTAATTTTCAGCATTATGGACATCGTAAAATTTAAAATCACGCCAAAAACAATAAAAGTAGAAGTACGAAATTCTAATAACTATGTTTTCGATTTTAACAATTCGGTTTCAATTGCTAAAGAAGACAAAGACGTTCTCTTAAAGTTATACAATGCTCTTGACTTGCTATTCAAAAAAGAAATCACACCTGAAATAAAAAATTATATTTCACCCAACCAAACAAATATTTTAGATCAAATAAAAGAGGTTGGCGGGTTGAACGAAGATTAAATTATAACAAAAAGGCTGTTTCACATTATGGAAACAGCCTTTTTTTTTATTTTGTAAAGTGTTCAACGAAAATAATTAGTACAAGAAATTTAAAGCAGTAACATCATTACCATTAAATGCTCCAGTATCACTTCCACTAAAGCAAGCTCTCATTAAAGATGTAGCATCGTAACCTGTTGGTGTTCCTGGAATATGTACAGCTCCCACGCCAGCAGTTCCTTCATTTGAATTTTGTCCACAACTTTGACGGCTAAACCAGTCTGTGTGACGCAAACCTATACAGTGTCCTATTTCGTGAGCAGCAACATGTGAATTAACTGCTGATGAATACGTATCCATTCCAGAATACAACGTCACAGAGTTAAACGGATTTCCTCCTGTAGGGAATCCAGCTACTCCTCCTGCACCACCAGAGGCTCTTCTAACTACGATATTAGCTCCGGTTGTACTAGAACTAAAAGTTAAAGAAAAACGTAATGTTAAACCTAAATTGTTGTATCTATTTACAGCCGCCTGCAATCCAGAACGCATGTTAGCACTTAGTGCAGAAGCACCCGTTCCTGACAAACCTACTATTCTAATAGTTCTAGGTCCTGAAACAAGGTTATTAGTACGATACTGCTCAGTAGTTATACCACCGTGCAAGTCCATTTTATTTAATTGATCTTTAGTCATAACAATATCGCCTTCTATTAAGAAAGCATCTTCTGTTGTTCCATTTGGATTAGTATGCTTCACCACTTGAACGTCTTTATTATTAAAAGATAAAGCACTAATTTTAGCTAGAATTTCAGGGGTTATTTTGTTAGCCTCAGGTTTTGTTTGATTGGTTTCATCATCTTTACTACAAGATACAAATGCCATAACTGCGCATGACATTACTAAAATTGATTTAATTTTTTTCATTGTTTTGGTTATATTTGGGTTAATTAATGAATTGTATATGTGAACACTTTACAAAATCATTACATCGAAATTAGACAATTATTTTTGTACGAATACAATAAAAATATTTATATAACAATTTTAACATATAATGTTATATTATTTTATTGAAAAAGCTCGCAAAGCCAGCAAATACGTTTTAAGCTTATTTTGTATTTTTAATAATACATCAATCAAATTGTTAAATAAAAACACTTTCTGCGAATATGATTATAACAAAATCAGGTTATTTGAATTATTTATCAATTTATGTAAAACAAGTTCTATTTAATTTGATTAAATTTGGTTTTTATAATCAGCTGTGCCCGATCTTAATTTAAATAAAATTCTTAAATTTAAAATGGCTTATTTTAAATTTTTAACGTATTTTTTGTAAGAATTAAAATTTAAAAAAAAACTTTTTACATGGAATTAAACCTAGTTTCGAAGTGTTTTATTTAAAAAAAAATATCTGATTTAGACATAAATTAATAACACTTATTTTACACTATAATAAGATTTAAAAACTTTATTTAACATCCCAAAAAAGTTGATGAAAACTAAATATACCATACTTGCCATTATTTTTCCTTTTATCCTTTTTGCACAAACAGAAGAAAAATGGAAAAAATTTATTAGAGAAAAAAGAGATAAAAATTTAGCGCAATTTTATCTTGCAAATACGCAAGATGCGCTTATTAATAATTGTAAGATTATAAAAAAATTAGATTCAAAATTTAGTGTGATTTCCTTTTCAAAAAAAGAATTTGAAAACCACAAACTTAGTTCACTACCTCTAAACGATTTATGGAAATTACCCACAGGTTTAAAATTTCACTCTTCAAAAAAAAAATACACAATAGTTACTGATAGCGTAAAAAATGTAATTAACAAACTCAATGCCTTAAAAATTGAAACTACCCCCCAAGGCAATGTAGTACTTGTTGAAGCTAATTATAAAACAATACTTAACCAAATCATCCCTTTGAACGATGTTTTGTCAGTAACACTAGAGTCTTATAATCCTTCATTTGAATCTAAAATTATAGATCAAAACTTTAGTGTTAACCAAATCAATGGGGCCAGAAAAAAATTTGCTGATATTAATGGTTTTAACCAAATTGTATCTGTAAAAGATGCCTTTTTTGACACTAATGATGTTGATTTACTACAAAAACACATTCAGTCAAGCACGCAATCTAATCAAATATCACAGCATGCTACAGCCATGGCAACTATTGTTGCAGGTTTAGGAAATAGTTCTGTACTTGGAAAAGGTGTTGCACCGCAAGCAAAAGTTCAGTCTTCCAATTTTCTTTCCTTATTTCCAGATGAAATTTCAAGCCTACAAGGAGCCACGGTTCAAAATCATTCTTACGGAACAACAATCGAAAATTTTTACGGTAACCTAGCCTCGGTTTATGACAAAACACTTTATGAAAATCCAACGATCAGTCATGTTTTTTCTGCTGGAAACAAAGGTGTAGAAGGTTTTAAAAGCATCACAGGAAATTTTAAACAATCAAAAAACAGTATTGTGGTTGGAAGTGTAAATGCTAGTGAAAAAAGTATGTCATTTTCATCAAAAGGACCTGCGTATGACGGTAGAATCAAACCCGAAATTGTAGCCTATAGTACAGAAGGTACATCAAATGCTACAGCTATCACAACAGGAATAATTACCTTAATGAAAGAACTGTACGAAAAAAAATACACCTCTCAGCTACAAAATGCAACCGCGAAAGCCATTTTAATAAATAGCGCAAAGGATTTAGGTAACAAAGGCCCTGATTTTACATACGGTTTTGGTAACATAAACGCATTAAAATGCTTAAACAGTATTGAAAAAAATAGAATTATAACAGGCAAAAGTGTTCCAGGTCAAAAAAATAACCATCAAATAATAGTTCCTGAAAATAGTAAAAACGTTAAGATAACCCTTGTTTGGACAGATCCTCCAGCACCAGCAAATACTAATATAAGTTTAATTCATGATCTAGATTTGGAATTAATTTCACCAACAGAAACATTTTTACCCTGGGTTTTAAACCCAGATTTACCTCAAGAACCCGCTAAAAAAGGCGTAGATAAAATAAATACAGTAGAACAAATAGAACTAGAAAATCCACAATTTCAAACCTACACTATTGTTGTTAACAATTCTCTAAGCAATAATGCTATTCAAGATTACAGTATTGTTTATGATTATGAGATAAAAAACTCATTTGAATGGAACTATCCTATTTTAAATGATAATTTCCCATTAGACGGAAAAACAGCTTCACCTTTTAAGTGGAATACTACAATTGAAAATAACACTGGAGATTTAGCAATAAGTTACAATGAAGGACAAACCTGGGAAACTATTGCTACTAATATCAATCCTAATACAAATCAATACCTTTACCTACCCTCTCAAGAACTTTTTACGAAAGCAAAACTTAAAATGAAAATTGGGGATGAAGACTTTATTTCAGATAATTTTATCATTTCTTATGATTTAAATACCACAACTTCATTAGTTTGCAATGGAGTAACCGAAATCAACTGGACTAAACCAGAAACAGTAACTAGTTTTAACATTTATGAATTAGTTGATGATAAACTTGTGTTTAAAGAGCAAGTAACTAACTCCACCTACACTTATAGAAACGGTAAAATCCATGCTGTTTCTCCTAATTTTAAATCTATTGAGGGTATAAAAAGCGAATCTACTTTACGGTATGAAAATAACTCCAATTGTTATTTTGAATTTGTAAATGCCGAAATTGCAACCGAAAATCAAATTACAGTCTCAACCAATCTTTTTAGTCTATTTCAAATAAAAAAGGTAGAACTCTTAAGAATAGTCAACAACAAAGAAATACTTGTGACATCGAAAAATGTTCTTTTATCTAAAAGTTTCACACTAGATGATCTGGCTCCATCAGAAGGATTCAATAAATACAGGGTGCAACTGACACTAGATGATAATACAACAGTAAATTCAACAGCTATTGATATTATTTTTCTGGGAAAAAGTGATTTTTTTGTTTATCCAACGGCTTTAAAACCAAACCAAGACATTAATATTGAAACTAAAGCAGAAGAAGCTTCTTTCTCTCTTTTTAACTTGAACGGGCAAAATATTGTATCACAATCCTTTACTACCAAAAATAATTCTATCACTTTACCAAGTCTATCAAGTGGTATTTACATTTACAAAATCACTTCTAAAACTGGAAAAAATAAAACTGGAAAAATCAGTATTCAATAAAATGCAACAACTCAAATTGTCTTTTTTATTTTACAAAGGAATTCATGTGAAACACCCAGATACGAAGAGAGATTTCTATCATTAATGCGTTGTGCTTTTACGGGATATTTATTTATGAAATCTAAATAACGTTGTTTTGATGTCTTGTTCAAGATATCAAGCAATCTATCCTGCATAACAATATTTGTTTTTTCTATAAGCAAGGTGTGAAATTTTAAAAGCTTTGGGACTTCTTTAAACAATTTAGTTTTATCCTTTTTGTTGATGACTAAAATTTCACAATCTTCAAGTGCTTTGATGTTATATCTTGTAAGCTTATCATGATAAAAACTTTCAACATCGCTAATCCAGTCATTATCAAATGCAAAAAAAAGAATGCTCTCTGCTCCGCTTTCATTCATCTGATAAATTTTGAATACCCCTTTTAGAACAAATGCTTCATATTTACTATTAGAATCTTGAATTTGGAGATAATCATTTTTTTTTAGTTTAACATGTTTTACGTTTTCCAAAATTAATTCCCATTCTTCATTGGTCAAGGGAATTTTTTTCTCAATGTTATTTCGCAGTAATTCGTACATTTTTTTGGGGTTTGATTTATATTAATTATGCATTATTTTAATCGAAAAACAGTAGGTTATGCAATCGATTACGTAAAAATAATGAATTTATGGTATTTTCAATATAACAATTAATAAAAAACACAAAATTTAATTAATTACATGTTTTATTGAACAAGTTCAATAATTATACGTTTTTTTATGATTTATTTTGTAAAGCTTTAAATCACTAACATTTAACAAAAAGTACTATGAAATTAAATTTAAAATTATCGATTTTCATTGTGAGTCTTTTCTTTGGACTTACAAGTTGTAACAATGAAGAAACTGCAGAAAACAATGCAGTTACTGCTGAGTTAGAAACAAAAACAACAAAAAACAATGCAAGAGTTGGAGATTGTGCTGCTGTTCCTGGTTGGGCATCACAAAATGGTGGAACTACTGGCGGAGGCAACGCAGCTGAAACAGTTGTATCTAATTATGCACAGTTAAAGGCTGCGATAGAAAACACTTCGGTAAAAGTCATCAAAGTAACAGGAACCATAACTATTCCTGCAACTTCAACTGGACGAATAGCTTTTCAAGATCAAACTGGAAAAACTATCTATGGTGCAAGCGGTGCAAAACTCGTTTCAACGGATCAAACAAAAGCTAATTCTGGAATTTTGAATATCAAAAGATGTAAAAACATCATTCTTAGAAACCTAATTTTTGAAGGACCAGGAGCCTACGATACAGATGGTTGGGATAATATGATATTAGACAATTGTCAAAATGTGTGGGTGGATCACTGCGAATTCAGAGACGGAGTAGATGGTAATTTTGATATTAAAAATCAATCTGACTTTATTACAGTATCCTACACTAAATTTATATACCTAAAAGCTCCAAGAGCAGGTGGATCTGGTGGTTCTCCAGATCACAGATATTCTAATTTAATAGGTTCTAGTGATGGTGCAACAGCTGATAGAGGAAAACTACGTGTTACATTTGCAAGATGCTGGTGGGCTAATGGATGCAAAGAAAGAATGCCAAGAGTACGTTTTGGTAAAGTACATATTGTAAACAACTACTTTAACAGTTCTGCTAGTAATAAATGTGTAGCTGCAGGTCTTGAAGCTAGCATTAGAGTTGAAAATAATGTATTTGAAAATGTAAATCAACCTATTGATCTTATGACTGGTTATACAGCCGTTACAGCTGTAGGAAACATTTTTACAAACACTACAGGTAATACTGCTGGAAGCAATATGGCTTTTACACCAAGTTATACCATACCGTTACTGTCTGCTAGTGCTGTAAAAGCTAATGTTACAGCTGGAGCAGGCGCTACATTTACTGGCAACATTTGCGGATCTTTTTAAACAATAAACATTTTTTTTAAAGAACACTTCTTGCACAGCAGGAAGTGTTTTTTTTTTTTTGCTAATTATAAAGCAGTAGAAAGCTTAATTCAAAATTCTTTATTAAAGTTCATTAGCAAACACATGAGGTCTATTTTATACTAGCCATAAAATTTACTATTTTTGCATTCTAAAATTTATGTCATGCCAAATAAAAAGTACAAAATAGCTGTTATTCAATTAAACCTGAATGATGTAGCCGAAAATAATTTAAAAAAATGCATCAGTTGGGTTCGCGATGCCGCAAAACTTGGTGCTGAAGTAATTTCTTTACCCGAATTATATAGCAGTCATTACTTTTGTCAAAGTGAAGATGTAGATAATTTTGCTTTAGCTGAACCACTTTACAGTACTTCTTTTATTGCTTTTAGTGCCTTGGCAAAAGAATTAGGTGTGGTAATCATTGTTCCTTTTTTCGAAAAAAGAATGGCTGGCATTTACCACAACAGTGCTTACATTATTGATACAGATGGATCAGAAGCAGGGTTGTATAGAAAAATGCACATCCCAGATGATCCCGCTTTTTACGAAAAATTCTATTTTACACCGGGTGATTTAGGATTTAAAAATAATCGTACACAGAAAGGAAATATAGGAACATTAATCTGTTGGGATCAATGGTATCCAGAAGCAGCACGCATAACAGCTCTAAAAGGTTCCGAAGTATTGTTTTACCCAACAGCAATTGGTTGGCATCCACAAGAAAAAGAGCAATATGGTGAAAACCAATATGGCGCTTGGATGAATGTTATGAAAGGTCATGCCGTTGCAAATGGTGTTTATGTTGCAGCAGCAAACCGCATAGGTTTAGAAAAATATTTACCCGAAACTCCTGGAATTGAATTTTGGGGTGCTTCATTTATCTGCGGGCCACAAGGTGAAATTTTGGCGCAAGCCTCACACGATAAAGAAGAAATATTAATTGCCGAAGTTGATTTAGACTTACAAGAAAATGTGCGCCAAAACTGGCCATTTTTTAGAGACAGACGCATAGATGCCTTTGGAGATATTACAAAAAGAGCAATTGACTAACTGCTCTTTTTAAAACAAAAAATCCCTGCTTAAAGTTTATTCAAGCAGGGATTTTTTATTTAAAAATACTTTTTAGTTCAAATCTGGCTGAAAAACTTTCACACTTCCATCACCCTCACTACTTACCACAAGCAAACTTCTTTTTGTTGGACTTTTTGAAGCAGGAATATATAGTAAACCTTCTGGAGCATCACCCGTTTTTATAGTTTGCATTAGTTTTGGTGCAGCAGGATTTGAGATATCATAAATCATTACTGCATCGGCGCGTTCAAGACCTACAAAAAGTATTGTTTTAGTCCCCATTTTTGTAACTACAACAGATTCTGGCTCAGCACCTTTATCATCACTTCTGCCGTCATCATAAAAACCTAATTCTTGTGATTTTTTATCCAATTCATTTTTACTATCATACACTAATTCACCCGTTGTACCATTCCATATAGAGAAAGATCTAGAACCAAACGATACTAGTTCATCAAAATCACCATCTCCATCAGTATCACCCATTTTAGTATTGATATTTAATCTTCCTAGACTTGACTCCGCTTTTAAAGCTGCTGCATCTGGAAATGCAACAGGATCCAGAACCACTGATGAATGACCTACTCTTCTAACATCAACAAAAGCACTATATTCTCTAGCATCACCTTCATTTGCAGTTACAAAATAGGATATTTTATTTACCTCAAAACTACTTATGGCATCAGGTTGATACATTCCTTTTATTTTCCAAGGTTTCATAAATACCCCTCCATCTTTATCGCTAACATCAATTGCATTATCAGCAAGATTATAGTCTTTTAGACCCAAAGGAAAAATATTCGTAATCGTTTTGCTTGTCAAATCAATTTTAGCAACTCCATTATTTTCTTGTAAAGTTACCCAAGCTGTTTTTGAATCAGCAGATATCGTAATGTATTCTGGTTCAATATCATTAGCAAAATTGTTTGTAGGACTAGCTATTCTAAATCCTTTCCCTTTTAACGCAGCTAACTGATTGCTAAAACTTGCAAAATTCAAAGTAGAAACAGCATAATTATTGGCCACAGAAATGACAGACACAGAACCTTCAGGATCAATTGAGTAAGTGTCATTTGGTTCACCTTCATTAGCAGTCATAATAAAATTTCCATCAGGAGAAAATGTAATCATATCAGGTAATGCCCCAACAGTAATTTCTTTAATAAGAGCATATGTAGTGGTATCAAAAACCAAAACTTTACCAGGATCCTGCTTATTAGTTTTTGCCTCTAAGGCCACAGCTAATTTACCATTAAAGGTAGCAACACTATTTGATGCACCATTGTAAGGAGTCAAATCAATACTTGTTACAAATTTTGGACTCGTTGGATTTGATAAATCAATTACATCAATTCTATTCGTATTGCTATTATTAACCGTAAAAAGTTTTTTTGATATTTCGTCATATGCACTAATTTCAGCAGCACCTGCTCCTCCTATTGTAAGACTACCAATTTCTTTAAACGAAGCAGGATTTTCATTCACAATAGTTTCTTGATCATTACTTGAATTATCCTCTTTAGTACAACTAGACAAAATCAAGATTGCAGCTAGAAGTGAAATACTGTATTTTTTCATAAATTATTTTTTATCAAAAATAGAAATGAACAAATCAACTGTAATTAACACAATATTATTTAATCATTACCTTAACACTATAATTGAAAACGCAGTTTTAAAAAATTGCAATGTTTGCTCGTTTTTTAAGTGAGCCTGAATCATTATATTTGCAACCTTGATAAACGTATATAATATGACTACAAATACTAGGCGTTTTCCAGCCGAATGGGAAAAACAACAAGGAATGCTACTGTGTTTCCCTCATAATGGGAAAGATTGGCCAGGAAAATATGAAGCAGTTCAATGGGCTTTTGTAGAATTTATTAAAAAAGTAGCAACTTTTGAAACTGTTTTTTTGGTTGTGGCTGATGAAAACCAAAAAGCAAAAGTAAACACCATGCTGGAAACAGCTCATGTTGAACTAACAAATGTTTTGTATATCATTTACAAAACCAATAGAAGTTGGATGCGTGATTCTGGACCAATCATTATAAAGAACGGAACCGAAAGAGAGGCATTAAACTTTAATTTTAATGGCTGGGCCAAATACAAAAACATACAATTAGATAAATTTGTTCCTGAGAAAGTGGGCGAATTTCTAAATATTCCTGTGACTCAAGTCATGTACAAAGGAAAACCAGTAATTGTTGAAGGTGGTGCCATCGATGTAAACGGATGTGGAACCTTATTAACATCCGAGGAATGTTTAATGCACCCAGACATACAGGTTCGAAATGCAGACTTTACAAAAGAAGATTACGAAGCCGTTTTCAAGGAATATCTTGGCGTAACTAATGTAATTTGGTTAGGCGACGGAATTGAAGGCGATGATACTCATGGACATATTGATGATTTGTGTCGATTTGTAAACGAAGATACCATTGTCACTATTGTAGAAAATGATCCGCTTGATAAAAATTATAAGCCGCTTCAAGACAATTTAAAACGTTTACAAAATGCAAAACTTGAAAACGGAAAATCTCCAATTATTGTAGCATTGCCAATGCCGAAGAAAGTAGAATTTGACGGTTTGCGATTACCTGCTAGCTATGCTAATTTTTTGATTTTAAACCAATGTGTTTTAGTACCTACTTTTAATGATAGTAATGATCGTAAAGCTCTAAACATAATAGCAGAATGCTTTCCAGATAGAGAAATTATCGGCATAAATGCAACTGATTTTATTTGGGGTTTTGGGACCTTACATTGTTTAAGTCAGCAAATACCTGAATAAAGAAATAAAAAAAGACTTGTAAATAATTACAAGTCTTTTTTGTTAAAATAAATTCTTCTTTAAAATTCCAAAAAGTTATTTATCTCTGGTAAAAGGAATTTTTTGTCCACCTGGAACAGTCATATCAAAACCATTTAAACTTTCGTTGAATTCAAACTTAAGTCCTGCTTGTTTTGATTCAAAAGTATTTTTTCCAATATTCTCCACTGAAAAAGAAGGATAATTTGTAATCATAGCACTAAGAGCACCATTTTTTTCAGAAAAAATAATTTTAAGAGGTGCCATTTGAGTTGAATAAGTTCCCAAATAACCATCCAGAATTACATCTTTTTCAAGCAAACCTTTGTCAGCAGTCCATACATTATTTGCAGTATTAGAATCTGGAAACGCATGATCAGGATCTAATGTGATGCTTTCTATTTCCTCTGTAGAATTGTGTTTAAACGACCACGATTTGTTTTTCTGCCACACTTCAACTGGTAATTGTACTCTGGTTATCTTTCCGCTTTTAGTTTTCACATCTAAAGAAACCGGCATAGCCATTTTTTCAAAATTCTCAATAGTAATAATTACTCCTTTTTTAGGATCATTTTTTACATATTTTATTGAATTTATACCTTGATCTAAGCGCCAATTGTACTGGAACCAACCTCTCCAGAACCAGCTCAAATCTTCACCAGCAACATTCTCCATAGTTCTAAAAAAATCATCAGGCTGTGGGTGTTTGTAAGCCCATCTTTCGATATAGGTTTTCAAAGCCAAGTCAAAACGCTCTGGCCCTAAAACCTGCTCTCTAAGAATTACCAAACCTGAACTTGGTTTAGAATACGCCAAAAGACCAATGTTACGCTCCTTCATATTATCTGGTGAACTCATTATTGTTTCCAGAAAAGGACTTGTATACATTTCTGCTCTTTGATGCATGTCTGCTTTTGGCTCTTTGTATTCTCCATTATTAAAATCAATTGAACTTAATGAATTGATAAAAGTATTGAAACCTTCGTCCATCCATGCAAACAATCGTTCATTAGATCCTACAATCATTGGAAACCAGATATGTCCAAATTCATGATCTGTAACTCCCCATAAATCTGCTCCTTTTGATTCCCAGCTACAAAAAACAATTCCAGGATACTCCATTCCACCTTCATTTCCAGCAACATTTACAGCTGCAGGATAAGGGTATTCAAACCACTTTTTTGAATAATGTTCAATAGAAGCCTTTGTATATTCTGTAGATCTTCCCCATGCTGCGTCACCTGCACTTTCAACAGGATAAACAGACATTGCTAAAGATTTTTTTCCGCTTGGT
This sequence comes from Flavobacterium sp. CECT 9288, assembly GCF_918731615.1. Taxonomy (NCBI): domain Bacteria; kingdom Pseudomonadati; phylum Bacteroidota; class Flavobacteriia; order Flavobacteriales; family Flavobacteriaceae; genus Flavobacterium; species Flavobacterium sp. CECT 9288. The sequence continues at coordinate 1,417,191 of NZ_OU957226.1, read as the reverse complement.
AAATTTATTTTGGCAGCATCTAAAATAAAAGATGCTGATGATGACCAAGAAAAATCACGGGCATTGATCATTTTAAAATTCCAAGTTTTTGTAGCTGATGATCCCGTTTTTGAAGTGGTAGCAACTTCATCGGCAGTTCTAATAAATACCGTTTTATCACTTTGTTTGGCTTGTGCCAATCTACTTTGTTCTATCGTTGAATATACAGCAGAAGCATTTGTCAACTCACCCGAAGCAACTACAATATGATTAGAAGGAGCAGTAATACTTACATCAAAATCACCATATTCTAAATAGAATTCAGAGGCTCCTAAATATGGGTTTACGTTCCAGCCACGAACATCATCATATACACACATACGAGGATACCATTGCGCCATGGTAAATATTTTTCCATTTTTAGTTTCTAAAACTCCCATTCTATCTGATCCTTCATAAGGAGCAATGAATGAGAAATCAATTTTAATTTTTATAGTTCCACCTTTGGCGTTAAGCGCTTGTGGCAAAAAAACTTGCATTCTAGTGTCTGAAATCACATATTTCACGGGTGTTTCTGTTGCTACACCTTTGTTAGTGCTAATCACAGAAACGGACTTGATTTTATGTCCTCCGTCAAAAACTTGACCTTGAGCACCATTTCTACTACCTGACAAGGGTACTATTGCACTTCCACGAGAATCAGCTTTAAAAAGATTTTGATCCAAATTCATCCAAACAAATCCTAATTTATCAGGACTATTGTTGGTGTACGTTATGATTCCAGATCCTGAAATTTCATTGTTTTTTTCATCTAATTTAGCCGTTAGTTTGTAACTAGCGCTATTTTGCCAATATTCTGAACCTGGCTGACCACTTGCAGAACGAGTTGCCGTTCCATTTTTAGAATAAAAATGTGGGGCAAAAGCATCATGATAGTCATACTTTGATACTGGACGTGCAGTATTCTCAGGAGTTTGTTGCGCACTAAGATTTGCAATTCCTAAAAGGAACAAACCTGCATGCCACAAAAATCCAACATTAATTTTCTTCATAGTTAATTGATTTTTTTTACAAATTAAGGAAAAAAAGATGATTTGTGACTTAAAATGCGAGAGATTTTAAGGACTTAAACCAAAAAAATTAGGTCGTGCTCAAATAATGAATATATTTACAACAAAAACCAAGGATTACAATAAACAACCATTATTTTGAATACAACCTTAAAAAACCACAAACTCACCGCAACCATAAATCATCGTGGTGCCGAGCTCATTTCTCTAAAAGACAACGATCAAAGAGACTATATTTGGAATGGAAATCCTGAATTTTGGGGCAAGCATTCTCCGGTACTGTTCCCAATTGTAGGAACTTTAAAAAACAATTCATTTCATTATGAAAACCAAGAATATCACTTATCACGCCACGGTTTTGCTCGAGATATGGATTTTGAATTAGTTGAAAGCACTGCCGAAAAAGCTGTTTTTTTGTTGTCACATAATAGTGAAACTTTAAAAAATTACCCTTTTGAGTTTCAATTGCAACTAATCTATACTCTGGAAGAAACAAAATTATCTATTTCTTACCATGTATTTAATGCAGGCACAAATACAATGCCTTTTTCTATTGGTGCTCACCCAGCCTTTGCGCTTCCAGAATCATTTGAAAGCTATGAAATCGAATTTGATCAAAATGAACCTTTGCAATATCATCTTTTAGAAAATGATTTAGTATCGAATGAAACTAAAAAATTAAATACTCAAGACAAAAAACTTCCTCTTGATTACACCCTATTCGAACTTGATGCGTTAATTTTTAAAACCATACAATCTAAAAATCTTACCATTTTAGAAAATAAAAAACCTATTTTAAAAGTTGAATATGAAGATTTTCCAAGTTTAGGAATATGGACAAAAAAAGCAGCACCATTTATTTGTATTGAACCATGGTTTGGATATTCTGATGTACTGGAGAGTACTGGAGATTTACTACTAAAAGAGGGCATTCAAATTTTAGAACCAAACGCAACCTTTCAATCTATATTCTCTATCAAAATTCTTTAAAAAAATTCTATGTTGACCATCAATTTCACACCATTTCCAAATCTTGAAACCGACCGTTTACTTTTAAGAAGAGTAAACGCAGGTGATGTAAAAGAAATTTTAATGTTACGATCTAATCCAGAAACCATGCAGTATATCCCTCGTCCTTTGTTAAAAACTGATGAAGAAGCTTTGGAACATATTGCTATGATTGATCAAAAAATTGAAGTTAATGAAGGTATAAACTGGGCTATAACTTTAAAAGATAATCCAACACTCATCGGGATTATTGGTCATTATCGCATTAAACCAGAACATTACCGAGCCGAAATTGGATACATGCTACTTCCTGATTATCATAAAAGAGGAATCATAACTGAGGCAGTTAAGGCTGCAGTTCATTATGGGTTTCATGACTTAAAACTACATTCTATAGAAGCAGTTATAGCACCTGAAAATATTGGATCAGCAAAAGTTTTAGAAAAAAATGGTTTTATAAAAGAAGCGCATTTTAAAGAATATGAATTTTACAATGGTAAATTTTTAGACTCTGTGATCTATTCCTTACTAGATCACTCATAAATACAAATATAAAAAACGCACAAATGTTATGTAAAACGTAAATTACTACTACATTTGTGCACTTATCAAACCCTTAAATCTAAATCCTACTTTATTAGCCATGAAAAAATTCCTGATCATCTTTGTTTTAATAACGTATTCCTCCATTTCTGCCCAAACCTATGTAAAAGCAAATGCTTTTACAACGCTTTTTACAATTCCTAATGTAGGTATAGAAACTAGCATTGGTAAAAAATCAACTTTTCATTTTGATGCTCTTGCTTCCTTTTGGAAATCTGTAAACGGTAAACCCAGAGAATTTTACACCTTTACTCCTGAATATAGATACCATTTCAAAGAAAAATACAATGGATTTTATGCAGGCGCACACATAGGGGCAAGTATTTTTAATTTCCAAAAATGGAATTATTTAAATACTAATTTATATGAAAAGGGTCTTGGATATTTTGCAGGAGCTACCATAGGATATCAAGTAAAAGTAAGTGATAAATTTATGATTGATTGCTTTTTAGGTGGTGGTTGGCATCAAGGATTTTACAAAGGATATGACTTAACTACGGGTGAACGCTATGATAAAGCCAAAAATTACAATAAAAGTGGAGAATCTTTGCCCTATCGAGGCGGTGTGATGGTTTCGTATAAAATTAATTAAAATTTTTTCATACTTTTAACATACAAATCTTCAACTTGTTTACGAGCCCACTCAGTTTTTCTTAAAAAAGTCAAACTAGATTTTATACTAGGATTACTTGAAAAACATTTAATTTTAATCAGTTCACTTAGGGTGTCAAATCCATAATGACTGACAAGCTTTTCTACAATTTGCTGAAGCGTGATTCCGTGTAGCGGGTCGTTTGATTTTAATTTTTCCATAGTACAAATATATACATTCTAAAATTTATGATTTATTAACCCCCTAAAAAATCTAACCATGAAAAAAAACCTACTCATCCTTGCCCTACTGTTTTTTAATATTTGTTTAGCGCAACAAAATGTTACTACCTATTATTTTATCAGACATGCCGAAAAAGTAGATGATTCCAAAAATCCTGATTTATCAGAAAGTGGATTGAAAAGAGCCAATCAATGGAATGCTATTTTTGCGGATGTGCACTTTGACGAAATTTACAGCACCGATTTTAAAAGAACCACACAAACTGCAGCACCTACAGCTACAGCTAAAAATATAAAAACTAAACTGTACGATCTTAAAGATTTAAATATTGAAAATTTCAAAAATGAAACTCTAAATAAAAAAGTCTTGATTGTAGGACACAGCAATTCAATACCCAAGTTTGTAAACCAAGTTATCAAATACAATTTGTTTCCTGATATTGAAGATACGGTTTTTGGGAACTTGTATGTAATTACAATCACTGGTGATACCATAAGCTACCATTTATTGAAATTACCATAAACATTGCTTGATATTTTAATTTTGTTACCTTTGCACCATGCTAAAAACAATCAACATTTACAATAAAAGAGCCAAATTCGATTATGAAATTATCGAAACATTTACGGCTGGAATCGTTTTGGCTGGTACTGAGATTAAATCAATTCGTTTAGGCAAAGCCAATATTACAGAAAGTTTTTGTGAATTCAGTAATCTTGAATTGTTTGCCATAAACACCTACATTGAGGAATACTCTTTTGGGAATCAATTCAACCACAAAGCTAGAAGCGAACGTAAATTACTCTTAAATAAAAAAGAACTTAAAAGTTTATCTAAAAGTGTTCAAGCTAAAGGCTTAACAATAGTTCCTCTTAAATTATTTACAAATGAAAAAGGAATGGCAAAACTTCAAATAGGACTTTGTAAAGGAAAGAAAACTTATGACAAACGAGAATCTTTAAAAGAACAGGATACAAAACGAGACTTAGAACGCATAAAAAAATCATTTTAAATTAAAATGATTTTTTTTGTTTTAGAGCAAAGCTATTTTGATGAAAAATTACGATATCTAAGCAGAGTAAAATATCTTATTTTTATTCCAAATAATTTAAGAAAAATTCATTTTTGGGCTAAGCCAAAAAAAATCATCTACAACTCTTTTTTCATAAAGTGCTGAAGATGATTTTTTTTTTTTTTTTTTAATTTTTATCTTCTAATAAAGGAACAAATCTAAATTCTCCAAATTCGTGCTTTTCAAATTGAGTTTCATTAATTCGAACAAGCAAGGTCATAATTTGCACGTCTTCACCAAGTGGAATTACTAGCCTTCCTCCTATTTTTAATTGCGCCATCAACGGTTTAGGAATAATTGGCGCACCAGCCGTTACAATAATGCTGTCGAATGGAGCGTAATTAGGTAACCCTTTGTATCCATCACCAAACGAAGTGTGTTTAGGACGAATATTAAGTTTAGGAAATAAATTTGTAGTTTTTTTAAACAATTCATTTTGGCGTTCTACACTATACACTTTAGCGCCCATGGTACATAAAACTGCTGTTTGATATCCCGATCCTGTTCCAATTTCTAGTATTTTATCTTCCTTTTTTACTTCTAATAATTGAGATTGAAAAGCAACGGTGTACGGTTGTGAAATAGTTTGCCCAGCACCAATAGGAAAAGCCTTATCTTGATAAGCATAATCTTCAAAGCTTGAATCCAAAAATAAGTGACGTGGTATCTTTTTTATGGCTTCCAAAACATTTTTATCCGTGATCCCTTTTTGCTCTAAAACGCTTACTAATTGATTCCGAAGTCCTTGATGTTTTGCTGTATCTTTCAAAATTTAAATTTTTATTTCTGTAAAAATAGAAAAGAAAAACTGAAATCAAATATTGGTTTTTAAATAATAATTTAGCGCACAATTTGTCTTAATTCAACAATAGATTAATCATTTAATTGCTATTTTTGTAAAAAATACACCCTTATGCTAAAAATTGGAGTATTAGGTGCTGGTCACCTAGGAAAAATACATTTGCGTTTATTACAACAATCTGACAAATATGAATTGGTGGGGTTTTACGACCCAAATCAAGAGAATGCTGAAAAGATATCAAAAGAGTTTGGATACAAACATTTTAGTACTATTGCTACTCTTATTCATGCTGTTGATGTAATTGATATTGTTACCCCAACGCTTTCACATTACAAATGTGCAAAAGTAGCTATCAAATCAGGGAAACATGTTTTTATTGAAAAACCAATTTCAAATACAGTAGAAGAAGCAGAAGAAATTATAGCCCTTGCCAATGAATACAATGTAAAAGGTCAAGTAGGTCACGTAGAACGCTTCAACCCTGCATTCATTGCTACTAAAAACATGATTGAAAATCCCATGTTTATTGAAGCGCATCGTTTGGCTGAATTTAATCCGCGAGGAACTGATGTCCCAGTGGTTTTAGATTTAATGATTCATGACATTGATGCTATTTTAAGTGTGGTTAAATCAAAAGTGAAGAATATTAGTGCCAGCGGAGTTTCTGTGATAAGTGACACCCCAGATATTGCAAATGCTAGAATTGAATTCGAAAATGGTTGCGTGGCAAACTTGACAGCTAGCCGAATTTCGATGAAGAACATGCGCAAATCTCGTTTCTTTCAAAAGGACGCTTACATCTCAGTTGATTTCTTAGAGAAAAAATGTGAAGTGGTAAAAATGAAAGATGCTCCAGAAGTTCCAGGCGACTTTGATATGATTTTACAAAATGCCGAAGGCGTAAAAAAACAAATCTACTTCTCCAATCCTGATGTTGAACAAAACAACGCTATACTTGATGAACTAGAATCGTTTGCAGATTCAATAAACGACAATACAACTCCAGTAGTGACTTTAGATCAAGCAACCGAAGCATTACGAGTTGCTTATCAAATTATTGATTGTTTCAAGAAATAAATAAAATTACTTTTAAGTTTAAGGTTTTCAGTTACTCAAAATAACTTTAAACTTTAAACTTTTAAACTTTAAACTCAAAATATGAAAACAATAGCCGTAATCGGAGCAGGAACAATGGGTAATGGAATTGCACATACCTTTGCACAAAGTGGTTTTACCGTAAAATTAATAGATGTTTCTGAACAATCTTTAGATAAAGGAATGGCAACTATTGCCGCTAATTTAGATCGAATGATTGCTAAAGGTACTATCACCGAAGAAGACAAAACAAAAACAATTACTAACATTATTACTTACAATGATATCGAAGATGGTGTTGTAGGTGTTGATTTAGTTGTTGAAGCTGCCACCGAAAATGTGGCTCTAAAATTGAACATTTTTGAGAAGTTGAATAAACTTTGTTCTCACGATACCATCTTGGCTACCAATACATCGTCTATTTCTATCACACAAATAGGTGCGGTTGTTGCACACCCAGAGCGTGTTATAGGCATGCATTTTATGAATCCAGTGCCTATTATGAAATTAGTAGAGATTATCCGCGGTTACAACACCTCAGATGAAGTTACAAAAACCATCATGAGTCTTTCTGAAAAACTAGGAAAAACACCTGTTGAAGTGAATGATTATCCAGGTTTTGTAGCCAACAGAATTTTAATGCCAATGATTAATGAAGCTATTGAGACTTTGTACAATAAAGTTGCTGGTGTATACGAAATTGACACGGTGATGAAATTAGGAATGGGCCAACCCATGGGACCACTGCAACTTGCTGATTTTATTGGTCTTGATGTGTGTTTGGCTATACTAAATGTAATGTATGATGGTTTCAAAAATCCGAAATATGCTCCTTGTCCTTTATTAGTAAATATGGTTCGAGCAGGAAAAATGGGAGTAAAATCTGGTGAAGGTTTCTACGATTATTCCGAAAGTAAAAAAGCAGAAAAGATTTCTAAACAATTTATTTAATGTCATAAAGTTTGAAAGTCAAAAGTCTTAAAGTCTTCCTCTTTAAACTTTTGACTTTTGACTCTTGACTTTTGACTTAATTATGGCTAAAATAGTTCCTTTTAAAGCAGTAAGACCTACCCGAGACAAAGTATGTCTTGTAACCTGTAGATCTTATGAAGAATATGTAAATGCTGAACTTGCAGCTCAACTGGATTTTAATCCTTTGTCTTTTTTGCACATATTAAAACCCGCTTATACCAATCAAGAAACTGTTTCATTTGAAAAAAGATACAAGCAAGTTCATCAAAAATACGAAGAGTTCAAAAACGAAATCATTCTTGTAAAAGATAAAAAACCAGCAATTTATATTCATAAAATTGTCACTAAAACACAATCATTTATTGGGATCATCGCGGGTACAAGTGTTGCTGATTATTGTAATGAAATTATCAAAAAACACGAAGATATCATAGCATTTAGAGTTCGGTTACTCAAAGAATACATGAAATATTCTGAGTTTAATACAGAACCCGTTTTGATGACTTATCCTGACAACAAAACCATAGAAGATTGGATTTTTAATTGCACTCAAAAATTAGCCGATTTTGAATTTTCGACTACAAAAAAAGAAATTCATTATTTATGGAAGATAGAAGATCCACTTGAAATCAATTGGATTCAAAATATTTTTGAAAAAACAGAGAGCCTTTATATCGCAGATGGACATCATCGTACCGAAGCTTTAAAATTATTATCTGAGGAAAATACCGATACTCAAAACACCTCTAAGAATCATATATTAAGCTACTTAATATCTGAAAATAACGTTAAAATTTATGAATTTAATCGTCTTGTAAAAGATTTAAATGGTTTGACAAAGGAAGAGTTTATGATTGCGTTGCAAAAGAATTTCAGTATTGAAAATAAATTACAACAACCTTTTCAACCCTCTCAAAAACATCACTTTGGGATGTATCTTGATAATGAATTTTATAGTTTAGTACTTCGTAAAGAAAATGAAATATTCAAATCTGCTTTAGACAGTTTAGATACTCAAATTTTATATAAAGAAGTTTTATTACCCATTTTAGGTATTGAAGATTTACGAAATGACGAAAGAATTGAATACCTCTCTGGAAAACAATCCGTATTAGAAGTAAAAAATAAAATAGATCAAGGCGAATTTGAAATCGGATTTATATTATTTCCTTCAAACATAGGGGAAATTAAAGCATTGGCCGATGCTAATTTAATCATGCCTCCAAAAAGTACGTACATAGAACCTAAATTCAGAAGTGGATTAGTAGTTTATGAACTTTAATATATAAAAATCAGGAATTCAACATGTCAATAGCTACAAATTTACTTGGAATTAAAACGTCATTACCAGAGCATGTAACTTTAGTTGCAGTTTCAAAAACCAAACCGGTTTCGGATTTGATGGAAGCTTATGAAGCTGGACAACGCATTTTTGGAGAAAACAAAATCCAAGAAATGGCCGATAAATGGGAACAAATGCCCAAAGATATCGAGTGGCACATGATTGGTCACGTTCAAACGAACAAAGTAAAATTTATGGCACCGTTTGTGAGCTTAATTCACGGAGTAGACAGCCTTAAACTATTACAAGAAATCAACAAACAAGCGTTAAAAAATAACCGAATTATAGATTGTTTATTGCAAATTTACATTGCCGAGGAAGAAACAAAATTTGGTCTTGATCAGGATGAACTTGCTTCCCTGCTAACATCAAATGAATTCAAAGAACTGAAAAACATTCAAATCGTTGGATTAATGGGAATGGCTACTTTCACTGATAATAAAGATCAAATCAAGAAAGAATTCACGCAATTGAAAACAATTTTTGAAAAAACAAAAAAACTGAAAAGTGAAAACTGCCAAATCGACATCCTCTCAATGGGAATGTCCGGTGACTATCAACTCGCAATTGAATGTGGCAGTACTATGGTTAGAATAGGAAGTAGTATCTTTGGGGGAAGAAATTAATTTCAATTTCAAAGTCGATAAAAATGCTTGTAAACGAACCTAATTTAGAAAAAATATACAATTTTGAAGACCGTTTAGTTAGATTTGTGGGAGAATGTATTTTCTTTGTTAGAAAACTAGAAAAATCTTATGAAATTGATTATTATAAAAATCAACTCATACGCTCCTCTGGAAGTGCAGCATTAAATTATGGTGAAGCTCAAGGGACTATTACAAACAAAGATTTTATTTTTAAAGTTTCTCTTTCTGTTAAGGAACTTAAAGAGTCGAGAAATTCATTAAAAGTTTTACATTACATAAAAGCAGGAGAATTAGAAGAAAGAAAATGGCTTTTGACAGAAGTTGAAGAATTAATCGCTATAGCTTCTAAAATGATAAACAACAAAAAATAATTCAATAACAATTACAATGTGTTTTCAATGGCAATAGAAATGGGAATTACAATTTTCAATTTTTAAGAATTTCCATTGATTTAAGATATTTATTTAGAAATTGTTATTGATTTTTGAAATTGATATTGAAAATGTACGCAATACTCGACATAGAAACCACAGGAGGACAATTTAACGAAGAAGGAATCACTGAAATTGCCATCTATAAATTTGATGGACATGAAATAGTAGATCAATTCATCAGCTTGGTAAATCCTGAAATTCCCATTCAACCGTTTGTTGTAAAACTTACCGGTATCAATAATGCCATGCTTACATCAGCTCCCAAATTTTTTGAGGTAGCCAAACGCATCATTGAAATTACGGAAGGTTGCGTGATTGTGGCGCACAATGCATCTTTTGATTATAGAATCTTGAGAACTGAGTTTCGCAGATTAGGCTATGATTTTGAAGCTAAAACACTTTGTACAGTTGCCCTTTCACAGAAATTATTACCAGAACAACCCTCACATAGTTTAGGAAAATTAGTGCGAGCACTTGGCATTCCTATGGCCGACAGGCATCGTGCCAGCGGAGACGCATTGGCTACCGTTAAACTGTTTAAAATCCTTTTAGAAAAAGATTTAGAAAAAGAAATTGTTAAAGATTTCATCAAACTAGAAGTACAAAAAGGTATTGCTCCTAAACTCTTAGACATTGTTTCAAGTTTACCATCAAAAACCGGTGTTTACTACATTCATAATGAGAAAGGAAATCTTATTTACATAGGTAAAAGCCGAAACATAAAGAAAAGAATAAACCAGCATTTTACAGGTACTACCAATAAATGCAAAAAAATTCAAGCCGAAGTTTACACAGTAACATATGATGAAACGGGTAGTGAACTAATCGCTTTATTAAAAGAAAGCGAGGAAATCAAAGTCAACAAACCCATATACAACAGGGCACAACGCAAAAGTATTTTTCAATTAGCTTTGTATGCAGAAAAAGATGAGAAGGGATATTTGAACTTAAAACTTCAAAAAGCGGATGGCCGTAAAAAGGAAATCACATCCTTCACTTCTATTCAAGAAGGAAAAAATGCTTTATTTAGAATCACATCTCATTACAATTTATGCCAAAAACTAACGGGTTTGTACGCTAGTAAAACAAACTGCTTTCAATACACCATAAAAGAATGTGATGGCGCTTGCGTAGGAGAAGTATCTCCAGAGGAATACAACAGCAGAGTACAAGCTTTTATCGACAAAAATAGTTTTGACAATCAAAACATGATTTTAATTGACAAAGGCCGAACCATAAGCGAGCGCTCAGCGGTTTTGATAGAAAACGGAATTTACAAAGGGTATGCTTTTTATGATTTGAACTATCAAATAACCAATGTTGAAATCCTAAGAAACATTATTATCCCAATGCAGAATAATCGCGATGTGAAGAATATTATTCAAGGACACATCCGAAAAAACAAAACGTTTAAAATAGTTCATCTATAGGCTGAATATTAATTGTGATCCTATAAATCAATTATCTTAAACTAGATTTATGAAACTAATAATCAAATTTAATTTCACATAGTGTTTTGATCATGAATCCGAATCTTAATTTATTAACCTTGAAGCCAATCCAGCTGTACACTTCAACTCCTCGTGACTTCAGTTGTTTTTCTAAGGCATAAAAGGAGCTTCCTGCGGTCGCTCTTTTACACCAAGAAAAACGAACTTCAATCTCTGCGGGGTTTACGTTTCCATCTGGGCTAAAAAATATGAAATACTTAATCACAATCGTCGGTCCTACAGCTATAGGGAAAACTTCTCTTAGCATTGTTTTGGCAAACCACTTTAATTGCGAAATCGTGTCATGCGATAGCCGACAGTTTTTTAAAGAAATGACCATTGGCACCGCCGTTCCCAGCTTAGCTGAATTGGCAGCAGCCAAACACCATTTTATTCAAAACAAGTCTATTTTTGAAAATTATACCGTTGGCGATTTCGAAAAAGAAGCCCTTGCTAAACTTAACGAACTATTTCAAGATCATGACTACGCCATTCTAGTAGGCGGTTCTGGTTTATATGTTGATGCCATTATCAAAGGCTTTGATGAATTTCCTGAAATCGATCCTGCAATTCGTGCTAAAATAACCACACAATATGAAAAACTTGGCATAGGATATTTACAGCAAGAACTTGAACATTTAGATCATGCTTATTACAAAACCCTTTCCACAGAAAATCCCCAAACCTTGCAAAACCCGCAGCGCATGATGCGTTTTGTAGAAGTATGCTTAGGAACAGGAAAACCGTATTCCTCTTTCTTGAACCAGAAAAAAAACAATCGTGACTTCACTCCTATTTTAATCGGTTTGGAAGCTGATCGAAAAATAATATATAACAGAATCAACCAACGTGTAGATATCATGATGAATGAAGGTTTACTAAAAGAAGCCAAAACTTTATATCCAAACAAAGAATTAAACGCTTTACAAACGGTAGGATATAGAGAATTATTTAGTTTTTTTGACAAAGAATTTTCATTAGAATTTGCCATCGAAGAAATAAAGAAAAATACAAGACGTTTTTCTAAACGTCAATTGACCTGGTTTAAAAGAAATGAAAAGACCAAATGGTTTGACTTTGAAACACCCTACGACAAAATCATTGCCTACATAAATTCAAAAAAATAAAATATATCGCAAATAAGGAAACAAATAATCATGAAAGCTATAAAACAAATAGGTAAAGTTTTATTTTTAATTTTTACAATATATCTGACAATACCATACATATTAGCTTTGCAAATGAAAATTGAAGACCCAAATTTGAAAAATTTGGATACTAAAAGCTTTATCTTTTTGGGAATAATTCTGCTATTTTTTATAATAATAAATAGTAAACTATTTTTTCCACGATTTAAAATAATTCCTAAAAACGAGAATTCAAATTCATAATTCATACTTCATAATTATTTATATGCCTATATCCCCTAAATTCACCTCTATTTTAAGCAAAGATTGGGAAATCAATTTTACGCAATGTGCGCCCAACGGGTATTTAAAATACACTGATTTATGTAATATTTTGCAATTAACTGCTGCGGCTCATTCTGAAGTAGGTGGTATCAGTTTTACTGACATGCAAGAGTTTAATCAAGCATGGGTATTGAGCCGAATGCGAGTTGAAATCAGCAAATTACCAAAATGGGGCGATACAGTAACCGTAAAAACATGGATCAATTCATTAGAAAACTCTCGATCAGTACGAGCACTTGAAATGTATATTAATGGAGAAAAAATAGTAGGATCTGAAACTTTTTGGGCTGTTTTTAATACAGAAAAGCGACGTCCAGAAGCCTTAGCACTTCCATACGAACACTTTGAGTTATATCCAGATAAAAAACCAACAATAGAACGTTTTTCTAAAGTAAATTTTACTAGTGAGAAAGAAATAGTGTTTGAAAAAACCGTTTTTTTATCAGATTTAGATATAGTAAATCATGTTAACAATGTCAAATATCTAGAATGGTGTCTTGATGTTATTGACGAAAAATTGTTATTAAAACAAAGGGTAGCCAGCATTGAAATGAACTTTTTAAAAGAACTATCATTAAAAGATACTGTTTTAATTCATGAAAGTATCCAGCAAGATGAAACTGTATTTAGTATCACAAAGGACGATAAAACATGTTTTGCATTACAAATACATTGGAAATAAAAGATAAAAAAAAGCCTCAAAAAAATTTTTGAGGCTTTTGCATTTTATGCAACTTTGTTTTTTATAACTAATCTAAATCCTTCTCCATGGATGTTTAATATTTCAACATCCTCGTCTGGTTTTAAATATTTTCTCAATTTAGCAATGTACACGTCCATACTTCTTGAGGTAAAGTAATTATCATCTCTCCATATTTTTGTCAAGGCTAATTCTCTTGGCATTAAATCATTTTCATGCAGAATTAACATTTTCAATAACTCATTTTCTTTTGGTGACAACTTTATCGGCTCCTCTTCTTTGAAAGTTAAAAAACGTAACTTAGAATTTAAATGAAATTTACCAATATTAAACTCAAACTGAACATGTTCTGATTTTGTATCTGAAGCTTTTCTTTGAATGATTGCCTTGATTTTCATCAATAAGACTTCAGAGTCAAATGGTTTATTCAAATAATCATCTGCTCCAGCTTTATATCCTTTTAAAACATCCTCTTTCATAGATTTTGCTGTTAAAAAGATAATAGGCACTTCATTATTTTTTTCTCTAATTTCTTTGGCCAATGTATATCCATCTTTGTATGGCATCATCACATCAAGGATGCACAAATCGTAGGTATCTTTTTTAAATTTTTCAAAACCTTCCATACCATTTTTAGCTAAAGTCACATCAAAGTCATTTAACATTAAATAGTCTTTAAGGACTGCTCCAAAATTAAGATCATCTTCAACTAATAGTATTTTTTTATTTGTATTTTCCATATTTTAATTTATTAATGGTAATTTTATTATGAAGGTACTTCCTTTTCCCTTTTCACTTTCTACATAAACGTGACCGTTATGATCATCTACAATTCTTTTTACATACGCAAGACCTAAACCATGTCCTTTTACGTTATGTATATCTCCCGTGTGCTCACGGTAAAACTTTTCAAAAACTCTTTTTTGAGCAACTTTGCTCATTCCTAACCCTTTATCCTTTACCTTTATAATCACCATATCCTTGATATTCTCAGTTAAGATTTCAATTTCTGGAGTATTGGGTGAATATTTAACCGCATTTTCAAGTATGTTAACAATTACATTTGTAAAATGAACATCATTAATTAAGACAGTAGTTCTTACAGCTTTAAAATCACACTTTATTGTGCCTTGTCTATCTTCTATAATTAAATTAACATGATCTATAGCGTCTTCAATTATTTCATGTATATTGTTAGATTCTTTTGAAATATCTAACTCCTTCTTTTCTAATTTTGATATTCTTAAAACGTTTTCAACCTGGGCGTGCATACGTTTATTTTCGTCCTTAATCATTTGTAAGTACCGTAAAACCTTATCTTTATCATCAATGATTTTAGGGTTCTTAATGGCATCAAGAGCTAAATTTATAGTTGCAATAGGAGTCTTAAACTCATGCGTCATATTGTTTATAAAATCATTTTTGATTTCAGATATCTGACGTTGTCTTATTAATTGATTCAATGCACTTGAATACGCAATTATTATAATTAGCGTAAACACTATTGAAAGTATTGTAATACTAACCAACTCTGATAATAAAAATTTCTTTTTTTGAGGAAATGTCACTAACAATTGATATTTACTATTCCCTTCATTATCCGTAAATACTGGTATAGAATAGGTAGCTTCTTTATTGTACTTAAAATCTCCAGACTTTACATTAGTTGCTAGATTATTATTGTATACACTGAACTCAAATTTAGTATCTACACCCGATTCCAATAATTCTTTACGAATCATTTTATTAAGAGTTTCTTTTGTTACCCTTTCTTGTATGGGTAATACTGAAGCAAAATCTTTGTAAAATATTTCAAATGATGCATTATCAAGAACATTCAAATTTCCTGATTTCTCAATTTTTATATCCGGAATCAAACTTTGACTTCCACCTATTTTATCAATAGACTTATCGCTATAAACTTCTGTAACTCTCTTAGCGCTAAAAGTTTTAAATTTTTCGCTATCAAATTTTTTATCAAAGAACGATGGTGAAATTTTATAATCTTCTGAAATTATACTATTCGAATAAATAATAGTTTTATTGGTTTTTGGGTTCTTTTGAACGTAATAAAACTCTAAAATATCATCTCTTTTAGGAACTTTACCCGTACTATCTTTATAATGATTTATTTTGTCATAAAAATTGTACGCCTCTTGCTTTTGAATTTTTTCAGCAACATTTCCTAATACTTGTTTAACGTGAAATTTAAATTGTTCATCGTTATTTTCAAACGAATTGTTAAACCAATATACTTGCACTAAAATTATCCCAATTAGGGACAAACTCATCAGTAAGACTAGTAATCTAAAAAAAAGTTTATTCATCAATACAAATTTAGTATTTTAACAATATATTAAACGATAGATTAACCAAACATTAACACCTAGGCTTCTTTTTGTTTAATCTTTAAAATTTTAAGAATTTTATCAACTTCCTGCTTTGATGATTCTAAACTAATATTTTCAATCACAAAATCACTTTTTTCTACACGCTGTGCATCAGTCCATTGCGCATTTATTCGTTTCAAAACATGATCTCTCGTTGTAGCATCACGCTCAAGAACCCTATTAATCCTAGTTTCTAAAGGCGCTACTACCGATATTATAACGTCACAATCTTTGTATTTATCGCTTTCAAACAAAATAGCAGCCTCATAAATCACATATTGGGCTTTATCATTTTGCTTTAACCATAACTCAAAATCTTGTTTTATGGCAGGGTGAACAATTTTGTTCAATACTTGCAACTTTTCTGGATCGCTAAATACAATTTTGGCAAGTTCAGCTCTATCAAGTATTCCTCCTTTAAAGACTAAAGCACCAAAAACCTCTTTGATACTATTTAAAACCTTTTCATCTTGCATTACTTTTTTTCCAGCATCATCTGCAATAAATACAGGAATACCTGCTGTCTTAAAAAAACCAGCAATTGTTGTTTTTCCGCTGCCTATACCTCCTGTTAACCCAATAATTTTTGTCATATTACACTTTGAAAAACATTTCAGGAAATGCTGTTTGTGGATCTTTTTTTAATACAATAATCTGAATATACGATTTTAAAAAACCTGTTCCGTACCCATAAAACTGTTTCCAGACAGCAATTAGAGACAAATATCCAATTTTTACACTTTTATTTTGAATTGATGCTACGATAAAGAGTATAGCAAAGTATAAGAAATAAAGCTGCAAAAGGATATCAAAATTAAAGAATAAGACCGCTAAAAAAGCAACAAGTATTCCTAAAATAAAAACCGTAGGAAAGAAAAAAGTAAGTTTATTGTGTTTAGGATACCAACTGTTTAAAATAGGTCTTGCTTTTCCAAATTTATGTACTTGGACTGAAAATTTTTCCCAATCTATTCGTCTCTTATGATATACAAATGCTTTTAGAAATAGTTTGGTTTCAAAACCTAAATTCCACAAACGAATGGATAAATCAGGATCTTCGCCAGGATGAATATTTCCAAAACCCTTAGATGCCATAAAAGCTTTTCTAGACAATCCCATATTAAAACTTCGGGGTTGAAATTTATCTATTTTTTCTGAGCCTCCTCTTATTCCTCCCGTGGTAAGAAATGAAGTCATAGCAAAATTAATTGCTTTTTGAATATCCGTAAAACTATCTAATGCGCTATCAGGACCACCAAAACAGTCCACATAATTTTTTTGCAAAGCTAATTCGACTTCTGACAAATAATTTTCTGGAATTATACAATCTGAATCAAATATGATAAAATAATCTCCTCTAGCTTTACTCATACCATAATTTCTAGAATCACCAGGACCCGAGTTTTCTTTGTAATAATAAGCTATATCTAATCTATTACCATATTTACTAGCAACATCTTGACACCGAATTGTAGATCCATCTTCTATTAACACAATTTCAAAAATTTCATTGTATGTTGTACGTGATAAACTTTCTAAAAGTTCATCAACCTCGTCTGGCCTATTGTATACGGGAATAATTAAGGAAAACATCATTTTATTTACAGTGGTATTTGTGGTACTGAATGTGATTTAAAAATTTTAACAAAGATAATCTTTATCCATAAAAAAACCATCAACTATTAATTGATGGTTTTAAATAATATTTGAGAAAACTTATTACATTATACTTTCAATAGCTACAACTTCATTAGCTTCTGATGCATAATCAACTCCAGCTACATCAAATCCAAATAAGTTATAAAAATCTTTTCTATATCCTTCTAAATCTGATATTTCCTGTAAATTTTCAGTAACGGCTTCGTTCCATAAAAAAGCAACTTTCTCTTGAACGTCAGATCTCATTTCAAGATCGTCAATTCTAATTCTTCCTTTTTCGTCAACTGGAATTTCACCTCCAGTATACAAACGCTCTTGGTACAAACGCTGAATTTGCTCTATACATCCTTCATGAATTCCTTCCTCTTTCATTATTTTGTACAACAACGAGATATACAAAGGAATAACCGGAATTGCAGAACTAGCCTGTGTCACCAATGCTTTATTAACTGATACAAATGCTTTTCCATCGATGCTTTTAAGTGCATCTGTAATAGCAAATGCGGTTGCTTCAAGATGATCTTTTGCACGACCAATTGTTCCTTTTCTGTATACAGCCTCTGTTAATGATGGCCCAATATAAGAATAAGCAACAGTAGCAACTCCTGGTGCCAATAGATTTTCTGCTTTTAAAGCATCTATCCACATAGCCCAATCTTCTCCACCCATAACTGCTACAGTATTTTCAATATCGTCACCACTGCAAGGAGCTATTGAAATTTCAGAAACTTTACCTGAGTGGAAATCAACAGTTTTGTTTGTAAATACATCACCGATAGGTTTTAACACTGATCTGTGTAAAACACCTGTAACAGGATGCATACGCACTGGCGAAGCTAAACTATAAATTATAAGATCAATTTGACCTAAATCAGCTTTGATAAGATCAATAGTTTGTTGTTTTATTTCGTTCGAAAAAGCATCACCGTTGATACTTTTAGCATATAAACCAGCTTTATGTGCTTCATTTTCAAAGGCTGCTGAATTATACCAACCCGGTGAGGCTGTTTTTCCTTCACTAGGCGCTTTCTCAAAGAAAACACCAATAGTTGCAGCTTCAGAACCAAAGGCACTTGTAATACGAGAAGCCAAACCAAATCCTGTTGACGCACCTATCACTAAAACTTTTTTAGCTCCGTTAATAGTTCCTTTAGCTTTAACAAACTCTATTTGACTTTTTACATTTTGCTCACATCCTACAGGGTGCGCCGTCGTGCAAATAAATCCTCTCATTCTTGGTTCTATAATCATATTTTTGGGTATTATTTTTATAAATAAATGTTTTTAGTTTTAAGATTATGATGAAAAAACGAACAAATATAATAGAAAAAATTAGTTCAACAAGGCTTTAGCATGATTAAGGGCCGAGTCTGTAACGGCAGTTCCCGATAACATTTGGGCAATTTCAACTATTCTTTCATCAGTAGTTAATAACTTTAATTCTGATTGTGTATCATCGTCAATTGTAGATTTAAAAACTTTAAAATGCGCCTCTCCCTTAGCCGCAATTTGAGGCAAATGGGTGATTGCAAAAATTTGCATTGATTGACTCATTTGTTTCATGATTTCCCCCATTCGTATTGCAATTTCACCTGAAACTCCGGTATCAATTTCATCAAAAATTAAAGTTGGTAGTTTTGAATATTGAGCCAAAATAGCTTTTACAGCCAGCATAATACGCGACATCTCTCCTCCCGATGCTACCTTTTTCAATATCCCAAAATCAGTTCCTTTATTTGCAGAAAACAAGAATTGAAGCTCGTCTTTACCATTTGCAAAAAATGATTCTGAAGCTGATAAAACAATATTAAAACGCACATTGGGCATTCCTAACGTACTTAAAATTTGAATTAATTGTTCAGATAAAACAGGTATAGCAACGGATCTATTATTACTAATGTTTAATGCTAATTTGTTAAGATCGTTCTTTTTCTGCTCTATGGAAACCGTTAAATTTTCAATTTCATCTTCCATATTACCAAGTTCCATGACAGCATTTTCAAGTTGAGATTGAATTACTAATAACTCTTCAACAGTAGCAACTTGGTGCTTTTTTTGAAGACTGAAAATTAGTTGTAATTTTTGACTTATTAGATTAAGTTGTTCAGGATCATTGATTAATCTATCCGAAAGACGAACCATCTCCTCTGTAATATCATCAAACTCTATTGTAATACTTGTAATTCGGTCAAGCAAAGATTGGTATTCAGTTGAAAATGAGGCGATTTTTTGAACCGAATTTTTAATTTCGTTAAGATTGTATAATACTCCTATTTGTTCTTCATTGGCTATAGCCAAAGATTTACTCATAGATTCTTTAATAATCTCTACATTATTTAGCTTCTCAAAATCAGATTCTAAAATTTCTTGTTCACCAGATTTTAATTTAGCCTCAACAAGTTCATTTAGCAAAAAGGTATTGTATTCTTGCTCTTTCTTAGCTTCGCTTTGTTTTTTTAATAATGCATTTAATTTTGATGTATCCGATTTGTACCCTTTTAAAAGCAATTGATATTTAGTAATAATCTCCTTATTACCTGCTATTGCATCTATAATATCAAATTGAACATTTTCATCTGAAAGTTCTTGAGTTTGCTGTTGCGAATGAATGTCAAGTAAAAAAACACTCAAATCTTGTAATTCTTGAAGATTTACTGGACTGTCATTTATAAAAGCTCTAGATTTCCCCGAAGGCAAAATTTCACGTCTGATAATGGTATCATTTTCAAAATCCAAGTCATTCGATTCAAAAAAGGAATTTAAACTGTATTTAGAAATATCGAAGTGAGCTTCAATTACACATTTTTCTTCTTTGTTTTTTAGTGAAGTTAAGTCGGCTCTTTTTCCTAAAACAAGACCTAGAGCACCTAAAATTATAGATTTACCTGCTCCTGTTTCTCCTGTTATAATAGAAAAACCGCTAGAAAAATCAATAGTTAATTTCTCTATCAAAGCATAGTTTTTTATAGAAAGTGACGTTATCATGTAATTGTTATTTGGAAATAGGTGTACAAATATAGTAAACCCTAGAATTTAATAGAAGCCCATTTACTTGAATTCAATGGTGACGTTTTGTTGAGACCATCAACTAAATCTGAAATAGGAATGCTAGGACCTCCTGAAAATATGGAAACAATTTCATCTGATTTGGCGTCAAAAAAAACACGGGTTATAAATGCATTTGGTCGTGATCCACTAAGTTTAGACAAACCAGATAATGCAAGTTTTACTTTTTCTTTACCAAGTTTCAAATCCTGACTCATTATATCAAGACCTAGATGATAATCCAGCATTGTCTCTCTAATTTGTTTAAAGGGAGGAGCTAATAAATCGTTTATTAAAAAAAAGCGGTTTTGATTCCCATCAGCTTGACTCCAACCTCGAGCACCACTTTGTTGTGCTACGTTACAAATATTTTGAGCAATTTCTAAATTTGGATTACCTGATTCTAACACAAACGAATCTGCATCTAATCCTAAAATTAAATAGCTATAAAAAGCCACAACTGACACCAAGTTTGAATCAAATGAAGCTGGATTGAAAAATAAATTTTCAAACTCAGTATATCTAAAATTAAAATCTTTATCGTTGAAATTAAAAACTGGGGATGCGTATGTAGAATTAAAAGTTGGTCTTGAAGACTGGACTTGTATGCTTGCTGTAAACTGATCTGCACTATTAGAAAGTATAGTAATATACATAGAGCAGTTTATTTTTTCAACTTGCTTCATGGGTTGTCCTGTCCAATCTGTTTTGTTTACAAATTCATTTAATGAGGTTTGCAGTGTTTTAAAAACTTGTTGATTGGTGACACTCAATCGTTGTGAATCAACCGTAACTGTACAGTTCAACTGTTGCGAATGAACAATTCCACAAATAAAAAATAACAAAAAAGGGATTATTTTATTCATCTTCAAATTTCTGCTATACGATTATGTTTTGATTAAATTGAATTGAAAAATAGAATTATATCTTTATTTCAAAATGCTGACATACTTTATCCATAATATCATCTGCAACTTTTTCTTTGGATTTTAAATCCATTGGAGATACTTGGAATGATTGATCTATAAAAGTTACTTTATTCGTTAGCTTTCCAAAACCTGCACCTTGATCTTGTAACGAATTAAGAACGATCAAATCTAAGTTTTTTTTCTTGATTTTCAACTTTGCATTTTCAATTTCATTTTCAGTTTCTAATGCAAACCCTATTAAAAATTGATTTTTTTTCTTTTCTCCCATAGAGGCAAGAATATCTTTAGTCTTTTCAAGTTCAATTGTAAAGCTTTCTTCGGTTTTTTTAATTTTTTGTTCAGCAATATTTTTCGGTCTATAATCAGCAACTGCAGCGGCTGCAATGGCAACATCAACTGAATCATATACATTATGACAGGCCTTATACATATCCTCTGCAGACACTACTGGTATTACATTAATCAAACTATTACTCACTTTAAAATGTGTAGGCCCTGTGACTAAGTAAACCGTTGCTCCTCTATTTGCAGCACTAATTGCAATATCAAAACCCATTTTACCAGATGAATGATTCCCAATAAAACGAACTGGATCTATAGCTTCGTAAGTTGGACCTGCGGTAATTAAAATTCTTTTTCCTTTAAGTGGTAACTTACTATTTAAATCATTTTCAATAAAAGCAATAATATTTTCAGGCTCTGCCATTCGGCCTTCACCAGATAAACCGCTAGCCAACTCACCTGTTTCGGCAGGAATTAAAATATTACCATAACGAATTAAGGCTTCAAAACTTTGTAACGTAGAAGCATGTTTATACATGTCTAAATCCATTGCTGGTGCAAAGTAAACCGGACATTTTGCTGATAGATAGGTAGCAATTACAAGATTATCACAAGTTCCATTAGTCATCTTAGACAATGTATTTGCAGTAGCTGGAGCAATTATCATTAAATCAGCCCAAAGTGCTAATTCAACATGATTGTTCCACTGCTCATTATCATTTTCTTGATCATAAAAATTAGAATGAACTGGATTTTTAGATAAAGTAGATAACGTAAGTGGCGTGACAAAATCCTTAGAAGCAGGTGTCATTATCACTTGGACATGTGCACCTGCTTTAATAAAAAGTCGTACTAATGTAGCTGTTTTATAGGCTGCAATTCCACCAGAAATTCCAAGTAGAATTTTCTTACCTTGTAAAACTGACATCGTACTAATTATTTGTTTGAATCTCTATGATATATTTTACCATCTAACCATTCTTGAACTGCTAACGCATGTGGCTTAGGTAATTTTTCATAAAATTTAGAAACTTCAATTTGTTCTTTATTTTCAAAGACTTCTTCAAGACTATCGTTATAAGTAGCAAACTCTTCTAATTTCTCAGTCAATTCTTTTTTAATTTCAGAATTGATTTGATTTGCTCTTTTAGCCATAATCGTTATTGCTTCATATACGTTACCCGTTGGTTCTTCAATTACAGTTTTGTTGTATGTAATTGTGTTTACAGGAGCATTCGTCTTTTTTAAATCCATGACTTTATTTATTTAGTAAAATTTTGTAACTCTTTTTCTATTCTCACTAACATGTCGTTAGCTTCTTTCTTGTATTTTGATTCTGGGTTAAATTTCACCAAGTTAGCTTGAGCAACTTTAGCAACATTCAACCTCTCTTGCATTTTTGAAGGAATACTATTAATGGCTAGTTGATAGGCTGAATCTAGTTTGTAATACAAAGCGTCTTCTTTGTATTTCGTACCAGGATAATCAACTATAAAATTTTCAAGCGCAACTATAGCTGATTTATAATCAGAAATGGTGTGATACCCCTTTGCGTTTTCATATACTTTTTTCTCCACTTTTTCACTCAAAGCTTTTACGGCTAAATTAGCATCCTTTGCATATTGCGAATTTGGATATGCATCTATAAAATTTTGAAGCTTATCTAATGCCTTGTTAGTGTCAGTTTGATCCAAACTATAAACAGGAGATAACATCGAATAACTTTTTGCTCCTAAATAGGCTGCTTCTTCTAGTTTTTCACTTTTTGGATAACTCGAAACAAAATTATCAAACTGATATCCTGCTAAGTAAAATTGATTTGTTTTATAGTAGGACTGAGAAAACATAAAAAATAATTTTTCAGCTTGCGGCTTTCCTCTGTAGGCAGGTGCAATTTGTTCAAAAATTTTTAATGCTTTAGAGTATTTACCAGCATCATATAACTTGGTTCCCATTTCAAATTTCACAGCAACATCCTCAGATTTTAATGCTTTTTGATATTCATTACAAGAGCTGAGTAAGGCAACAGTTAAAACGAGATATATTATTTTTTTCATTTTCATATTTTATAATGATTTGTAAGCTAAAAAAACCTACCTATCATTCCGAAGTTTCGGTGGCAAATTTAGGTATTAATTCAGCGAATACAAAATATATTTTTTTTGTTAAAAAAATTGATTTCAAAAACCTATCCGTTGATTTTTTTTACAAATGTATCAATTCTTTTTTCTAGTGATTCATCCACGGTTACTAATGGTAATCTTACCGTATTAGAAGCAATGCCTAAGGATTGAAAGATTTGCTTAATTCCTGCAGGATTTCCTTGTTCAAAAATCATATCAATACTATCAGCAAGTAGATATTGGGTTTTAAAAGCTTCGTCAACTTTACGTTCTAAACCAAGTCGAATCATATTTGAAAACTCCCTTGGAAAACCTTGACCAATCACAGATATTACACCTGCTCCTCCAGCCAAAACCATTGGTAAAGCAATCATATCATCTCCAGAAATTACTAAAAAGTCCGATGGTTTATTCTGTATCAATTGCATGGCTTGCACTAAATCACCAGCTGCCTCTTTTATAGCTACTACATTTTTAAATTCATGTGCTAAACGCAATACAGTGCTTGGTAGCATATTACTTGCCGTTCTTCCTGGAACATTATATAAAATTACAGGTATCGGAGAAGCCTCTGCAACTGCTTTAAAATGCTGATAAATTCCTTCTTGAGTTGGTTTATTATAATATGGTGATACAGATAAAATTGCCGTAAATGCTGATAAATCTCTAGTCTCTAACTCTGCAACAACCTTAGCAGTATTGTTTCCTCCTACCCCTAAAACAAGTGGCAATGCACCATTATTTGCTTCAATGACAGTTGCAATAACTAGTTCTTTTTCCTCTTGTGATAAGGTAGCATTCTCTGCAGTAGTACCTAATACTACCAGATATTCTATTCCACCTTCAATGGAATAATTGACTATTCTTTTTAAAGCATCAACATCTATTGAAAAATCGCTTTTAAAAGGAGTTACAAGAGCAACACCTGTACCTATTAATGATTGCATATTGAATTATATTTTATTTAGTAATTTTAAAATTTTAAAAAACTCTTTTACAAAAACCACATGATTTTCAAGAGAAGTTTGGATGGTAAAATGATGTAATCGAGTATCAACTGATGCAAAACCTACTTTAAAACCAGCCTTTGTTGAATGTGTAAGTTGCATTAAAATTGCCTCTTCTAGATCATAATAACTTATTAACACATCATACTTTTTACTCAAAAACTCTTTTGGAGCAACACCACTAAATCCTCCGTTCCATTGTAAATGAGCGTGTTCCAAACTCGGAAACTCATCTTTAATTTGATTGACCGAATCTTTCTTAAACTGAAGTATCGCTATATTTTCAGGAAGAATTCCTCCCAACACAAGTTCATTAACCAAAAGTTTTGTTTTTGTAAAACCGATTCCATCAACTAGAACTCCAATAGTTTTTACCGATGAAGGTACCACCAAAAGAGATGAACTTTGTAATTTTTTATTTAATGTTTTTTTTACCCAAAAATTTTTAATGTGATTCAAAAACATATTACTTTTACCTGATTACAAAATTAATTAATAAAGTCGCATTTAAAATGGTAAATCTAAAAAAGTATAACGATGTTTCTAAACTTTTTGTTATATTCTTAACATTTTTTTTTATTGCATCCTGCAGTAAACAAAGTTACACTGTTACTAAAATTGAAGGTAAAAGAGTCGCAGTAACTGATAAACAAGGAACAAACCCTGAAATAGAAAATTTTGTCAAACCTTATAGAGAACATATCAACAAAGATCTTGACAGTGTACTTGCTTTTTGTCCGGAAACATTAGATAAAAGCAACGGAAAATGGCAAACAAAAATTGGAAATCTTATGGCTGATGTGACTTTGTTACGCGGAAATATTGTTTTTCAAGCCAGAGAAAAAAAGAAAATTGATATTTGCATTTTAAATAGCGGCGGAATAAGGTCTATATTACCCAAAGGGAATGTGACAGCAAGAACTGCATTTGAAATCATGCCTTTTGAAAACAGTTTAGTTGTTATTGCCTTAAAAGGAGAACAAATACTTGAGATGGTTACTTTTTTTATTGCTGAAAAAAAACCACATCCATTAGCTGGAATAACTTTTACTATTGATGCTAATAACAATCCTAAAAACATAATGGTTCAAGGAAATCCTTTAGATGCAAACACCACTTATTATGTAGGAACCAATGATTATCTTGCTAATGGTGGTGATAACATGAACTTTTTTAAGAAAGGAATTCAAAAGTTTGATTTAGAATACAAACTTCGTAATATTCTAATTGATTATTTTAAAGAAGTAGATACCATACCTGTGATTGATGATGTTAGAATTACCGAAGAAAAGTAATATCTAATTTTATTAATGATTTTAAAATAGATAATAGATAATAATATCTTTTAAAAAAAAACTCACCTGCGTTTACAGCAAAAAAAATAAAAAGAAATCCTAATTCATTTTCAAGAAAATCAATTAGACAAAATATACACGATGAAAAGAAGAGAATTTATAGAAAAAACTGCTGCTGGATCAGCATTATTGAGTTTAGGTTTATCCCTAAGTAGTTTTGATACAACCACAGCAAAACAGCTTACCATTTTACATACTAATGATGTTCATAGTTATATAGATCCATTTCCTGCTGATCATCCGCGTAATGCAAACATGGGCGGAGTAGCACGAAGAGCTGCTCTTATTGAAAGCATTAGAAAAGAAAATCCGAATGTACTTCTACTAGATGCTGGTGATATTTTTCAAGGCACACCCTATTTCAATTACTACGGTGGTGAACTGGAATTTAAATTAATGAGTATGATGCAGTATGACGCCTCTACCATAGGTAATCATGATTTTGACAATGGCGTTGATGGACTGCGCGCTCAAATGCATCACGCAAAATTTGAATTTCTTTCGGCCAATTATGATTTTAAAAATACAGTTATGGATGGATTTGTAAAACCATTCAAAATTTTTAATAAAGACGGCATTAAAGTTGGAGTTTTTGGACTAGGAATTGAACTTGCAGGACTTGTAGATAAAGGCATGTATAAAGAAACTGTTTATAATGATCCTCTAGAAATAGCTCAAGACATGGTTCGAGTTTTAAAACAAGAAAACAAATGCGATATTGTGATTTGTTTGTCTCATTTAGGTTATAAATACAAAGACGAAACAAACAAAATTTGTGATTTGAAACTTGCCGAACTTACTCAAGATATTGACTTGATTATAGGCGGACACACCCATACATTTTTAGACAAACCTTCGGTGGTAAAAAACAAACTAGGAAAAGATGTATTAGTGAATCAAGTGGGATGTTACGGAATCAATTTAGGTAGAATTGATTTTTATGTAGACAATGGCAAAACAAAAGCTTTTGAAGGAAAGTCTATCATAGTTTAGCTATACTTTTAATTTCAAAAAAGACTAACTATTGCACTCTATCTTTATGAATATTTTCTGTATCAATTACAAATCTGTAAAATGCATAATAACTACTAACATATAGTACCATTCCTAGCGGTCTAAAAAAAGTGGGTGGAAAAGTTGACAAAAAACATTTTTCAATAAAAACCGTGAAATACAATGCCGTAAAGAGGAGTCCATAAATATACAACCAAGGTGAATCGTTGTTATCATTCATAAAATAATTTGATATTACAAGCCCAGCCATAATTGATATTACAATGTTTTGAACCACTATTCCATAAAAACTTGATCTGTTGATTTCATCTGCAATTGAAAGTAGGTAAGAAAAAATAAATAAAGTGGGGATAATTGCTATTACCACTGGAATAAAATCTTTCACTTTATTTATTTTTATAATATAAGTTATAAGTAATGACCTATGTATAATATAACCCGCTAGCGCTGCAAGGGAAAAATAAGATGAATTAGGTATTAACAAAACACTCACAATAAATAAAAAAATACTAGCTGAAATAAAAAGTGTATTTCTAACTTTTGAAGTAATTAAATATAAGATTAAAATCAAAAGCGCTATCAAAGGTTTAAATGCAAAAAGTATCGGTTCAAAAGATGACAATTCTGCAATAACCTCAATTAATGTAAATACAAACATAAAAGCTATTAATGCCTTTTCGATCAAACTACTTTTAACATTATAAATTTTCATTTTATGGTTTTAAAAGGTTCAAAAAATCCTCTTCAGAAATTATAGAAACGTTTAACTTTGTGGCCTTGTCTAGTTTTGCCGGCCCCATATTATCTCCCGCAACAACATAATCTGTTTTGGCTGAAATAGAACTACCTACTTTTCCTCCATTGTCTTCTATTGCTTTTTTTAATTCGTCTCTTGAGAATTTTTCAAAAACACCCGAAACAACAAATATCTTTCCAGAGAAAATTGTGGTTGCGTTTGGATTTACAGTTTCAACAACTTCAAATTGAACTCCTACATTTTTTAATTTATCTATTATAGCAATATTATTTTCATTTTCAAAAAACGAAACAACGCTTTGTGCAATACGCTCTCCAATTTCATCTACTTGAACTAAATCAGAAATTGTTGCAATTTGCAAAGCCTCTATGTTTTTATAATGAAGTGCTAATTTTTTGGCCACAGTTTCTCCTACATATCGAATCCCTAGAGCGTATAAAACCCTTTCAAAAGGAATGTTTTTTGAGTTTTCGACACCATTAATAAGATTTTCTGCAGATTTTTGAGCCATACGCTCTAAGGGTACAATTTGTTCCACCTTTAGATCATAAAGATCAGCATAATTTTGAACCAAATTATTATTGAAAAGTAGCGCAACCGTCTCACCACCTAAACCCTCAATATCCATTGCCTTTCTAGATATAAAGTGCTGTATTCGGCCAATAATTTGAGGAGGGCAACCATAAAAATTAGGACAGTAATGATTGGCTTCTCCTTCATTTTTTATTAACTCGGTTTTACATTCAGGACATTGCGTGATATAAGTGGTTGGTATTGTATTTTCAGGTCTAAAACTCAAATCAACTGCAATAATCTTTGGAATTATCTCTCCTCCCTTTTCAACAAATACGGTGTCTCCAACTCGAATATCTAATTTTTCAATTTGATCGGCATTGTGTAAGGAAGCTCTTTTAACCACTGTTCCTGCCAGTTGTACAGGAGACAAATTAGCAACTGGAGTTATAGATCCAGTTCTACCTACTTGATAAGAAATCGAGTTTAATCGGGTAGAAACCTGCTCTGATTTGAATTTATACGCTATAGCCCAGCGCGGAGATTTCGCTGTATACCCTAATTCTTCTTGAAAATAAAATGAATTAACCTTTACAACAACACCGTCAGTTTCATACGGTAAATCATGACGGTGAACGTCCCAATACGTTATAAAATCAAAAACCTCTTCCAGATTGTTTGCTAATTGAGCTTCTTTGGGCACTTTAAAACCCCATTCTCTTGCCACATTTAAACTATTAAATTGCGAATCGAAAGGCAAATCACTACCTATTATAAAATACAACAAACAATCTAAGGGACGTTTTGCAACGAGTGCGCTATCTTGCAATTTTAAACTTCCCGAGGCAGTATTTCTAGGGTTTGAATATGGTGTTTCACCAATTTCAATCAAATCCTGGTTCATTTTTTCAAAACCAGCAAATGGTAAAATTATTTCTCCCCGAATGTCAAATTTTACAGGATAATTACCTTTTAGTTGCAAAGGAATCGTTTTTATGGTTTTAATGTTTTGTGTTACATCATCCCCTTGAAATCCATCGCCACGAGTAACTGCTTTTTGTAATTTTCCATTTTCATAGGTAATACTTATCGAAGCACCGTCATATTTTAACTCGCAAGTATAAGAAATAGGAACATCGCCTAAAACTTTTTTTAATCGAGTTTCCCAATTGATAAGATCTTCTTTAGAATAGGAATTATCTAAAGAGTACATGCGATGTTCATGCGCTACAGTTTGGAAATTTTTAGTTATAGTACCTCCTACTCTTTGTGTAGGTGAGTTTTTATCTTCAAATTCTGGATACTTACTCTCAAGTTCTTGTAGCTGTTTTAATTTTAAATCAAATTCATAGTCAGTAATAACAGGATTATCTAAAACATAATAATTGTAATTATGCTGATGCAACTCTTCTCTTAGTTGTTGAATTGTATTTTGAATATTCATGGAAATAAAAATTGGCTATCTTAGTACTTGAAATAAGGTACTAAAATAACCAATTTAAAATAATCAGCAATACATTTAAGAAGCTATAATTGTATTTATTTGTTGGTATAATTGACCGTCACTTAAAAAAGAACCTTGTTGAATCAATTCAAAAATTGAAGAGTTGCGTTCCTCAGTAAATTCTTTTTTACCCACTTTCATTTCAATGGTATCCGTAAACATATTGTCACTAAGCCATTGCAATCCCTCACGAGTTAAAAAATCAACTTCTGGAACTAGAGACTTTAAAACAATAGATTGTACATGTGTATCAAAACAGTGAAAAAGAAAAATATGATTTTTAGAAAAATGTTCTAAATAAGTAGCTTTAGAAAGTACACCTTCCCAAATCAAATCGGAAAAAACATCCAATTCTTGTTCAGCCACTTCTGGTTTTTCAGCTTTAATTTTATCCCACTCTGCTTTATCAATAGCTTGAGTGGCTAGAAAATTTGTAAATTCTTGCGTCAGTTCTTCAAACTGCTCTTTGGTCAATCGAGTATATTTCATTGTATAATTGTTAATCTAAAATTATAATTCAAAAATGCTTTTTTGCGAATGCAAATTTAAAACTTAATCATAAAAAAAGCCTTCTTTTTCAAGAAGGCTTTCAATTAATTTCTAAATAGACTAGAAAATATATCTAATTCCAAACTGTGCTTGCCATCTTGATAATAAACTAGCATCGTAATTGAACGTTTTAGTTTGTGTTCCATTAAAAGTATAAGTAGGCTCTTTTGTGTTTTGATCAACAGAAACTCCTATTGGTTGTATACTTGTAGGAACTTGTACTAATCCCCAATCAGAATTTAATAAATTTCCAACATTTAAGATATCAACACTAAACTGTATTGTATTTGTTTTATCTGAACTTGAAGAAGGTTTAAAATTATAATCCTGGATTAATTTCATATCCCATTTTCCTCTCCATGGCGCTAATGCTCCATAACGCTCAGCGTATTGACCTCTTCTTTCACTTAAATATTTATCTTGGTTGATGAAAGCATCAAATGCTGCACCTTGTCCAGCTCCACTAAATGTCATAGCTCCAATTTCAGCCGTCGTAGGCACATAAATTAAATCATTATTAACAGAACCGTCATTGTTAATATCACCTCCATATATATAATTAAAACGACCACCCTGTGCATATTCAAAAAATGTTGAAACAGTAGTTGCCCACTTGCTTTTCGAACCGTATTTCCATTTCTTAGATGCTACACCAATAAAACGGTGCGTATCTCCGTATTTTGAATTAGACAAAACGGCATCATTTACATTACCCAAAGCTGGATTAAATGCAAATGCATCACCCGTGATTTCAGCTTCAATAGAGTTTACATCTTTAGCTATTAAATAATTATAAGCTAAACTGGCAAATAAACCGTTATCAAAGTTTTTTTGCAACTTAAATGATGTGTTTAAAACATATCCTTTATTAGAATTAGTCATTACATAAGCGTTATTAGCGCCTTTGTCTGTAGCATTGTAAATTACTCTTTTATCAACACCCGCAAGAATTCCAGATGGAGTTCTTAAACCCCAGTTTTGCACATGAACACCGTTGATATCTTTGTTGTAAGACATATCAAAAGTTGCAATATAATTGTTTTTGAAACGGTGATCTAAACCTAAACTTGATCTCCATACTTGAGGCCACTTAAAATTTTTATCCATAATTTGAAAGAAACCATCATCAGCACCACTCACTTGATTTCCTAACCATACAAATGGTAATTTTCCAGTAAATATACCTGAACCACCACGCAATTGTGTAGTTTTATCTCCTTTAACATCCCAATTGAAACCCATTCTTGGTGACCAAAGTAATTTATCTGTTGGTAATGTAGTTGAAATTAATGTTTCATCAGCCTTCGTTTTAGGATTATAATACAAAACACTATTATTTCTTGTAGCTCCGTTTTGAGTGTCTATGTATTTTTGAATTAAATCAGAAGTATCAAAATACAACGGTTTATCAACTCTTAATCCTAATGAAAGTTTGAAATTATCGGTAATATTCCAATCATCTTGAGCATATAATGCAGCTTGACCCACATTAAGCTCAGCTAATTTCCATCCATTATCTGCTCCAACAGCAAACGAATTTCTTAATACGTAAGTGTCTTGAGCATGTTTCATATTTTGTTTCAACGAACTTAATGCCTCTGGATTAGCAGCATCTGCCAAAAAAGCGGCAACGCTTGAATAAGAATTAAATGTACCATAATATGGAATAGGATCAGTTACTTGATTACGAAATTTATCATATCCAGCCAAATTAAATGAATTTTCAAATTGATATTTCTCAAAAGAAGCACCAAAAGTAAAAGCATGCTTACCTGCTGTATAACTTAAATTGTTTGTAATTTGAAGCACTTTTTGATCTAGAGTATTGTTGATCGAAAAAGGTTCGTGACCAGCAATAATGTAATTTGAACCATTACTCTGAATATTAATTACTGGAGCTGGCTCAGAAAAAGGATCTCTAAAATCATTAAAATGAGTATAACCCGCTTGTAATTTATTAGAAACAGTTTCGCTTATTTTGGAGTTTAACTCAACTAAAAAAGATCTTAATTCATTGTTAATTTGATATCCAGATTTTTCGAATTGTAGTGTATTTACATCTGGACCTCTAAATCCTAAAGCTGATGGATGCGCTGGTTTGTCTTTTGCAGCATTCAAAAAGTTGTAAATAACAGCCAATTTATTGTTGTCATTAATGTTCCAATCTAATTTTACGATACCTTTATTAGAATTGGTATTATGTTTAAAACCTTGGTAAGCACCAGTGTTATAACCCAATCTACCTAAAGCAGCTGATACTGCAACCAAATCAGATTCTAAAACTCTGGATTCATTTACACCTGTAACACCATCACCATTATTAGCAACAAAATTGGATCCTAAGTCACTACGCTTATCGATTTCATAATTAGCAAAGAAAAACAACTTATCTTTTACTAATGGGCCTCCAAAGCTAAATCCAGCTTGCGTTTGTTCTAAAGAAGGAACAAATATATCTTGTCCTTTTATTTTACTTCCTGTTAGATCTTGATTTCTAAAGAAAGCATAAGCAGTACCATGAAATTCATTGGTACCTGATTTAGTAACTGCATTTACAGATGCACCTGTAAAACCAGATAAAGTTACATCATAAGGCGCTGTAGCAACCTGAATTTGTTCAATTGCATCCAATGAAATAGGTTGCGAACCAGTTTGTCCTCCAGGAGTAGCAGCATCTAATCCGAAAGGATTGTTAAAAACGGCTCCATTTAAAGAGTAACTGTTGTATTGATCATTACGTCCTCCAAAAGAACCTCCACTTGCAGATGGTTCTAAACGGGTAAAATCATCAGCTGATCTAGAAATAGTAGGTAACGCAGTTAATTCTTTTCTACCAATGGTAGTTTCGGCACCTGTTCTTCCATTACCAAATACTTTGTTTTTAGAACCTGTAACTTTTACCTCGCTAAGTTGTTGACTCACGTCGCTTAGTTGCGCATCTAAAATTAATGCTTTACCCAACTCTAAATATACTTCATTGTAAACCTGAGATTCATAACCTACAAAGGAAATAGTAATTTTGTAAGGCCCACCAATACGCATATTTAGCATATTGTACCTACCATCTACATTTGAAACTCCAGAGTATTTGGATCCTGTAGGAGTATGAATTGCTAGAATAGTTGCGCCTGGTAATGTTTCACCCGCTGAACTTTTTACAATTCCTTTAATACTTGATGTTGTAGTTTGTCCCAACATGGTAACAGAACTACAAAAAATCAGAAGTAGTGTAATAATTTTTTTCATTTGTTTAATTGTGTGTGTTATTTGTGCCACAAAATTAAGCAAAAAAAAATCACTCCGAAGAGTGATTTTACTATTTCTTTAACAAAAAGTTAAGAAAATTCTATTTTTCTGCAACGATTTCATAGTCTAATTCAACTATAACATCTCTGTGTAAACGAACACTTGCATTGTATTTACCTGTACGTTTAACGATACCGCTAGTGATAAATTTTCTATCAATAGTTTGACCACCTTTTGCTAATGCTTCAGCAATGTCAATATTAGTGATAGAACCAAATAATTTTTCACCACCTGCTTTAGCAAATATTTTAATTTCGATAGCTTTTAAAGCTTCACCTAATGCTTTTGCATCAGCAACTACTTTAGCTTCTTTGTGAGCTCTTTGCTTTAAGTTTTCAGCTAATACTTTCTTTGCAGATGAAGTAGCTAATTGAGCAAATCCTTGTGGAATTAAATAATTACGACCATAACCGTTTTTTACAGTTACTACATCATCTTTAAATCCTAAATTTTGAACATCTTGTTTTAAAATAAGTTCCATGTTGTTGTCCTTTATTATAGAAGTTAGGTTTCATGATTAGAAAACCAACAACTGAGTTTTAATATTATTTAAGTAAATCCGCCACGTAAGGCATCAAAGCAATGTGACGTGCTCTTTTCACAGCAACTGAAACTTTTCTTTGGTATTTTAATGAAGTTCCTGTTAAACGACGTGGTAAAATTTTACCTTGCTCATTAACAAATTTCAATAAGAAATCAGCATCTTTATAATCAATATATTTGATTCCTGATTTTTTGAAACGACAATACTTTTTAGTTTTGTTAGTTTCTATGTTCAAAGGCGTTAAATATCTAATATCTCCGTCTTTTTTTCCTGAAGCCGATTGTTGTAATGTTGCCATAATAATTAAGCTTTTGTAGATTTTAATTTAGTTCTTCTTCTCTCAGCCCATGAAATAGCATGTTTATCAAGACTTACAGTCAAGAAACGCATTACTCTTTCGTCACGTCTAAATTCAGTTTCAAAAGCGATAAGAACCTCACCAGCTACTTTGAACTCGAATAAATGGTAAAAACCACTTTTCTTGTTTTGAATTTCGTAAGCCATTTTTTTAAGACCCCAGTCTTCTTTAGACACCATTTCAGCACCTCTACTAGTAAGAAAATCTTCAAATTTGCTTACTGTTTCCTTTACCTGAACTTCAGATAAAACGGGATTTAAAATGAAAACAGTTTCATAATGATTCATAAAAATATATTTATTGTTAATTTGGGTGCAAAAGTAATAAAAAATTTAAATAAAAAAACATTTTTATTGTTTTTATCGACGTAAAGTAAAAAAATCCGTTTAATTGAAACAACTTAAATTAAAAGTAGTATATTTACACGATCTAATAAATAAAACTTTATTATGAAATTAAATTGTGTAGTAGTTGATGATAGTTCTATACAAAGAATGATTATCGCAAAGTTAGTAAATAACCATCAAAATCTTAATCTTCTTGGAGATTTCTCTAATGCTATTGAGGCTAAAAATTATATGTCTATCCATGATGTTGACCTTATATTCTTAGACATTGAAATGCCTGTAATCAGTGGGTTTGATTTTTTAGATGGTTTAAAAA
Organism: Flavobacterium sp. CECT 9288; assembly: GCF_918731615.1. Classification (NCBI taxonomy): domain Bacteria; kingdom Pseudomonadati; phylum Bacteroidota; class Flavobacteriia; order Flavobacteriales; family Flavobacteriaceae; genus Flavobacterium; species Flavobacterium sp. CECT 9288. Next base: position 1,381,672 of record NZ_OU957226.1, on the reverse strand, counting down.
CGAAACCACAAATCGTTTTCATTACATCAAAAGCAGAGTATGCCATGAAAGCATTTGATTATGATGCTACGGATTATCTTCAAAAACCAATTGCAATAGACCGTTTTAATGCAGCAGTTAAAAGAGCAATTGACAATTACCAATTAAAGAAAGAAAACAAGGAAGAAGAAGGAGAACATATATTCATAAAAAGTAATCTAAAAAAACTTAAAATTTTTACTTCTAAGATTAAATGGATCGAAGCCTTTGGAGATTATGTAAAAGTAGTTACAGAAGACGACAGTAATTTAGTTCTCTCTACTATGAAAGCTTTTGAAAACGATTTACCCAAAGATAAATTTGTTCGCGTACATAAATCATATATTATCAATATAGACAAAGTAGAACGATTTAACAGCAAGTTTGCTGAAATAGGATCAACTAAAATTCCATTAAGTCGTCATAAAAAAGAGGATTTAGTAAAAGCTTTATCTTTTACCTAAATCATTATACTATTAATAGTAGTCAACATTTAAAATTACTTTAATCGCTCTAAATTGCGCAACAGTCTCAAAACTATTCATTATTTTATGGATAGTTTTTTTTGTGTTTACTAGAGATGTAGTATTCGGAATTTTAATAAGTATCGTACGTATATATTCATTCCTAATTCTACTTATTGCAGGTTCCTCTGGCCCTAATACTGGCATATTCAAATTTTGACTTAATACCTGATACAACCAAGCTGAACCTTCGTTAACTTTGTCATAATTACGCTGTTTAAGTGTTATCTTGATTAACTTAAAATAAGGCGGGTATTTATAAATTTGACGGTCATACAGTTGTTCCTGATACATTCCGTTGTAATCATTATGAGTTACCTGTTGTATTGTATTGTGATTGGGATTATAGGTTTGAATAATTACTTTACCTTGTTTTACAGATCGTCCTGCACGTCCTGAAACTTGAGTCATCATCTGGAAACTTCTTTCAAATGCCCTAAAATCTGGATGAAATAACATATTATCAGCGTTCAAAATCCCAACTAAAGTAACATTATCAAAATCCAACCCTTTGGCAAGCATTTGAGTACCAACTAAAATATCGATTTCTCTATTTTTAAAACTATCGATAATTTTTTCAAAACCAAATTTCCCTCTTGTAGTATCTTGATCCATCCTACCTATTTTTGAATTTGGAAACAAAACAGCTAATTCTTGTTCTATTTGTTCCGTTCCAAACCCTTTAGTAATCAAATCCAAGCTTGAACAAGCATGACAATTTGTAGGCTTAGCCATACTATAGCCACAGTAATGACAGCGCAATTGATTCTTATTCTTATGAAATGTCAAACTTACATCACACTGCTGGCAATGAGGCACATGCCCACACGTAATGCACTCCATTACAGGAGAATACCCTCTCCTATTTTGAAACAAAATAACTTGCTCGCCTAAAACTAGCGCATCCGTAATAGATTGAATAAGATCATCACTAAAATGGCCGTTCATTTTCTTTCTGAAATACTTATCTTTTAAATCAACTAATTCTATTTGTGGCATCATCACATTTCCATGACGCTGACTAAGTTCTACCAGTCCAAACTTACCTGATTTAGCATTGTAATACGTCTCTATACTTGGAGTAGCAGATCCTAATAAAACCTTAGCTTTATGGGCTTTAGCCAAAACTATAGCTGCATCACGGGCATGATAACGTGGTGCAGGATCAACTTGTTTAAAGGTTTGTTCATGTTCTTCATCAACAATTAGTAATCCTAAATTTTGAAAAGGTAAAAACAAAGCCGACCTGGCTCCTATTACAACTTGCGCTTTATCTGATTTTTGTAAAACTTGATTCCAAACCTCAATACGTTCATTGTTATTATATTTCGAATGAAAAACAGCCACCTTATTACCAAAATAAGCTCTTAGTCTACCTACTAATTGAGTCGTCAAGGCTATCTCTGGAAGTAGATACAATATTTGACTTCCTAATTCTAGGTATTCTTCTATGAGCTTTATGTAAATTTCTGTTTTACCGCTAGAAGTTACCCCATGCAACAAACACACCTCTTTAGTAGAAAAATCAGCTTTAATTTCACTTAATGCAAGCTGCTGATACGTATTTAATTCTAGCAAATCCTCAGTCAATTTGCCCTCAAAAACCACTCTGTCTTGTTGCAAATAATAATCTTCAAAAATCTCTTTCTCAATTAATGCCTTAACAATTACAGAAGACGAATGGCTAACTTCAATTAATTTTTTTACAGTAATAGGCTTTTTCTCGGTTGCACTTATTTGAAAATAAGACATTACAACATCTCTTTGCTTTGCCGCATTTTTTAAAGTTTCTAATAATTCATTCAATCCCTGATTCGAATCGAATTTAGGATGCAAACGAACATAGCGAACCAACTTAGGTTTGTAATTTTCTTGAACTTCTTCATGAAGAACTAGAATATTTTTATCCACTAATTTTTGAATAACAGGAAAGATATTTTTTTTATTCAAGATAGAAATTATATCCTGAATTTTTAAAGAACTTTGTTGCTGAAGTGCTTCGTAAACAAGAAATTCTTCATCAGACAATTGACTTGAATCAACAAAAGAATTGCTTTTTTGAGAAATAACAGTTTCACTCTCTAGAAGCAAAGCACTTGGTAATGCTCCCCTGTATACATCTCCAATAGCACACATATAATAAGATGCGATCCATTGCCAATGCTGAATTTGAATTTCAGTTACAATAGGAGTTTCATCAAGAATTTGACTGATTTCCTTTGCTTCGTATAAGGATGGTTTGTTTTGATGAATTTCAATAACAAGTGCCGTATAAACTTTACTTTTACCAAACGGTACCGCAACTCGCATTCCCTTTTTTAAAAAATGGAATTCAACTTCAGTTACGGCGTATGTAAAGGTTTTAGCTAAGGAAAGCGGTAAGATTACTTCAACAAAAAACATCGATTTTACAATTAAGAGTTATGAGTTTGAGTTATGTAATACGGTAAACTCATAACTCTTATTGTTTTTATTATCTAACTCTATTCCAGGTTTGAGTTCTTCCAAACAAAGATACGCCAATGTAACCGCGAACATTTAGTTTGTCATTCCCTTCAAGAGCAATAAAACATTTATACTGCTTACCAGTAACCGGATCCAAGATTTTTCCTGAATTATATTCTTTACCATCTTTTTTAAGACCTTTGATGATAACTAAACCCATAATAGGTTTATTTTTCTCTTCTCCTGTACATGCTGTACAAACACTTTTCTTCTTTTCTACATCAATAATATCAATGATTTTACCATAAATCATCCCTGATCGTTCGTAAATTTCTACAATAGATTTGGCTTTACCAGTTTCATCATCAATAGTTTTCCATTTTCCTAAAACCGATTGATTTTGACCATAAAAACACACGGAAAAAAATAATGCAATAATTGTAATCGTATTTTTCATTTTCTTGATTTTTGTACCTTTTACAAGGCAACGCTGTCCAAAACAGCTTTTATAATTAAACACTTACTCACTCTTTAATTTCAACTTATTGATGGTTGCATTCAACTCAAATCCCAAAAGCAAAATCATGCAATTGATCCAAATGTAAAACATCAATATCAACAAAGTTCCTATTGAACCATATAATTCATTGTATTTTGAAAACTTTACAACCCAAATACCAAATAGATACGAGTCTAAAATGATCAAAATTGTAGTAAAAACAGAACCAATTGATATGAAAGCCCTATTTTTATCATGTTTTGTTCCAAATTTAAACAAAATGGAAGTAGTCATTAAAATCATCAAAATAACAAAGGCATACCTACCTAGAACTATCAATTGAATTTGATCACTAAAAACTGTCTTTTGCAAAAGTACTTCAAATACAACGATTGTTGCAACCGTTACTATTAACAAAAAAGACAACAACATTGACATTCCTAAAGCAACTATATATTGCCTTATAAATCCTCTTTTTACTAGCACATGCCTTGAGGTTTCAAAACCTCCTAAAATTCCATTTAAACCATTTGCCATTAAAAAAATAGATAAAATAAATCCAGATGACAACAAACCTGAGTCACTGTTATTCAAAATATCACTTATAATTTTATAAATGGCATCATATGTATTTGGTGGTACTCCATCTTTTACAAATAGTAGAAAATCTTCTTGAAAACCATCAATAGGTATGAATGGAATAAGATTTAATATGAACAACGCAAACGGAAACAAAGCCATAAAAAAACTAAATGCAACAGCACTAGCATGATAAGTTACCGCACTTTCAATAATTCCTATAACGTATAGCTCTATTAAATAATAAAGAGACAAGCCTTGTAGCCATGGTAGTTTTATTTTTTTTAAACCTATAACTACATTCCTTACAATAGGAATTTCAAGTAATTTGTCTTCTGTTTTTTTACTCATATTGCTTTTAAACTCAAGTCCATGTTGTAAACAGAATGTGTTAAAGCCCCTGATGAAATATAATTTACGCCACACTCTGCATAATTACGGATTGTTTCTTCATTAATATTACCTGATGATTCTGTCAAACACTTAGATCCAATTAAAGCTACTGCTTTTTTAGTATCCTCAAAATTAAAGTTATCGATCAATATTCTGTAGACACCATCGTTTTCCAAAATTTCTTTAATTTCTTCTAAATTTCTAGCTTCAACTATAATTTTTAAATCCAAAGAATTATCCTTGAGAAAAGATTTAGTTTTGGCTATAGCCAAAGAAATGCCACCTGCAAAATCATTATGATTATCCTTGAGCATTATCATATCATACAAGGCAAAGCGATGATTTTCACCACCTCCAATTTTTACGGCCCATTTTTCACAAGCTCTAAAGCCTGGTGTGGTCTTTCTAGTATCTAAAATTTTTGTATTTGTACCTTCAAGCAAAGCAGCAAACTTCTTAGTTTTTGTTGCTATAGCTGACATGCGTTGCATAGCATTCAAAACCACTCGTTCCGATTTTAAAATGGATTGTGAACTACCCGAAACATGAAACACAACATCTCCTTTAACCACAGCAGCACCATCTTCAATAAAAGTTTCAACAATCAAATTAGGATCAACATATTGAAAAACCATTTTTGCAAATGCTACTCCAGCAATGATACCATTTTCTTTTACTAATAATTTAGCTTTACCAATTGCCGCTGTAGGAATACAAGCTAAAGAACTGTAATCACCAGGCCCAACATCCTCTCTAATGGCATTTTCGATAAGTAATTGTAACTCTTCTTGAAATTTTTCTTCGCTAATCATAGTAAAAAATTTAACTGCTAAAGTAAGATATTATTTCTCTAAAATAAAATATCTCAAGCGCCTTATTTAAAAAACTATTATATAAATGTGTAACCAATTGATATTTTGAACAATCCTCTTTTTTAATATCAATCAAATAAAAAATAGCAACCACCTATAAACTTGAAACTATTCATCAACAAGATTTGAAATTTAAGAAAGCCTCCTTGTGAAACTTTGTGAATTTTGTATCTTTGAAATGAATTTTTTGAACCTATCATGAAAAAAATATACGCTTTAGCACTCCTATCAAGCTTGTTAATTGTTTCTTGTAAAAAAGAAGCCGAAACAGCTCCTACTCTAAAAAAGAATGTAGTCCCATTTACTGAAGTGGGAAATCAAATGAAAAATGAAGCCGCAATTGCAAATCAGCCTCAACAAAAAGTAATAACAAACTCAGTGCCAAATACTGCTCCTGTACAAAAAGGAATGAATCCAGCACACGGACAACCAGGCCATCGATGTGATATTCCTGTAGGTGCACCTCTAAAAAGCACTCCTGCTCCTAGCGCTCCAACACCTAAACCACAAACTGTAACTGCACCTGTAAACACAGTTACAACTGTTACAAAACCTGCAGAAAACACTGTTACTCCCGAAGGTATGAATCCTCCTCATGGTCAAGAAAACCATAGATGTGATATTGCTGTAGGAGCTCCATTGCCTAAACAATAGTTGTTAGGACTTTAATTATTTATAGACTTGTAGATGGAACCATTACTGCTATTTCATTTTGATCATAGCTGTGACTTGTCACATTGGAGAATTGTAAACGACTCTGTGATGGGTGGCGAATCTAATAGTTCCATTATCTGTAATACCGATGGGAAAGGCCTCTTTACCGGAACTATTTCATTAGAGAATAACGGTGGTTTTTGTGCTTTAAAATACACTTTTGATTCGTTATCATTGCAAGATGCAAAGTCATTTTCTGTGAGATTGAAAGGTGATGGAAAAGCATACCAATTTCGGGTTAAAAATAAAATAAGCGAAGCTCATTCTTATGTTTTTGCATTTGAAACCACAACAGATTGGCAAACTGTAAATATTCCCATCAATGAATTAAAACCAGCGTTTAGAGGTCAAAAACTGAACTTACCGCAATACAACGGGGAAAACTTAGAAGAAATTACTTTCTTAATTGGCAATAAAAAAAACGAGACTTTTGAGTTAGCAATAGAAAGCATTACTGTCATATAGATATTACAATCGCCACATAAAACTTAATTTTTCTGTGTGAATTATAAAAAAATCAGATGAATATTAAACTAATAGCCATTGGCAAAACAGACAATAAAGAATTGCAATCTTTAATTAATGATTACACCAAACGATTGTCCTTTTACATCAAATTTGATTTAGAAATTATTCCTGACATCAAAAATGTAAAGAATTTATCTGAAAGTCAGCAAAAAGAGAAAGAAGGCGAATTGATTTTAGCAAAAATAAATCCTACTGATCAACTTATTTTGCTAGATGAAAATGGGAAAACCTTTTCGAGTGTACGTTTTTCAGAAGAACTTCAAAAGAAAATGAATTCTGGAGTAAAAACTTTAGTTTTTGTTATTGGTGGTCCTTATGGTTTTTCTGATACTGTTTATACTAAAGCACAAGGGAAAATTTCTCTGTCGTTAATGACTTTCTCACATCAAATGGTTCGGTTGTTTTTTATTGAGCAATTGTATCGCGGCTTCACGATTTTAAGAAACGAACCGTATCATCATCAATAATTATTTTGTTTAAAGTTTTCTTTGTTTGAAGTTTAAAGTTTAGTAAATAAATTCCTGATTACTTTTCATTTCTAGTTTTAAATTTTCAATAAAGATTTTATTTTGTATGTAACTCCCAAAGCTTAAATCTTTATCAAACCTAAATAAAAAAGTAGTTGCAACATCTTTAGGTAAAACATTATTTATTAAGTCTTTAAGCTTTTCTTTTTTATAAACTTGGTTCTCAATTAAAATCTCATTATTCTTATTGAAAAATATGATGGTTCCAATTGGTTTTTCCATTTCATAATACACATTGGTAAAAGGAATAAAAGCTAGATTTTTACCGATCGTATCTGCATAGGAATAATAATTTTCGGCCTTTTCATTCTTGTGTGCTTTATCTTCTCGCTTTTTTTGCTGCAATTTTATTATTTCTGGGATTACGAGTCGTAGCGGCAAGCGTTTATCCACATTTACAATCCAATTGGTCGAAATAATACTGTTTTTTCTATTCACTACTGCAAGTGTATCTTTGCCTTTTGTCTCAAAAAAAATATAAATGGGTGATAAATCCTTTACCTCCCTAACAATTGTCAAATTAGACTTTGGTAACAAAACCTGCTCTTGTTTTCCGCATGAAACCAACACAAATAGTGTAATAACTATAAAACATTTCATCTTTTAAGAATTAAGTTTGTTGTACAAAGTCACACATTCCATAGCTTCTTTAACATCGTGTACGCGTAGAATTTTGGCACCCTTGGTCAATGCCAAAGTATTCATAACGGTTGTACCGTTGAGCGCGTCCTGCGCCGTAGTATTTAGTGTTTTGTAAATCATTGATTTTCTGGAAACCCCTACTAAAAGAGGTACATTTAAACTAGAAAACAATTCTAACTTACTAAAAACATCAAAGTTTTGAGCAGTAGTCTTGGCAAAGCCAAAGCCTGGATCAACAATTATATCATTAATCCCCAAACTTCTTGCAAATGCTACTTTTTCAGAAAAATAAAACATCATTTCTTTTACAATATCATGATAGTCCGTGAGTGTTTGCATGGTTTGAGGATTTCCCCGCATGTGCATCATTATATAAGGAACGTTATACTTAGCGATGGTTTCAAGCATTTTAGTATCTAAATTCCCTGCGGAAATATCGTTTATTAGGGCTGCGCCATTCTCAAGTGTGGCCCGAGCAACTTCGCTTCTAAAAGTATCTATGGAAAGAATTGTATCAGGAAAATGTTTTAGAACCAAATCTACAACAGGCACAACTCTAGAAATCTCTTCCTTTTCCGAAACAAATTCAGCATTTGGTTTACTTGAATACGCACCAATATCTATAAAACTTGCACCCTCAATTCGCATTTTCTCAACTTGAGAAAGAATATCCGATTCATTTTTATATTTTCCTCCATCAAAAAAAGAATTAGGTGTTACATTTAAAACTCCCATTACTTTGGGCGTTGATAATTCAATAAGTAATCCTTTACAATTAATAGTCATTTTGTGTTTTTCAGTGTTCGTTTGTAGGTAAAAGTTCAAATGCCAACATCATTTACATTCAAGCATGATAATCAAAGTATGGTTAAGCGTTTTTGTACTTTGTACTTCAATCTTAATTCTTTACTTTTGAAAAAATTTGAATACAAATATACATCAATAATGAAGAATACTTCAAAAGAATATGACGGGGTTATAACCATCTGTAGAACCCTATTTGTTAATAAAATGAAAGATTACGGTTGTGCATGGCGCATACTTAGACTTCCTTCGTTAACAGATCAAATTTACATCAAAGCCCAAAGAATTAGAAGTTTACAAGAAAATGAAGTTCGTAAAATTGATGAAGATGAAACTGGTGAATTTATAGGAATTATAAACTACTCCATCATGGCTTTGATTCAACTAGAGCTTGGAGTGGTAGATCAACCCGATTTAGAAGTGACACATGCTACTCAATTATACGATGCTAAAATTGAATTGACTAAAAAACTCATGGAGGATAAAAATCATGATTATGGAGAAGCATGGCGTGAAATGCGCGTAAGTTCTCTTACTGATTTGATTTTACAAAAATTACTTCGCGTGAAGCAAATTGAAGACAATAAAGGAAAAACATTAGTCTCTGAAGGCATAGATGCTAATTATCAAGACATGATAAATTATGCTGTTTTTGCCTTAATTTTAATGGGTTTTGGAAATAAATAAGAACTACTAAGTACTCAATATGAAAAATATAATAACTCAATTTTCAAGAATTTTTGTTGGAATCCTATTCATTATTTCAGGATTGATAAAACTCAACGATCCGATAGGCTTTTCATACAAACTAGCGGAATATTTTAGCGAGCCCGTGTTTAATATGCCTATTTTTATACCGCTTTCATTATCACTTGCCTTATTCCTGGTGATTCTAGAGGTAGTTTTAGGGATCATGTTGCTCATTGGTTACAAATCTAAATTTACAATTTGGAGTTTACTTATACTAATTGTTTTATTTACTTTCTTGACCTTTTACTCTGCTTATTTTAATGTAGTCAAAGATTGTGGTTGTTTTGGCGACGCTTTAAAACTAACACCTTGGCAATCCTTCACTAAAGACATTGTATTACTATTCTTTATACTTGTCTTATTTTTCAACAAAAAACTAGTAAATCCATTATTTCCTGGAATTCTTCAAAACGTTATTTTTATATTGAGTATCTTAGCTTGTTGCTTCATGGGTTATTGGGTACTTAACCATTTACCAATAATTGATTTTAGACCTTACAAAGTAGGGAATAACATTCAAAAAGGAATGCGAATTCCTGATGGTGCTCAAAAATCAGTTGTTGAAATGATATTCATTTACAAAGTGGGTGGTGTAGAAAAAGAATTTACCGAAAAAGATTTAATGTCAATTCCTGAGGGTGCTGTTTTTGTGGATCGTAAAGACAAAGTAATTTCTGAAGGGTACGTACCTCCTATTCATGATTTCACAATGGAAAAAGAAGACACTGATTATAAGGATGAATTTCTTCAAGAACCAAAACTCATCATGATTACAGCGTATGACTTAGATTTAGCCGACGCAACTGGGATGCAAAAAGTAGAAAAACTAAAACAACAAGCTGTAACCAAAGGATATAAAGTAGTTGGTTTAACTGCCTCTACTCCGGAAAAACTAGAGTCTGCCAAGAAAAAATTCAATTTTACATTTGACTTTTATTTTTGTGATGCAATTACGGTCAAAACCATTGAAAGAGCAAATCCAAGTATCATAATTCTAGATAAAGGAACTGTCACTCAAAAAGTTCATCATAATGATATTGATCAATTAAAATTATAATTTCATACTATGTTTCAAGAAAAAAGTCTTAAAGTAAATACCCTTTAAGACTTTTTTGTTTTTGTAGCTTTTTAAAAAAATAGTAAATTATTATTTAGTATTTATAATCTTTACAACTTTAAATAGAGTTACTATTAATTTTAATTGTAATTTTATTCTTTATTAATAAAAAAACAAAAACATGAGTAAAGGAGTAGTTAAATTCTTCAATGAAACTAAAGGGTTCGGATTCATTACTGAAGAAGGTTCAGGAACAGATCATTTTGTACACATTTCTGGCGTAGTCGATCAAATTCGCGAAGGTGATACAGTAGAATTTGAATTAGAAAATGGAAAAAAAGGATTAATTGCAGTCCAAGTTGTAGTAATCTAATAGTAGATACACTAAAAAATTAAGGCTCGTTGGTTTTTCCATCGAGTTTTTTTTTGCTTCAAGCTCTCATTCTGAAATAGCGATACATCAAAATAATTGTACGATCTCAAACTATATCGATATTGTAGTATTAATTTCGAAAAATGACATCAAATTCTATTTTTAGGACTACAGCTTTCAAATTCTTTGATTAACTTTGTTTAAAACAAATATAAAAATGAAAAAAATAATAGCTTTATTAGTAGTATTTGCAACCTTTTCTTGCACTACAAATGCTCAAAAAACTGAATTCACAAAGAAAGCATTGACCGAAACATTGCTAGTAACTAATGGCAGTCAAGTAGCATTCAAAAACATTCTAAAAAAACACAAAGGAAAAACACTTGTAATAGAAGTATGGGCTTCATGGTGCGGTGACTGTGTAAAAGCAATGCCAAAATTAAAAGAGCTTCAAGCCAATAATCAAGATGTTGATTATATTTTTATATCAATGGATAAAACTGCAGACAAATGGAAAGAAGGAATTGAAAAACACCAACTTAAAGGAGATCATTTTATGGCTAATGACCAAATGAAAGGTGTATTTGCTAAAGAAGTTGATGTTGACTGGATTCCGAGATACATTATAGTGGACAAAAATGGAAAAATTGTTTTGTACCGCGCTATAGAGACAGATTTTGAAAAAATAAATGAAACTTTAAAAAGTTTAAAAAAATAACAATCAAAATGCTTTTAGCATTATAAATTTATAAGAAAACCGTACCATGAGAAAAAAAATTGTAGCTGGAAATTGGAAAATGCATAAAAATGCAGAACAAACTGAGGATTTATTGAACGAGTTAATTGCAAAGTTACCAACTGAAACAAATGCACATGTTATGGTTGCACCTACATTTGTTAACCTAGCATCAGCAGTGGATCACTTAGAGTTTACCAATATTGAAGTTGCAGCTCAAAATCTTCATGCAGCAGAGGGCGGTGCATTTACTGGAGAAATTTCGGCAGATATGTTGAAAAGTGTGGGTGTTACAAATGTCATCTTGGGGCATTCAGAAAGAAGAGCTATGTTTCACGAAACTGACGCTGTGATTGCCGCAAAAGTGGATACTGCTTTAAGACATGAAATGACTGTTTTATTCTGCTTTGGCGAAGAATTAAAAGACAGACAAACTGGAAACCATTTCAACATAGTAGAAAATCAATTGCGTGATGGATTGTTTCACATTGAAGCAAAAGATTGGGACAAAATTGTTTTGGCTTATGAACCCGTTTGGGCAATTGGAACTGGAGAAACAGCCTCTCCAGATCAAGCACAAGAAATGCACGAATTCATAAGAGAAACCGTAAGAAAATCTTTTGGAAATGATATTGCTGACAATGTATCTATACTTTACGGTGGTAGCGTAAAACCAGACAATGCTGTTGAAATATTCTCAAAGCCAGATGTTGATGGTGGATTAATAGGAGGAGCAGCATTAAAAGCTGATGATTTTGTTGCAATTGTAAATGCAATATAAATCCATATAATCTTAAACTAAAAGCGGTACATTCTAGATGCACCGCTTTTTTTATATCCCAATTTCTATTTGAAAGCGCAAAAACCAATTGTTTCTTTTGTCTCCATTATAATAATGAAGTGTATCAAAAGTGAGTTCACTTTGTACTTTAAAAGCATGTTCCCAAATATACTTAGTCACACCGATACTGTATTGTTTGGCATTAGGAGCTAAAGTTTTAATATCATCACCCACTTTTTGATTAGAGAAACGACCTATGAATTCATAATTTGATGGAAAATTATAACTCAATTGATAATCAAATCCTTCACCTACAAAAGCATAACTCACTTGAGAATTATCTATTGGGTTGATAGTAATTGCATTTTTTGATGTTGAACGTGACATATAGCTAGACATTGCAGCCCACCCGTTGTACTTAAACATTGCATCAATCAAAACGGATTTCATTGTTCTTTCTTGAAATAAATCATTTCCTAATTGACCCTGTGTACGTTTTGCATTATTATTTTGCTGAAAAGCGCCAGACAACATAAATTTAGGTTTTTGTTCACGCACAATGTCGCCCTCAAAATAAGTGCCATCTCTTGAAAAGGCTCCAAAAGGAAACAACTCAACTTTAGTTGTAACTGCAATACCTGAGTCAGCATTTCCAGTTATATTTCTACCTTCACCAGTAGATAACGCTCCTTTAAAATTGTATGAAAAACTATTTTGAAACTCATTCAAGTTGTGTACCTGAAAACCAAAATCCCTATCAATAGTAAACTTAGTATTATTAATTGACCTATCTGTAAGTTGTAATCCCCCTGATGAGTTTACACGTTGTCTGTTCCCAGGTAGTTTAGTTTGTCCAAAACTTAAATTCCAATTTTTGTTAGGTCTATAAAAAACAACAGCATCTCTTATTATATTTAGATTTTCTCCATCTTTGATTTCGCCTACATCACCAGGAGCAAATGAAAGCTGAACGGCATATAAAAACTTTGGTGAACCCACATATCCATCAAAACGCAATCTCAACCTGCGTATTTGACCGTCGTATCCTGCTGGTTCATCTTCATTATTTATGTAGGATACTCTGTTTTGTATTCTAAAACGAATATTCATTTGAAATAAACTATCAGGAGAAGTGATACCAATACCTTTTCCAAAACTATAATATGGCAAAGCAGATAATTTTAAATCATTATCCTGCTTGTTTTGTTGTATTGAAACTTGAGCAAAGACAACTACTCCAGTCATAAGGAATAGTAGTAAAATAAGTTTTTTCATTATAAAACACTGTTTAATGTACAAATGTAAAATAATTTTTATATTACAAATGCCAATTAGTGTGTGATTCTTACCTTTGTAAAAAAACTATCATGTCAAACATATATATTGGATATCATTTTACAATTAGCCCGAAAGAAATTGGGTCTGAAATACTCATTGCTGAATTAGGCGAAAAAGCATTTGAAAGTTTTACTGAAACTGAAAATGGAATTTCAGCTTTTGTTCAAAAGGATTTATGGGACGAAATGATATTAGATGACATTCAAATACTGCAATCTGAGGAGTTTACAATTGATTACACTTTTGAAGAAATTGAGCAAGTAAACTGGAATGAAGAATGGGAAAAAAACTTTGATCCTATTGATGTCGATGGAAAATGCCATGTAAGAGCGCCTTTTCATCCAAAAACCGATGCAGAATACGATATCATTATAGAACCGAAAATGAGTTTTGGAACGGGTCACCATGAAACCACACACATGATGATTCAGCATTTATTAGAAATAGATGTTACCGGAATGAAAACACTTGACATGGGTTGTGGTACTGCCATTCTTGCCATTCTTGCCGAAATGAAAGGAGCTCAACCGATTGATGCTATTGATATAGACAACTGGTGTTATCTTAACTCAATAGAAAATGCAGAACGCAATAATTGCCAGCACATTACCGTTTATGAAGGTGAAGCTGCACTACTTGAGGGTAAGAATTACGATTTAATTATTGCAAATATAAACCGTAACATTTTACTTAATGACATGCACGCGTATGTAAGCAGTCTAAATACAAACGGAACATTGTTATTAAGTGGCTTTTATGAAGAAGACATTCCTTTTATTGATGCATCATGTCAAGAAAATGGTTTGCAATATGTTAAAAAATTTCAAAGAAATAATTGGGTTTCTTTAAAGTACACCAAATAATTCATTTGGTTTTTTAATAATTTAAAAACATTAAGATGAGTACAAAAGAAAAAGTAAGAGAGCGAGTAAGTGTAAAAGAGTCTATTGCATTTAATAATGAAATTGTAGTTTACAATGATGATATAAATACTTTTGACCACGTTATAGAAACCTTAATAAGAGTTTGTGATCACACTCCGGAACAAGCAGAACAATGTTCCTTAATTGTACATTATAATGGTAAATGTACCGTAAAAACCGGTCCGTATGATAAATTAAAAATGCAATGTACACAATTACTAGAAGCCGGTATTAATGCGGAGATAATTTAAGAATAGTAAAACTTCACTTTAAGAAATAAAATACTGTGAATAATTCATAAACATTCTCTTTTATTCTATATTTGAATAAAAAAAAAGTGTTTTTATGGAAGAATACGGTAAAATTTTAGTTTTTGTAATGCCTGTCTTTTTGATATTGATTATCATCGAGAAAATTTATGGGCATTACAAAGGGGAAGATACTTCACCTAATATGGATTCAGTTTCAAGCGTAAGTTCTGGAATGGTTAACTCCCTAAAAGATGTTTTGGGGCTTAGCATAACCCTAGTTTCATACGATTGGATTGTATCTAAAATTGCTTTATTCAATCTTGAAGCTTCCATTTTAACTTATTTTATTGGATTTGTAGCTATTGATTTTTATGGCTATTGGAGCCATCGTTTGTCGCATCAAATTAATTTTTTATGGAACAAACATGCCATTCACCACAGTAGCGAGGAATTCAATTTGGCTTGTGCTCTACGTCAACCAGTTTCCAGTTTCGTCAATTTGTTTACCTTTTTATTAATTCCAGCAGCGCTTTTAGGAGTTCCCTACAAGGTGATTGCAATTACCCTACCAATTCATTTATTTCTTCAATTTTGGTACCACACCAAACACATTAAGAAAATTGGTTTTCTAGAAAACATTCTGGTTTCTCCCTCCCATCATAGGGTACATCATGCTATCAACCCTGAATATATGGACAAAAATCATTCACAAATATTCATTATTTGGGATAAACTGTTTGGAACTTTTCAGGCGGAACTAGAAAGCGCTCCACCTGTTTTTGGAATTACAAGACCAGCGAGAACCTGGAATCCAATTCGGATTAATTTTCAGCATCTATGGTTACTCATTACCGATGCTTGGCGAGCAGAAAACTGGAAAGATAAGTTTACCATTTGGTTTAAACCAACGGGCTGGCGTCCAGAAAATTTTGAAGAAAAATATCCTGTAACAAAAATTACCAATGTATATGATTTTGAAAAATACGGTGTTCAACATTCTAAAAAACTGATGTACTGGTCCCTTTTTCAAGCGATTATGACGTTGTTATTGATTAGTTATATGTATAATTCGATCGCAATAATAGGTTTGCCAAATGTATTTATTTATGGAGCATTCATCTTCCTTACGGTTTACAGTTACACGGAACTTATGGACACACGTAAAACTTCTGTGTTTTGGGAAGGTATCCGTTTTATATTTGGAATTGGACTGATTTTCTATTTTGGAGATTGGTTTGGCATGAATCAACTCTTTCCTTTTGCCAGTTCTATTATCGGCGGTTACCTGGTATTATCCTTAGCCGTAACGGTATATTTTGTCAGCATAAACTTTGAAAAAGAAACAATGATTGTAGCTCAATCTTAAAACGAAACAATGAAAAGCACCATAATATTAAAAAGTTTCATTGGGTTTAGTCTAGTGTACCTTTTGATAATTCTTTTTGAAAAAGAAGAAATTGCCTGGTTTTTGAAACCGCTTTTATTGCCATTTCTAATTCTGGCTGTTTATATTAATGAAAAATTTACTACCAACAATGTTCTTTTAACAGCATTGACTTTATCTTGGATTGGTGATATTATCTTGATGTTTTCTGACAAAGGAGAATTGTATTTTATTGCAGGATTGATTGCCTTTTTACTTTCCCATATTTCTTATATCATACTATTTAGTAAACAATTAAGGATCTATATAAAGAAAAGTAAAATCATTTACTGGATAGGAGTTACAGCAATTGCCTTATATTTAATTGTAATGATGCTGATTTTGTTACCAAGTTTGGGTCACTTAAAAGCCCCAGTTTTTGTATACGCACTAACAATTTCAATTATGTTGTTATTTGCTCTTAAAGGATTTTTAAACTGGCAAAAACCTGCCAGTATATATATTTTAATAGGAGCCATCATTTTTGTCGCTTCAGATAGTATTTTGGCCATTGATAAATTCTATACACCGTTGCAATACAGTTCTTTCTTGATTATGGCAACTTATTTAATTGCACAATATTTGATTGTAACTGGCATTTTGAAACTAAACAAAAAAAAGTAGCATTTCCATAAGAAAATGCTACTTTGGTATTAGATATTTTTCAATTAATGAGGTAATTTATTTTTCAATAAACCATATAAATAAGTTCCCAAAAGAGCCCCGAACAACACTATAAGGACGGTCCAAAAACCAGCGCCAAGCAAAATAAATATAGGACCAGGACAAGAACCTACTAATGCCCAACCCAAACCAAAAAACAATCCGCCAATCCAGTAGCGAGCAGATCCTTTTTCTTTATCTGGAATTTCTATTGATTCTCCTTTGATGTCTGTGATGTTATTTCTTTTTATGATTTGAATCCCAATAATTCCAGTCAATATCGCTACCGAAATAATTCCGTACATGTGAAACGACTGAAATTGAAACATTTCATAAATTCTATACCAAGAAACGGCTTCGGATTTTGTTAAAACAATTCCAAAAATGAAACCAACTGCTAAAAATTTTATACTATTTTTCATTTATATATGAGGATTAATTTAGGATTAAAGGAAGTAAAAAATGAGCCATAATAAGACCCCCAATAAAAAAACCGATAACCGCTTTTAAAGAAGGTAGTTGTAAATTACTCAAGCCTGAAATGGCATGTCCTGAGGTACATCCACCGGCATAACGGGAACCAAAACCAATTAAAACCCCACCAATAAGAAGTATGAAGATACTTTTTGGGGATTCTAAAATAGCTGTTCCAAAAAGTGCATCCGGCATTAATTTTCCGTTGGGAGCTTCAATCCCAAGTTGTGCTAATTGTGCTACTGTTTTAGGATTAATATCCACATTTGAAGCATCACTCATGAAATGAACAGCGACAAATCCACCTAACATAGCTCCAAGAACGACTACTAAATTCCAGCGTTGTGCTTTCCAGTCAAAATCAAAAAACGATACTCGTTTGCCTAAACCTGCAATAGAACAAAGAGATCTTAAATTTGATGACATACCGAAAGACTTCCCAAAATAAATAAGTGCTAACATAATAAATCCTATCAGTAAACCAGAAACATACCAAGGCCATGTTTGAAAAACTACTTCCATATTCTATTCATTTAATTTCTGCAAATATAATAAGCATTGACACACACTTGGAAATAAAAATTGGCTAAGCCCAAACATAATAATTTACGACAACAAAAACCGTTATAATAAGGGTTCTGATTATATTTGTATCATCAAATCAAAATTAAACACACAAAAAATTAAACTATGAAAAATACACTAGTTATATTTATCCTCTTCATTACTTTATCGGGGTGTACAAGTACAAAATCTACATTACAAAACACCGATGACAATGCTCCTGACTTACAACTCACACAGAAAAATACCTTTATTATAACTGAATATAGCACGGATAAAAAATACGGGTACAATAAAGATTATCCTGTCAATATTTTTTTCAATAACACCAACAACGAAACCATTAATCAAGAGCGTTTTATAAATGCACTTGCAGGACCTAAAGGAGAAAAAATCACCTTTACCAAACTAGAAAGTTGCTGCCCTTTTCCAACGAAGAGAAGCGACATGGGTGCAGGTCTGCTTGATGTATTTGAATTAAAATGGGATGGACAAAAAACACCTGTACTACTATACCTTAATATTTACGAAAAAGGAGTTGTCAAAGTTCCTGTAGGTCTTACTTTAAAAAAATAAAGAATTTCTATTAGGTTATTATCTCAAAATAATTTTGAAAAACAAAATTAGCATAGCAATTTATTATTAAAATACTTTTAAAAACTTTATGATTTCATCAATTTAAAATAAATCATAACTACATTTGCAAACTGAAAACACACACTATGAATATTCAAAATATCCCACAAATTAAACATACTGACAGCGGTAATTTCTTTTTACTAGCAGGTCCTTGCGCTATTGAAGGAGAGACAATGGCTTTACAAATTGCTGAAAAACTAGTAGGAATTACTAATGATTTAAAAATACCTTTTGTTTTTAAAGGGTCTTTTAAAAAAGCAAATCGCTCCAGAATTGATAGTTTTTCTGGAATTGGAGATGAAAAAGCATTAAAAATACTGAGAAAAGTTTCAGAAACATTTAATGTGCCTACGGTAACAGATATTCATACCAATGAAGATGCTGCAATGGCGGCACAATATGTTGATGTACTTCAAATTCCTGCTTTCTTGGTAAGACAAACTGACCTAGTAGTAGCTGCGGCAAATACAGGTAAAGTTGTAAACTTAAAAAAAGGACAATTTATGAGTCCAGAAAGCATGAAACATGCGGTTCAAAAAGTATTGGATTGCCAAAACAAAAATGTAATGGTGACAGATCGAGGTACCATGTTTGGATATCAAGATATGATTGTAGATTTTAGAGGTATACCTACTATGCAACAATATGCGTCTACGGTTCTAGATGTTACGCATTCTTTACAGCAACCAAATCAAACTGCAGGTGTCACAGGTGGCAGACCAGACATGATAGAAACTGTTGCGAAAGCCGGAATTGCTGTAGGTGTTGATGGTATTTTCATTGAAACCCATTTTGATCCTGCAAATGCAAAAAGTGATGGGGCAAATATGTTGCATTTAGATTATTTTGAATCTCTAATGGTGAAACTTGTTGCCATAAGACAAACGATTAAACAATTTTAATTTAGAAAATAAAACTCTTGAAAAAAATATTTTTATACATCGTATTATTTGCGTTGTCATGTATACAAAACGTACAAGCACAAGAAGAAATAAAAATACAACAAAAATATACTGCTCATAATAAAGGAAAATTTTTTGTTTCTTGGGGAGGAAATAGAGATAACTTTACCAAATCAGATGTGACCTTTAAGGGAAAAGATTACAATTTCACACTTGAAAATATTTCCTCTAATGACAAACCAAAAGGGTGGCATGTAGATTACATAAATCCATCAAGAATGACCATTCCGCAAACAAATGTTAGGTTGGGATATTTTATTAATGATCATTATAGCATTGCCATTGGCGTAGATCACATGAAATATGTCATGACACAAGGACAAACTGTAAATATATCGGGTACTATTTCAGCTGGAACTCCTTATGATGGTGTTTATAACAATAGCCCAATTGTTTTAACAAAAGATTTTTTAATGTATGAGCATACAGATGGTCTAAATTATGTTACTACCGAATTTTCTCGACACGATGATATTTCTAAATTATTTAAAATTAAGAACACAGATAAAATTCAAGTTAATGTAACA